>JBBIGR010000001.1:0-270901 GCA_037447435.1 Fibrobacteria bacterium
ATAACTCTAAACACAACATATTGGGGCTACCCACAGAAACGCGCGATGCCCCTTTTTTACTAATCACGTTTGCGCGCCGTCACCCGTATCCTGCCGCTGCAACGAAAAAGTCCGGCAAGAATTCCTATGGGCAAAAATGCGGCCAAAGCAAACGGGTTGCTTATGTCAAATAGCCCGGATATTTTTTGCGATACCCCGATCGATTCCAGCAAGTACTTCAAACTTATTATCCAATCGTTGGGTACAAAAGAAAATTCCACTTTTTCCTGTTCAAAGCCCAAGGCAGCAAGCATGTTATGTAAAGTTTTTAATGGGAAACCGAAAAAATGCCGCGGAATTTCATAGCCATGCCAGAATTGTTTGAAAATTTTTGCATCGAGTCCGTCCGGGCTCGGAATCGAAAAAAAGAATTTCGCTCCTGGCTTCAATATGCGATGCAATTCCCGCAGCGTTTGCGTCGGCGACGCAACGTGTTCAAGCGCATGACGCATGACAACCGCGTCGAAAGAGTTTTCCGGCAAATGCGCACTTTGAAGATCTCCCTCCCAAACATCGAGATTGTACCGCTGTCGCGCAATATCGCAGGCTTTCGGGTTATACTCTATACCGGTTAGATTGTGCATTCCTAAATCGCGTAATGCCTCAAGGTATTCTCCTGTTGCGCAGCCGATTTCCAATACCTTTCCCTGCATGCCTGCTTGCCGCCGGACATCACGTAACTCTCTACGCCAAAGCAACTTCCTCAGCAGCAGCATCCATGGTCGATTTAGTGATACGTACGAATCGTATTCGGACGGATACAATTCGAGAATTTCAGCTTTAGTCGTAGGAAGCGGATTTAAAAAAAGAAGACGTCATTTTTTGCATTTGCGTACCGAATATTGTTTTTTACCGCAAGGGAATATTTTATCTGCGCCGCATACCAGGACCGCGGATTCTTCCGATCGACAAAAGTCGCATTGCATAGGGTTCATGGTATGTCCGTTTGAATACTGTCTTACTGTTTTTTAAATGCGCAATATTTGATAAATGCCAACACGGTTTTTCGCAATACTAAATCAAATTTGTACAGCCACGGAACGTCCGAATTTTTCCCTAATAATTCTTCATATTTTCGGTATGAAATATGTGCGGATGCCGAACCCCGGTGCAGCCGGTAGAATATCCGCGGCCTCCTGAGAAATACGGTTTTCCCATTTTTCCGCATTTGCATCAGATTCATCATGTCGGAACCGGGGAAAATTGGATCCGAAAACGGAATGTTCTTGAGAATATTTCTATTGTAAATTATCCCGGAACGCGTCGAAATTATTCCTGCAAACGGCAACCATTCGGGAATCCTCTTGCCTACAAACAAAGACAATAGTCTGCCGATGATGGAAAATAAACGGATATTCGATGTAAACGATGTCGCTATGACCGAAACACCCTCGGTAAGTTCGGCCGCCACTGCTTTGAAAAAATCATTGGCAAAATAATCATCCGCATCTAGGATTTGAAGCCAGTCCGTGGTAGACAAATCAATAATACGGTTATAGGTTCCTGCGATGCCGAGATTCGTGTTGTTGCGTATAATTTCGATTTTGATATGCGGATGCGCTTTGGCAAAAGCAAATATCGTCTCTGCGGAGTTGTCCGGAGAACAATCGTCAACGAGCAAAATCCGTTCCGGAAATACGGTCAATCTTTCAAGGGAATACAGAAGGTCTTTGATAAAGGGTGCCGATCGGTAAACCGCAATACCCAGAGTGAGAGCGGGTATTGTAGTACAAAGGTCCTTCTCTTCTGAAGCCATTACAAGTTGCCTTATACTGTTTTTATTCGAAAAATAGGAAGATTTTTGGAATTAGCCCATACTATGACAATTTTTCATAGAATAAGGAAAAAGTCAAGAAAATTCTGAACCGAGGAATATTTCAAAATTGAAAGTATGAAGTTTGATATAGTGAGCCGATCTCCTAACTTCTATCCTCCCATCCACAACTTTCTGTCCAAACTCCTGTATTGGATTCCTTCGGCAATATGCGCAGAGCCGATCGTTTCTTTCCCATCAAGATCGGCGATCGTTCTGCTTACTTTCAGGATCCGGTCGTATGCCCGGGCCGAAAGACCAAGCCGGTCTACCGCATTTTTCAAAAGTTGCTGGCAAGGTTCGTCGAGCGTGCAATATATGCGGGAGTGCCTGGACTCCATGTGGGCGTTGCAAAAAATGGTTTTTTCTTTTGCAAATCTTTTGTTCTGTATCGTCCGGGCCAATTTGACTTTCTCCCGTAGCGACGCGGAGTCCTCACCCGGAGATTTGGCCGCAAGTTCCTCATATGACAATGCGGGAACTTCGACATGGATATCTATTCTATCAAGAAGCGGTCCCGAGATTTTCGCCATATATTTTTGTATCAGTTGCGGTGTGCAGCTGCATTCGTGCCTCGGGTCCGAATAATAGCCGCACGGACACGGGTTCATTGCTGCGGCAAGCATGAACCGCGCGGGATACGAAAGCGATGTCGCGGCGCGTGAAATGGTCACTTTCCCGTCTTCCAACGGTTGACGAAGATTTTCCAAAACGTTTTTCGTAAATTCCGGCAACTCGTCAAGAAACAACACCCCGTGATGGGAAAGACTGACTTCACCCGGCCGCGGGTAAGCGCCTCCGCCGATGAGCCCGGCGTCGGAAATCGTGTGATGCGGACTGCGAAACGGCCGGGTTGCGACAAGAGGAGTATTTTTATCAAGCAAGCCCGATACGGAATGGATTTTTGTTGTTTCGAGCGCTTCGTCCAGCGATAAATCGGGAAGAATGGTCGGCAACCTGCGCGCCAACATCGTCTTGCCCGATCCCGGCGGGCCGATCATCATGATGTTGTGGCCGCCCGCAGCGGCGACAAGCAATGCCCGCTTTATATGCTCCTGGCCTTTGACATCTTTAAAATCAATTGAATATTTACGTGCTTGGTTAAAAAGCATTTCAAGATCTGCGTTAAAAGGATCGATGCTTTTGTCTCCGGTCAAGAAATCCAGCGCTTCCGTCAGTGACTGTACCGGATAAATCGCCACGCCCTCGGCGACCGCTGCCTCTTGCGCGCATTCCGAAGGTACGATCATTCCTTTAAAGCCGAGTTCCCGCGCGCAAATAGCCATAGACAGCATGCCGCGAACGTGTTTGACCGTTCCGTCGAGCGATAATTCCCCCGCGATGATGTATTCCGACGCATTGGAAATTTCCACCTGGCCCGATGCCATCAGAAGGCCTATTGCTATCGGCAAATCGAATGCCGAGCCTTCTTTGCGCATATCGGCCGGCGCCATATTTATCGTTACTTTACGGCAGGGAAATTCAAAGCTGCAATTTTTAATGGCGCTCATCACCCGTTCGCGGCTTTCCCGGACCGCGCCGTCCGGAAGCCCGACAATGGTAAAGCTCGGCAGCATTTCGCTGATATCGGCCTCAATGCCGATTTCAAATGCGTCAATTCCGACAACCGACATTGAACGTAGTTTTGCAAGCATAGGGGGTTCCTTTAGGGATAACCTTTTTGCATAAAATCGCGATAATACAATCTATATTTTGATTCGGCATTCAACAACTTCATAATGTACCCGGTGTCCTTTCGCTCTTAACCAAGGAGCATCCCATGAACACGGCATCAAAAATCCGCTGTCAATGGCTTGCGGTTCTTTTCTTTTGCGCATTCTCTGCGCCGAGCGCCGAAGTGAGCTATATTCCGGCAAGAGACTACGCGACGACGATTATCTCTGATATCAACAACGCGAAACGTTCCGGCACCTTTCGTCGCAGGGCGTGCCGGTGTTTGTCGAAAACGCCGGTGCCGCATTGCATGCCAAGGCCGTCGTGATGGCAGGGCAAAGGTCGACCAAGCAAAAACCCTTATCGCCCAAAAGAATCCCGATAATCCTAAAAGAACAGTCGGCTATTTTATCGGCACGGTGAAAAACCTGAAATAGGGGCTTTTCTCACCATGCCTTTTCGACCAGAACGTCCGGCATGGGGTAGTGTTTCCGGTTGAGGCAGAAAATCCTGCCGCCCGAATGAATCGCCGTTGCGGCAAGAATGGCATCATTTATGTCAATACCATGCGAAGGGTGCCAACGCCGGTATATTTGCGCCGCCTTGTCTATAATTAGCTCATTGACGGCGGCGGTATGAAAATGGGAAAGCAGATTGCTTGTTGCGTGTTCTTCTTCAGGCCGCATAAAAAAAACTATTTCAGCGCGTTGCATCGCGCCAATCCATAACTCGTTCGTACGGTCCGAAAAAACCATTTTCAAAAAATTCAAGGCTTTTTTCTCGCCGCGCAAGTGCCAAATGAGAACATCCGCATCAATATAAATCTTCATGAATTCTTATGCCGTTCCATCGATTTTCGGAAAGCATCGCGAGCATTTCTGACAAGCTCGGCCGGACTTTCCTTTCTTTGCCAGGAGCCAAAAGTTTCATCCAGGAAATCCGTTGCCTTTTCTTCTCCTTCCTGATCCGACAGTAACATAACTGCTCGTTCCAACACCTTCTTCTTAGGAATACGAAGCCTATGCGATAGTGAGGAAATCCGATGAACCACGCTGTCATCCAGCCGGGCTGAAAAAATCCTATCCATACCTACCCTCCATAATGATTACGTAAGTAATATAACGTAAGTATATTTTTCACACAAGAAATTCTTAGATCGAATCCGGAGATAACCGTTTCCTCCCCGATTGTTCTTCTGGCACGTTCTTTGCATTTTATTAAAGGAGATGGGATAACCCTTCCGGAGGGCATTATGGAAACGAAAAATAGCAGCATTGCCACTTTAGATCCGATATTGGAAGACCAGACAATTGACGGGCTCGTAAGCGAACTTGAACGCCAAATCGACAATTCCCAGAATGGGAATGGAGAATGCAAGGGTAAGACAATATCCATAAAACGGCTGTGGCATATGAATACCCTAAAAGAAAATTTCGGTTTTTCCAGTGCCAATAGCGCGGGATCTGCTGAAAACGGGCAAAATTCCCTATCCAAACCTAAGGTTAACGGTATCCACGTTGTGGAATTTCCAATTCCTGCTACCGAAAAGCTGTTCGATGAAATCAGTTTAGCGGGCGAAATTGTAGGATTTGGAATTGGGACATGCCTTCGCCTCTTTATTTTGTCTGTCGCTACTATTTTTGTTGTCGGTTTATTCAGCATTTTTGTGTTTCTTCATGCAGTAGTAAGAGGACTTATGATGAAGCATTGGGATACCCACCCACAATAGAGTATTCGAAACCGTCAGCGTTTGTTCGGCTATTTTTTCAGAAGCGCCTTTCACAGTACTCTTTCGTGAGGGGCCACTGATTTGCTCCCCAAGTCGGGGCCAATTATATTACCACTCAACTTTATGGACCCTTCCCCAGTATCAAAACGGTCACTAGCCGCAGGTATGATAATTGCAGCACTCGGTGTCGTGTACGGTGATATCGGCACGAGTGTTCTATATGCGTTTCGAATCTGTTTTGAAGGCAAAAATGCCTTAAACCCTACCAGCGCAAATATTCTCGGCATTTTGTCCCTCATTTTTTGGTCTCTTGTCGTTTTGATTTCGGTTAAATACCTTCTCATAGTTTTACGTGCCGACAATAACGGCGAAGGCGGGGTTTTGGCGTTAATGACCCTGCTAACAAAGGTAAGAAAAAACCCTCATGCGCGTAGAGGGCTGGTAATTCTCTTGGGGTTGTTCGGGGCTTCTTTGATGTACGGCGACGCTTTAATCACTCCCGTCATTTCCGTCTTAAGTGCTGTCGAAGGATTAAAAGCCGTGGCTCCCGGGTTTACTATTTTTGTGCTGCCCATTTCTTTTGGAATCCTCCTTTTATTGTTTTGGTTTCAAAAACACGGCAGCGGCACAATAGGAAAAATATTCGGCCCTATCATGCTTATCTGGTTTGCGATTATCGCGGTCCTCGGTCTGATTTCTATAGTTAAGAACCCCGTCGTTCTTTCCGCAATAGATCCGCGGTATTCGTTTTCCTTTTTTTACCACAATAAAATGCACGGGGTTTTCACTCTCGGTACGGTCTTCCTCGTTCTTACAGGAGGAGAAGCCTTATACGCCGACATGGGCCATTTCGGGAAGAAGCCGATCCGCGGAGGATGGTTTTTTATCGTGTTCCCCGCATTGATTTGCAACTATTTCGGGCAAGGAGCCTATCTGCTCCGCAATCCGGGCGGCATGGAAAACCTGTTTTACCGGCTTGCCCCTCAATGGTCCGTTTTCCCCCTTGTCATTCTTGCGACCATAGCGACCGTCATCGCGTCCCAGGCCGTTATTTCAGGGGTGTTTTCCCTTGCACGACAATCTGTTCAGCTTGGATATTTTCCCCGCCTTGCAATTATTCATACATCAAACCAAACGATCGGTCAGGTATACGTACCCGTTATCAACGGCTTGCTTTGCGCCGGCACCATAATTTTGGTACTTGCTTTCCAACATTCCGAAAAACTTGCCGGCGCGTACGGTGTTGCAGTCGCCATGACGATGCTCATTACGACATTGCTTCTCATTCCGGTCATGCGGAAAATATGGAAATGGAATTTATTGACCGTTACCTGTTTAAGCTTTGCCTTTTTGGTCATGAATTGCGCGTTTTTATTTGCGACACTTATGAAAATCAAAGACGGCGGGTGGGTATCTCTATTGATCGGCGCCGGGGCTTTTTTCCTGAATGTAACCTGGGAAAAAGGCCGGGACCACCTGCGCCGGCAAATCGTGACTGAAGCAGTTTCGATGAGGGATTTCCTTGTCGATGTAGAAACAATAAAACCGTATCGGGTGAAAGGCACTGCCGTGTTTCTGGCCGGAAACGCAGCCGGCGTGCCACGGACGTTATTGCACAATTACAAGCACAATAAGGTGTTGCACGAATGCGTGGTAATTCTTACCGTGGTAACCGAGAAAATACCGTTTGTCAAAAAATCCTCGCAGCTGGACATGGAAGAACTCGGGCAAGGTTTTTTCTGGATCACGGCGCATTTCGGTTTCAGTGAAACGCCCGACATTCCCGAGACGTTATATGCCGTTTCGGTCAAAGGCCTTAGGTTTAATCCTATGGACACGACATTTTTCCTTGGCCGTGAAACCCTTATCGCCTCAAAACATAAGGGGCCGATGCTGCCCTGGCGCAAAGGCGTGTTCGGATTCCTTTCTCGCAACGCATGCGATGCTTCGAAATTTTTCCATATCCCTCCGAACCGGGTAATAGAAATCGGTATTCAAATCGAATTATAAACCGGATGGTTTTTGAATTGCGTCATATGAAATAGATGGAATATATAGACTATGAAAAATAAAGATATCTCCCCGAATCCGCGATCAATATTGGTTGGTTTACTGATAGCGTCGCTCGGCGTCGTCTATGGCGACATCGGCACAAGCCCCTTATACGCCTTCAGGCTTTGCTTCGACGGCATCGGTTCCTTGCCGCCGACAGCGGAAAATATTCTCGGTTTATTGTCCCTCATATTTTGGCTCCTGATAATTCTTATCACCGGGAAATATCTCAGTTTCGTTTTGCGCGCCGATAACAATGGAGAAGGCGGCATCCTCGCATTGATGACGCTTTTGACAAAAAGCCTGAAAACCCCGTCGGGAAAGCGCGGCGGCATCCTTTTACTCGGACTTTTCGGGGCCGCACTCATGTATGGAGACGGCCTTATAACCCCCGCGATTTCCGTTTTAAGCGCCGTCGAAGGATTGACAAACGTAACTCCGGCCTTGACTTCTTTCATAATTCCGATATCGTTAATTACCCTTTTGTCGTTATTCTGGTTTCAAAAGCACGGCAGCAACACGATCGGGAAAATTTTCGGACCAATCATGCTGGTGTGGTTTACCACCATAGCCCTGCTCGGTTTATTATCGGTTATAAAGAACCCCGAAGTCCTCCGCGCCGTCGATCCGCGGCTTGCGGTTCCCTTTTTTATTCATAACCGGATTCATGCGTTTCTTACGCTCGGCACAATTTTTCTCGTTCTCACCGGGGGTGAGGCGTTATATGCGGATGTGGGACATTTCGGAAAAAAACCCATACGGATCGGATGGTTTTTTTTTGTTTTTCCCGCTTTGCTCCTTAATTATTTCGGCCAAGGCGCATTTCTTTTGCGTCACCCGAGCCAAACGGCAAACCTTTTTTTCCAATTGGCACCGCAGTGGCTTACCTTGCCGCTGGTCGTTTTGGCAACCGCAGCTACGGTCATTGCTTCACAGGCGGTTATTTCAGGCGTTTTTTCTCTCACGAGACAAGCGGTACAACTGAATTATTTGCCGCGCCTTGCGATTACCCATACGTCGGAAACGACAATCGGCCAAGTCTATGTGCCGGTTTTCAATTGGCTGTTATGCATCGGCACGATACTGTTGGTTTTAGGTTTTAAGAAATCGGACAATCTCGCCGGCGCATACGGCGTGGCTGTTTCAACAACGATGCTCATCACAACGTTCTTCTTATTTCTCGTCATGATAAAACTATGGAAATGGAACACCTTTTCCGCGGCAGTGTTATGCGGGTTTATTTTCTGCATCGATTTAATATTCTTTTTCGCAAATATCATTAAAATCCGGGACGGCGGCTGGGTTTCCATCGGTATCGCCTGCGCCACCCTTTTCATCATGATCACGTGGGATGACGGCAGACGGCTTTTACGGGAACATATAGCCAACGCCGCATTGGCCATGAAACTTTTTCTAAGCGACGTCATGACATTGCAACCGATCCGGGTTCCCGGTACTGCGGTTTTCCTCGCAGGAAATCCGAGCGGCGTACCCAGAACCTTGTTGCACAATTACAAACACAATAAAATTTTGCATAACAATATCGTCATCATTACGGTCGAGACCCTTGAAATACCGTTTGTAAAAGATTCCGACCGGTTGTCCATATCCGATCTGGGAAGCGGTTTTTTTTGGATGATGGCGCGCTTCGGCTTCAGCGAATCCCCCGATATTCCCAATACCCTTAAGACTATTCCCCTTAAAGGCGTTTCATTTGATCCTATGCAAACGACCTATTTTCTCGGCAGGGAAACGCTGATTTCATCAAACAACCCCAGTAAAATGAAAATATGGCAAAAAGGTATTTTCAGCTTCTTGTCGCGCAATGCGTGCGATGCATCGAAATTCTTCCATATACCGCCAAACCGGGTTATTGAAATCGGTATTCAAATCGAATTATAACCCCGTTTTTATTAATAACCGCGCCATTCCGGTTTCTATAGACATTTTTCTTAAAACAATTTATAATTTAGAGATATCTATGATTTCCAACCAACGTATGGAACACCAATGAAAAAGTCCGACCGGAAAAAGGCCGATTTCGTCGCCATTGCCGACGCCGATAATCAAGACAAACACAATGAGGATTTGGCTATAGCGCGGAAAATACAAGCGGCCATGGTCCCTTCCCGGCTTCCGGCGATCGACGGTCTTGAATGCGCTGCATTGTATCAGCCGTCATTGCATGTCGGCGGCGATCTTTTCGATATCGTGCAAATTTCCGACGATATTATTGCGATCACGATTTTCGATGTCGCCAGTAACGGGGTGCCTGCGGCGTTAATTTCCGCTTTGGCCAAAGTATCATTTGCAAATCAAACACGGCTCATCACGTCGCCGCGCATCGTCATGGAACGGGTAAACGAAGAAATGATCCGGAATGTCGATTCGAATTATTTCATCACCGCCTGCGTCGCATACCTTGATTTACACGATAACAAACTGACGTATTGCAATGCGGCCCATCCATATCCGCTTATTTATCGAAGCGACGCCAATACTCTCGAACATATCAAATCCACCGGCGTTTGCCTCGGCGTTTTTGAAAAAGGCCATTACGAAGAAAAGAGCCTTTATGTCGGTTCCGGCGATTGGCTTATGTTTTTCACCGACGGCATATACGGTCTCTATTCCAAAGATAACGAGCTTGCCGGCAGAAAGGGGTTCGAACAGGACCTGCTCGCATCGACCAAAAATCTTTCCCCTATTTCATTTATCTCGCAACTAAAGCATCGTTGCGAAAAAATCGGGTTGGATAAACTTACCGACGACGTATCCGCAGTCGGAATCGAATTTCTAACGCAATCCCGAAAAGACCAAATAAAAGTAAAGCTCGGGTTCAACCCGACCGACCCGGTTTATTTGCAAACCATAAATTACTTCGAAGAAATGGACAAGGCGACTTCAATTATCCTTTCGGCCATGGACGGGTTGGGGTATGCCGACGAAAGCATACGGAAAATGAAAATCATTCTGACCGAATTGTTTGCAAATGCGATTTACCACGGCAACGACGGAGACCATACGAAACGGGTGATCATCGGCCATGTCATCGACAAAAAAAAGGTTTTGATTTCAATCATGGACGAAGGTTCCGGGTTCGATCCGAGTAAGGTCCCCGATCCCACCTTGCCCGAGAACCTTATAAAAGATTGCGGCAGAGGCCTTTACATTGTAAAAAACTATGCAGATTCCATGACATTCAATGAAAAGGGCAACCGAGTCACGATCACAAAATACCATGTTACCTCATAACTTTTTACTGGGCATCGCTGGATATATGGGTTGCGGCAAATCAACATTCGCCGCATTGCTTTCCCGCTATGGCCTTCGTATCGTCGACGCGGACATCGAAGCAAAAAGCCTCATGACCGCAGACGGGGAAATTCATCGGCAATTAATCGACGCTTTCGGAAAAACGATCAAGACAAACACCGGCATTAATTTTTCCGAATTAGGGCGATTTGCGTTCGATTCGGAGCAAACCGTTAAAACACTTAATAATATTGTTCACCCCAAACTTGTAAAACGGCTGCACGATTTGGTATTT
The DNA here is from genome assembly GCA_037447435.1 of Fibrobacteria bacterium. GTDB lineage: Bacteria > Fibrobacterota > Chitinivibrionia > Chitinivibrionales > FEN-1185 > FEN-1185. The sequence continues at coordinate 10,858 of JBBIGR010000001.1, forward strand.
TCAAATAACGGGCCCTGCATTTTAGATGCCGCGCTCATTCCCTTGTGGGGTATAGAAGATTGGTTCGATTCCTGCCTTTGGGTTTTCGCAGATCAATTAATTCGTGAGAAAAGGATTAAGGATAAAGCGATTCTGGCTCCGGAACAAATCGTATTACGAATGAAAATCCAGGAATCCATTGTCCCGATACCGCAAGGACCCAAATGGTCGTTTTTATCAAACGATCGGAGTTTGGATATTTTACGGTCCGCGGTAACGCTATTTATAAAAACCGAGGAAGAAAAGAGACAGCATTTATGACGTTTCGAGTTTTTGTCTTAGTATCCGTCACTCTCTTCGTTGGCATTTTTCTTTGCTCCTGTTCATCACCGAAACAATCGAAAAAAGCCCTGTGTATCGTCGGAAACGATACTCTTTCTATTGTCGACATTTCGACGTTGGTACCGGATTCGCTCGGCCTTTCGGAAAAAGTCTCGCGTGCGGCCTTGGAAATCGCATTGGCACAGGAAGCAAAGACACCGGATGCCGACAAAACGGACAAAACGTTGTCCCAAGAATTGGCAAATCAATTGTCCCTGCAAACGGGATTTACCTGGAGTCCCAAGGCTTCTTACCGTTTGTTTTCCGCGGCCAAAATTGTCCGCAAAAAGTTTGGGGAAGGTTCCTCTGCACAGGCAATTGCAATTTCAATTGATTCCCTTTTTGCTCATTCGGTAAAGCTCGATACGGCTCTGCATAGAAAGCCGGCATCAAAAGACCCTCTTTTCGCAAGATTAACCGCGAAATTAAGCAGACAGGAACTTGAATCCGTTTTACAATCACTATTCGTTATTTCCGCAAAAACGGCAAATGTACTTTCGGATTTTCTTCTTTCGCAAGATTCCAACGGCACCGCGCGGTCCGATGTCTCAAAACTTATCCGGGGACTAGTTGCCGACACCCATCACGTCGAAAAGAAGACGGTAACGCAAAGTACGGCCGCTCCGGTTCAAAACACGCAAGATGCCAAACTGGCCCTCAAATACAGGCCTCAACAAATCATCAGCGATTCGATTAAAAAACATATTCCCAACCTTGAAGCTCTGTACAAAAAGCAATTAAAAATCCGGCCGGGAATGGCGGGAACGATATGGGTGACCTTTGAAATATCGCCCGACGGTAGTGTGGCTTCGGCAAAAATAAAAAACACCGAAATTAGTCAACGCGAGTTTTTAGTTCCTTTTTCAAATTACATACAGCGTATTCGTTTTAACGCAATACCCAGCGCCGTAGGCATTATGACCTTTGAATTCCCTTTCGAATTTACACCGGAAAATTGATTTTTATGTTAAAAGAACATCCCTCCTTTGTAAAGCAATCGATCGCAGCCCTCGACACAGCCCTTATTTTCGGGTCTTTCGCTGCAGCCTATTTCTGCGTGCAACCGTTCAAACCGCTATCTCCGCTTTTCACCTATTGGCCCATGTTTATCGGGTTTATCGGGTTTTATCTCTATTTTGCGTGGACCAGGGACCTTTTCTCTGTGTTGCAATTTAACTGGATGAGCCATCTTTTTACCCGGGTCGTCATGATCTTTGTTTCCGCGGGAATGCTCGGAGCGGCAATTTTGTATATACTGCCCGACACCTACAACAGCCGTACGCTTTACCTAGTATTCGCCTCGATATCGTTTATTATAATTTTTTACGAGAAAATCATCGTCAAAGCTTTCTTTTTGTTTTTACGCAAGCGGGACAAGAACATAACCCCGGTGATAGTCTTTGGCCGGGGAAGAATGACTGCAAATTTAAACAAAGAAATTCTTTGTCATCCCGAATGGGGCTTTCGCGTCATAAAAACGCTAGACATTTCATCATCAATTTCCAGGTTTGAAGACACTCTAAAGAAAAATTATGTCGAAGAAGTGTTTTTTTGCCTTCCCCGGCATGTGACGAAAAATGGATTCATCATCGACCCGTATTTGCAGGTTTGCGAGGACATGGGGCGCCCGGCGCGGGTGTTTCTCAACATACTCGACTCGACCCGCTTTGCAAATTGGAAATATCATAAATTTCTCGAAAGACCCACGATCATTTCGCATACGGTTGAGCTCGATCCCGATCAGTTGTTATTCAAACGGCTTTTTGATTTGGCCGGTTCATTTGTCGGCCTTTTCATTTTAGGCCTCACGTTTCCTTTCTTGTCCGTCATTATTAAAACAACCTCAAAAGGTCCTGTTTTTTTTAGGCAGGTTCGCGTCGGTCGAAACGGAAAGCGGTTCCTTATTTACAAATATCGCTCGATGGGCGCCGATGCCGAAGAACGTAAAAAAGACCTTCTTGCGCACAATGAACTTGAAGGCGCTGTCTTTAAAATGAAAGACGATCCGCGGGTAACGCCGATCGGTAAATTCATGCGGAAATTATCGCTTGATGAATTACCGCAATTCATCAACGTGTTCAAAGGCGATATGAGTCTTGTCGGAACAAGGCCGCCGACGGTCGATGAAGTTACCAATTATCAAAAATGGCATTATCGTCGGATGAGCATACGCCCCGGAATTACCGGCTTATGGCAGGTATCCGGAAGAAATAAAATTTCCAATTTCAACGAAATCGTCCGACTTGACCTTAAGTACATAGATTCCTGGAGCATTTGGCTCGACATTAAAATTATTATTCGAACTATTTTTGTCGTGTTTCAGCGCGATTCGGCATTTTAACTCTCAATGTATTCTTCAGGAAAGCCATGAAATCATCTTGCTTTTCGGTTAAATTATTTCTTTTCCTAGCCCTCCCGGTTTTCGCTTATGGCGTTCAACTTGATAACTGGCGTTTTCCGTTCTTCGAACTGGCGAGCAGAATAGGCTATGCGAAATCATCGCCAAGCGGAATGTTTTGGGATAACTTGAACCAACTTGACAGTAGCAAAACGCTTTTCGATCTTTCTCTTGTGCCCGACTCTGCTCGATATAATGCCAATCACTGGAATCTGGAACCCGCAATTTCTTACAGTTCCCAAAACGCAAATTCCTTTTACGGGAAAAACTCCGATTTTCATCTATCGGCTCTCAACGATATTCGGTACAATGAATTTTCGACTCGTCAAGTTCTTGACGTTGATTCCCGATACCCGGATGACCCCGGATTTATTTGGAATAAAGGCAGATTCGCCGCCGGACGAATTTCCGAAGCGTATCTGGAATACGGTTTAAAGTCGGGTTTTTTACGATTTGGAAGGATGAACCGCAATTGGGGACCGTTCGCAGACCGAAGCCTTGTTCTTTCGGCAAACCCCTACAGCTATGACGGACTGGAATTCGGGCTGCATTCTTCTTTATTCGAATTTCGCCATATGTTCGCGATGTTTCCGCAAGCAAGTGTCGGCTATGATCTTGCACAGTCCGATGCAAGCCGGTATTTCACCGCACATTCATTAAATTTCATGCTTGGTAAATTCGGCTCCGTCGGCGTTACCGAAGCCGTTGTGTTCGGGAGAAAAAACGGATTGCCCGATATGCAATATGTCAATCCCATTTCCATTTATTTTGTTACAAATACGAATAGTGAAGGGACCGGCAACCTTATGGAATGTTTTCAATGGAACCTGCATCCTTTTCTGCAAAATATAGCCTTAAAAGGGCAGGTTTTAATCGATGACATTCAAATCGACGACAAATCTGTCGCCGATCAAAAACCAAATCACTGGGGCACCGATCTCGGTGTTTTTTGGAATGATTTTTTGCCCACGTCTCTTTCGCATGTGCTCTCCCTTGAATATCGGTTTTTATCCCGCTGGGTTTATACTATTTCCGACGACAACACAGTAAGCGGCGAACGGTATACATATCTTGGAAAAAGCCTTGGTTATCCGACCGATGACGGAGATAATATTAACGTTTGCTTTACGATATCCGGCAAAAAATTTTGGGCAGGTCAGGCGGGACTCAGCTATAATCGCCAAGGACAGGGAACTATATCCGCGAAATGGAATGATGACAGCCTGTCTCTTTACGACCCTTCAAAATACGCAAGAGACGCACTCGGATATCGGATCGAACCGTCTATTCCTTCAGGTATCGTCGAAAGCACTATTGATTTTTATGTGAATGCCATCGGATATTATAAAAATTTCCTCGACATTCAGGCGGCTTTGCATTTACGACAGATAACCAATAAAAACAATATCCGCGCCGCGGCCCAGTTTGACCCATTGGTTTCCATTACGCTAAGCTTGCATTACAGTAACTTTTTTATTTCCTTACCGCAATGACGTCAAAAACAAAACCATCAAACGAGCCTTTTACAATGCCTCCGCAGCCCGTAGCGACTGTTAAAGCCGCGGCCATTGAAAAACAAATCATAGGCATTTTAAAACGATTGATAAAAAAGTCACCTGTCTCATGCACGGAACCCGATTTTCGTAAAAATTATGAAAAAGCAATGAGCCTGTTTGCCGATTATCAAAATTCCGTTTTAGCGGGTTATCCGTTGAAAGTGACCTGCGGCCCGAAATGCGGCGTATGCTGTTATCATTGGGCGGAAGATACGTACTCTTTTGAAGTGCTGAATTTGGCCCAATACTTGAAACAAAACCGAAAAGCCGACATCAAAAGCATTTGCGATACGCTCAAGGGTGATATCGCCTGCTTAAAAAAAATCAAAGCCACGGTCAGTAAAAAATTAAAAGACCCAAAACAAAAAGCGGCTCTCGGCGATGCCGACCCGTACGACCTCGTGTTGTCGAGTTTTTACCGCTTCAAGCGCCCCTGCCCGTTATTGACAAAAGACGGTTCGTGTTCCGTTCATCCGATACGGCCTCTTACCTGCCGCGTTTACATAAGCTTTTCCGCAAAGGAATATTGCAGGCCTTCGCGGATCGTTAGCGACAAGGCATTAACGTATTTGCTTGATCTGGAACAGGACGCCAGCGACCTTTTCGACGAGCTACATTTTATGTACGATCTTTTTGACGGCGATACCAGCTTCAGATCCATGCTGTACCGCGCCCTGCAGCAAAAGTAATACCCTGGTTTTTTAGCGTAAAAATAATCCTGTTTTAATTTTAAAAACACGACAAAATCATATGCGCGTAAATTGTGCAACTCCCAAAATGTATTTTTTAATAAACGGAATACCCGGAGGAATATGGCTGAAAAACTCATTTATTTGGATAATAACGCGACTACCGCCGTTGCGCCCGAAGTCCTTGACGCGATGCTTCCTTATTTAACTCAACAGTACGGTAACCCGTCGAGCATGCACCGCTTCGGCGGTACGGTTCGCTATGCCGTTGACAAGGCCCGAAGCCAGGTGGCCGATCTTCTCGGATGCAGCCCCCGGGAAATCATCTTTACTAGTTGCGGTTCAGAAAGCGACAGTATGGCCATTGTCGGGTTTACAAAAGCGCATAAGGCGAGAACACGGATCATCACGTCGACCGTCGAACATCCTGCGGTGCGCAACCTGTGCGCAAGCCTCAAAGCAGAGGGGCACGAGACCATCGAAATCGGCGTCGACGCAAACGGACTTTTACGCAAGGAAATGCTTGACCATCTGCCTCTGGATCAGGATACGCTTTTATCGCTTATGTGGGCGAACAATGAAACCGGCGTATTGTTTCCCGTCGAAGAACTTGCCCAAACAGCTCACGACAAAGGCGCTTTATTCCACACCGATGCGGTACAGGCTGTTGGAAAAATCCCGATGAATTTGTCCGCAACCGCAATAGACCTTCTTTCGTTGTCGGGCCACAAAATTCACGCCCCAAAAGGCGTGGGTGCTTTATATATACGAAAAGGAACAAAGCTGTCGCCCTTTCTTGTCGGCGGCCACCAGGAACACGGCATGCGTGCGGGAACCGAAAACGTCGCATCCATCGTCGGACTCGGTAAAGCATGCGAATTGGCAAAGGCGCATATTGCCGACGAAAATACCCGTATAAAGAAATTGCGGGATCGGCTTGAAGCGGGATTGCTTGCCACCTGCGAAGGAGCGCATAGAAACGGTGACGCAGTATTACGGCTTCCTAATACCTCCAACGTCTCTTTTGAATTCATCGAGGGCGAAGGAATTTTATTGTTACTTGACGAAAAGAATATCGCCGCATCCTCCGGATCCGCCTGTACGAGCGGTTCGTTGGAACCGTCGCATGTGATGATGGCGATGGGAGTGCCTTATACGCTCGCCCATAGCTCCACCCGCTTCAGCCTGAGCCGATACTCCACAGACGCAGATGTCGACGCGGTGCTTGCGATCATGCCGGCTATCGTTGCCCGTTTGCGGAAACTTTCACCTTATGTAAAGTAGTAACCATGATTCAAATTTCAGATAAAATTCAAGAGCTCAAAAAACAAAAAAATGCCGTTATTTTGGCACATACCTATCAAACCGGCGATGTTCAGGATATTGCGGATTTTGTCGGCGATTCGTACGGTTTGAGCGTAGAGGCGACAAAAGTAAAAGCGGATACGATCATTTTCTGCGGCGTAATGTTCATGGCCGAAACCGCGGCCATTTTGAACCCGGTAAAAACGGTCATCATTCCTGAACCGAAAGCGGGATGCCCGATGGCAGACATGATCGAAGCCGACGATCTTATCGCGTTAAAACGGAAATACCCCGGCCATATCGTTATCTGCTATGTCAATTCCACCGCGGAAATCAAGGCGCTTTCCGACATTTGCTGTACCAGTTCGAACGCCTTAAAAATCGTCAATCAAATCCCCAAGGAACAAGGAATAATTTTTATTCCCGATAAACATTTGGGAAGTTGGGTCGAGCAGGAATCGGGCCGCGAAATGGTTTTATGGGACGGGTTTTGTCCCACTCACGTGCGGATCACTCCGGATATGATTGTGGCGGCAAAAAATGAGCACCCCCATGCATCGGTCCTTATTCATCCGGAAGCGCCGAAAGCTTCCCGCGCCCATGCCGACAAAGTCTTTTCCACCGGCGGAATGTGTGATTTTGTCAAGACCGACCCGGGCAATGAATATATTATCGCCACCGAAACCGGCATACTGCATACGTTGCAAAAACAAAACCCTTTGAAAAAATTTTTTCCTGCAACGGATATTGCCGTTTGCCCGAACATGAAAAAAACCACGTTGGAAAAAATTGCCGACGCATTGGAGGGTTTTGGCGGTTTGCGCGTTTCCGTAGATCCCGGTGTTGCGGAAAAAGCGAAAAAAAGCCTTTTGAGAATGTTGGAAATGAGTAAGTAACCTCGTCGGTATCGGCTTTATTTTTGTTAAAAACGATCCCCTTAAGCGGCGATGAAGACGGGCAGTCCCGGTTTCTTTACTGTTTTCCTCTCATTCCATATTGAATGCTTGTGTTGATCATATGGTTTCCGCCGTTTTGAGTAAGAAAAATTCTTGTTGTCGGACTCTGCCATGTAGTTTTGCAGGTTAAAAATCCCAAGGATATTGCAAACCCCCAATTTTTTTCTTCGGCTTTATATATATCGTTTGTCCAATTTTTTTCATCGGTCACCGGCGCATTGTACATTTGGCGTAAAAACGACTTTAATGCCTTGTAATCCTCATAAAAACGGGACGGATTAACATCGTCCTGCTCAATGACGTATTCGGCACTCGTCAACTTATTTTCCGAAAACTTGTACTGGATTTTACAGTTTAGGCCCAGCAAGGTGAATTTATACTCAACCATATCCTTTTTGTCCGACAATAATTGAAGCTTTTCGGTTTTTTTTACCTCGTCCCGGCTCATTCCCCATTTTGCTTTACGAACATCGAAACCCTTGTCGCCTTTTATCACGTCGACCAGCGCGGTTCGAGGCGGCTCGTCTTCGGCTTCCTGCTTCGCATTGACCGAATATCCGCCGCTATTCCCAGATGTCAAATCGAATTTATTGTCCGACGACGCTTCCGCAGTATTGGGTTTACCAAGCTTGTCGGCGAGTTTGTCGCTCAGCGTAACGTAATGCCAGGTTCCGTCGTCTCTTAAAATCACTTGTTTACCGTCCGGTGTTGTTGCACGCTGTTCGGCAAAAACGCTTAAACAAATGAATGATAGTGTCACCCACGTTTTCAGACCAAGAAGATGTCGCATAGTTTCGTTCGTCCTTTCAGTTTCTCCATTCATTGTACCATGAAAGACCGGTTTTTTCAATGCACGAAATGAAACGGGGTTTCAAAAGGAAGTCCGGCAAGATCATCCGTTATATTTGAGGGGGGCGAAGGTATCCATTTCTTTACCCAAGGTAATCAGCGGAAACGGCCAATACTTCTTTTAAAATTCTTCGGGGATTTTGCGACTGCGTAATCGGACGCACCATACAAAAATTTTTTGCGCCCGCGGCAAGGACAAGCCGTAAATTTTCCAAGGTGATTCCCCCGATGGCGACGGCCGGGACCGAAGCGGAGGAAAGCATCCGTTTCATTCCCTCCAGGCCGATAGTGGGGTCCGGATTTTTCTTGGTCGGCGTCGCATATACGGGCCCCATACCCACGTACTGCGGACTAAGCGCACAAGCCGAAAGCATTTGCGCTTGTGAATGGGTGGATATCCCGATAATCGCATCGGGGCCAACGATTTCGCGCGCTTTTAAATACGGCATGTCGCCTTGACCGATATGAACCCCGTCGGCATGAACGGCTTTGGCGATATCCGGAGTATCGTTAATGATCAGTTTGGTGTCCGTCCCTGAGGTGATTTTCCGCATGCGCTCTGCCGTCTCAACAACCGTCCGGAGAGGAACGTCCTTCATTCGCAATTGGACAAATGCGATTTTATGATCCACCATTAATTGCGTGCAATAGTCATAACCCCTCACCGGATCCGTGAGTACCGCATAAAAACCGAAAGGCCGCATCATTGGAAAAACAATCCATTCTAGGTGTGATACTCGGCGTTTATCTTTATATAATCATACGTCAAATCGCAGGTGTGGGCCACAGCGCAATCGTTTCCCATTCCAAGATCGGCGTCGATGTGCACGACCGCGTTTTTCATGAGTTTGCTGAGTTTGGGCGCGTTAAATTCTACAGGGCGCATGGCCTTGAAAACCTCGGTACCACATAAACGCAGCGTTATTTTCTCTTTGGAAAATTTTGCGCCGGAATAGCCGATCGCACACAAAATCCTTCCCCAATTCGGATCATTACCGAACAATGCGGTTTTGACCAAATTAGAATTCGCAATAGCTTTGGCGGCCTTTTTCGCATCTGAAAAGGATGCCGCCTTGCACACCTTGATTTCAACCCTCTTTGTGGCACCTTCGCCGTCTTCCGCTATTTTTTGGCATAACACTTCGCACACGGTATACAGCGCTTCTTCAAAAGCGCTCAATGCATCACCCCGATCGGCCGAAACGCCCGATTCGCCGTTTGCCAACACAAGGACCATGTCGTTCGTCGAGGTGTCGCCGTCGACCGTAAGGTTGTTGAATGTTTTATCCACGATTTTCTTGACCAACGCGTTTAATCTTTGAGGCTGTATTTTCGCATCCGTCGTAATAAACGCCAGCATGGTCGCCATATTCGGATGTATCATACCGGAACCTTTGGTGCACCCGCCAATGGAAAAAGTGCCGCCTTTTACGGCAATCGAAAAGGAGCATTCCTTTTTTTTCGTATCCGTGGTCATGATTGCGCCGGCAAAATCCGATCCTTGATTTTTTGTACGCTTTTTTGCATTTGCCACAAGACCGGGAATGCTTCTTCCAATTTTATCCATCGGAAGAAAATGACCGATCACGCCGGTTTGGGCAATGAGTACTGCTTCTTTTTTTGCATCGAGCAATACGGCGACGTCCGAAGCGATCTTTTGGGTGTCTGCGACTCCTTGCTTCCCCGTGCAGGCGTTGGCGTTACCGCTGTTGCAAAAAACAGCCCTAACCGAATTGGACGGTAAAACGCTATTACACCAATCCACCGATGATGCCCGAACCGCATTGGTAGTAAATGTGCCTGCCGCACTGCACGGCGAGTTGCTTACGATCAAACCGCAATCCGGCTTTTTGGAAACCTTTATTCCTGCCGTAATGGATCCAGCGCTAAAGCCTCTTGCAGAGGTGACGCCACCCTTTTTTTCACTGATCTTCCAGGTTTTGCTTTTTTTTGCAGCCATGAATTTTCCCTTTTTGGTGTTAGTAATGCACGCTGTTTTTTTTAACGCTTGAGACGTCGTAAACCGTTTATTGACTGATGTAGAGCATAAAATATATTATGATAGTGGTTCCGGATTTATCGGACGAGCTTTTTCCCAGGTCTTTGTAAAAGGACTAACTCCTGACCTATAAAAGATTTTTGTTTATTGCCCCCTTTTTCATTTTTCTGTCTTTTGCTTTTGGACAGACAGACGAGCGGGAATATATTATCCGTAAAGGCGATACGCTTTGGGACTTGGCGTTTTCATTTTTAGGAGACCCGTTTGCATGGCCGCAAATTTGGCATCAAAACCAATACATTAAAGACCCTAATCTCATTTTTCCCGGCGATACATTGGTCATTTCAAAAAGTTTTACGGCTCCATCGGCAAACGGCTTGGGTAATTCCAATGGAAACCCTTCTTATTCGCAGACGGAAAACGGTAATCAATCTTTTTTTTCTGAAACAAAAAAAACCATCGAATCTTCAGGGTTCACGTCGGTCGCGCAAAAAAAATCGCTTGTTTCCGACAGTTTGGAACGGATTTCGGATTCGCTTTTTACCCTTGCCATGCGGCAACAACGATTTTTCACCTCCGAGTTTCTTGAAAAACTCGGGTTTTTATGGTTTGACAAAGATGAAAAAGGCCTAGTTTATCCGGGAAACGCAGTCATCGGTGCGACGAAACCTTCTCCCGGATTAAATCGCTACGAAACCGAAACCCATCAACAGTTTTCCGACATCGAGATTACTCTGTTCCCCTCGGCCGCCTATAAAATCGGCGACACGGTCAGTATTTTTCATGCCGACGAAATTATTACATTCGGTACCGCAACCGCGTCGCTTGTACGCAGAGTCGGACGCGCTATCATAACAAAAGTTTCCGACCGCGGCGCGACGGCGTTGCTGTATAAAATCTGGGATGTCGTGCAAGACGGCGACCGCATCGACGCCTTGTTTCATCATTCCGATATGACAATTGACACCATTATTTCCCCGCCCGTGGCGGTAACCGGAACGGTTTTTAAGCGTGTTGAAAATACCGAAAGGCCGTATTTATACCATTCGTTCATTCTTGATAGAGGGTCCAAAGACGGCGTTGCCTTCGGCGATATTTTCGCGGTTCTTTCGCAGGATAAAGCGTCCTTGGGGAAGATCAAAGCAATTGCCTGCGCCTTGAACCTCGACAAAACTTCCAGCACATTGGTCATAGAAAAATTGTATAGCAACGATATCAATGCCGGGGACACCGCTGTTTTGCTCAAACACATTGCATTCAAGAAATAAGAGCGCATCGTTTATGTCTAAATTTTTTCTTCATCTTGGCCGGCTGTTGATTTTTAATAAACGCCATCAAAGCGTGCGCAGAAGCGTCATCTTTATATTAACCAATTTTCTTCTCATCGCCGGCATCATTTTTTCACTTGAAATAATATTAATTTTTTTGGGTGTGGGGAATATTTTTATTCCGATGACCCACATTACTCATTCCATTTGGGAATTCCTTACCAAACTTGTTTACTAATTGTAATTACGATTTTAATTTTATATGAGTTTTTTTTGAAATGCTGAGCTGCATTTGTTTATATTTTCTGCCTACGTATTTATAGGAGTCTCGGTATGAATTCTTTTCGGTCTTCGGTCGGGTATCCCAATGTCCTTGGAATTATTATGGCGGGCGGTGAAGGTTCGCGTCTGCATCCGCTCACCAAAGAAAGGGCCAAACCCGCGGTTTATTTCGGAGGAAAATACAGGATCATCGATTTCGTTCTGAATAATTTCATCAACTCCGGCATTTTTAAAATCAAAGTACTCACGCAATTTAAATCCGATTCCCTTATCAAGCACCTGACGACGGGGTGGAATTTAAACCGTATGCTCGGCCAATACATAGACCCGGTTCCCGCACAAATGCGGACGGGGAAAAATTGGTATATGGGAACTGCCGATGCGGTATTTCAGAATTTTAACCTTATTGAAGATGAAAATCCCGATTATATAGCGGTATTCGGCGCCGACCATATTTACAAAATGGATATCTCGCAAATGCTCGATTTTCACCGGCATGTCGGCGCTGTGGCTACCGTTGCCGCGATCCCCAAGCCGATCGATCAGGCTTCTGCATTCGGGGTCATTGAAATCGATCAGGATGGCCGGATGATCGGATTTGAAGAAAAGCCCAAACATCCCAAGGCAATGCCGTCGAACCCCAAAATGGCTTTGGTTTCCATGGGGAATTACATTTTTAATCGAAAATTTTTGGTCCGCGAATTATTTAACGACGCAAAACTCTCAGGATCGTCCCATGATTTCGGAAAAGATGTTATTCCAAAAATATTCCATGATTATCCGATTTACGTATGGGATTTCACCAACAATCGGATCCCCGGCGAATCTGCTGCGCAAAACACCTATTGGAAGGATGTCGGGAATCTGGAAGCATACTTTGAAGCAAACATGACCCTTCGCGATGTCGTTCCTGAAATCAATTTATACAATGAAGCCTGGCCGATACGCACTGCTCCCGGTCAATCCCCGCCCGCCAAATTTGTTTTTGCCGGCGAAGGTCCGGATAAGCGGATCGGCGAAACCCTTGATTCGATAATCAGCGGTGGGTGTATAATCAGCGGCGGCAAAGTTATACGATCGGTTTTATCACGCGGTGTCCGGGTTCATAGTTTTGCTAATGTTGAAAATTCTATTTTATTTCCGGATGTTCAAATCGGTGAAAAGGCGCAAATTCAAAATGCAATTATTGATCGCGGAGTTCACATTAAGCCCGGTGACAAAATCGGGTTTGACCCTGAAGAAGATAAGAAACGGTTTACCGTTAGCGAAACCGGGATCGTGGTTATCAGCCAACCGCCAAAAAATCCGTTGCAATAAGATTGCATTAAATTAATTTTATCCCAGCAAATCAGCCCTGCTCACACGTAATGAATGGGGCATGAAAATTTGGGGGTTCTATATTTTTAGAGCCATTAAATCGCTTAAGTTGATTATTTTAAAAAGAAGATGTATAATTATTTAGAGTACCTTTACCGTGCTGTCCTGAAGCGGATAAATTTTGGGGTTTATCTATGACCACTAGTTCTGAGGCGCTTTATTTTCGGGACATTAACCGATACAAAGTTCTTTCTGAAGAAGAAGAACGGATAATAATACGTGCGGTTCAAGAGGATGATAATGAGGCTGTGTCAAAACTCATTACCAGTAATCTGCGATTTGTGGTCAGTGTCGCACGCCGCTATCGCGGAAGAGGCCTGAGCTTCCTTGAATTGATCAATGAAGGAAACATGGGGCTTTTAAAAGCCGCCAAACGGTTTAATCTGGAAGCAAAAGTAAAATTCATTTCGTATGCTGTTTGGTGGATTCGTCAATCCATTCAAAAAGCCTTGTTCGAACAAACCGGTACCGTGCGAATTCCGCCGAATAAAATCGCTTTACTCGCAAAATTCAAAAAAGCTTTGGATAAAAACTCCGGCGATTATATGCAGACCATTTCAATGAACGATTTTAAGGAGCACGAACAGGATATTCTCGATGTGATGGACAAACTTCGGGGAGTTTCGCTAGATGCTCCTGTTTCGAACCAAAGCCAGGACGGCGACGCAACCAAAACGTTGCAGGACGTCATTGGCGAAGAACCCAATCAGGATGTCGAAAGCGAACGCAAGGAACTCGGTAAAGTCATCGACAGCGTCTTGCAGAATATTACAAGCAGGGAAGAGCTCATTTTACGCATGTATTACGGGTTAAATTTCTCCAAGCAATTTACTTTAGAGGAAATCGGAAAAGAGCTCAAGCTTACTCGCGAACGGGTCCGCCTTATACGCGATCGATCGCTGAGGAAATTATTCAGAAACCCCGCCTCCCGTGCAAAGCTTACCTCTTTCATCGGCGATTTAAAGTAATAAAACCGCATCGTTTGTCTGTTTTTTTTACAAACCGGTCGATTTCCATAAAACCTGCAATCTTTCATTGATAACCCTTTCGGGATTTCTTATATTAGCATCATGTTTACATTTCTTTGGAATCATAAGATAGTTTCTTTTTTCCTCATCCTCATTGCCGCTTATTTCTTTGTCAACCCAGCAAACAAATTCGGGTATGGCCAGAAAAACTTCGTCATTTTCAACCGTTTGCCTGTTTCATTTTTCGATTTATGCATTTCCGAAAACAATACCATACAACCCGTTGAAGACATTACGAAAAAAAGCAACCTCGAGGATTTCTTTAACGTTCTGAACCAAAAACCGAACGACGAAGCTCTTTTGCTCATTGTCGGTACCGGCTTTCTTTCTCCCGCCTTTCAGTTGGACGATGCTTTGGCCACGTCTTTTGCCGCAAAAAATATTTCCATTCGCCAATTACCGTCCAAAGAGGCCATGCAATTGTATAACTCTTGTAAAACCGAACATAAAAATGTCGCCTTGATCTTATGCGTTAAACATTGATTTGGTTTAGACCTGGTTTTTCATTTTTTTCTGTCTTTTGTGATGCCCGTCACAGCACGTTTCCAATACCCACGTTATATTTTTCCGTTTGACCCTGGCAGTAATGATTTATGGCCGCTAAAAAGAATTTCTTGCATTAAGGCAACGGCTATATTTTAATTTACTATATATATTGGGTATTGTCTTTTTCATGGAGGCTTTGGTATTTCCGAACTACTTGATCTGATCGTAAAGCCTATTCCGGGTGAAAACCCAATGGGTTCGAATATCAATTACGACACTGATTTTGACGCATGTAAAAATGAAATCGGCAAGCTCGGCGGTATAGATTATGCCCTGGTCGAATCTTCGGGCAAAAAGCTCCTTGCCGAAAAATCCAAAGACATTCGATTGTTGTGCTTTCTCAGTTTCGTATATCTTCGCGACGAAAAGTGGGAATTTTTCACGGATATATTTGACGGTTTTGTCAAGTTGGCGCAGCAAAATTACGATGCCATGTTCCCCGATCGCGAGCGTGCAAAACAAAACTCGATCAAATGGCTCTCCGAACAACGATACAACGAAACCGTTGCCGAAAAAAAACCGGCCGAAGCCGATTACGCCAATGTTTCCCGCTTGCTCGATTCGTTGACAAAGCTAAAAACTATTCTGCAGGAAAAATTTCCCGAAGGCTCGCCGTTTCCGTCCGGACTTTTTACGGCCGTTCAAAATTGGGAAAAATCATGCAAGCCCAAACCAAAGGTCGAAGCGACGGCAGCTGCTCCCGGCGCAGCAGCAGCCACTTCCAGCGCCGACCCTATGGATACGCCAAAACAGGCGCAAACGATCGTTAGAAAAGCCGCCGGGTTTCTCATTGAAAAAGAACCGCAAAGACCCATGGGATTTAGGCTCATTCGTATGGTCAGGTGGGATATTTTTGAAAAAGCCCCTCCTGCCGAAAACGGAAAAACCCAGCTCACGGCCCCGCCGCCCGACCTGGCAACGTCATTGAACACACTGATTAACAATAAAGAATTTAAACCCGCTTTGGAAAAAGCGGAAGTTGCGTTTACCGCCGGAGCCAATCATTTGTGGTTCGGCCTGCAGCGTCTTGCCGCCATGGCATGCGCAGGACTGGGCGAGCCTTATAAATCCGTTGAACAGGCAATTTTATTCGAAACCGGAATGTTCATCAAGCGAATTCCCGAAATAATGAATTTGAATTTCTCCGACGGTTCTCCGTTTTGCGACGAAATTACCAAAGAGTGGATTACGAAATCGGTACTGCCGCTTTTAAGCGGGGGCGCGAACGCTGCGCAGCAAAACGAAACTCGGGAAAACCTTGATAAAGTTGAGGAGGAAAAGAAGCAGGTCGCGGCCCTTATCGCTTCGAATAAAACCGAAGCCGCGCTCGACGTATTGCAAAACGCCATTCGAAATTCCTCGAATGAACGGGATAATTTCCGGCGGTCCATAATTATGTGCAACATGCTTTTAGGCGCCAAACAACCCGATATCGCCTTGTCGATTCTCGATTCGCTCGATGCGAAAATACAGTTATACCATCTTGACAAATGGGATCCCGATCTCGCTGTTGACGCTTGGAGCATTATGGTACGCGTGCTGAAGGTGGCGCGCACGAACAAACCGGCACCGCTCCAGGCAAGCATGACTGAAAAACAGAACACGGTTTTGAGCAAAATCAGCCAAATCGATCCTAAAAAGGCGTTTTCGCTGAATACATGATGGCGGTAATCGAATAGCGACTATTTCCGGGGTTGCGGCTGGTCCTCCTAAAGAGAAAGCTGCGGTTTGGAATTTTATTGAACTTTATTGTATCGTATTTATAAAAATTATTCACATTTAAGAAAGGTAGGTCCTTATGGCTGGAAGTTTCCAAAATGAAATACCCCCTGCCAGAATCAATTTGAAACTTGATGTCGGCAAAGGCAATGCGAAGAAAAAAATCGAACTCCCGCTCAAAACGCTGGTACTCGGCGATTTTTCTTTTAAAAAGCATGACGACAGGGTGTCGGACCGTGAAAAAATCAGCATCAATAAGGAAAATTTCACGCAGGTCATGGAAAGCATGGATCTTAAGCTGAATTACAACGTCGATAACAAAATCACGGGCAACGGCGATCTTAATGTCGATTTAAACATCAAGAACATGGATTCGTTCAAGCCTGAAAATGTCGCGAAAAACATTCCCGGGTTGTCAAAGCTTTTGGCTGCCAGAAATTTGCTCAAGGACCTAAAATCCAATCTTCTTGATAATCGCGAATTCCGCAAGCGGCTTGAAGACATTATTAAAGACCCCGAAGCCATGAAATCGCTTCATGAAGAACTCAAAAAGGTCGTTCCCGAAGAAAAGAAACCTACGGCTTAACGGACAAACGTTAAAAATCGCCACCATCATAACGAGGAGAATGCAGTATGGCAGAACAAGAAAAACAGGCCGCGGAACAACAGGCTGCCGATGCCCACGGTCTCGAATACATATATCAAACCATGAATTTGTCCATTCCGGACAAATCTATAGACATTTCGGAATATAAAAACACCGAAGTCCTTGCCGACAGCAACGCAAACGAGCGTATCAGCGCCGCATTGGCGGTTTTCGTCGAAAGCGTCGTTGCATCGAGTCAGACAGTGGACAAAATCGACAAAGCGATGCTCGACCATCATATCAGCGAAATCGACAGAAAACTTTCATTGCAACTCGATGAAATCCTGCATCACCCCAAGTTTCAGAAAATGGAAGCGGCATGGCGCAGTCTTAAGTTCCTCGTCGACCGTATGGATTTCAAGAAAAACGTCAAGCTCGATATCCTGGACGTTTCCAAAGACGAACTTGCCGAGGATTTTGAAGATGCGCCGGAAACCATTCAATCCGGACTGTACAAACACGTTTACACAGCAGAATACGACACTCCCGGCGGCGAACCCTACGGGTCGGTAGTTTCAAATTATGATTTCGACAGCGGTCCTTCGGACATCAATTTGTTGCAAAACGTGTCAAAGGTTTCCGCCGCCTGCCATTGCCCGTTTTTGGCCTCGGCAAGCCCGAAATTCTTCGGCAAGGAAACGATTCAGGACCTTACGAAAATCGAAGACCTTCACAATTACATGGAACGTTCCGAGTTCCTTAAATGGAATGCTTTCCGTCAAACCGAAGATTCCCGGTATGTCGGCCTTATGCTCCCCCGGTTCATGCTGCGGCTCCCGTACGGCGCCGATACGCAACCGGTCAAGGAATTCAATTATACCGAAAGCGTGAGCGGCGAAGACCACGACAAGTACCTCTGGGGAAATTCTACATTCGCATTTGCGGCCAACATGGCCCGCTCCTATGTTGAAAACGGATGGTGCGTTCAAATCCGCGGCCCTGAAGCCGGCGGAAAAGTCGAAGATTTGCCGCTTCATATTTATGATGTCGGTAAAGGCAAGCAGATGAAAATCCCGACCGAAATTCTGATTCCCGAAACCCGTGAATTCGAATTTGCCCAGGAAGGTTTCATTCCGTTGTCCTTTTATAAAAACAGGGATTACGCATGTTTCTTTTCTGCAAACTCGACGCAAAAACCGACCGAATACGACGATCCCGTCGTTACCGCAAATATGCGCATCAATTCGCGTTTGCCTTATATTTTCCTTGTGTCAAGAATCGCGCATTATCTCAAGGTAATACAACGCGAAAACATCGGGTCGACAAAGAATAAAGTCGTCTTGCAAAACGAGCTGAACGCATGGATTTCTGGCCTGGTAACGGAAATGAACGATCCCGGTCCCGACCTTATTTCGACGCATCCGTTAAAGGCTGCGGAAGTTGCCGTCAATGAAATCGAAGACAATCCCGGGTTTTTCAGGGTCAGCTTGTCCGTGATGCCGCATTTCCAGATCGAAGGTATCGACATCAACCTTTCGCTGGTTTCCCAAATGCCAAAAGGAAAATAAAAAAAATGATGCATTTGTGACGTACGTCACAGAATTATGTTCGGCGGGTTTGTATATTTTTTACAGAATTAAAAAGAAACGTAACCCGTCAAACTTTACATTTTCGAAAGGAGTCTTGTATGCCAATTCCTGCATATCTGTGGATTAAAGATGAAACCGGGGCCGATATTAAAGGTTCCGTCGACGTGTCCGGCCGCGAAGGCAGTATCGAAGTCATCGAATTCCATCATGAAGTGCGTATCCCCACTGATCCCGACACCGGCCGGCTGACCGGCACGCGCAAACACGAATCACTTACATTTGTAAAGGCCTACGATGCGTCGTCGCCGTATTTGTATAAGGCGGTATGCGAAGGCCAAACCTTCAATTCCGTGGAATTCAAATGGTATAATATCGACGATACGGGCAGCGAAAAGGAATATTTCAATCATAAACTTGAAGGCGTCAAAGTCTGTTCGGTTAAACCCTATATGCCGAACGTAAAAGACCCGACAAAAGAACGCTATACACATCTTGAAGAAGTTTCTATGCGTTATCGCAAGATCACTTGGACATTCCTCGATGGAAACCTCCAAGCATCCGACGCATGGGCAGAAGGCAGATAATCCTACCGGATTAACTAAATACCGTAAAGCCTCTGATGCATAAATCAGAGGCTTCTTTATCCGAAAAGATACGCGAAAAACGCCCTGGCGCTCGCTTTGTCAAAAAATCCCTGACTTTGGGCATAACCTTAATTGTTAGGGGGTAAACGATGATTGTGCGATGGATGAAAGGCATTGCTTTTCTTATGAATTTTATAGTACTATCCTGTATCAACAATTCCGGTGTGAACCAGAAATCTCTTTTCGGCGAACTGCAAATAATTGCCTCGCAAATTAAACCGCAGGATCACACTGTTTTGGCAAAAACCGTTTCAACGACCTGGGACAGCCTCATAGTGCGTATTACGGCAACCGATATCGATACGATCATGCATTCGTTTAAATTCACCTCCCTCGATCAGTATATTTCGATTTCTTGCGACGATATTCCGGCAGGGGAAAAAAGAAAAGTCGAGGTTTACACTAAAAGTAGGTCGAATTGCCTTATTCATTTAAGTACTGCGCAAACAGTCGACATTTCCGCAGCCGAAAAAAAGATTTTGGATTTTTCGCTCGTACCGATAAAAGGGTCGATTTATATCGACATCTCCGCCATCCCGACGAACGTGAAAAGAATTTGCGCCGATTTCGATACTTTTTCAACCTGCGAAAATCGGTCTGCAAAACTGAATTTGAGTATAGACGACGTGCCGGACAAAACAGCGGACACCCTTAACATTATAGGAACAGATTCGGTCGGCACGGTCATTTACCGGTCTTCGGTTTGGCTTGCGTTTTCCGTATTGCGCGACACGACGCTTTCAAGCAATTTTTCGCGAATATCAACAAGCGCCGGCGTCACGGTTACCGTTCAGGCACCGGGCGTCACGCTGATACAGGGTCCAATGGCAAACGCAACGCCCGTCATGTATGAAAGCGGCGCGTTGATTGTTTCCGAAATAATGTACAACGCAAATGATTCGGAATATGTTGAAGTTTATAACCCCACCGGGCATTCATTCAATGATTCTCTTTTCATCGAAATAGACGGCACAAGCCGAACGCTTGGCATTGTTTCGGTACCTTCCCACGGATTTTTTGTCATCGGCCGCAGAAGTTTACCCTGGGCCGATACGTACCCCGCAGCATCCGGTGCATTGGATTTATCGTCCAGCGGCAACTGGATCTGTTTGCGATCAAAGGCCGTTTCCGATTCCGTTCTGGACTGGCTTGCCTTTTGCGGCAACAGCAATTCACAAGATTGGCCGAATCTTGGAACTGCGAAAAAATCAATTGTTTTGGATTCCTTACCATACGATGCCCAGTATAATAATCTCGGAAGAAATTGGGTATGCGCGCAAACAAGCATCGGTTCACTATTTTCCGGAATCGCAACGGCCCAAATGGGTACGCCGAAAAGCAAAGGCTATTAACAAAATAAATTACCGTATTTGTCCCATTTGCAAGCGGACCCTCTCCTCTTTTGTTCCGCTTGCCCTGTCCCCCGGCAGATTTGTCGGGGGACTTTTTTTTATTGAAAACAAAATTTTTCTTATCCACTGCTTTTTGCATTTACTATTTCTTATGGTATACACTTTTTCCAAGCCAAAAGGGAGGCCTTCATGAAGCGGTTTTTTATTGGCCGAACACATTTGTTTGCTTCGTTCATGACTTTTGTCATTTGCTTTTCACTGGCCCGGACAAATGTTTATTCCGCAGCCGTAACTAAAGATTCGATCGAACATTATTTTGCGGGAATTAAAAATGATTTCGACAAATTGGCCGATAATCCGGCCATGAAAAAGGCCCAGGGGAAATCCGTGAACGGCATTTTTGTAAGCTCTTTGAAAAAACATCAGCCGGTTTACTCGTATATGCGGACAAATGCGAAAGGCGTCATGATCAACGAAGTCGTCCGCGGCCAAGTTCCTGAAAAAGTGAAAAAAAACGTGCGCAAGCAAGATTGGTTCAAGCGAATCTCAAAAACGGCAACCGAATATTACGGGTTTACCTTTATCGAAGAAAACGGCCGCTATTATTTATTCTGGGTCACTCCCATTTTAGGGCATAAAAATAAATTCGAAGGTGCCGTTGTTGCGAAAATAGATTTATGGGATTGTTTCCATGAAATTTCCAAAGAAACCACGGAACCATTTCTTATCAAGCTCGGCGGAAAAAGCCTGTATTCCGACAAATGGAAAAACGGCTCCGCAATCCTTGAGACGCCCCTTTCCGTACCCGGTGTCGAGAAAATTTCGCTTATCGTAGAAAAGCAGGAGCCGGCCCTTGACACTGCAGCCAAAAAAGACACCGGCGCGGTTGCCGCGGTTTCTCCCGCCCTTTTGGGCGATCAAAAAGTAAAAAAAGAAATGGGTTTTTTTGCAAAAAATAAGGTATTGATCATTATCATCGGCATAATCGCCTTAGGCGTCATAATTTTCCTTCTCATTCAGTTTTATATGTGGCTCAGCAATGTTTTCACCATGCGGGCGATCAACAAGGCAGACGATGATCCGTTCGGCCGACGATAAAAAAAACAAAGGATTCTCCAAAACGGCCGTTTGTCAATCAAGCGGCCGTTTTTATTCAATTGCAACGTTATGGCGGGCTTTTTCTTTTTTCGCTGTTTGCCTCGCCTGCACATGCACTCCGGTTGCCTTTCGCTCGAAGGGATTTCCACCCACCTATTCCTACGACTGGATTTCCTCAAAAAAAATCGGCTTTGCAAAACCCATAGTCGTATCATCGGAAATTTTTTATGAAAACAGATTTACCAACCAGAGTTACCACAGCATAGATAAAAGCAGGACAGCCGAGGCGTTTTACCGGGATTTTCTGCAAAAAACGTCGCAAAGCCGATTGGGTTGGCGCGAAGCCGGACAATTCGCAGACAGTATTTTGCAGCGAAAATTAGCTTTTGTCAAAACACCGCTGGACAGTTTGCCCGGCGATTGTCTCGAACCGCTGAGAAGTCAAGGCATAGAGGTTTTCGTTTGCATCTATGCGATGCGCCTGTACCATATGCAATTGGTCGGACTGCGGCCCGAGGCCGGGGGAAGCGTTGAATCATATTCGACAATCATTAAAAAAAATGTCGATTACTCCGTGACCATCATAGATGTGGCTGCAAATAAGCCGCTATTCACGATACCGATAAAAATTGAGCAAAACAACCAATCGCTTAATATTATGGAAAATACCGTCGATGATTTGTTTTCCATTTTACTGAGGAATCGCCGTCAGTAATTCAATGATGATCCATTATCAACGTAATCATCCATAATCGGCGCTATATCGTCTACGATCTTGGCCACGATGCTGTCATTGAAAAAATAACCGATTTCTATTCGACGTTTCAGGTCCTTAAGGTATTCCTTTTTCTGACCCTCTTCCATCCAAAGAAACTTTCCCGACCGGATATGAGTGGATTCTTTTCGGAGTTTCACAATTTTCATCCTTGAAAAATGGTCGCATCCTTGCGATTTACTCTGTATTTCGTTCTCTTTATTACTATCGACCTTTGTATAAAAATTCTTAAGAGTTTGTTTATTTTTTAATACAAAGCCAGCAAACTTGCAAATTGATAGATTAATCAACGGGAATCATCGTTATATACTCGACAAAAATCGTTTCGCATTGTACACTGATGTTCAACCCTTGATGGATTTAAATAATGGTCAGATACAATCTCGACGATATTAACGATGACATGATTTTGGGCGAATCTTTATTTTTGCCTTCCGGCGAATTATTGCTTGCCGCCGGATACAGACTGAAAGAACGCTATCGCCGGCGCCTCAAGGAATTGGGCTTTTCAACCGCTCTTGTCGAAATAGAAGGCACCGAAAGCGTCATCCCCGAAACCATTATTTCCTCCCATATTCAGCGTGAAATGTCGCTGTCGCTCAACAAATCGACCAAAGATATTGCCGATTCCATTCCGGTGCATGAACAAGGGACCCGCTCGATACAGAAGATGTTACGCGAGAACAAGCATCATCTTAATAAATTTATCATGTCCACGGGTATTTCCCATGCTCTTGAAAAATTCATCGACGAAATCCTCAGCCAGTCCTCGGTGGTTCTTAACATGTCGGAATTATCCAAGGCCCAGGGGGATTTGTTTGCTCATGCAATAAATGTCACCATTATTTCCTTGTGTTTGGGAAAAAAGTTCAGGTTCTCGTACGAGGAAATGAAACAGCTCGGCATCGGTGCCATCAATTACGACTTGGGAATGGTAGCGGTGCCAAGGGAAATTCTCCAAAAGACGGACGATCTGACCGATGAAGAAGAAATGATGCTTCGGCAACATACGGTTTTCGGCTATCTCATGCTTTCTCAAAATCCGACAATACCGCCGACCAGCGCTGCAGTCGCATTGCAACATCATGAGCGTCAGGACGGAAGCGGATATCCGCGCGGGATAAAAGGAGAAAACAGACCTCCTTTGAAAGACTTCTCGCGAAAAAAAGTGATACATCGGTTTGCGGAAATTGTGGCAGTAGCCGACGTTTACGATATGCTTACCGCAGGTCGCTCTCATTATAGTGAAAAACACAGCGCCCAGGAAGCGATTAAAAAGGTAATCCAACTCGGAGGAACCAAACTCAATGCCGAAGTTGTTAAGACCCTTACCTCTATCGTACCGTTATTTCCGACAGGAGCTAAAATAAGAATTATAAATGCTCCCGTACCGCAACTCGTGGGGTATATCGGTGTTGTCGCAAAAAACGACGCTGAACGCCTGGAACAGCCGACCTTGGTACTTTACGAAACGAAAAACCACCAACGTGTCGCGCCGATACTGGTTGACACGGCTAAACATTCGGGCATTCAGTTCGAGTTGATTTCATAAATCCGCAATACTCCAGAGTATTGCCTTACCGTATTTTTATGCCACTCCAACCAATTCTCTGACTTTTTGTAACGTTGGAATTCCGGCAGCGCGAGCTTTTTCAGCGCCTTTTTTTCTTACCTCTGCAACAAAATCCAAGTTTCCCGCAAGCTCTTCGCGCTTTTTTCTGAACGGAAGGAAATATTCCCATAAAACGGAAAAAAGTTCTTTTTTCGCATCACCGTAGCCATACCCGCCTTTGCGAAGTTTTTGTTCCATATCATTTGCTTTTTGTGGCGAGGCAAAAAGCCTGTAAATTGCAAAAACAACACTTTTTTCAGGATTTTTGGGACTTTCAAGCGGAGTCGGATCAGTTATTATTGTCATGATTTTCTTTTTAAACTGGTTTTCAGGTGCAAAAATATCGATTGTATTCCCGTATGATTTGGACATTTTTTGGCCGTCGATGCCAGGAATAACGGCAACCTCTTCTTTAATACGGGGCTCGGGAATGGTAAACACTTCCCCGTAGGTTTGATTAAACTTTATTGCAATGTCCCGGGCAACCTCGACATGCTGTTTTTGATCTTTACCAACAGGAACTATCGTCGACTGATACATAAGAATATCCGCAGCCATAAGAACCGGATAGGAGAAAAGACCGTTATTTGCCGGAAGATTTTTGGCAATTTTATCTTTATAAGAATGGCAACGTTCCAAAAGGCCCATCGGCGTTACATTACTGAGATACCATGCGAGTTCTGTAACCTCAGGCACGTCCGATTGCGCCCAAAATACGGATTTGTCGGGGTCGATACCGAGGGCAAGCAGATCCAAAATTGCTTCCGTAGAAAATGCGCCGACTTTTGCCGGATCAAATACCGATGTTAAACTGTGCAAATTTGCTAAAAAACAGAAAAGTTCGCCTTTTTCCTGGGAAGCGACCATTGGCTGTATCATGCCGAGATAGTTGCCGATATGCAATACTCCCGACGGTTGAATGCCCGAAAGAATGCGCATTTTGTTATAACTCCTTGTAATGAAAAAATCCAGTAATAAAAAAATATCATTCAATATACTTAATTTGGATTTGCAATTTCATGTTCATATATTTAATTTATACGCTGTAGATTTAAATTTGAAAAAACATGAGTTTTCATGTCATCCACCAAACCCTAAACACAAGGAGTGTTTTATGAAATTGTCCCGCGTTCTTGTTGCTGTTGTTGCTTGCTCTAGTTTTTTGTTTGCTGAAGAAGCTGCTGCTCCTGCTGCCGCACCTGCTGCAGAAAAAGCCGCACCTGCGAAAAAGGCTGCTGCCTCTTCGATCAGCGGAACCGTTGTTTCGGCCGACGCATCCAGCATCGTTGTTAAAGGCAAAAAAGCCGATGAAACAATTGCTATCGATGCTTCAACAAAAATTACTATTGGAAAAGCCGCTGCCACAGCTGCAGACATTAAAGCCGATTCAAAAGTAACCGTTTCTTTCAAAACCGTTGATGGCAAAAAAGTTGCTACAAAAATCGTAGAAAAAACCGAAGCTGCTCCTGCAACAGAAAAGAAAGCTGAAGCCAAGAAATCCGAAGCTGCTCCTGCCGAGAAAAAGGCCGAAGCCGCTCCTGCAGCAGAAAAGAAAGCCGAAGCTCCGGCAGCAGCACCTGCTGCCGAGAAAAAAGCCGAAGCCGCTCCTGCAGCACCTGCAGCAGCTCCTGCTAAGAAGTAATTTTAGTCGGATCTTTGCATCGTATAAGCCATCCTGTCATGCAGGGTGGCTTTTCTTTTTTCGGTTTTATCTTTATTGCGGATATTTAAAAGACGTACTATATTAATGCGTATTAAAAACATTCGCGTTAAAAAAAGTCCGTTTAATTTTTTCAATCGTATTATTCATGAGTTTCCAGACTAAATTGCTCCTTTTTTTCGGCCCCCTCTTCGTTCTGGTTG
Organism: Fibrobacteria bacterium; assembly: GCA_037447435.1. Lineage (GTDB taxonomy): Bacteria > Fibrobacterota > Chitinivibrionia > Chitinivibrionales > FEN-1185 > FEN-1185. Next base: position 36,709 of record JBBIGR010000001.1, read on the forward strand.
TAGGGTCTCTTTTGTTTTATACCATGCAATCGGAAAAAAAGATCATAAATCAACTTGAAGACGACATACAAAACATCGTCCATACCGTCCATTATTCCACGCAAAAACTTTCGGCCAAAAAAGGCTCCGATTCCGAAGCCCTGGAACGTTTTATCCAGGACATAAAAAAGAATAAATCGATACGGGAAGTATCTGTCGTTAACAGCAGCGAAAAAATCGTGGCGAGCAGCAATCCGAACAAGGTCGGGCAAATCGGAAAACTATCGGGCAAGGAAATCGTGGTCAAGGCCCAATTCGGTTTGGAAGATTCGGCAGGAAAACATATTCGCTACGACTTTGTCGAAGTCCCCATTATCAGAGATAATAAAGTCATAGGGCTATTGCAGACTTCCATCGTCGTAAACGATTTCACCTATCTTTTCCGTCGGCTTAATTTCCGTACAACAATCATTGCGGCCAGCTCTTTGCTCGTCATGATTCTCGTTTCGCTATTTGCCTTGCGCAGGTTTAACACGCCTTTGAGAAAATTGTCTTTGGTCGCAGAGCAAGTTGCGCTCGGCGATCTATCGGTGCGACTCGACAGAAGCGGGAACGACGAAGTCGCCCGCCTGAATAACTCGTTCGATGCCATGATCAACAAACTTGCCGAACATAAACAGCTCGAAGATAAACTACGGGATTTGGAACGACGGGCTATTTTGGCCGAAATGGCGGCCAATCTGGCGCATGAAATCCGAAACCCTCTTAACCTCATCAATTTGACTGCCGACCATCTCGGCCACGAATATATGCCGACGAATGAGGAAAAACGGAAATCCTATGCAGACCTAATTGCCGCGCTCAAAGCGGAAGTAAAACATCTTAATACCATGGTAAGCGAATTTTTAACCATCGGTCGCCCTTCGCGTCTTAAAAAAACCACTTTCCGGCTTGTCGAACTTTTCGAACAGCTTATCGTTATTGTTAAGCAGCAGCTCGTCGCAAAACACATTACTCTTACCGTCAATGCCGACGACCTCGTTTCGATAAGCGCCGACATCGAACAGATGCGGCTTGTTTTTCTCAATCTTTTTTTGAACGCCATCGAAGCGGTACCCGACAACGGCACCATTTCAGTCGATGTTCAAAAAGCCGGCAATTCCGCAATTTTATTGCAAATTACCGACAACGGCCCCGGAATAGCGCAGGAAAACCTGGAGCAAATATTTGAGCCCTATTTTTCAAAACGCCCCGGCGGTACCGGCCTTGGCCTCGCGCTGGCACGGCGCATTATAGAAGAACACGGCGGAACAATCAAAGCAGGTAATATGGCTCACGGCGGCGCCCGATTCGATATCACGCTCCCCGAATTTTACGGGGCGGAAAGCGTAAAAGAACCACCGCCGGAAATTAGTTGATTTATAGTATAACCTTTTCAGTCTGAGTAACGTATGGCTAAAGTCCTTATCGTAGACGATCAATCGGCACAACGCAACATCATGGCGAGCATTCTCGGTTCCGAGGGGCATGTTCTTGCCGAGGCCCCGGACGTGGACTCTGCCTTAAGCCAAGTCCAGGAATTCAAACCCGACGTCATTTTGACCGATTTAAAAATGGATGGTAAAAGCGGTCTCGTTTTGGTCGAGGAAATCGGCAAATTGCCGGTACCTCCGGAAATAGTCGTCATTACCGCTTTCGGGTCTGTCGAAACCGCGGTAAACGCCATGCGCCTCGGTGCATACGATTATTTAAATAAACCCTTGGAACGGGATGTTTTATTGCTTGTCGTGCAACGGGCTGCCGAAAAATTCTCATTACGCATAGAGGGGCAGCAACTCCGAAACGAATTGACCAAGCAACTCACCGAAGGTCTCATTGCCGAATCCGCTCCAATGAAAAACGTGCTTGAAATCGTGAAAAAAGTGGCTTTGAGCGATTCGACGGTTCTTATTCGCGGCGAGTCGGGTACCGGCAAAGAACGAATCGCACGCCTGATCCATTACCTGAGCAGTCGCGGACGTAAACTGATGCAAAGCATCAATTGCGCCGCATTTCCCGAGACGCTTCTGGAAAGCGAACTTTTCGGATATGAAAAAGGCGCTTTTACCGGCGCTCAAAACAGGCATATCGGCCTAGTTGAGGATTCGTCGGGAAGTACGCTTTTTCTGGATGAAGTCGCAGATATGTCGCTTTCAACGCAAGCAAAGCTTTTACGGGTTTTGCAGGAGCGGGAAATCCGCCGCGTCGGCGGAACAAAAAATATCCCCGTCGACCTTCGCATTATTGCTGCAACAAACAAGAATCTCGAAGAGGCTATAAAGCAAGGCGCATTTCGCGACGATTTGTTTTATCGTCTCAATATTATACCAATCACCATTCCTCCGCTTCGGGAAAGGCGTGAAGATATAGAACCGCTTGTCAATTTTTTCATTTCAAGAAGCGGCAAACCGAAAAAAGTCGATCCCGCTGCAATGGAATGTATAAAAAACTATACATGGTTTGGAAATGTGCGGGAGCTTGAAGCGGTAATGGAAAGAATCAGTGTTTTGTCGACCAATTCGGCAATTTCCGTCGATGACTTACCGGTGGAATTAACAAGCAATTCTTCGCCATCCTCTTCGGCAATGACCTCATTTCCTTTACCCAAAGAAGGCATTGTTTTTGAAAATTGGGAAAAGGATATATTGTCTCAAGCTTTGGTTCAATGCAACGGTATAATGGCCGATGCGGCAAAACTCTTGGGAATGACCTATCGGACTTTTCAATACCGGGCCGAAAAATTCGGATTAAAAACCGAATGATGTCGATTTCATATACGTTTTGGTGCATTTGAATACACCAAAACGTATATGAAACCTGCCAACTTTTCTTATTTATTATCACTTACTCCATTTTAAATATCATTGTAACTATAATAAATGCAAATGATTACAATTAATATCCAATGCAATTTTTAATAATTGGCAAAGCATTTGCTTAATTCTTAAGTCATAATAAATGTTTTCAAGCCCCATTTTTAAACAATTTTTATAAGGAGTGTCTCATGAAACTTTCTCGCATTCTTATCGCTGTTATCGCATGCTCAAGCTTCCTCTTCGCACAAGCAGCAACAACAGAAGCTGCTCCTAAAGCTGAAAAAGCTGCAAAAAAAGAAGCCGCATCCACAATCAGCGGTTCCGTTGTTTCCGTTGATGCAATTGCAAACACAATCATCGTAAAAGTTAAAAAAGCTGAAGACACAGTAAGTGTTGAAGCTGGTGCAAAGATTCTTAGCGGCAAGAAAGAAATCGCTCTTGGCGATATCAAAGCAGACGCAAAAGTAACTATTACAACTAAAGTTGTCGACGGCAAAAAAGTCGCAACCAAAATTGTAGAAAAAGCCGCTGCAGAGAAAAAAGCAGAGAAGAAAGAAAAAGCAGAAGCTGCTCCTGCTGCAAAGTAATTTGTTTCAGTTTTAGTTTTTTTTCGAATTCATTTTATGGGGTTTGCATCTGACTCCGTCCGGCCCAGCCGGGCGGAGTTTTTTATTTTGTGCATAAAATGAGTCTACTGAATCGCGACCAATATTCAATGAGGATGAGGATGGGAATGAGGATGGACATGTTTGATATTCAAATGCCGGTGCACATGCACATGCACCAAATTATTGGTTTGCAAAAAAGGATTGTCTGAAAGGATTTCTTCTGCCGAGCCGCTTCTGATAATCGTTTTGTCATCGCCGAAAACATGCACTATATCCGCAATTTCTTCGACTATATGCAGGTCATGCGTTGCCATCACGACGGTTTTCCCTGCTTTATGCGCTTTGTCCAAAACATCGATAATATCCCGGTTTGTTTGCGGATCAAGGCCTGCAGTCGGTTCATCGAGGAGAAGGATTTCGGGTTCCATGATCAACGTCGACGCGATAGCGGCCTTTTTCTTTTCTCCTATGGATAGTTGATGCGGCGACCGTTGCAACAAATGAGAAATCCTCATCTTTTCAACGATACTCTCAAGCCTTTTGTTAATTTCATCGTGCGCAATTCCGAACTGAAGCGGTCCGAAAACAATATCTTCCTTGACAGTCGGGCAAAACAGCTGAACATCGGGATTCTGGAAAACAAACCCTACTTTCCGTCTGAATTCTCTTTGAAAACCGGGGTCCCTCATAGCGCGTTCGGTTATCGTTTTTCCCGCCATGGTCATGGTACCGGATGTCGGAAAAATAAGCGCGTCGAGCATTGTCAGCAGAGTGGATTTACCCGTTCCATTTGCGCCGATTATCGCTATTCGCTGCCCTTTTTCTATGTCAAACGACAGACCTTTAAGTGCGATAATATTTTGCGAAAATGAATATGAAACATCCTTCAGTGAAAAAATCGATTCGCCCATACGGCTCCAATTAAAATGATGAATGAAAGAATCAGCATGATTTTGTCCGCAATCGTGCTGCGGAATTCGTCGAGGACATAGGCTTCTCCATTATATCCCCTCGAGATCATTGCATCGTACACTGCGGTATGCAACCGGTACGAGCGAAGCCATAGCCCTGCCATATGTGCGGTAGCGATTCTTCGTCCTTCTGTTGACGATGAAACAAATCCGACCCTGCTTTTTATCCCAATGAACATTTTTTGGATAATGTCGAGAAACAGGAAAATATAGCGGTAGCTCATACCGATGGTCATGACAAAAAGTTGCGGCACTTTAAATATTCTCAGTACTTTCAACAAGACATGTTGCCGCGTCGTTAAAACTAACAGAACGGACATCGAGACGCAATCCAAAACACGCATACAGAATATTCCGGCAGCATCAATTCCCTGACGAGTGACCGACAGTTTCAACCCAAACACATGCCACGACGCCACCACCGTTCCGGGAGAAACAGCATCGAAAATCGCGGGAACGACAATTACAAAAGAGAAAATAGGTACAAAAAGCAACGTCCGCTTCAGAAAGAACCCGATGCGGATATTTGAAAACGGAACCAGCAATACGATAATCGCATAGAGGGACAATAATACGGCGGCATTATTGCACAAAACCATCGCTATAAGTAAACTTATGGAAGCGCAACTTTTATACCGGGGGTCACGCTCCTGTAAAAAGCCTCTTTGCAATGCATACCGTTCCACTGAAACCGTATCTTTTAATACCGAAACCGTGCCAAGAATAGTCCGCTCGATAAATCCGGACACCATGGTCCCCCTTTATCGTTTTTTTTCTTTTTTAGAAAGAATTTTTCCTATGATGAATGCAATGCCGACGCAAGCGGCGATGCCAATTATCCCGGATAAAAAATAGCCGAATCCCCGATGAGCCGCATCCTTGCCAAACCAACCGTGCGCGCCATAGCCCGACACCGGAGCTTTCCAGACGCCGGATACCTTTTCAAGTTCGCCGGGAATATAGCCGACAAGCATTTTAATCTCTTGGGCAGACCATTCTCCCCATGCCGACTTCGAGTTTAATTTATAGGGTACATACAATCCAAGCGGCGTTATTACGGCAAGAAAGGCTATACCTATCCAAAGTTTCGATAGGGTTTTCATTCGACAGTATCCGGTATAGTACGTAACAAATCCGGATCCTGACCCTGGAGAAATTTAACGACCAAAGCAGTAACTACCATCTCTATCCAGCCGAAAACAAGCATATGTTCACCAACCATTGCCAATACTGCTATTTTTATGGAATACGGACAATACAATGCCTGGCCCGACGCCGTGTGATGCAAAATAGGTTGAACGCCAAATTCCAATCCCGCGCTTAATGCGGCAGCCACCAGACCAAAGTATCCTCCAACACCGGCCGCAAATAATCGCCGGAATGATTTTATCGGACTTTTTTGACTGATGAGGCGGTACAAGGCATATCCGATGAAGGGCATTACAAAAGCCATATTAAAGCAATTGGCGCCTAATGCGGTAAGACCACCATCCCCAAATAAAAACGCCTGGATGACTAGCGCAACACTCACCGCAATGCAAGCGGCCCACGGTCCTAAAAGAATGGCGACTAACACTCCGCCAACCGCATGACCGGAAGTCCCGCCCGGAATCGGAATATTAAACATCATAATTACAAAGGAAAAGGCCGCTCCGATTGCCAATAAAGGAACTTGTTTTGCTGCAAGCGATTTTTTTACTTTTCTTGAGGCTATTGTCCAAACCGGCAGCATGACTGCGTAAAATGCGCCGCAGGAAATTGGGCCAAGATACCCATCAGGTATATGCATGCAAAGCTCCCTATTAAAAAAACCTTAAATAGGTTTTCAGCGAACGTGCCATTAAAATATATTTCGTAGCACTTAAATTGATAGTTCGGCAAACCTATTTATTTTTTATGTTTAAAAAGATATCTTAGGAAAAAATCGAATTCCGGTTCTTCTAACAATAATTAGCATCAAAATCATAAGAAATAATTCGACACAAAGAAAAGAAATTGCAGCGCCTGTAGCTTGAAAATGAGGAATTAGTAAAGGCAGCAAAACCAAAGAGAATATACCTGAGCCTATTAATGTTATTGTAAATTGTTTTTGGAGCTTACAATTCAACATTATTTGTGTTCCAAAAATATTATCCCAAAATACGCTCAAAGGTAAAAAGGACATTATCCGTATGAGCAAGGAAATTTGCTGAGACTTTTCGCCTGTGACAATTAAAACAAGATAGTCAGCAAATATCCAAATGCAACAGCAACCGGTACCAAACACCATTGTCCCCCAAACAAAAACTTTTTTAATAAAACGAAGAGCCTCCGCTTTTGATTGGGAAAACAACAACGAAGTCTTAGGGAAAATTGCGCTTCCAATCGGCCCAGTAAGCCCAATAAATGCCCGAATGATTTTCTCTGCTATTGCATACAGACCAACAATTTGGTTACTGCAAAATATGCCGAGCACGAATGTGTTTGTATTAGTAAATAGCGTAACGCTTAATTGGGAAATAAAAATATGGAATCCGTTTTTCAGATTTTCCCGGCAAAAGGAAACTCTCGGACGAATATATTTAATTTTAAAAATTCTGATTGCAATGAAAAATCCAATTAAACTAACCGCACATACTCCAATCGCATTTAAATAAGCAAACCACATATAATCATTTTTTTCTTTAATAAAAATAAAGTATAAAACGGATACGGCAACCTTAGCCCCGAGGTTTAGAACCGTGATATACCCCATTCTTTCCATTCCTTGAAATAGCCATGTTGGAAAAAACACACTTCCGGCTACTCCCAAAAAAAGCCAGCAATATAACACTCCATTATTGTGAAACCGAGGAATGAAAGTCACTATGCATAAGAGAATAATAAAGCAGCAAATAGCAAGTAAGCTTTTAATCGTTACAATCGAATAATAATGTTCAGACAGCCACTCATCATTCTCTCGATGGATGGAAACCTCTCGCGTTGCAGATAAATTGAATCCATAATCTATTACTGTCTGAAAATATGTTTGAACAGAACCTGCAAAAGCAAGCAAGCCAAAATTCCCTGCCCCCAAAACCCGTATTAGGTATGGAACAGTAACCAATGGTAAAAGGTAATTTATTCCCTGCAGTAAATACAGTGACGCGGCGTTTTTGTATAGAGCTTTATTTCTTGCAATTTTAACCATTATCACACTTGAAACCAACGTACAATTTTTAATAATAAAATTTCTATAAATTAACGATCATGTCAAAGAAGCCTTGCCTTTAAATTGTATGGTTTTTAATTTCCCTTGGAATAAACATAAATCGCGAAAACAACCGAAATTGTCGTAACGATGGCTTGAAATACAGGCAGGATAATGGTTATAAATCGTTTTGACTCTTGCGAATCCGGTATAACTAGAATATCACCATCATTAATTTCTTTTATATTCTTGATTTGATATACATCTTTGTATGCAGAAATGACGAAAGAATTTGTTTTATCCGCTTTTGGAGTAAGGCCTCCGGCTTTTTCAAAATAATAACTTGCACCTTTTCCGCTTATAAATTCATAAGCGCCAGGGTTTCTAACATTACCGCTTATATAGATAAACCTATCTTTTTTTGGAACCACTATTTCGTCGTTTTTTTCAAGCATCAACTTGTTTTTAATATCGCCGACCGTAATTATTGAATAATCACTTGAAACCCCGACTTTAATAATTGCCGAGTTTATTTCTGGTCTAACTGAACTGTTTTCTGCAATTGGAACTTGAGGTGAAAGCTGTTGCGTTTTTCGAGATATTTTACTCCGCCTAATTATGACTATTCGATTTAAATTTGCATAATTTGTAGTTCCTCCGGCTAAATCCAAAATATTTTGTAGCGATGTTTCTTCTTTAATCATGGGATAAATTCCGGGTTTCTTCACTTCGCCGGAAACCATAACCTGCAATTGTTGAGAATAATTTTCTTTTTCCGGAATAATTATCATATCGTTGTGTTGCAGAACCAGATTTTTCGCAATTTTGTGATCAATTGTTTTGATTTCCGGGGAGTTTGTATTGCTGCCGGTTTTAATTATTATTATCGACGTATCAGCTGATGGCGTTGCATTGAACAACGAGAGCAACTCACTCACTGTTTCGTTTTTCTTTATCGGGAAAACGATATCGGTCGTGTCTTTAACTATTATCGCTCCCCCTAAAAACACCTTTGAAACGGCATTGTTTACCTGAATATTGTCTCCCGGGTATAGATACGGATTTTCCTTAATGTTGCCTCTGTAAATATACTGCATCAAATCATACGAACACGTCGAGTCTCCATTAGTGACTAAAACCTGCCTTAAATCGATTTCCGAAATTGGAGAAAGAATCGAATTATTTGCAACTTTGACGGCATCCAAAACCCGCATTTTCCCCGGCAATTTTATCGTACCCGGGTTCTTGACTACTCCAAAAACAGAAATCATAACGTCTTTAGTTTTTATCAGGGAAATCGAAACATCCCCTTTTTTAATCTTTACTCTTTTTTGAACATATTCCCGCAACATTCCTTTGGCAATTCTTAAATTTACCTTTGATAAATTTACTATTCCAAAATCAGGCAAAACAACGCAATTATTATCGTCTACGATTACTTTAATTTGATGATTAAGATCATCAGGAATTGTAATTAGAAAGACATCTCCGGAACCGATAAAATATTGATTGGAATCTATAGAATTTTCGTACAATTCATTTTGTATAAAACTGATCTGACCATTTGTTGAAGGAAATTTCTGATCACCGAAAAATGATGGGGACGAAGGACCCGAAATTATCGGAGAACAAAAAGCCTGATGGAAAATGAAAAGACCAATCAAAAAGAATCCTATTTTTGACATTTTCATTTAGCTCCTTTTAATATTTTATATATGTCTGCTTAAAATAAATCGAGCCACATAAAAACCTAACCCACACTTTTTAATATATCTTTTACTAACAATATGGCGTAATTTAGCTGGATTTAAGACTTAGCCTTTTGGGCAAATAATATTTTACACTTTATATGATAGCATATGATAGCTATGAAAGATAAATGATTAAATGAATATTCTCTCCTATATTCAATTTCTTTTAAAAAAGAAACGTCTTTTCCTATGGAATTTTCTTTTTATCTCCTTAATTGCATGGATATATTGTTTCTTTATTGCAAAAAAAGAATATCTCGCTGAAATTACCTTCCTTCCTCCAGCGTCAAACGAGATTTCAGCCTCCACTGCAATGTTTGGGTTTTCACTTCCCAACTTATCCTCGCCAAATATCCTTTCTGAGCAAATTTATACTATCTTCGAAAGCAATGCTACCAAAAGAAGCATTATCAACCACTTTGATCTTTATCAGAAATTTAAATTAACCAAATCTAAGAATAAATTCGAGCTTGCAAAAAAAAGGCTCAACAAACTTATTTCAATGGATCTGAATCAAACGAGCAGCTTAGGGTTTCAACAAAATACAATTTCTTTTTCCATCCAATGTTATTCGACATCCCCAGACACAGCGGCTCTTATGGCGAATTATTCATTTTCATTGGTTGATTCAGCAATTCAAAGAATCAGCATCGATCGCGCGAGCCGAAATAGAATGTTCGTGGAATCCCAGCTTCTAAAAAGTAAATCGACTCTTGATAGCTTAGAAACGGCATTTGAAGTCTTCCAAAAAGAAAACAAAGCGTATGTTATGCCAGAACAGCTTAAATTATCCTTAAACTCCTATGCTTCAATAAAAGCAAACGCGTTGCTAACTGAAATGCAAATCCGTTCTATCCAAAGGGAAAGGGACTCTTCTCAGCAAATTCAGGACTTACAAAAAAATTTATCAGTATTAAACGAAAAAATGAAATCCATCGAAACTTCTGAATCTCCTTCCGTTTTACCCGGCCTAAACCTTTCCGCAAAACTAATTCCAAAATTTACAAATCTCACAAGAGATATTGAAGCTCAAGACCAGATTATTTTATTTTTAATAAAGGAAGTAGAGCAAGCCAGGATACAAGAAGCTAAAAACGTATCTTCTCTGGTTGTCATTGATCCTGCCGTCCGTCCAGAATATAAAATTCGCCCTAAACGTCTTCCCGTAATGGCTATGATAATTTTATTAGAAACAGGCTTTTTGATAATAATTCTAACATATCAATTCACTTTCAATTTTGCGCTTGAACACAATCAAAAATTTTCAGATTTTATAAAAATCCTCCATGGTAAAAAAACCTGAACTTCTCCCTAGCTGAACTCATTAAAAGAAGGCTTTGTGTCTGTAGATCAATCGATTAAACCGCAATTGACTATACAATCGATTACAGTAATACAAAAATATGCTGTTTTTATATTGCTCGGCGGTTTTTGTATTTTTGAAATCCTTTGTTTTTATTTTGGGAATGCGCCATTTGTTTTTATTGCCTTTAGCGGGTTTTTAGCTGTATTATTTTTCATTATTCTTTTAATACGGCATAATGCGCAAACCATGTTTTCGGGTATACTTTACGCTATAATTTTACTTCAATTCGTACTACGACACAACATTATCTTTTTAGCTATCACGACAAGTGTTTTATTTTTTCCGGTGATTTATATATTTTCAAAAACGTTACCTTACAGGATTAATCTTCCGACAAAATTAGCAACCCTATTGCTCTTCATTGGATTTTTTTCTTCCCTATTTTATCAATGGTGTAATTCAAACTACCCTTTTGACTTACTTTTGGGAAAGTATGATTTTTTCTTTTTTGCTGAAATACTTACTTATTATTCGGTCTACTTATTAATGAAGGTGAAAATATTGACTCTACATAAAACCTTCCGAGCCCTGATTGCTTCCGGGATTTTATTTGCCTGTTATATTGTTTTTGCTTATTGGCGGAGACATGAACTAGGAAATATTTTTTTTGAACGGCTTGGAAATTCCATCGACATTAATCCAAATCTCATTTCGTCTTATCTTGAATTAATCCTTCCACTTTCGGTATTTACAGGAATTTTTGAAAAAAACATTCTTTATAAAATTGCCTGGATTGCAAGTGCTTGTTTGTTAACTTTCATTATTCTTTTATGTAATTCCCGTGGAAGTCTTCTTGGTTTGAGCCTTTTAGTTGGGTATTTAATTCTTTCAATTAAGCGGACGAGATTTCGGATGATAATTATCGGCTTGTCACTACTTGGAATTTTTATTTTCGGACCAATTTACTATAATCGGCTTACTCACCCGTCGTTTTTGGATTTGCTATCTAATGCAGGACGATTAAAATTGTTAAAAACCGCAGTAATTGTTATTAAGGAAAATCATTACGTTTTTGGGATTGGGATGAATAATTTTAGCTTAATGAAATTCCATTATGGTTTTCCTTCATCATTCGACTTTTCCCGTTCAATGTCCTCACATAACCAATATATGGAAATTTGGCTTGGATGGGGCTTTCCGGCTTTACTAGGATGGATTATTTATTTCTGCGGCACTGGAATTTTGCTCATTCGAAAATCAATTTCATCATCATTGTTTCCTTTTAAAATGGCTTGTTTTTTCTCGCTGGTTTTTTTTATAACTCATGGCCTTGTGGACAGCATAATTGCTAGTCCTGAATTAATGCTTTATCCTTTTGTAATCCTGGGTTGTTGCCAATATTTGATTGCATTGGAACCCGAAACGAATAACGAATTGGCATATAACGGTAAATGATCAATTTTTACAAAGAAATAAATTCTCCAATAAATTCAAACTGTTTTCCCAATTGAAATTATTGAGAGACCTTGGTCCTTCCTCAGAAACCTTCTCCGCTTCCTCCGGGTGTTCAAAAACAAACTCAATCGCTTTAGCAATTGCTTTTGCGGAACCAGGCTCGCAGAAATAGCCGTTTTTTCCATTTATAATATATTCGAGATGAACAGGAATCGCTGTGGCTACGGCAACACATCCACTCAGAATTGCTTCACAAAGGGGCAGATCCCAACCTTCATGCAAACTACTTGATATAAATATTTGCGACGAATTATAAAGCTCTCTGATGATCGTCTGTTTGGGATTTTGATAATATGTAATTTGTTCCGGAAAATTCCGAGGTTTTGGGGAAACCCCAAAAGAATTGATCTGCAAATCAGGAAATTTGTTCTTTAGTAATGAAATTGCCTCTAAAACAAACCTTGTCCCCTTTAACTCCAACGTATGCGCCAAAAACAATAGACTATGCGCAGGTCTTTTTTTATACTTTACTTTTGCTTTATACAGCTCCGTATTTAGCCCGTTTGGAACGCAGACTGCTTTTAGGCCAATTTCTTGGAGCATATTCTCCAAATGTTTTGACACCACGATTTTCTGCATTGGTAAACGCCACGTGTTTATTAATTCTTCTTTGCTCATAACCCAATCTTCATATGCCTGAATAAAATAAAACTTTCTGCCCTTTTTAATGGAACATGAATTTACAAAATCGGCAGTATTTGAGGGGCAGGCTACTATGCAATCGGCATCCGGAATATACCGTTCCAATAATGATGGAACAACCAGCATTTTCACTTTAGGAGAAATTGCAAACCAGTAAGCTAAATAAAATGGATGAAAAAATTTCAATTTATAATACTGTATGAACGCTTTGAATTTTTTAATAAACGGAATATCGGTTTGTATTGATGTCGGATGAATAATGTTGACAATCCAGTTTCTTTCAGCAAGTCGATTCGCGTACTCGTAAACAACTTTAAATCCGCCAACAGGAACTATCCCCGGGCCGCAAAGAACAAAGGTTATTGATTTTTTCATTATTTTCGTCCTCATAAAGACCTGTCATCTTTTATACGCAATGACAATATCCTGGAATGATGTAAACTCTGTTCTTCCGCACCAACTGCCAAATTTAATAGGCTGTTGTATTTCCAGCCCGTTTTTTTTGTGCAATGAGTAAATAAGCTCTTCACCGTACCCGACAGCATCCTCCGGATATTGCGGTTTTTCAACAAAAACCTTAGCATCAAAATTGGTTCGCTCACTAAGTCTTATAGCGGATTTATTATTGGCAATTAACTCCAACGATTCTTTATTAATACTAAACCAGGTGGAAAATACTCTTCCATTTTTTTTCAAGACTCTCGAAATTTCATGAAGGTAGTGATCAACATCCTCCGACAGCATGTGGGTGAAAACTGAAGTCAAAAAAACAAAATCGAAATATTTATCTTCAAACGGGAATATATAATCCGAAGCTTCGATTTTGCCATGAGGATTATAAGTAGTGTTTTTAATATCAGATAAATGAAAATGAAAATTAATATACTTTGGAGATATTTTTTCTCGACACCATTTTATTGCTTTGGGTACAATATCAATACCATCGTAAGTTCCGTTATTCAAATACGTTAGCAATGGTAACGCCATTCGACCAAGACCGCAACCAACATCCAATACTTTGTCGTTTTGTTTTAAATCGCAGAATTCCGTGAAAAACCTAAGAAACTCGAATCCGATGGCACGAAAATTTCCTGCACCAATAAAGTTCATTCGTACCGGCGGTACCAAACCGTCATTTTCCTTTAGAATCCAATTGCCAATATCCACAAAACATCCCCCGACATATCTTGATAATAAAAAGATGGTACGGTACAGCGGTGGCGGGATCAATTTTTTTAATGTTTTCACATTGTACATCCATATAATTGAAAGGTTTGAGGTCCATTGATTTTATTTAAATTTATTTTCCAAATATTGAAACACTTATGGCGGGAGGGATTTTTCTCTATTTCCAAACATCTCCTCTACCTTTACAGGTACAATATATTTTTAAAAAATGATTTGAAGCATGTAACTCTTCCATCACCTTATATTAATAAAGCAAATGAGAAAAAACTGCTGTTTTCTATCATCACTCCTGCTTATAAAAGTAATTCAACATGGCTTTTGGAAGCTATATTTTCCGTTCAAAATCAATCATACACACATTGGCAGTTGTGTTTGGGATTATCTGAAATAGACCCAATTCTAAAAAACCAATTAAATCAAATTTCAAATAATGATTCCAGAATTCTTCTTATCGATATTCATGAAAACAAAGGGATTTCACAAAATTCCAATATCATAGCTTCCCACGTCACCGGCGATTATATCGGGTTTTTAGATCATGATGATATTTTAAAGCCCGATGCACTGCTCTGTTTTGCCGAGAAATTAAAAGAAATCGATTATGATATTATTTATTCGGATGAAGAGCGTATTTCGGAACAAAGATATCATTTTTTTTTACCGTTAATAAAACCAAACTGGGCGCCGGACACGTTTTTATCGTATAATTATTTTTGCCATTTCACATGTATTAAAACGTCTTTATTTAGAAAATTATCCGGATTTAATCAAAAATACGACGGAGCCCAGGATTACGACCTTTTCTTACGTGCTACCGAGCAAACTCAAAATATCGGCCATGTACGAAAAGTGCTTTATTCTTGGCGAGTTTGCCGCGGCTCATCATCCCAAGGCGTTCAAAAAAATAAGCCATATGCAAAAACTGCTGGCCTTTCCGCCTTGCAAGACCATCTTAACAGAATTAAAATTCCGGCAACGGTTACAAATGGCTTTTTTGATGGCAGTTATCAGGTAAACTATCCCCTTAAACCCGGTCTTTCTGTCGATATAATTATAGCCTCGGCAAACAAAAACAACACCCTTATTCGTTGTATCAACAGTATTCTTTCAAAACAATATGATTTTTCTGTTTCAATTCACATTCTTCTTAACAATGATCCTTGTGTTGAAAAAACTTTGTCGTTATTGCCAAAAGACAAGAAACTATCTATTGAGATTTCGAATGGTCCTTTTAATTTCAGCGCAATAAATAACAAACCGGGATTTGCGAGCAACGCAGAATTGCTTTTATTTCTTAACGATGATATCATAGTTCAAAATACCGATTGGCTGGCAAACCTTGTCCAGCACGCTCAGCGGGATGAAATTGGCGCTGTTGGCTCATTGTTGCTGTATCCTCAAGGAAAGATTCAACATAGCGGGTTGACACTTTCTCCCACTCAAATTGCGGTTGATCTCAGTTTACATTATAAAAGTTCAAGTTATGGGTTGTGCAATCGTGCAAAAATCATTCAAAACGTAAGCGCAGTCACGGGTGCATGTCTTTGCACAAAGCAAAAACTGTTTACGTCACTTGGTGGTTTTGACGAAAAGCTCGCCTTAGGATATAATGATATTGATTATTGTTTAAAAGCTTCGCAATCCGGGAAAAGAATTCTTTATACTCCGTTTTGCCAGTGTATTCATCATGAGTCTTTGACTCGGGGATTGGACAATAATAATCCCGACAAAAGGAAACGCCTTGGTGACGAAATTGAATATATGAAAAACAAGTGGGGTCATTTGCTAAATACTGATCCGTATTATTCGTTTGAATACCTTCACAAAAGAATCTAACGGTTTCAATGGTTTGTTTATTTCGTATCAGCATACGATTAAACTGGTCTTCAAGGAAATAGTACTTATTGCTCAAAAAGAGAATTAATGTCTGCCAATTTTACGATCATTTTCCCTGGCTTATGAAAAAAAGCGCAATTCTTCTCATATAAGAACTTTTGCTTTTAGAAAACAATTTTAGCTCTTCCGTCAACGACAATATCGATTTTCGTTTCAGCCTTTTTTTCCTGATTTCGAATATTTTAGGCAAACCTCTCACCATTTCGCCATACGCTAAAAACAAACCCGGTTGAACAAATGCCTTAAGCAGGAAAAAAGTCTGCAAAGGAAACCAATAAAAAAAATGGCTCATTAAAATTAAAGACCGTTCATTGAGAACCATAAGCCAAATTCGGTTCCGATGATTTCGATTTCGCGCAATGGTTTTTAGTTTTTTCCCTTTTAAAGCCCCCTCACGCACATGCCAGGCTTGAGTTTTTCCTGTGCAAACGGCTTTCCATCCCATCCTCCTTGCTCGCCAGGCGAGATCAACATCCTCATAATACGACTCGAACATTTCAAGAAACGGCGGCTCATTTTGAGAAATATCCGATAGCATTTTTCTCGAATAAACCGGGGCACACCCGCCAACGCCAAAAGGATATGACACTGTTGTTATTGGCGTATTCGCGATTTTTCCCGCTTCTATATCATCGTGATATCTGGATTTATTTAAAGCTATGCCAAGACTGTCGATAACAAACGTTTTTTTACCCTTTACAAGCCGGTATAGAACTCCACAGGCCATCCCGATCCTATCATCACCTTTCATTTCGGTAATGCACGCATGCAAATAATTTTCGCCAAGGAGGATATCGGCATTCAAAAGACAAATAAATTCACTTTTAGATTGCGATATTCCCCAGTTCATTGCACGTGCAAACCCTAAATTCGTATCAAATTGATGGTACGTAAAACCCGGTTTTCCCAAACACCAACTTTCGGCAAGGCTATCCGAACCGTCTGTAGAGCAATTATCAAGGACTAAGACTTCTGCTGGCAATTCGGTTTGTGCAATTACCGATTCTAAAAGCTGAACAATAGTGTCTTTGCCATTAAAATTTAAAATCACAACCGAACATTCCGCCATATGATTTCCTGATGTTTACTTTAATTGTAATTTGCCTGCCGCTGATGCCAAAATTTGCTGCTACTCGAAAAATACTACAGTCTAAAAAGAAATCATCATTTACCTTAAAAATAAGTAAATGTCTTTTTTACTTGTATTGTGCATATGTAAATCTTATTTTTCTAATGATTCGGATAGGCGGTCTTCTTTTAATTTTGTATCGTTCAAAACGGCCTGTAATCATTTCGAATCATTGGACTGATCTTTCATGCATATTTTTATTGATGCCCGAGGCCTCGAAAACAAAATTGATGGAATTGGGCAATTTACCATACAAATTCTTTCAAGACTGCACTTATATACTGCTGACAAGTTTACCGTTCTCATCCTCGATAATTTGGGTCTTTCACTTCCCTCATCACCTAATGTTTCCTATATCAGAACAACTGTTCGCCGATTTACTCTTGCCGAGGGAAGTAGAATCCAATCAATTGTAAACGGGCAACATCCGGATTTATACCTCAATATGTCGCCCTATATTGTCGGCAGAATCACCTGCCCTCGCTATATGATGCTCTATGATCTTCTTGCCACCCATTTTAAAGGGCTGTTTAAAGGAATGGGGTTTTACAAAGAATTTTTAGCCCGACGTTTTTTCCGGTTTCAGACCCGAAGGTCGATACGTTCCGCAAACGGCATTATTACGATTTCCCATCATTCCAAAGAAAAAATCTGTTCGTATTACAATATAAACAAAGATTTTGTCGGCGTCGTTTATGGAGGAGTCGACATACGTTGTGATCCCTGTGCAGACCCGCAAAAAATATCGGCATTTAGAAACAAATATAACCTTGCCGATAAATTTATCTTACATGTAGGAAATTTAAAACCGTACAAGAACATTATAAATATTATCGCCGCATTTAATTTATTTACAATAAAACATCCGGATTCCAGCGTGCAATTTGTTTTTACAGGAAATAAAGGACGAGGGTATGCCGAAGCGATGGCTCAAATCGCCAAATATAATCTTTCGACCAAAGTAAAAATGCTTGGCTACCTTGACTCTTCTGAAATCCCTTTGTTGTACCAGGCTTCCGCCGGACTCTTTTTCCCTTCTTTGGAAGAAGGGCAGGGTCTGCCGGTATTGGAAGCCATGTGCTGTAAAACCCGAGTTGTGACATCCCGGAATACGGCGACCGAAGAAATTGCGGAAGGCCACGCGTTTCTTGTTGATTCCAAAAATCAAACTTCGCTTCTGGAAGGGCTTGAATATCTCGCCTTTACTGAAAAAGACGAAGACAAAATCCAACGGGCTTATTTACATGCAAGAAAATTTACTTGGGATAGAACCGTCCAAGATATCATGAAAATTATTTTAATGCCGGCCCCCTCAAAATAGACTTCACTTCAGCTCTTTCCCGGTCGTAGACATATTCAAAGCCACGTGCTTGACGCCGACCTGGGATTTGAGCATGCTCGCGAGCTTTTCGACTTCGCGGGCTTTACCTTTGACTGCAATAATTTCGAGGCAATTATGGTGGTCTATGTGGACATGTTGTGCGGAAATAATGACGGATTGGAAATCGTGCTGAATATCCATGAGATTATTGACAAGCTCACGTTTATGATGATCGTAGCTTATGGTGACTGCGCCGGCAACTTCGTTATCGCATAGCCACTGCTTTTTTACCAAATCTGCGCGAATAAGATCCCGAATTGCCTCGGACCTGTTTTTATAATTTCTTTCGGAAATATATTCGTCGAATTCATCAATGAGATCTTTTTCCAGGGAAACCCCGAATCGGTACAGAGAACTCATATCAATGCGCTCCCTTACCGGTAAAAACGACCAAAAGAGTGCGAAGCATTATTTTCAAATCGAGCAATAAAGACATGTTTTCGAAGTAATACAAATCGTACATGACTTTCTGCTTCACGTCTTCAATAGACGAATCATACTTATGCTTGACTTGCGCCCAACCGGTTATTCCGGGCTTCATTTTTATGCGGCGAACGTACCAGGGAATTTCCTGTTGCAACTGTTTGATAAAAAACTCGCGTTCGGGACGCGGTCCAACCAAGCTCATATCTCCCATAAGTACATTGATGAATTGCGGAATTTCATCCAGGCGCGTTTTTCGGATAAATCTGCCGATCGGCGTAATTCTCGGGTCGTTTTTACTTGCCCACATCGGTCCCGTTCGCTTCTCCGCATCCTGATACATCGACCGGAATTTATGCATGACAAACGGTTTTCCGTTTTGGCCAACCCGTTCTTGATTATAAACCGCTTTTCCCGGTGAAGTGAGTCTGATAATCAACGCCACGGAAAGCCATAAGGGAGCGCCAAGAATCAGAACTAGCAGCGACACGGTTACGTCCATAAGCCGTTTGATTTGCGCTTCCCATTGAGGCATATGGTCGGACAGTAAAACCATAAGCGGAACACCGAAAATTTGATGTGTTTTCAAATGACCGGTAATGACATCCATCAAGGAAGGCACCATATAAATCGTCAGGCGCAAGTCCCCGCAGTAGTTAACGATTTTGAGAATTTCATTTGCCGATTCGGAAACATGGGATATTATCAGGCCGGAAATCTTATCTTTCTTTGCAATCGCAGGAATATCGGAATAGGTACCTAAAACGGTTAATGTCCCGCATTTTGTCCCTTTCAGCCTGCCGTCGTCGTCAACAAATCCTTTGACGCTGTATCCAAGGTGAGGATAATGGCTTAATTCCTCAAGAAGTTTTGCCCCGGATTCCTGCGCGCCAACAATAAGCACGTTGCTGACCCCGATGCCCTTGACAAACAACCAGGACAACAAGCTGTGCATCAAAAACCGGTCTGCCGTGGAAAACACGACAATGCAAGCCGAATATGTCACCAATATCGCAAGTTTTGTACGGGTAAACAGTACCGAAATATTTCCCGTTTTGGCGCATTCGATAATTTGCGAAGCGCTGGTGACCAAAAACAGCAGGAAAATGCCGATGATGATGGTGCGCACAACAACAAAGAATTCATCGATCCGCGATTCCTTATACCAGTCCCGGTATAGCCCGGTTAAAAAAAACAAGCCTACCCAACTTACCGAAATAAAAATAGACAAAATAAAATAGGAGGAAAAATCGATGTTCGGATTATAGCTTTCGGGGAAAAAGTTACTTTTGTAGCGAATGAAAAAAGCTGTCGCAAAAGCAATATTAAAAGCAATGAAATCGATTAAAAATGTCAACGCTTTTTCGATAAATCGTACTGCCATAATTTTAATTAAAGAGTAAAGATTAAAAAGTAAAGAGTAAAGATGCGGAGCAACGGATTAACCATAAACACCCAAGGGTAAAATAAATACCGCTATTAGAAATTCCCTTTAATAAACGTTTCAAACAAGGAAACGCCCGTATACAGTTTTTTTCCCAATGCGCTTTTTTCGCAATATGAATTATTATTATCCGGAATTATCGAGGTTCCGCAAACCGCGTAGGGGACCGGCATCGAATGATGCGTTTTCATAGGGATCGGCGTTGCATGGTCCGGCATGACAAGAATACGCATTTCGCTGAACTCGTCCCGCATTTTTAAAACTTCGCCGACGATATGCGTATCGAACTCCTCTATCGCCTGAATTTTCTTTTGCAAAGATCCTTCATGCGACGTTTCGTCGGGCGATTCGACATGGATAAATACAAAATCCTCGCCCGATGCCAACGCTTCATGAGCGGCGGCGACCTTGCCTGCGTAGTTTGTACCCAAATAGCCGGTTGCACCCTCAACGATTCTTACATTCAAACCGGCAAGTACGCCGATGCCGCGCACGAGATCAACGGCGGATATTACCGAGCCGGTCAATGAAAAGCGATCTTTGATTGTCGGAAAAGTCATGGCCTTTCCCTGGCCCCATAACCATATATGGGTTGCGGGTTTTTTGTTGTTGGCGATCCGTTGCGCGTTAACCGATGATTTGGCAAGAATTTCAGCAGCTTTTTCCATGAGATGCAAAACCATGTCTTGCCCCGCACCCTTGGGCAATTTATCGGCAATGGGTTTTCCGGAAATATCATGCGGAGGGGTGCATTCCAATGGCCCTTGTCCAAAATTGGAAATGACAACCAAATGCCGATAGCTGACCCCGGGATAAAACTTGACCGTATTGGAACCGAGCGCTTTTTGAAGCTCGGCAATGATTTCATGAGCTTCGGCGGTCTCAATATGGCCGGAGGAATAATCGTCCATGCATTCGTCTTTAAGGGTGACCAGGTTGCAACGGAAAGCGACATCCGTGGGTAAAAGCGGAATGCCCATGCTTGCAGCCTCAATAGGCGCGCGACCGGAATAATACGTTGCCGGATCATAGCCCATCAAAGACATGTTTGCGACATCGGAGCCCGGCGGCAATCCGTCGGGAACCGTTTTAACAAGACCGACAAGCCCTTGGGTTGCGATCGCATCCATATTCGGGGTTTTCGCAAAGTCAAGCGGTGTAAGTCCGTTAAGTTCGGGCAAGGCAAAATCGGCCATGCCGTCGCCGACTAATAATGCATATTTCATTTAAAACAATTCAAATTAAAGAGTGAAGATTAAAAATTGAAAATTCAAACATTGGAAAAAAATGTTTAAAAATCCTTATTTCGTTTTGGCCCATTTTTCTATATACGAAAGAATCTTGCTCGCGCTTGCAGGCAATTTTACGGGCTTATTGCTCAGCCCCTTTGTTTTGATTTTCTGCGTCCCGCTGACCGATGATTTTCTATCCGCGTCAAGGTACAGCTCGTCCTGATGGAATTCCACGGTATAATCGGGATCTTTGAGCAAATGACCGGTAAGAATACAGACCGCGGTTTCGGATTTTTTTATAACGCCTTTGGCAACAAGCTTTTTGCATCCCGCAACCGTCGTGGCAGAGGCAGGCTCGCTGCCGACACCGTCCCGACCCACCATGGATTTTGCCGCCGCTATCTCGTCTTCCGTTACCTGTTCGACAATACCGTGTGTGGATTGTACTGCATACCAGGCCTTGTCAAATGATACCGGATTGCCTATTTTAATGGCCGTTGCCCGGGTATGAGCGTGGACCGGCGTTAAAACCGGATCGTTTGCGGCATAGCTCTTATACAACGGATTAGCTCCATCCGCCTGAATTATCGCGATTTTGGGGATTTTTTTAATGAATCCCGCTTGTTTCAACTCGTAAAATGCCTTGCCGAATGAACTAGAGTTTCCAAGGTTGCCGCCCGGAACCACGACCCAGTCGGGAGATTGCCATCCCAGCTGATGAAGCATTTCGATCATAATTGTTTTCTGACCTTCGATGCGGTACGGATTAATCGAATTCAGCAGATAAATCGAGCCTTTATTGCAAATAGTTTCAACAATATCCATTGCTTTATCGAAATCACCGTCGATTTGAATCGTCAATGCGCCGTAATCAAGGGATTGAGACAGCTTTCCGTATGCGATTTGACCGTCGGGAATAAATACAATGCTTTGCATTCCCGCCCGGGCGGCGTATGCGGCCATAGACGCCGAGGTGTTTCCCGTAGAAGCGCAGGCAACCATTCTTGCACCCAATTTTTTGGCCATGGTCACCGCGGTAGTCATGCCGTTATCTTTGAATGAACCGGTAGGATTTAACCCCTGATGTTTTGCAAAAAGGTTATTCATGCCGCAAAAGTGTGCGCATTTCGGCATTGAAAAAATAGTCGTATTACCTTCCGACATTGTAACCACCGTATCAAACGGTTTAAACGCGGGCAAAAATTCCCTATAGCGCCAAACGCCGCTTTTATTTATCGGATCGAACGAGGTAAGACGTTTGTCGAATAAATCGCGCATAGCTTTTACCTGTTTTGCAGACATCGGCTCGATATTATTGACGACTTCAAGCGTTCGACCGTCGTTACTTCTATATCGAATTTCATGAATGGGATATTTTGTCTGTTTTGCTTCCGCTTCGCCAAAGGCCTGTAAAAACGGCTTTTTCATGATGATAGTTCCTTAATTTTCAACGATTGCAGGACTTGCTAAGTATCTCTATGCCCCGCATTTTTTATGATTTTTGTTACTCTTAACTTTGATGACACTTTTTATTTCGTCCCGACGCTCTCTCCGGCAATCCGTATCACTCTTGTTGATTTCTTGACATAATCCATTTTTTCTATGGCGGAAAGTGCCTCACGCATATTTTTTTCAAGCACTTTGTGGGTAAGTATAATTACCGGAACACAACTTTCTTCACGCGACTCTTTTTGCAAGACAGAGGCTATGGATATCGAGTATTCTCCCAAAAAAGTTGCAATTGACGCTAAAACATTCGGTCTGTCTGCAACCCAAAAGCATAAATAATACCTTGTTTCAATTTCACTAATTGGCTTGATAGAGAGTTCATTGTCATGGCGATAATAACGCATTGTAATTCGTCGTGGCGCGCCTGACGCGATATTTAACGCCACATCAACGATATCGGACAGTATTGAAGAAGCCGTCGGCAGTTCACCCGCCCCCTTACCGGACAAGAGAATCGGCCCTACGGCATTACCCTCAAGCAATACTGCATTGAAAACATCCGATACAGAAGCAAGGATATGGTTATTGTGTAACATCGTTGGATGAACTCGAACATCAATTTGATTTTCTTCCGGTGCTTTATTGATAATGCCAAGAAGTTTTATC
This sequence comes from Fibrobacteria bacterium, assembly GCA_037447435.1. Lineage (GTDB taxonomy): Bacteria > Fibrobacterota > Chitinivibrionia > Chitinivibrionales > FEN-1185 > FEN-1185. Next base: position 60,313 of record JBBIGR010000001.1, read on the forward strand.
GTATAGCCGAGTTCTGCCGCAAATTCTATGTCTTCTTTGGTAATTTCGGTAATACCTTCGATATAAATCTTATCAAAAGGAATATAGCCATTGTAAATAAGCGATGCCATGATTGCGACTTTATGCCCGCTGTCGCCGCCGCCGATATCCAAAGTCGGGTCGGTTTCGGCATAGCCGTTTTTCTGGGCATTTTTCAGCACAATATCGAACAATTGTCCTTTTTGCGTCATTTGCGTGAGAATGTAATTGCAGGTTCCGTTGATGATCGTCTTGACAGAAGTTATTTCATTTCCAATAAGCGCTTCGCGGATGGTTTTAATAACCGGTATGCCGCCGCCAACTGCCGCCTCGAATTGAATCGAAACACCATTTTTATCGGCAAGCTCGAAAATCGCAGGGCCTTGCTCGGCAATAAGCGCTTTGTTCGCCGTAATGACGTGCTTACCTTTAGATAATGCCGATACTATTAGGTCTTTCGCGAATGTCATACCGCCGACAAGTTCGATGACGACGTCGATTTCTTCGTCATTAATGATATCCTGCGCATTATCGGTACAAATGGCATTACCCACGGGCAATTCTGCAAAACGGGAAGTCACATTGTCTGCAATCCGCTTTAACGTGATGGGAATCCCCAAATCGTTGCGAAGAAAATCCAACTCCTGCGACAAAAGTTTTACTACACCACCGCCAACCGTGCCGACGCCCACCAATCCAATATTGATTTGCTTCATTACCTTTCCTTTATCTTACCCCATAAGTGAGTTTTTCGATATATGGATAATATACATTATTGTCTATGAAAAACTTGTTTTCCTCCCATTGGAATCGACAATGCGGGAAAAGATTATTTTATTACAATGAAAAAAAATGTTGTCGTTATCGGCGGAGGGCTTGGCGGATTAAGCGCAGCGGTGGCCTGCGCCCAGAACGGTCATTCGGTAACACTTCTCGAAAAACAACCGTCGCTCGGCGGTTATGGGATATCATTTTCACGCAAAGGGTATGTGTTCGACCCTTCACTTCACGCTACTCCCTGCGGTGCAAACGGAGACCATTTCCATTTTTTAATTCAACAACTCGGCATTTCGAACGATGTTTCTTTTATAAAAATCCAAAAAGGGTTTAAAACGTTTCTTGGCGATTTTTCATTTGATTTATCCACCGATTATTCCGTTTTACTGCACGATTTGATACGCGCTTTTCCAGCATCGGAAAAAGGCCTGCTGCAACTAGACCGTGATGTCAAACGGTTTGCTCCCTTATATCATTCGGTGATCGAAGGACTCGCGTCGCCGTTATCGATAGCGATGAATTTTGTCCCTAAAATACCTTCTTTTTTATTCCATGCCAACACGTCGACTCACGATTATTTGTCCGGATATATTTCCGACAAGACGCTGCGCGCGATTTTATTTCATCCGTCGATTTTTTTCGGCATACCGATGAAGCAATTCCCTTCCGTTAACTTTTTACTCATGTTTTATTTAATATTTATTAAGGGACTGTACACTATACGAGGGGGCGGAAACGCATTGTCGTTGGCCTTGGAATCGCGCTTAAAAAAACTCGGCGTTACCGTTTGTACCAATACCGAGGTAACATCCATTACGCTGTCGAAAGGCCGCGCCGTCGGCGTACTAACAAATAACAACGGCTTTATCCAAGGCGACGATTTCATAGCAAACGTCAACACACCTACCCTTGTCAAAGGTCTTATCGGCATCAAACATTTTCCCGCATCGTATGTCAAAACATTCAATTCTTTGCGCCCGTCGCTATCGTTGCTGCAATTGCATTGCGGATTGAATTGCGCCACGTCGCAATGCGGCATAACCAATCATATAACGACGGTTTTCCCCGATGCGGATGTAGACAAATACCTTGAGTCAAGAAGCAATGATTTGTTCCCCGCCGGGTATTCGATCATCGCTCCGCATATTGCGGATGTCGCTTCGTCGATGCCGAAAAAATCGGTTTTAAGCATTTTGGGCGGCGTTTCATCCAGTGTATGGCTATCGCTGCCCAAGAAAAAATACCTCGATGAAAAAAAAAGATGTCAGGACCGTTTTCTTGAGATTGTCGGCATGCATTTCCCCGATATTACTTCACAATGCGAAGTAATCGATTGCGCCACGCCAAAAACGTTTTTACGATATACGGGAAATCCCGACGGCGCCATACTCGGTTTTGACTGTTCGCTTGGGATGCAAAGAAAAATTATGGCCATAAGCCATATGCCCATCCGAAATATTTTTCTAGCGAGTGCCTGGACCGATAAGCTCGGCGGCTATATGCAGGTTGTTAGTGCAGGAATCAGCGCTGCCAAAAAATGCGGCAAAGCCTGATGCGTATTACGAAAAAGCAATTTCGATGGCTTATTGCGCTTCGTTGAAATTTGAGGCAAATAATTTACAAAGCGCCTCAAGAGCTTTTTCCTCGTCTTTTCCGTTGGCTTTTATAAGAACCTTTGTTTCAAATGCTGCGGCAAGCATCATGACGCTCATAATGCTTTTTGCATTGGCCGAAACTCCTGTTTTTTCCAACCAAATATCGCAGTCAAACGGCGTTGCGGTTTGAACGATAAGTGATGCAGGCCGGGCATGAATGCCCAAAGCGTTCGTTACGACAATTTCTCGTTGAACCATTACTGCGCCTTTTTCTTCTCTTTTTTAAATCCAAGCTTTATTCGTAATTTCAACCCGTCGTCCTGGACTTCGGAAACCAGCGAATCGATACTGTTTACGGTTTTTTTCAAATCTGTAAAAAAATGATCGTCGGTCATAAGTAAACCCAGCGTGCCTTTGCCTTGCTGAATTTTCGCCACCATTTCCTGCAAGGAAGTCGTGATTGAATCTACTTTAGCAACAACAACGACCGCTTGGGACGACAATTGCGTCCCATTGGACACGATGGTGTTCAATTGAGCCTTATTTGCATCGAGCAAATCTTTAATATCGGTAGTAACCGTTGTCACATTATTGATGCTTCTGTCGATTTTGGGCCTGTTCTCGACCACGAGCGACCGCGCCAGAACCGTCACGGTATCGAGCCTGTTCACTATGTTCCGAAACGTATGATAAAACGTCGTATCCCCGACCGTGCTGTCAACGATCATTGAAACATTCGCCAGCAATGCCCGCACGTCGTTCATGACCGTTCCGATCATGCCCATTGCTTCGGCAATACCGCTGTCGAAACGGCCATTGATAAAAGTGATCGATCCTTTTTTGCTGCATTCGAGTCTTTTGCCGCGGTCGGACAATTGGATGCCGATCATGCGTTCGCCCATAAGCCCGATATTTTGTACCGTGACCACGGAAGAATCGGTCAGAATAACGGATTTATCGAGACGGATGACGACCCACACCGAAACGCCCTGCAACTGAATAGTTCCGACAAGTCCTTTTCGAACGCCGTTGACCATGACCGGATCACCTTCGGACAATGTTCCGATATTGGGAAATTTGACCGTATACTCAACCATAGAACGCGTGACCGAAGAGCTTTTAAGCCATAAGATACCGGCAATACAAATGAAAAGAGCAATAAGTATAAACCCGCCCACAGCAAATTCCATATTGGTCTTTTTCACGCCGATATCCTTTCAGAACCTAATCCGTTGCTTCCCTCTTCGCTACTGCTTCGGAGGACATGCCGCAACTGGATAGTTGCAGCTGTGATTTTATCTACGCGGAGGCCTAGATAATTTCTATGTAGTTACCTATCCGGATATTCCAGATTAAAATGATTCCTTCGATTTTACCAGATATTTTGCAAGGAACTATGAACTTAATCGCATGAACGTTTCGACAAGCTCAAGGAAAAATCTTCGAAACGCACCATGAACTTGTCGAAAGATACAATCATCTTATTTACTTATGCATCAACAAAGCTTATTCTTCCGGTTCTATTTCTATTTTCTTTGCTTTATGGTCCTTGACTTTCTCACTGATTTTCTTGAGCTGGCGTTCGACTTTTGAAATAACTTCGTCGATTACTTTGCCCATATTTTCCGCTTTAGCGGTGGCCGCAACGGTATGGCCGGCGCAATTAACGACCACTTCCATAATTTCCTGTCCGCGTTCGTGGTCCAATATGACGTGGCAAGAAGTGATTTTGTCGTAAAATTTTTCAAGTTTGTTAATTTCGTCGGTAATGGTTTCCTGCAAACTCGTTGTTGCCTTTTCGTGGCGTGATGTGATTTGAATATCCATAATGCAAACCTCCTTGGTTGTCTGTTACTGTTTAATTATACCTTTGTTATCATGCGCTCTGCCATATAAGAACTTCTCACAAACGGCCCTGCCGCAACATCGGAAAAGCCCAAATCCAACGCATGATTTTTATATTCGTCAAACTGCCCCGGTGTAATGAATTCGATGACCGGAGTCTGATGTTTTGACGGCTGCAAATATTGTCCGATGGTCAATAAGGTGCATCCATGGGCCAACAGGTCGCTCATTGTTGCAAAAATCTCTTCACGGGTTTCACCCAGACCTACCATAAGGCCGGATTTGACCCTTAAATCTACCCTGAATCGCGATGCATACGCAAGGATTTCAAGCGATTGGCCGTAAGATGCCTGGGGACGAACGGATTGATATAATCGCGGTATTGTTTCAATATTATGGTTAAATACATGTGGACCGGCAAATAAAACCGATTCTAATGCATTAGTATTGCCGCGAAAATCGGGTACTAACACCTCGATGGTCACCTGGGGGAGCCTCTTCCGTATCAGCGATATTATTTCCGCAAAATGCGAAGCGCCGCCATCGGGAATATCGTCCCGGGTCACCGACGTAATCACCGCATGGGATAATTTCATTTTTTCAATGGCATCGCAAACTCTGGCCGGCTCGCTTGGGTCGAGCGGGGAAGGAATACCGTGTTGAACCCCGCAAAAACTGCAAGACCGGCTGCAAATCGAACCCATAACAAGGAACGTCGCAGTGCCGCGAGAAAAACATTCACCCATGTTTGGACATTTTGCCTCACGACAAACGGTATGAAGCGAAGCATCGGTGAGCACCGCTTCCACCGATTCCGCTTTGCCGACTTGGGATAAGGGCCTTTTTAGCCATTGCGGAAATCGCTGCGTGCGCTGGCTGCGAGGCTCCAAAGGTATCGTGTCAGTCATATTTCTGCCTCATGCGTGCCGGTAACAGGCGTTGTTGTTCCCGATATTTGGCAACCGTACGCCGGGCAACCGTAAATCCCTCTCTCGATAAAATATCAGACAGTTTTTGGTCGGAAAGGGGTTTTTTGGGATTTTCATTCTCAATAAGCTCGCCGATCCGGTTGCGGATTTTTTCTGCGGACACGTCGCCGCCGTCATTGTCCTGGCCCATCGATTCGGTGAAAAAATATTTCAATTCGTAAATTCCATGCGGCGTCTGCACGTATTTATTGCTTGTCACACGGGAAACGGTTGAAATATGCATGCTCACCATGGTCGCGATGTCCTGGAGCTTGAGCGGATTGAGGTTCGGCGGCCCTTTTTCAAAAAAATCCTTTTGACGATCGATAATCGCGTACATGACTTTGAGCATGGTTGTCCGGCGTTGCTCTATCGAACGGACCAGCCAGGAGGCGCCGTTGAGCTTTTCGCGGATATAATTCTTTACATCCTTTTTCGCCGGTCCGCCGCGCTTGATAAGCTGTAAATACGATTTGTTTATATGCAACGACGGCATGGACTTGTCGTTAAGCATGACCACGAATTCATTGTCCACTTTTTCGACAATAAGGTCGGGAACTATTGTTGAAGGCCGTTCGCCGGTTATGAGATAACCCGGTTTGGGATGCAACCGTTTTATATCGTCTATGGCGGCCTGGACATCTTTTATGTCAACACCCAGGTTCCTCGAAATTTCGGGGAGTTTCAGTTTCTCGAACAATTCCCACGTTTCGGATACGATACGCATGGCAAGCGAATGTTCTTTGCGCTTGGCGATAAGCTGTAACGAAAGGCATTGCTGCAACGTTTGAGCGCCGATGCCGGCCGGTTCGAGTGATTGCACGACACTCAATGCATCTTCAACTTCGGGGATGCTGATGCCCAGGAAATCGGCAATTGCCGAAACATTAAGCCGCAAATATCCGTCGGGGTCCAAACTCCCGATGAGAAACGGTACCAGCAGTTTTTGCTTTTCGGTTAATGTTTTTCCGGAAAGCTGATTCTGCAAATGTTCGTCCAACGAAATCTGTTGTATGGAAACGGGTTCGTAATATTCCTTATTGTGATCCGTTTCCTCGCTCATGCGGTCGCCGATATCAAAACCCTCTTCAAGGTATTTTTCCCAATCGACGTCCTCTTCATTGACCTTGAGCTCATCGATTTCATCGGCAGACGATTCCGTATCATCAACAGTCTCGTTTTCATTATTTTCAGGCTCTTCCTGCTCAAGCTCCATGTCTTCGGACGCCTCGAGCACCGGATTCATCTCAAGTTCGGTTTTTAATAATTGTTCAAGTTGCAGGGTATTAACCTGTAGCAGCTTGAGCGATTGTATCATTTGAAACGACAGCTTTTGCTGAAGTTTCATGGACATGTCTAAACCAAGATTCACAAAAAAATTCCTGTTATATGCGTGACCAATCAAATTTCATGCCATTTGAATTCCGCTATTAATATACCATAACGGGCGGAAAAAAAAATATTGAAATTTTGAATCAATGGAAATATTCCGACTAATCCCTCGGCTAGTCCAATTTAAATTTTTGCCCTAAATAAATCCTTCGGGCTTCCGGATTGTCGGCAAGTTCGCGCGACGTGCCGGAAATGAGGATTTTTCCTTCGGAAATGATATACGCGCGATCGGTGATACGCAGCGTTTCGCGAACATTATGGTCGGTAATCAAAATGCCGTAATTCTTCATTCGAAGATCGTGGACAATGCTTTGAATATCTTCAACGGCAATAGGGTCTATACCGGCAAACGGTTCGTCGAGCAGGATAAAATCGGGCTTATTTGCCAATGCGCGCGCGATTTCGACGCGGCGCCTTTCTCCTCCGGAAAGCATATATCCGAGGCTTTTTTCAAGATGCGTGACATGCAATTCCTCAAGTAATTGATGCATCCGCTCTTTGCGCTGTTTATAGCCTATGGGTTGTGATTCCAAAATGGCCATGATATTGTCGGCAACCGAAAGTTTCCGGAAAATGGAAGGTTCCTGAGACAAATACCCTATGCCCATTTTTGCGCGTTTGTACATAGGCTTTTTTGAGATTTCATTATTATCAAGAAATATTTTCCCCTTTGTGGCCCGGATCATTCCGACGATCATGTAAAACGTGGTCGTCTTACCCGCACCGTTGGGCCCCAATAAACCCACCACCTCACCCTGATTTACCGAGATCGAGACGCCGTCGACAACCCGGCGCTTCGAATATATCTTTACAAGTTGTTCGGTCCTGATTTCCCTGGATACCCTGGGTGCTGCAGGAACGGTATCAACGGCAGGCACGGGCGATTGCGATACTGTTGTTTCGTTGGATGTCACTTTTTTTGTTCCTTTGTTTTGTCTGCGGACTTTTTCTGCACAAGAGAATCGGCCGGAACTTTCTCTATAATGTCCCCGGTTTGATTTGCATTACTTTTGTTTTCCATCGGAAGCGGAGCATAGTAGCCGCGCACACTTCCCGACAACCGGACATTGGCGGCTTTCCCGTTGGCAAATGAAACACGGATGCTGTCGCCGCTGGCAGTATTCATACCCCTGCCGTCTTTTTCTTCCACATTATACACGCTTTGGGCATTTCCCCAAACTCTCACTTTGTCTACCTGATTTTTCCTGTTGAACGATACCATCATATATTTGCCGAACGCCTCGTTCGCCTGCTTTGGCTTTTTAACCGGCGCATATTTACTTTTCACATTTCCGGTTGCATAAAGGGAATCAATTTTCCCGGAATCGGACATGAACATGGACAAGCTGTCGCCGAACAATTGGGTGAGGGTGGTATCTTGCGTACCGAAGTCGCGGTACAACCCGTGGGAATTGCCGCGTACTTTGACTTTTTGCAATTTATTCTTTGTAAAAAGCAAATCGACCGAATCGCCGAACAGAGAATCGGTTTCGAACGCGATTTGCGGCACGGTCCTCAGATGCGCCTTGCCGGAATCGGGAAAATATATTGCTAAATCCGAATGCGTCACCAGCTTGCCCTTTTTGATCCGTACCGCTTTTTCCACGGTCGCCTTTTTCAATGAATCGCTATAGGTCATTTTCGTGCCGACAATGTCGACGGTATCGTGGGCCGTGCTGTCGAAATATTCAAAATGCGGTTTACCCTCGACCACCAGAAATTTGCTGTCCATAGCGTAGGTGCCGCGATTGCCGGTGAGCCGGACATGCTCCTTTAAGTCGTTAAAAATCAGGTGACCTTCGGCAATGAGCTGCTTTTTGTTTTTATCGTAATCCATTTTATCTGACGTCATGGTCTGCTTGGTCCGGACGACCTTTACATTATCGGAAAATGAAACAATGCCCTTTGTTTTCCACCATTTTGCGTATTGCGATTGTATCGTGGCGTCGTCGTAGAGAAACTGGACATTGCCGTTAAGCATGGAAACGACTTCGCCGTCTTTACTCATCGTATTGATGTTCGAATCGGCCGATTTTAAAATCAAATCCGCCGACTTGGCGAAAACGCTCATGCTCGGTTGGATGGCGAGGAAGGAAATTACGCATAACGCCATTTTATTCATGAATTAAAATTCCTCGCCTTTTTCCACACGATCCTTAAAATTCGGGAAACGCCCGCTCACGTCGTGCAGGAATTTCCACCAGGAGAAATCTTCGGCGGCTTCCATTCCTTTTCCCTGGAGAATATCCCCGTTTTTGGTCTTGAGCTGCACATAGTCGTTCGAGGTCACCAGGTGTTTGTTCAAATCCCATACCAGCCGGTTCGACGTCACGCGAATTCCGTTCTGTGCCTTGACATAGACGTTTCCCCAAACGCAAAAACCTTTCATGGGGCCGTCGGTGGTCCCCGAATCGGAAAGGACTTTCGTCGCTTCTTTCCCTAAGGAATCAAATACGGTAAGCCTGACCGGACTGGCGATTATATGCCCGGTATCGGCAAGGATTTTTTTCATGTGCTTTGACTCGAGCCTCCATTGCACTTTGGATCCGTTGTAATAGTACATTGCGGTCGAATCGAGTTCCTGATACGGTTGCGTAATGATTGCGTCCGAAACGGGCACCGTTTCTTTGGGCTTTGAGCAACCGATTATGAGAGTAGTCGCAAGAACGGCTGCGAGTATAATGCCGGGGTTTTTTCTCATTTTATTTTTTCATAGTCTCTATGTTCGGGATTTTTTCATAACCGGCGTCGGACGGCTGATGCCGCCAACGCCGATGCATCCATACCCATTGATCCGGATACGTTACAATCGTATCTCCGATTGCCGCGTTTATTGTTTCGATGTTTAGAACCAGATCTGATTCCAAGGTTCCGTTATTTACAATCGGTATTTTTTTTACGAATATTTTATGCGTATCGTTCTTTTGTCGTGCCGTTGTTACGACAAACACCGGCAATTTCGTCCGCATCGCAAGCTTCACCGTTCCGCTGGGCGTATACGCCAAATGTCCCAAAAAATGTGCGAAAACGCCATCGACGGCCGTATCTTGATCTATAAGAACACCGAACAGCCGGCCTTCGGCCAAAAGCTTTAAAAACCTGCGGAGATTTTCGGACCGGTGAAGGTACTCGATGTTCTCACCGCTTCGCTGCTGACGGACAAGCGCATCGATACGCTTGTCGTACAACTCCCGGCCGATGGCAAAGCAGGCGAATCCAAGGGACGCAAAATAATGCAAAAGCATTTCAAAGCATCCGGTATGGGCAACAACGGTCAAGACCCCCTGCTTTCGGTTATATGCCTCCCACAGCTCGGAAAGGTCGTCGCATTGTACGATTTTGTCTACGTCGCATTTGGACGCCCGGGAAAGATACAACGCGTCAAAAAGGTTTTTCCCAAGCCCTTTGTAAACATCGGAAGCCAGCGCATGTATTTGTTTGGGCGAAAGCTTTTCGCCGAACACGCGCGTTAAATGTTGCCTCGTCCATTCGCTTTCCTTCAGAGGCAACGCGTAGATGACTTTGCCCAAAGTCCCGAACAAAAACAGGCCGAGCTTTCTGGGAATCACGCGCCAAACCAGGTAAATGCAAAAAACCACGGCATAAATGCCGTCGTTTTTTATTTTTTTAAGTCCCGGTTTAATAATACTTCCCATTCGATTTATGCATGAACGACCGATACCGAAACCTCTGCCTTCATGTCGTCGATTTCAATTGTCTCCAAAGATGCATTCCCCTCAGGTGAAAAAGACAATCCCGTCGCAAGCGTTTCGCTGCATACGTATTCTTTATGATTTGCCAAGGCATCACGAAGTTTTGGCGGACAATTGCATGCGATGATCACGCGATCGGTCACATTGAAATTGCTGGTTTTCCTGATCGTTTGGACGCGATTGACAAATTCACGGGCAAAACATTCTTCCAAAAGCGAAACGGAGATTTCCGTGTTGAGCGCCACCGTGATTCCATTCTGGGTTTCGACTTCGACGCCGCTGCGTTTAGTGCGACGGATCTCAATGTCGTCTATAGACAACTGCGTACCGAGCACCTCGCGTTTTTCACCCTGTTCCAGCGCGGTAATATCGTTGGCCGTAAATGCTTCAATGATTTTAGCGGCCTCCTTCATTTTTGGACCGAACGCCTTACCGAGTTTTTTGAAATTGGCCTTTGCCGACAACATGACGACGGAATTTTCGTTGTCGCTGAATATGACCGTTTTGACGTTCAGTTCTTCTTTGATGAGCGTTTCCATTTCGCCAAGCAGGCTTCTGAGCGCCGCATCGCGGATAACCACGGTCATATCGGCCAAAGGCTGGCGGATTTTAAGATTATATCTGCTCCGCAAAGCCCGTCCCATAGACACTATGGAACGTATCAGATGCATTTTGTTGTCGAGCGCCTCGTCGAACAGCGAATCGTCGCTTTTAGGGAAATCAGCGCAATGGACACTCGCCGGCGCAGCCGGATCCCTTTTTGCGACAAGGTTCCGGTAAATCGCTTCTGTAAGAAACGGCAAAAACGGTGCCATGACTTTTGAGAAATCGACAAGAACGACGTACAAGGTGTTGTATGCGTCGTTCTTGTCTGTGTCGTTTTCACTTTTCCAAAACCTGCGGCGTGAACGGCGAATATACCAGTTTGTCAGGTTGTCGATGAATTCGACCAGCAAAGGAACGACCTTATACAGGTTGTACTCTTCCATTTCCTTATTCACGGAGCCGATCAGATTATTCAGTTCCGACACAATCCAGCGATCGAGTTCGTTGCCGCTTTTTGCTGCGGTGCCCGCCTTCGGCGGCTGCCAGCCGTCGACATTCGCATACGTCACAAAAAACGTATACGCATTGAAAAACGGTAAAAGAACCGCACGGGACATTTCCTGCACGCCGCTCTCGGAAAACCGCAGATCCTCCGCCTTGACAGCAGGTGAATTTATAAGAAACAGCCGAAGCGCGTCGGCGCCGAGTTTATTCAGCACTTCCTGCGGCGGCGCGTAGTTTTTGAGCCGCTTTGAAAGCTTTTTTCCTTCTTCGGACAAAATGATGCCGTTGACAATGACGTTTTTAAACGCCGATTTATCGAAAAGAGCGGACGATAAAACCGTGAGCGTGTAAAACCACCCGCGGGTCTGGTCCAATCCTTCGGCAATGAAATCGGCAGGGAAATTGGCATCAAATGTTTTGGCATTCTCAAAAGGATAATGATTTTGCGCATAGGGCATTGAACCCGATTCGAACCAGCAATCCAAAACTTCGGGAGTCCGTTTCATCGACTTGTTGCATTTCGGGCATTTCAATTCCAATTTGTCTATGACATGGCGGTGCAAATCGTTTGCCGGAATTTCGGCAAAGCTCCCCGCTTCAATCGCCGCTTTTGCCGGGTCTTTTTCAAGGGATTTCCTTTTTTGACCCACGATATTTTTCACCGATGCTATGGCCTGGTCATGCAACATTGCGCCTTTGTTCGCATCGCCGCTGCCGCACATTGCATGGAACGTCGCAAGGTCGCCGACGCATTCGGTATGACCGCATTCACATTGCCATATCGGAATAGGCGTCCCCCAATACCGGTTGCGTGAAATATTCCAATCGGGCGCGCTTTCTATGCCTTTGCCGAAACGGCCGTTTTGCAAATGTGAAGGAACCCAGTGAATTCCCCGATTGTTTTCGAGCATGTTCTTTTTCAAGGGTTCGATTTTCATGAACCATGTCGTAATCGCTTTGTAAATGAGCGGCGAATCGCAGCGATAGCAATGGGGATAGCGATGTTCCATGGTGCTGCGGTGAAAAAGCCTTCCCATTGTTTTGATACGCTTGATGATGTCGCTGTCCGCCTCAAAGACGAGTTTTCCCTGATAGTCGGGAACCTCGGCCGTGAACTTGGCTTCGTCGTCGATGGGGCATACGACCGGCAAACCGAGTTTTTTCCCGACCGTAAAGTCGTCTTCGCCGAATGCGGGTGCGATATGGACAATACCGGTACCGTCTTCGGTCGAAACGAAATCGGCGCAGGTTATTGAGAAAAACTTGTCGGAGACTTTGGCAAAATAGTCGAACATCGGAACATATCGCAGTCCGGCGAGGTCTTTGCCCGACATTTCCTCCAGAACGGAATAGGATGTCGCATCTTTATAATAGGCGGCAATCCGGTCTTTTGCAATGATGTAGGTCTGGTCTTTGTCCTGTATCTTTACATAACGGATGTCGGCGCCGACGGCGCAAGCCACGTTCGACGGCAAGGTCCACGGCGTGGTGGTCCAGACCAGGAGCCTGACCGACGGGTCGTTGACAAGGGGAAAGCTCACCGTCACCGACGGGCTTTGAACGTCCTTGTATCCTTCATTCATTTCGAAATTCGAAAGCGGCGTTGCACAGCGGGGGCAATACGGCTGAACGCGGAACCCCTGATAAATGAGCCCCTTTTTCCACATCTGTGAAAAAACCCACCAGATGCTTTCCATAAAGGGAGCATCCATGGTGCGGTATTGATTGTCGAAATCGACCCATCGGCCCATGCGCTGCACCACGGTTTTCCATTCGGACGTATACCGTAAAACTATCGACCGGCAAATTTCGTTAAATAGCTCGATTCCCCAAACATCTTCGATGGCATGTTTACTGATGCCGTGTTCCTTTTCGACTTCATTCTCCACAGGCAGGCCATGGCAATCCCAGCCGAAACGGCGCTCGACATAGCGGCCGCGCATGGTCCAATACCGGGGAACTATGTCCTTGATCGTACCGGCAAGCAAATGGCCGTAATGCGGCAATCCGGTCGCAAACGGCGGGCCGTCAAAGAACACGAAGGAGTCGTTTTCTTTGCGATTATCGATACTTTTATGGAAAGACTTTTCGGTGTTCCAAAACGAAAGAATTTCTTCCTCGATACTCGGAAGGCTCGTGCGTGCGTTTACCGGATCAAAAACCTGTTTCGTCATTATGCTGGTCCCTTTTATCTTTTATAAAGCTTGCAATGTCTTTTCGATGAGCGTTACCAATTTCGGTTCCGCGGCGGTCGCTATGGCGATGATCTTTTTGATGTCTGCGGGCTCGAGGCAATCGGGCAAACAGGCATCGGTGATGACCGAAAGTCCCAGTATCTTCATGTTACACGATACTCCTGCAATGACTTCGGGGACCGTGCTCATGCCTATGGCATCCGCGCCGATGGTTTTAAGCATTCGGTATTCGGCCTTGGTTTCTAGACACGGGCCGCTCATGGCTGCATACACGCCGTTTGCAAGGGGAATTTTATTTTCAATGGCGATTTTACGGATAAGATCGAGCAATTTCTTTGAGTACGGCTCGCTCATGTCGGGGAAGCGGGGACCGATGCGGTCATCGTTCGGCCCGATAAGCGGGTTCGTTCCCAGTAAATTGATATGATCGGTGATTGCCATAATGGTTCCGGGCGGGTATAAGGGATTGATGCCGCCTGCTGCGTTCGAAACAATAAGCGTATGGATTTGCATGAATTTCATGACGCGTACAGGGAATACGATTTGGTTCATGGTATAGCCTTCGTAAAAATGAAAGCGTCCCTGCATGGCCATGACGTTTTTATTTCCCAAGGTGCCGATGATAAGCTTTCCCGCGTGGGTTTCGATTGTTGACACAGGAAAATGGGGGATTTCTTCGTACGGTATGACGGTTTCCACCTTTATGGAATCCACGAGTTTACCGAGGCCGGTACCTAAAATGATGCCGAATTCGGGCCTTGCTTTTGTTTTGCTTTCGATAAAGGCCTTTGCCTCTTGGATCATATCATAAGTTGCCGCCATCACTCGCCCCTTTTGTTTGAATAGGTCAAAACTATACTTCTTTATATATAGACTCTTTAAAATAATCCATGGAGCGATAATTTTTATCGTTTTGGTTTTTTAAGCGGTTTTGCAAACTGTTTTCTATAAGAAAACGGTTTTGCTACCAACTCTTTTTTTTGATTCGAAGCTGAAGTATTATTAATGAAGAACAATAAATTAAAAAGTCCAGATTCTTTAATGCAAGTAACTGGCAAACTACAACTTGAAGAACAAACTGCACACCCACCGGAGATTCTCTATGACTGGAACAAGATTATCAACAAAAATTGCAGCAATATTTTTAATAATAGATGTAGTAACAACGGTTAGTTCGGCACAAACATTTTGGAAAAGGACATATGGGCAATCTCTTTATTCAAGCACTCTTTTTTCAACAATAACTTCAACCGTAGATGGAAATTTTTTAATCGCCGAATCAAAATCTAGTAATTCTAAAGATTATCTTTATATTTTAAAAATTAAGCCAAATGGAGATACGCTTTGGACAAAAACGTACTTTGGCTTAGATATCGAAATAGCCAACGTTATAGCTCCTTGCTTAGACGGAACCTTCCTAATTGTCGGAGAAACATCTTCTATTGTCAATGGGGTAGTGGTTAATTATTTTTTAAAAATAAAGCCAAACGGAGATACGCTTTGGACAAAAATATTTGCGAACCCTGACTTTCATATGAATGCAATTAAGCAGACCGCAGATGGAAATTTTATAATTGTTGGATCCACCTATTTGGATCAAAGTGGAAGGAACTTAAATCTTTACAAAATTACTCCAGATGGAAATACTCTTTGGACAAAGACGTATGGCGATTCGGGCAAAGTTCTAAATCCGATCTTGCAAACACCTGATGGTAATTTCATCTTAACAGGAACTACTCCTAGTAATTCCGGCTTTAATACTATTTATCTTTTGAAAATTAATGCGAATGGAGATTCTCTTTGGCGTAAAACATTTGGCGATTCGGGTAGCGATTTTTTAACCAATACAATAATACCTACTTCTGATGGTAATTTCCTCATAGCAGGATCTACAACACCAAGAGACTACATTGATAACAAGGTATTTCTTTTAAAAATTAATCAAAAAGGCGATTCAATTTGGAGCAAAACATATAGCCGAAGTCCTCTTTCTACGGCCGAGTCGATAACATCAACTTCTGATGGTAATTATATTGTGACAGGTTCTGATGGGTGTTTCCCATGTCAATCCGGATCTAGAGAAATTTTTATACTAAAAATTAAGCCAAACGGCGATACTCTATGGACAGGAACTTATAATGGCGCGGGGTCGGCTACCCCTTACCAATCCATACTAACTTCTGATGGCAATTTCATCCTATTGGGACGTACCTCTTCATATACCGGAACACAATACGATTATCTATTAAAAATTTCTAAAAATGGGGATTATCTCTGGAGTTATATGGATAGCTTAACTAATACAGGGTTTGATGGCATTTCGTTTTTATCGCCAACCTCTGATGGGAATTTTATTGGTTTAGGATCAAAGCTGGTTTGTATTATTGATGATAGATACGCCTACAAAAACTCCCTTTTCAATTTTAAAATTCCAACCTATAACGACTCATTAAATTTTGGCTACGCCCCACTTAAAATTCCCTCCGGTATGACCGTTTCTCCTGGCGGTACCGTTTCCTGGACGCCGCAAACCGATTCTTCATATATGACTCATGTTGAATACGTTGTCGCAGACGACAAAGGACAAAAGGGTACCTTGACATTTAATATTTTTGTCAACAGCAAAGAAATTCCAAACAAATTAATCAATCCGACAAGTTTTTCGAAAAATTCAAATAACCCTTTGAGCATTGGAATTTCTTCCGCAACAGCTTTTGTATCTTTTTCCACACCTCCAAATACTAACATCCTCGGCATTTACGATATTCGCGGCAGCCTTGTCGCAAAACTATCGACGACCAACAATTCCGTCTTATGGCATGGTACAAATTCCTCTGGTAGTCCCGTTTCTGCAGGAAGATATTTCGTAAAAGCTTTGGATGGAAATGTTAAAGAAGCAAAGCCGTTTGTGTTTGTGAGATAGAACTGGAGACATTACGTTGAACGTCTCACTTGTTTTTTTAGAATATTTTCATTTTAAGTCGGCTTCAACTTCGCTTTTTGTCATGCCAAAGATTTCAACCACTTTGCTTTTAGAAGTTTCGCCGCGTTTGATGGAAATGCGGGATTTTGGGATGTCGAGGGTGTTGGACAAAAATTCTATGAGGGCCGCATTTGCTCGGCCGTCTATCGGCGGGGCATTGACCCGGACATGGACAATGCCGTCCGCTTCGACGCTTATGGAACATTGTTTCGCGTTCGGCTTGAGCCGGACTTCGATGGTGCAAGACTGTTGCACTTACAAATCGAGATTCGAGGAAATATGGGGATGCGAAGGAATCTCGTCCATAGTCTCTTCTTCGTCAATTGACTCGATAGAATGCTTCATTTCGTTGCGCGAGCCTGTTTTCAGGTCGTCGCCGATGACGGCCAAAAGTTCGAGCTGCGTCTTGAGCATCGAACGGAAACGGGCCAAAAAACTGTCGCGCTGGTTTTTTAGCGACACAAGCTCGCTTTCGAGCCCGTGAACCCGCTTGCGGGTTTCGTCTTCATAACGGCCGGCGCGGATTTGCGCGTCTTTTATTATCAGATCCGCTTCCTTTTGCGCATGCATGCGAGCCTCGTCGGTTGCTTTTTGCGCAGTAAGCAGCGTGTCGTGCAAGGTTTTTTCTATGGTAACATACGAATCGAGCCGTTCTTCAAGATGCTTGATTCGTATGGCGTAGTCGTCGTTCTGACGGATAAGCGTTTCATATTCTGTCGCGACCTGGTCCAAAAAAGAGTGGATCTGGTCCGGATCCAGACCGCGAAGCGTTTTCCGAAACGGCATTTTTCGTATATCAAGAGGCGTGAGACGCATTTGTACTCCCTTTTTTATTCTTAGTCGCTATTATTTTTATTTTGTATTCCCATTGGAATATTTCGGTTTTTGTTCTGCACATTGCAAAGCTGAATATTCTGTTGATTGTGTCAACTTTACAAAATCCTCAACATATTCCGGCCAATCATGAAGGATTTCAGGGTCAAAATCAGCGCCATTAGGCCAAACAACCGTATGAATTTCCTTATCGATAACGGCTCTATTAAAAAGGATTTCATCCTTAAGTGGTCCGTAAATCGGCCCTTGCAAAATCGGAAAAAAATCAATAGTACGGACCAGTCCATCATCAAAAGACAATTTCAACGAATACGGACCGACAAACTCTATTGAAATGATTTTATAGATTTTATGGTCCATTTTTTTGCTCACATTAAAGGTTGGATAGGGTCCGGCAATCGTCCGGATTGCAACTTATCCCAATCCATTTTTAAGTCATCTGAATGGAGCTCCGCCCACGCCTCGACAAATCTTGATTGGCGTTTTGGCAAACTCCCACCTATCAATTCAACCGGATCAAACGCGTATATCGCAATGTCTTCCTGGTAATATGCATGAAAATGCGGTAAATGATGCTTTACAGAGGGTTCCGCAAACATTCGAATTATAATACCGAAAAATCTTGCAATTTCCGGCAAAATTGCCCCTTTTAACAAAGCCACTCAATTTATTCAAAATACAATGCTTTTTTGTTCTTAGCAACCATTCATCTTAGACTCAATTAATTGCTACACTGCTGGATATTCTCTTTGCCCTAAAAGCAAAGTACCCACCCGAATTATTGTAGACCCTTCGGCTATTGCCCATTCGAAATCCGAACTCATTCCCATGGAAAGTTCGATGCGGGGGGCCAAATCTTTGCATTGCTCGGAAAGCTTCCGAAGGCCTGCAAAGGCATTTCGTGTCACGGATTCCGTTGCGTTCAAAGGCCCTATGGTCATGAGTCCGCAAAATTCCAATGCTTTACTTTGAGCGATTCTGCGGGCGATTTCAACGCAATCCTGCGCCGCACACCCGGATTTTGTTTCTTCGTCGGACGTTTTTACCTGAACGAGCACTTTTATTTTTGAGTGCGGATCTTTTGCCGCGTTTTCGATTTTTTCCACAAGCCGAACACTGTCTATCGATTGAATCCACGACACAAGCGGAACGACTTTGTTGACTTTATTGCTTTGCAAATGACCAATAAGGTGCATCGTGAAAACGCCCTTTAAATGCGGCACTTTTGCTTCTATTTCCTGTACCCTGTTTTCGGCAATGTCCGTAATACCGGCGTCTATGACCGCCTGAGCGGTTTCGACGGGATGCGTTTTGGTCACGACAATGGTCCGTACATCCATAGGATCACGGCCGCAAGCCCGGCACGTTGCCGAGACTTTCTCCTGTAAAGCATCGTATCTGTTTCGGATCGTCGTACTATCCATTCGTATTCCATTGGACAAGGATTAAAAACAGGTGCTGAGCAACTGAGTAGTAGGTTGTTTTAAATATAATATGAATTCGCATTCAAAATGGCCCATCAACCCTCCGGGCCGTTACGCACGGCCATTCCCTGTTGCGATAAGTATTTTACTGAGGTAATTACAAATTGTTCATATTTCTCCAGAATTGACACAAGGCTACCATGTGCGGTATTTGCGGATTTATTGACCCATCGCTTCGGCTTTCCGGGGAATCGATGCAAACCATTACGAAGTCCATGTGCGACAGCATAAGCCATAGAGGGCCGAATGCTCAGGGACAATTTTTTGAGCAATCCTACGGTATTGCAATGGGCCACCGGCGGCTTTCGATTATAGATACGAGCAATGCCGGCAGCCAGCCTATGGATTCCTTTTCCGGCCGGTATACGATTGTGTTTAATGGCGAAATCTACAATTTTCTTGAAATCAGATCGACACTTGAAAAAGAAGGAAAACAAATCCCGTGGAAAGGTCATAGCGATACAGAAGTATTACTCGCTTCGATTGAAACGTGGGGAATAGAGCGGTCATTGTCATTGTTCAACGGCATGTTCGCGTTCGCGCTTTGGGACAAACAGGAAAAAACGCTGTCTCTTGGCCGTGACCGTTGCGGTAAAAAGCCCCTGTATTACGGATGGAATAACGGCATTTTTTTATTCGGTTCGGAGCTCAAAGCGATACTCGCTTTTCCCGGGTTTAAAAAAAACATAAATTCCGAGGCATTGAAATTTTATTTGAACCACTCCTATGTCCCGTCTCCCAGCAGCATTTTCGAGGGCATATCGAAATTGCCCCAGGCATCCTATTGTTCCTTGACTTTTGACGAAGCGAAACGCGGCGCCACACCGGCGGTCAAAACCTACTGGGACATTCCCGGTATTTTTACCCGCTGCAAAAGCAATATATTTAAAGGGTCCGAATCCGAGGCAGTCGACATACTTTACAATTTGCTGTCCGATGCGGTACGGCTTCGAATGATTTCCGATGTTCCTATCGGCGCGTTTCTTTCCGGCGGCATAGACTCGGCCCTCGTTGTGTCGCTTATGCAACGGATTTCTTCAACCCCCATCAAGACATTTACCATTGGGTTTCCCGGCGAAAGGTTCGACGAATCGGCACAGGCGCGCGCCATTGCCGATTATCTAAAAACCGACCATAGCGAAATCCCGCTGAGCGCAGCGGACGCATTGAATGTCGTCGGGCAGCTTGCAGACATTTACGACGAGCCGTTTGCCGATGATTCTCAAATTCCAACCTGGCTTGTTTGTAAAAACAGCAGAGAAAAAGCGACGGTTGCGCTTTCCGGCGACGGCGGCGACGAATTATTTGCCGGATACGAAAGTTACCGGCGCGTCATGAAAAACTGGCCTTTTTTCGCCGGCATTCCCGCACCTTTACGCGGTTTCATTGCCACAATGATGCGGCAGTTTTCGCAGCTTCGCCGCCAAAGCGGCACAGCGGCGATTAGAACAACACGCAATATCGCACGGATGAAAACCGCCGACTTTTCCGATTATTACAAATGGTATATGTCTTATAATAAATCCAATGTCCCCTTATTGGCGTCCGCGCAACACGAAGCCGTTTCCGGGTTTGACCGGCCTGTTTCGGGCGATTTGCTCGGCACCATGCAATATATCGATTTTAAATCCTTTCTCACCGACGATGTTCTTGCTAAAGTAGACCGTGCGTCCATGAACGTTTCGCTTGAGGTCCGCTGCCCGATTCTCGACTACAGAATCATGGAATTCGCCTGGTCTTTACCTGGGCATTTATTGACCACAAAGACGACGGGTAAACTTCTCTTGCGTAGATGCGTCTCACGGATGATCCCGCAAGCACTCATCGACAGACCGAAATCAAGTTTCGGCATCCCCTTGTCTTCCTGGCTTAGAACCGATTTGCATTCGTGGGCCGCGGATTTGTTGCAATCCCAAGCAATGCGGGATGGCCTTTTTAACCACGAAGCCGTGATGACTCTGTGGAAACAACATACCGATCAAACCTGGGACCATGGCCGCCTGCTTTGGAACATTTTATTATTTTTGCAATGGCATACCCGATATTATCAAGGAAATCCCTGATGTCCGCTTTCGACAAATTACGCCGTTCTTTTCAAAAGCGAAAGAACCTGAAACAAAGCAAAAACGTTCTTTGCCTTACTCCGCATCCGGTTTCCTATTATGCAGACCTGCTGGCCGCAGACACCCCATTTTCCTTTGCTCGCTACGGCGACGGAGAATGGTCTGCGATTTTTGGCCGAAGCGGCGCAAATTGCGACGGTCATCCTTATACCTCGGATTTGGGTAAACGGCTGGCACTGGCTTTAAAGGACCAATATCCGTATTTTTATGCCTTGCAATACTACGGACTTAAATTAGACGGCCCGCGCATCGTGGACTTTTGCGTTCAGAACTCCATCACAGTGCCTTTTCATAACGCGGATGTTTTTGCATTTGCAAATGTTTTGGGAGAATTACACCCTTTTATCAAAGCCTTGCGCGAAAAGCAGGTGGTTGTCATTGGCCCGGGATATATGCGCGACCTTAAATCCGTTTTTCCTATTGCCGAATTTTTCGAGGTCCCGCAAACCAATTGCTTCAGCGCTGCGGATGAAATTTCGAAAAGCATTCTTTCGTGGGGAAAAAGCAAAACCAAAATCGTCTATTCGTTTTCCGCCTCAATGGCCGCAAACGTCATGATTCATGACCTGTACAAGGATTTGGGCAAAGAAAACTGGCTGCTTGATTTAGGATCGTTATGGGATTTGTATGTGGGAAAAAAAACAAGGGGTTGGTTTCAGACGCTCGATTTGGCTCCTGCCATCGCCAGAAATACCGGCGTTGCACGTGACGGCATTTGGAAAAAGTTCCGCGACTCGACAACGCTTTTTTTAAACCGATTTCACGTCAAGACGTAATTGTTCGGAAGTAAATTTCAAAATTCTTTCGCAAAGCCGGTCCCAGTCGTATCGGAGAATTGATTCTCTTGCGTTATTGCCCAAAGTTTTCCGCAATGTTTTATCTTGAACAAGACGCCGTATCGCGCGCTCTATCGACCAGGAATTTCTCCAGACAATAAGACCGGTTTTGTTGTGCATTAAAAAATCTTTGCTCCCGGAATTCGTTGCAACGACCGGAAGTCCGCACGCCATTGCTTCGGCACAGGTGTTTGCCCACCCTGCATTTTTTTCCGCCGAAGCGAAAACATCCGCATTTTGAAAAAGTTCATTGGTCCGTTCGACAGGGTGATTCAAAATGAATTCAAACGGAAGCTTTGCGGAAAAAGACTTGGCAAGGGCCATATCTTTTTCGTTTAAAGGCGTATCAAAAAGAACCAGATGAATTTTAAAGCCCTTTTTATAAAGTCGTTCGCAGGCTTTTACGATGAAGCGGGTCCCTTTCCGCTTCATCGATAAACGCCCATAGGTTAAAACAGAAACATCATCCGAGTCTTTGCGTTGGACCGGTGAAAACCTGGTCGTGTCCACACCGCCTGCGGCGAGAAACGGATCGATGCCGTAGGTCTTTTTATCGTATTCGTAAAGATTGCGGGAATTTACAAAAACAGAAATATCCCGATGTTTTAAAATCGGCCGCAGGTCTTCGTTTTTCAGTACATGATAAAAAACCCGCATTTTCGTATTATACGAAATCAATTCCCGGACAAAATGATTTTCGGTGCAAAAGACCACATCGAAATTCATATCGCCGGCACTTGTAACGGTACAGGTATCTCCGTTAAAAGGGAACCACAGCGGCTTTTGACCCTGCGGAGTAATAAGGGTGAACGAATGTCCCTTTTGGATAAACCTGTTCCCCAGTTCAAGGAAGCGCTTGACGCCTCCCCATAAATCGTGGGTGGGCAATAGAACTGCAAATTTCATTGTAGCACCTTAACAAATAGCATAAAACAAATCGCCTGTCCTTTAAATATACTTGTGATCACACGATTTAATACCTGCAGGAATTAATTTCATTTTATCTTTCATATATATTTAGTAATTATATATAATTTATCACACTAAAACTATCCGATTGCGACTTGTCCTCCGAAGCAATGGCGAAGGGGGAAGCAACGGATTAAAGTCGAATATCCCAAAGATAACAACCTTATTTCCAAGATAGCGATTATGTCGCATAAAATCCAGAAGCAATCCATTCTCCATTTTTCCACCGGAAAATCGATGAGGGGCGGCGAACGTCAAGTTCTCTTATTGCATACTGGGCTGCACAAACGCGGTATAAAAAGCACTATCGTGTGCCGTAAAGGCGGAGAGCTCGCAGCGTATAAGACCGAAGACAAAATTGCCATACAGTGGCTTGGCGAATGGGACATTGCGGCCTTGTTCAACTTTATTCGCATCTGTAAAATTGCCAAACCGTCTATTATCCATTGCCACGATTCTCATTCACTTACGCACGGCAGCGCGGCCGGAGCATTACTCGGCATTCCGGTGGTCTATACCCGTCGAGTCATGTTTCCGATGGCTTCTTCGCCGATATCCAAAAAGAAGATATCCTCCTGCGCCGCGGTTATCGCCGTTTCGGAAGCTGTTGCCGAAAAATGCACCGCATTGATACCTTCGTCGCGGGTATTCATTGTCGGCGACGGTGTCGATCTTGGCGCAACCATGCTCCCTCGATCGGAAGCAAGAAAAAGACTGGGACTTTCGCCGGACGACTTTGTGGTGGGTACCGTCGCGCATTTTACCCGCGAAAAAGATTTTACGCTTGTCTACTATTGTGCAAGCAGGCTGGAGGCGGAAAAAGACAATGCGAAACTGGTTTGCATAGGTCCTTACACCGAGAACAAAAAGAAAAGGCAGACAATACCGGAAAGCCTTATTTTAACCGGCCCCCTTGATAATGCAGTACAATTTTACAGCGCTTTCGACGCGTATATTTCGACCTCGATACAAGAAGGTTTAGGCTCCGCACTTCTTGATGCGGTGATTCGAGGCATACCGGCGGTTGCGGTTGATGCCGAGGGTACGCGGGATTTGTTCCCGGAACGATGGCATTTGGTCCGGCGCGGCGACTACGACGGATTCGGCACGGCTCTTTTACATATGATAGACAATTATCAGCCAGCCCTGAAAGAGGCGGCGCATTGCGCGGCCCGGGCCAAGGACATTTTTTCGACAAACCTCATCACCGATAAGACATTGGAAGTGTATTCGACAGTCCATGGTTAAACTCAGCGCCGTCATAATTACCTATAACGAAGAAAAAAGAATCGCCGCAACGCTCGAAGCCCTTGACTTTTGCGACGAAATAGTCGTTGTCGATTCCGGAAGCACCGACAATACCGAGGAAATCTGCAAAAAATTCAACGTGCGATTTACCAAGCATCCATGGGACGGATACGGTCCGCAAAAACGGCACGCCATTTCTCTTGCAAAAAACGATTGGGTTTTCGTGGTGGATGCGGATGAAGTCGCTTCCGCCTCCCTGAGGGCCGAAATCAAAACCCTCATGAAAAACAACATGGGCGATTGTAACGGGTATTATGTTCCGATTTCCCTTATCTTCCTGGGCAGGGTTTTAAAACACGGCGGCGAATATAAAAAAGCGCATTTGAGGCTTTTTCACAAAGGTTTTGGCAACTATAACATGAATTTCGTTCATGAAAGCGCTTCGGTAAGCGGAAAAACCGGAAAGCTTGTAAATGATCTTTTACATGACAGTTATTCGAGCATTCACGATTATTTTTCCAAATTCAACGATTATACGACTGCTTCGGCCCAATCCCTGTTTCAAAAAAACCGGAAATTCGCAATGTGCAACGTATACGCGAGGTTTCCGCTGACATTTTTAAAAATTTATCTTTTTAAAGGTTGCTTTTTGGACGGTTATCCCGGGTTTGTATGGTCAATGCTTTCTTCCTTTTACCCGGTTGTAAAATTTGTCAAGTTACAGGAAATGCGCAGAAATCATGATATCAAATCGATTGAGGAACTATCGTCATGATATTTGTTTTTGCGTTTCTATGCCTCGTCATTATTCTATTTTTTGTCCTCAGATACGGTTTTTTACTTCCGCCGACAAATGGCCTGCCGGTTCTTTTGTATCATAAAGTATCGGAACAAGTAAATGATACCATCACCATTGCACCTAAAACCTTTGAACGGCAATTACAATATCTCTGTCAAAAAAACTATCACTCGATTTCTTTGACTCAGCTTTTCGACTCGGTCAAAAACGGCGTTTCCTTACCGTCCAAGCCCGTTATGATCACCTTTGACGACGGATATGTCAATAATTTGACTCTTGCATATCCGTTGCTTAAAAAATACGGCCATAAAGCCGTCTTTTTCAT
This sequence comes from Fibrobacteria bacterium, assembly GCA_037447435.1. Classification (GTDB taxonomy): domain Bacteria; phylum Fibrobacterota; class Chitinivibrionia; order Chitinivibrionales; family FEN-1185; genus FEN-1185. The sequence continues at coordinate 85,467 of JBBIGR010000001.1, forward strand.
TCCCAGCGCGGGCATAGGGAAAACGAACTGGTGGGACATTGTCAAGGAGCCGCTTATGTCGGCCGAACAATTGAAAAGTCTGGATAACGGCATTGTGGAACTTGGCCTCCATTCCTATGACCATAAACATTACGGCACTATCACGGCCGAGCAGCTTGACACTGATATCGCCCAATGCATAGAGACATTGAAAACGCAAGACATCCCCTTTCTCCCGGCATTGGCATATCCCTACGGAGGCAGGCCAAAAGACAAAGCTGTTTACAACCAAATGATTTCTTCGTTTTTGCATCATGGCGTTTGTATGGGTTTTCGTATCGGCAACAGGGTAAACCGGCTCCCGCTTAAAGATTTGTTTGAGATAAAGAGGATCAGCATTCAAGGGTCGGATTCTTTATGGGCATTTAAGACAAAACTTGCCAAAGGCAGGGTGAAGCAACTATGAAAATAAGCGGTTTTTCATTTGCCCGAAACACCGATAAACTCGGTTACCCCATTGCCGAATCCATACAATCCGTTCTGCCGGTTTGCGACGAATTCGTTATTGCGATTGGTAAAGGCGACGAAGGAGATAGAACTCGAAACCTTGTCGAAGGAATCAATTCCCCAAAGATCCGTATCATAGACACCGAATGGACCGATCGGGAAACATTGAAAAACGAGATTTACAGCCAGCAAACCAATATCGCCCTCAACGCTTGCACCGGCGATTGGTGTTTCTACATTCAGGCCGACGAGGTTTTGCACGAAAAATACCTCGACATTGTCGCGAAGAGATGCGATTTGTTTTACAATAACGAATCCGTCGAAGGTCTACTGTTCGGATTCCGTCATTTTTGGGGAGATTACGACCATTATCAGGCCGGCCATGCCTGGTATCCGTTCGAGATCCGTATCGTGCGGAACCGTATCGGCGTTTCATCGTTCGGCGACGCGCAATCTTTTTTACGAAACAAAGAGAAACTTCGTGTCGCCTATGCAAACGCGGAAATGTTTCATTACGGCTATGTTCGAAGTCCGGTGCTTATGCAGAAGCGAAATGTGGAAATCGAAACTACGTATCGCGGCGCAGAAGAAACAAAGAAATTGTATGAAAAAACGGGCGACTTTTTCGATTACGGCCCCTTAAACAAAAGACGGGTTTTCACCGGCACCCATCCGGCAGTCCTTCATGAAAGAATACAAAATATGGACTGGAAAAACCTTTTGACCTATAACGGAAAAGACAATACCCGATATCATCACGACAAACTTAAATACCGGGTATTGACCTTTCTTGAAAACACTTTTTTACGGGGAAAACAAATCGGCGGTTTTAAAAATTATACCCTTTTAAAAAACGTTTAACCTTTTGGCATGGGAATTTCTCTTTACAATTTAAAAGACATTCCGACATCGAGGTATCCGAAACCCGGGCAATCTTCCAATACCAACGCCATTTTAGGGGCAAAGAACCAGCGTGCGCCGATAAATTCACGGATGCCCCATTCGGGAAAGTTCCCCAGGCCAGGGCCAAAATAAAACGTCGGGCCGGCATAAACGTCGAAGATATCCCTGACTTTGATTTTGTCGTGCAAAACTTTTAAATTGAACGGATGAAAAGCTGCCCTACCTACAAATGTCAAGTAATTTTCTCCCCACCAATAGTTATGTTTAAACCCGATGCCTCCGCCGCCCGATATGGCGTCATGAAACCCATAATCGAATGCGCCGTGCACTCCTACTTGAAAAAAAGGAAACGGTATGCCCGCATCAATGATTTTCTCCCCTTTTTCATAGCAACTCCCCTGACTGGTAGCCCAATCTTCACAGAAGCCAGCCCTATATCCAAAAAGGATAGCAGAAAGTACAAGCAACGCTTTTACCGTATTTGCCCTCATAGCCCCTCCTTTACTATATGTTATTAGACCCCGACTGAAGGATCCCTCTGGTTGCCCATGGATCCTTCGGCGTTCCCCATTCCTTTATAACCTCTTTACTGTGGGGAACCGGCTTAAAAGAATGAAACATATGATATTGTATGGCTTTTCGAGCCACTGTCCTTATCCGTATACCAGCTTTCTTAAACCTGTTTGAAAGATTATTGTCTTCCAATCCCCGGCCGACAATAGCCTCCTCATATCCGTTTATTCGGTAATAATCGCCCTTAAAAACCGAGAAATTGCTCCCTAAAATGCAATAATTCTTGGACTTTTTCCACGCATCCTCGATCGACGATACGACCGGAAGGCGTAGACCGTGTTTCACGCTGCCTGGTTCCGCCATTCTGAGCCAATACGAAGGTTTCTCGATCTTTTTATTCCTCACATCATCAAGCGTGATATTCTTTGTTAGAGCTTCCGAAAACATGACCCTTCTACCAGATAATACGGTGCCGACCTTACAAGTATTGATATGGTCCTGCAAAAACCTATGATGTAAAATACAATCGCCGTCGATAAAACAAAGATATTCGCTTCGCGCTTTGATAACGGCTTTATTTGCGATTAAGGTTTTCCGAAACCCGTTGTGTTCCTGCCGCACATGGGATATCGGATATGTAAATGAACCGTTCCACTGCGCAATGAGTTTTGCGATTGAATCGTTCGACCCGTCGTCGGCAACGACGACTTCAAAATCCCGAAGCGTCTGATTTGTCAGGCTGACGAAGATCCGTTCCAGGAACTCAGGCTTGTTATGTACCGCAATGATCAATGAAACTTTGGGCCGTTGCAGATACCTAAGGTCTGATTTCGGATACACCTCGGCAATTTCCCGCGGAACATGACCGCAACCCCTGATCGTGGTTGATTTCACCGTGCGAAATGTCGCGCGTATGAAATGATGGACAAAAACATCGCAGCTTACCATGCATTGTTTTACATCCCCGACTTCATATTGTCTTTTGACAAGACGCAGCTGCAGATCCCAATCCGATGCGCCGACGGCAGTATTCCATGGTCCTATTTTTGAAAAAACGTCCCTTTTTACGACAACGCAATTTCCCGAGATGCCCGGGTACAAAAAATTCGCAAACGCTTTGGTGCGGATGCGGGTATAGGTCTCCCAAATACCGTACATCGTATCGACAAGAGACATCAGATCTTTTGACGAATACGGAATCTTCGAGGCAACACGAAGTCTTTGCTTCACATTGATTCTGCGCCATCGGCGCATCATAGCCCTGGTTGCCTTTTCGCTTTCCATGGTTTCGATGCCGCAGGGCGAAATGGCGTCGAGCCCGTAGGAATCCATATGCCGCAGCAATTTCGTGTCCCAGTGTTGGGACACGCAAATATCGTTATTGAGGAATGCCACAACGGGAGCCGTAGCTATTTTCAACCCCTGGTTTTGCGAACAGGCATAACAAAGATTTTCTTTATTTTTAAGAACCACGGCCCCGTGATCTTCGAACAACTTGGCGGAGCCGTCGGACGAGGCATTGTCTATTATGATGAGCTCATAGGGCAATTCGGTATGTTTCTCGAGCAATTCGAGAAACAATTTATTGTATTCGATTTGATTGTGAATGGCCGTGACGATCGAAAGTTTTTTTCCGCAGGCATCCATTTTTTCCCCTTTGGCTGTTTTTGTCATATGCTCAGCCAGCCTTTCGGTGTTGACACAGGGAAATAATAAGGTCCTGTAACGCGATCCGCCTCGGAATAGGGCCGGCTTTGGCTGCGATGTAAATGATATAAACGAATGTCTTTAAAGGGGTTTATAACCGTATATCCCGCCTGGTGGAATTCTTGGGCCAGTCGGTTGTCGCATCCCGGAGTTCCCATGCAAAAATCAAGATTTAGTCCCTTCGGCAAATCCCCTTTGAAGGCCCAGCAATCCTGCATATCTTTTTCATGCTTTTTTCGCGATGCCCTGTTACGGAAAAAATCGACCTTTAACGGGATCGCACTTTTAATTTCGGTCCGAAGCAGCGCGACAAATTCTTTTTCTTTTATTGCAGCGAGCTTTTTCGTGTCGCCGGTATCCAAAAAGCAATCGCTATTCATCGTGACGCATACGCCGTCCCGGAATTTCTTTGCGGCATCGAACAATTCCCCGTAGGTCGGACGCCCGCTCGAAACGACGATATCCGCGTCCAGAAGCGGCAGATCCGGCAGGATCGATTGACTTTCCACCACAATCACGATTTTGTCTAATGCGCTGTTTGCCATGTTTGCCGCAAAGCAAGCGTCGATCTCCTGGGCGCGCGCAGGATCCGAATGCCGAAAATAATTATAGACAAGTGTAATCAAAACGCCATCCTTTTAGACCGATTTTGCTTATTGCACATTGCCCGTTTATACGTTTCATGGGTTTGTTCCGCTGTTTTTTGCCATGAGAAATCCGCATTTCGGATCGTCCCTGCCAGTTTTAACTTTTTCGCCACGTCGTTGTCATGGGTAATACGATCGATGCAATCGGCAATTCCCTGAATGTCGTCGGGCCCAAAATAAAGCGCTGCGTCTGCGGCAATTTCGGGTATGGAACCGGCTTGTGCGGCAATAACCGGGCAATTGCAGGCAAACGCTTCTAAAATAGGAAGTCCGAAGCCTTCGTATCGCGACGGAAAGACAAAAGCCCTCGCATTGCAATACAAAGCGGCAAGTTCCGAGTCATTGACATCAGGTATTACTGCGACCTCCTGTATCAATCCCAATTCCTTTAGTCCCCGAGATTCATTTGTCGTCAAAACCCCGCCGCCGGCGCATACAAGTTTGGGACGGCGAGCTTTATCCATAAGTGCAAGCGCCCGTATCAGCGAATCAAAATTTTTGTGCGAGCTCCTGGTCCCGACATATAAAATATACGAGCCTGAAATAAAGGGGAGGCAAGCTGATGCGGTTTTTTCAGAAAAAGATGTCGCAAGATGAACCACATCGATTTTATCCGGCGATATCCCGAGGATGCGGACGATGTCATTTTTGGTTGTTTGAGAAATAGCGATGATCCGATTTGCAGCCAAGGCTGCGGCCTTCTTATTCGGAATTGTCGCGGTATCGTTTTTTATCAATTCGGGGAACAATTCGTGTATCATATCGTATATGGTAAGTACCATGGGCAGTTTTTGCGAAAACGAAAGTCCTTCGGACCCGTAATACGTCGGGTGGAAGACGTCCATATTGCCCAATGCGATTATGCATTGGGCAGCAAACGAATCGATGTATCCGGAAATACTGCGGCTTTTAAGCAGACGAAGAGGACGGGGTGACGGAAGCATCGGCCCGTAGACGTTTCTTGACAAAATTGCGGAATGAAACGGTTTGACCGCATTGCCCGAAGAAAACGTCTGCATAAGATTGGCAAAATATCTCGATATGCCTCCGATGCCCTGGATGAGAAAGGCCTGATGATCAAAAAGAACACGGATCATGCACGTTCCGAATTTTGGGCAAACTGTATATCGTAAAGGGTTTTATATCGTCCGTTTGCCGAATAAAGCTCCTGATGCGTTCCTTGCTCGATGATTTTACCTTTGTCCAAAACGACGATGCGGTCGGCATGCCGGACCGTTGAAAGACGGTGCGCGACGACGATACACGTCCTATCTTTCATCAAATGGTCTATTGCCTCCTGAACAAGCTTCTCGCTTTCGGTATCGAGAGACGACGTCGCCTCATCGAGAATAAGGATCGGCGCATCGCGGTACAATGCTCGTGCAATGGCAAGCCTTTGGCGTTGACCTCCCGATAGCGTGACGCCTCTTTCGCCGATGATCGTGTCAAAACCCAGAGGCAATTTTTCAATAAATTCCAAAGCGTTTGCTGCTGCGGCTGCTGCCTGCACCCTCGACGGATCGGGTATAACGTCGGTAAAACCGATATTCGCGCTCACACTGCTGTTGAACAACACATTATCCTGAGACACTATTCCGAACAGTGAACGAAGCGAAGGCAAACTCGCCTTTGCCACATCGACCCCGTCAACCAGAATCGCCCCGGAAGTTGGATCGTAGAAACGCGGCAATAAATCGAGAACCGTTGATTTTCCCGCGCCGGAAGACCCCACAAGCGCTACGACGCGGCCCTTTGGAACATGAAGGGAAACGTCATGCAGCACCGTCTCGGCACATCCGGGATAGGCGAAATTGACATGAGCGAACTCTACCGATTCGTTAAACGCTATTTGCCCAAGGTCTTTTTCCGTTCCGACATCGCGCTCGACGGGAAGATCGAGATTTGCAAAGACCCTTTCGGCAGCGGCCATTCCTGTTTGTATAGAGCTATTTATGCCTGCCAATGCCTTTAAGGGCTGATAGGACGCGACCAGAAGAATAAGGAACCTGACAAAATCCTCTCCCGAAAATCCCGCAGTGCCGCTTAATGCCAGGCTTCCGCCGAAAAACAGCAGGAATGCCACAAGATACATGGACAATGTTTCCGTAATCGGCGAGGCAAGGCTTCGCATTTGCTCGGAACGGATATAGCGGTTCTTATAAGCAAGATTGGCGTCCTTGAATCGGTTTGTTTCTTTTGTTTCTACCCTGAACATCTTAATAACGCGGATCCCGATCATTGTCTCGGAAATTACGGAAATAAGGTCTGAAAAACTCTGAAGTTCCCTGTTGCTTCGCCTGCGAATGCTCTTGCCGATCCAGCCGATAATAACGCCGAGAACAGGATAAAGCACAAACACAAAAAGCGCCAATTTTGCATTGATTGCAAGCATGATTCCGATAAACAAGACAAGTCTCATTGGTTCAAGAATAAGACTGGACAATGTGGTTGTGATTGAATTGTTTATCTGGGCGATATCGTTAACGACCATGGATACGATGCGGCCCGATTCTGTTTTGTCGAAATAGGTGACCGGCAACCGCATCAAATGGTGGTACGTGGTATCCCGTATTCCCTGAACAACGGTGGAGTGTATAGTGATAGAGATCAGCTTATTGGTGTATTGTATAATGTTTTTTATAGAAAATGTTACACCCACTAAAATGCAGGTAACCATAAGCGGAGACCCTAACGTGCCGCCGTAGACCAGGGAATAAGTCCAGAATTTAAGCCAGGCATTTATGTTTTTAATGGAGAAGGCGGTCCATTGGGGCACTTGGGCATGCGCATTGAATAAAATCTGGGGCAGTGTTCCAAGAAACCACATCGATGCGCCGTCGAGCGAAACGATGACAAAAGATAATCCTACGGACGTGAGAAGGAGTGGAAATTGGGAACGCATGTATGAAAGCATGCGCAAATATATTTTAGGGCCTTTCATGTATTCTTTCTCTGGAAAATGTTATTTGCAAGCAGTTAAAATAGCTCATATGGGGTAAAACCTCAACCACTTACCTTATTTGAGAAAACTTTTTTATTTATTGCTATCTTTTCCGAAACCGCCTATTTCACAAAGTATTTTGTCTCTATGCGCTATTCAATTCCGCTTTTTATTGTATGCCTGTTATCGGGCCAATCATTTGCCCAGGATAAAACACCAGTATCTATTTTTGAATCACGGACCGTGTTTATACAACCATTGCTGACGTATTCGCTCCGCGACGGGCATATCGATTTACCGGATGCGCAAAAGAGCGTTGCTATTGCAAGAAAACCGTTTTTCTCTTATGGATTATGCGGCGGGATGCAATTCGGGATTTCAAAAGTTCTTCGATTGCAACTCGGTATTGTACTTGATGCCGGTTCCGTTGGAGACGATACTCTGTTTACCGCGGAAACAGCATTAGTGCAACATGATTATTATCATGCCGCATTGGAACCGCAATTGCATTTTTGTCTCTGGCATATGCAAAACGTTGACGTTTTCACCTCGATCGGCTGCGGCTGCAATGTCGTGTGGGTGCGAGAACAAACATTTTTCCTGCAAAACCAATCGCAGGAAATACTGTATACCGACCGAAATTATGAAAGCAACGTTTCGCTGTCTTTTCATGCCTTGGTCGGCATCGGTTGCGATTTCAACATTTCAAAGCAATTTGCCCTGTCGGCCGGCTATTCCTTTCGGTATCTGTACCCGGTCTCTTACGATATTCAGGATGATTTTCCGCTTACCGCATTGACCTATAGAGAAACGCTGTTCGGCAACATCGTCTATTTTGGGTTATCATTGAAAATTTGACCCGTTTCCTCGTCGCCTATACTACGCGTGGATTGGCGTTTGCCATCATTGCCGCGGTACCGCACATGACGGCTGCCGCTAATTCGGTTCGTAACCGGAAAGCAGACAAGGAAACCGGGATACCGAATTTTTGCAAAGAGGAAATTTCCTCGTCGCAGAATCCGCCGGGCGGTCCGATATAGCAGGAGATTGCGGGTGCAGTCGATTGCACTATGCGGTTCGACAGGGCAAGAAGAGGGGTTCCATCAGCGTCCGCAAACAACAAAAACGACTTCTCGTCGAGGCAAAGCGCCTCGGCAAACCCAATCGGTGATTCACATTGCGTCAACCAAGGATTATGCGATTGTTTGATTCCGGCGATAAGTTTTTTTCGAATGCGGGCCGAGTGTTTGTCCCATTGCTGCCACCAGGGATTTTGGCAATACCGGCAAATGAGAGGGGTTATTTTCCGTGCCCCCAAAGCGCTGCATTGTTCTGTCAGATCCTCGAATTTGTCTTTATCGCAGAGTCCGACATACATGTTTATTTCGGTTTCGGGCTTTTTTACGATGAGCGCATTATGAACCGTAACCGAAACGCGGTCGGCCGATTTTTCCGCGATTGTGCATTCGTAAACAGACCCTTTTCCGTCGGTCACCCGGATTTGATCTCCGGCGCAAAACCGAAGCACGGCCATCGCATGTCGGCCCTCTTCATTGTCAAGATAGGCGACGTCTTTCTCAATCGTGTCGGCATAAAACAGGAAATGGTCTGCGTTTTTTTTACTCTTCAATAACGATCGCCTCTACCGGACAGTTCGTGGCTGCATCGCGGCATTTGTCTTTGATTTCGGCCCCGACCCGCTCTTGAGTCGTTTCGGCGATATTATCGGCATTCATGACAAACACCTCGGGACAAATATCCACGCAAAGACCGCATCCGATACAAACGTCTTTTTTGACTAATGCTTTCATGGACAAATCCTTTCGCTTAAAATAACAGCCAAAGGGCCCGGCGCCATATCGCCGATACCCTTTGAGAATATACACAATGACCTGTTATGAAAGAATCGCTTTCAAATCTTCCTGAACCGTCGCAATCGGCTTGATGTCGAATTTCTCTACCAAAAACGATAAAATGTTTGGAGAGATAAATGCCGGCAGCGAGGGGCCGAGCCGAATGCCCTTAATGCCGAGCGACAACAAGGACAGAAGGACCACTACCGCCTTCTGCTCGTACCAGGACAATATCATTGACAAAGGCAAGTCGTTGACCGTGCAATCGAACGCCGCCGCCAAGGCTTGCGCAATCACGACCGCGGAATAAGCATCGTTGCATTGTCCTATATCAAGTAATCGCGGAATGCCGCCGATTGTCCCGAAATCCAGCGAGTTGAATCTGAATTTTCCGCATGCCAGCGTCAGGATTACGCAATCCTTGGGAAGGGTTTGTGCCATGTCGGTATAATAGTTCCGCCCCGGTTTTGCGCCGTCGCATCCGCCGATGAGGAAAAATCTTTTTATTGCGCCGCTCTTGACGGCATCGACAATGGCCCCGGCATTTTTTAGCACTGCTTCGTGGCCAAAACCGGTTGTCATGGTCCCGCCCGCTTTTTCCTCGAGACCGCCGAGTTCCAGCGCTTTTTCAATTACCTGTGTAAAATCACGATTTTCAATGTGCTTTACGCCCGGCCATCCCACCATATTCAAGGTGAATACGTTTTCCTTATAACTGTCGCGGGGTTTTTGAATGCAGTTTGTGGTGAACACGAAAGCAGCTCCCACATTATCGAATTCTTTTTGCTGATTCTGCCAGGCGGTACCGAAATGACCGGCAAGATGTTTGTACTTTCGTAAATTCGGATATCCATGTGCGGGGAGCATTTCACCATGGGTATAAACATTGACGCCTTTTCCGTCGGTTTGTTTGAGCAATTCTTCCAAATCAAGAAGGTCGTGTCCGGAAACAACGATTGCCGGACCGTATTTGGTACCTGTTGAAACCGTCGTGGGCTCAGGATTTCCATAGCGGGAAGTATGCGCTTCGTCCAATATTTGCATGCAACGGATATTGACCGTTCCGCATTCCATGACCAGCGCAATCAATTCGTCCATTCCCGGATTGGCTTGGCAGAGCGCAGAAAGCGCCCTATGGATATAGGCAAAAATCGAATCGTCGTGCTTGCCCAACACTGCCGCATGATGCGCATATGCGGCAAGGCCCATGAGCCCGTACAGCAACAAATGTTCCAGCGAACGGATGTCGGGATTGTCGTTAAAATTAAGTATTGTCAATTCCGACGCCTGGTTGACGCATTCCTGGGCGGTTTTTCCGGGTTTGAAATGTGCCGCGTCCGGCGCGTCCGAGCGCTGTTGCGCAGTAAGCACGCCGAGCATTTTCTGACGGAGATTTTCCCCTTTGTTGATATAGGTCATCAGTAATTCCGGATCGAAGTCCACATTGGTAACCGTGGAAAACAGGGCCTCAAGCGTAAAGCGGTTTACCTCACTGTCGACGGTACCCGCCAGCCGGGCCAGATGAGCGCAATACCCGAGTCCTTTCAATTGATGGATCATAACATCCAAAAGTGCCGCCACGTCGGGGTGTTTTCCGCATACGCCCATCGTCGTGCATCCTTTTCCGCCAACAGTTTGCTCACATTGATAACAAAACATTCCCATTTTATACGCCTTTCATAGAAGTGAAATAATTTTTAATAATTCTATCGTTACCTAACGTCGAAATCCTCTTTTTTAAACCCATTCTTCGCTTTGTTTATTGCCCTTGATGCCGATCACGACCGACTTGATGGGTATTTTGCGTTTGGCAATCGAAGCCGCCTTTTGCGCTATAGCAAGTAATCCCCGGCAGCACGGCACTTCCATCGTTAAAACCGTGAGCGTGTTTATTTTCGCTTCGTCGATAAGGGCCGTGACTTTTTCCAGGTACGACTCCTGCCCGTCGTCGAGTTTGGGGCATGCTATTGCCAGCGATTTTCCTTTGAGCCAGTCTTTATGAAAATCGGCATAGGTGTATGCCACGCAGTCGGCAGACAACACCACATCGGCGGCTGCGTAGGACGGCGACATCGGCGACATCAAATGCAATTGTACCGGCCAATGGGTAAGGTGGGACGGACGAGCTTGGCTATCGTCAACGGTCTGTGTTTCTGTTTTAGCAAGCGACCGGAATGCGGCCCCCGGACAACCTTGATGATCATGCATATGTTCCTCCTTGTTTTCTGGTAACGTGATATTTTTCTCGCTTAATACGGAAACGGCTTCATTGTAAAATTGCGTTTGATTATGGCTTTTTAAATGATCGAGATGCGCTGCAATAACAGTGGCACCTTGCAAAACGATATTTTCCATGACCCGTTTTTCATCGTATGCTTCGGCTTCGCGTTCTTCGGTCGTTATTGCATCCACCGGGCAATGGCCGATGCATGCGCCCAAGCCGTCGCAAAACAAATCGCTGATCAGTCGGGCTTTGCCGTCTATGAGTTGCAATGCACCTTCCGGGCAATTCGGCATACACTGGCCGCAGCCGTTGCATTTTTGATCATCGATTTTTATTATAGTTCGTTTCATAAGGCCCCTTTTTAATGTGAACTTTTTTGTCCTGATATAAATATCGCTTTAACGGTAGGCTGCATCCTTGATGCAGATCAAGAAATGCTATCTTTTTTATTTAACGAAGTGCGACAGCAGGCTGTCGAGGCGATGGGAAAGCTTTTGAGCTCCTGCGAAACCAAGGTGATTGGCATCCATGGCGTCGGAGTCGGCGTAATCGTGGTTTCCGTAATTATTGGCATCATAAAAATGGAAATAAGGATTTCTGTTTTCTATTGAGTGAAGATATGCCGCGATTTTTGCATACGTTGTTTGGGACGGGCCGTATCTGCCGACCGAATTCGTCGTCTGGTATGCGGGATTTTCGGGATATTCCACGACACACAGCAGCTTGCCCAAAGACGCAAGGGAATCTCCCAACGCCGAAATACCTGCCAAGTTGACCTGCACGAACGTATCGGTAAATGCATAATCGGGTTTTTCGATAAGCGGCGTACCCCACGATCCGGCTATGTTCTGTTTTGGAAATCCCGTCGAATCGAAATCCGGCCATGAAGAAGCGCCGAATGCGGCAATTTTATTGGCGACGCCCGCCGGAATTCCCGTTTTCCAAAAACCGTTTTTCATGTCGAATTGATAGCCTTCACTTTCGTAAAGCCCGTTTAAAAACGGGCTGTTGGGATAATAATCCGTGTTTAAAAACCCCGGATCAAGTCCCATTATCACTGCTTTGAGTTTCGGCGCTTGCGTCAGTAAATAATTGAACGACAGCGTTTCGCTCAGCAAATGTTCGCCCATGAGCGTCGCCATATTGATGCCCCGAAACGACGGCATATTCTTTGGATCGACCCCGTATACTGTGGGCGAGCTGCCGACTATCCCGAGCGTTATGTCCGAATGATTTGCCCAAAACGCCTTCATTTTCTCGGTTAAAATGGTCTGGGTATATGCCCGGACAATGACATCGTATTTGGCAAAGCTGTGATACGGATCGGGAGCTTCGGAATTTTCGCCAGGATCTATCCATAAACAAGGCGCAGACAGGCCTTCTCCTACCGCAATCTCCAAATACGTCGAATCCTTCAAGTTGATGCAGAGTATCGATGCAAGCGCGCCGTTTGAACTGTTCTTTGCGATGGCAACGGCAAAATCGGGATGATTGGACCAGCGAACATCGTCCCACTCGGTAAATTCCTTGGGCACTTCATACCACTGTAAAACCTTTCCGGCCCCCTGCATCACCGAATTCTGACGGAACAAAATTGAATGAAAGCCGTACGGTTTGCCCACCAGCGTGCTCGTTTTATTATAGCCAAAATCAAGAAACAGCAATTCGTCGGGCCGTTGTTGCCCCGGTGAAATCGATACGTTACATACCTGCGCCGTATCGTCGCGACCGGAAAACGGAGGAATGAAAAACCGTATCAGGTCGTTGAATTTGCGATCGTATAAGTAGGCATTCGGATAGCCGCTGGCAAGGTATTCGGCGTTCCTCGACATTCCGGCCGGAAACGATCCCGAGTCCGCAAGTGTTATGGAATTTGACAAAAAGGAAAGTGCCGATACTTTACGCATTTGGGTTTTTTCATGTTTCCACGCGGGCAGGTTATTCATCGATGCCGCCGAAGTATAAACGATAAAAGTATCGGGAGCCAACGTATCTACCCACCACGTGGGCAAATAGGCCGCGTCACCCAGCGTGCAAAGACGCTGATGCGACGAATCGTCAAGAGGCCGAACCGTCGTTGTGGACGGTCCTCTAAAGCCGATGCTTTGCGATCCGTATGCGACATATGATCCGTTCGGAGAAATCGACGGCGAATAGGCCGGTATTGAATCCTGCAAAACCCTGACCGATACGGATGGCTGGGTAAAATCGACAAAACACAATTTTCGAGAATACCCGTTATCTTTGACAAACGCAATTTTGATGCGCGATGTCTTGGCAAACGAAATAAGCCCGGATTTTTCGCCCCTTACCGTTATGCCGAGGAAATCCGACTGTGCCGTTGCCCCCTTCGCGGTACTATCGGGGAAGAATACACCCATGGCGATTCTGAAACCGACGTGTCTATTCACGGTCCGAGAAGGCATGGGATACGGCTCACTACGGCTGCTGCTCCGCAAATACGATTCCCCAAGTTCAAAGCACCCTCCTCGGATCGGTCTTTGCCAGCTTGCTTCGTACGTTTCCGTGGCAAGTGCAACCGGCCCGATAGGATTAGTTTGCGGCGCGGTACCGTAAACATCGAGCCAATCGTTCACAAATTCCGATACATTGCCGGCCATGTCCCAAAGTCCGAAGGCATTCGGGCTTAGTTGACCTACCGGATGACTTTTTGCGCCGGAATTCTGTCCGTACCAGGCATTTTTATTTACAACCGATGACGGCGCATCGGCGTTTCCCCATAAAAAATCCGTTGAACTGCCTGCGCGGGCGGCGAATTCCCATTCTGCCTCTGTCGGCAGGCGATACCCCATTCTCTCATAATGGGTTGCTATATTTTCCAGGACATACGGACAATTTTGGGTTGCACCGCATAATGCGCTAAAAGAATATACGGTGTCGTAGCCCTCTGCCTTGCTTTTTGCATTGCAAAAAAGAACCGCATCGTACCAGGAAACGTATGTAACCGGAAAACTGTCTCCGATACCCACGGTCCCCTGCAATGCATTGTCGACCGATGGATTTTTGCCCATAAGACGGCGAAACTCGCCCTGTGTGGCTTCGCAAGCGGCCATGAAATAATTATAATCGAAACCTACGGTGTGAACGTTGCGCTCATTGCTTTGCGACAATGATGATGTGGAGCCCATAAGGAATTTTTTCCCTGCCGAAAGGATCGGAACCATTGAGGAATTCGGTTTCTTTGCAAATCGTGCGGTTACGGTCTGGTTGGCAAGTACAACCATATCGAACGGATTTTCGGTACTATTGACGTCTCCGAAGAACCCGATGAAAACATACCCCGAATCGGGTTGTGCAATCAGGGTAACTTTTGCGCCTGCAGGAATTTTGGTCCATGCAGAAATCACATAGGCTTTTCCATTCCCGCCGGATTCAAGATTCACCGAATACTTTGCGGTATGCGGATCAAACGGATTGTAGGAGCAGAAAACGACAAGCCACAGCAACGCAGCAGTTATCACCTTTATAGAAGTCTGTATTCCGGCATTTTTCATATAATACGTTTTATATTACCTGTCTCGTTGAAACACCGATCACATAAAATAATACGGAATACTCTCTTAAATAGTTCTTTTGGCCGAATGCTCCGGGCTGTTGTTATTTTATTCGGTAACGATATCGATGCTGTCAAAACTTTTTACGGGATTTTCTTCGCATGCAGGAAGCTCTTATTCCTCGGTTCAGCCATGTTATAAAAGGCAGTGTCCTTTACGGATCTGCAGATATCGTTGTCGCGCTCGTCCGATTCTCTCTTATGGCTCTTTATACAAGAATTTTATCGCCTGCCGAATTCGGGTTTTACGCTGTTTTGACCACATCGCTTATGCTTGCAAATGTTTTTATTCCTCTTGGAATTCCGTCGGCAATCATGATAAAACTCGGGGAGAAAAAAACCGAGAATAGGCTCCCTGAAAAAGATTCCGCGTTCTTTTTTCTTGTTTTCACCTGTATTTTTTGCGGCATGGTTTTTAATGGAATAGCGCAATTCGGGTCTTTAAAATCCTCATTGAGCGGGCTGACATATTGGCTTATTCTGTACATTTCATCGGATATTTTAAGCGCAATTCCTAAGGTTTCTCTCCGGCTTCATGGAAACATAACCGGATTCAATACTGCGAAAATCATTAGGGTTTCGGCAATGGCCGTGATTTTAATTATCGTTGTCAAGGGGGGCAAGAACGGCATTTCGGCAATAATTATTGCAGAATCCGCGGCCACTTTTCTCGAATTCATCGTCTGTATGATTTTTGACAAATTTTTACCGTATCGCTTCTCTTTTTCTCATCTTAAGCCGCTCCTTCATACGGGTGTACCATTAACCATAGTCGCCTTCGGCGTTGTAAGCATCGACGTATCGGACCGATATGTCATTTCATCGATTCTGGGAAATGGTGCGAACGGTTTTTATGCCGCTGCGGCAAAAATCGTTGTAGCTGCTTCATTTTTTGCCGAGGCATTCAACGGCATGTGGTTCCCCTATTTTTTGAAGATTACATCGAAAAGCAACTTTAAAATCGATGAGGATATGCGTCGTTTCGGCAAACGATTGATCGTTGCCTTTGCCGTTGCAATTTCGTTTTTAATAATTGCCCTCCCGATGTTGGTTTCCCTGAAAATTGCCGGAAAAGAATTTGTGGCAAAACAATACCATGAGGTCGCCGTGCTCATTGGCCCGCTGACGCTCGCGTATTTCTTTAAAATTGTTTTTTACCTATCAAGCGCAGCGCTGATTGCCCAAAAAAGAAGTTGGACCCTTTGTGCAATAATTTATGTTGCCGCAGCGGTCAATATCGGTGGAAATATTTTGACGGCAAACGCAAGGGGTTCGCACGACATTTTTTTAACTTTGTCAATTATTGCCCTGATGACTTCCGTTGCCTATGCCATCGGCATGATCGGCGCCGCAAAGGCTTCGGGTATGTTTGCATTCCGCTTTTGGTTCATCTCTCCGACGATATGGCTGTCGATCGGTTGCCTGACGCTCGCATTTCTTCCTATTCCCGTTTTTGCCAAAATTGCATGCCTGGCAGTCTTTTCTATCCTTTTCGGCTTAAAAATCCTATCGGTAAAAAAAGCTTGAAGCAGCCCGCATGGTTTTAAGGAGTTCCTTTCCCATAAGCTCGTAGCCCGACTGGTTCGGATGGATAAAATCTGAAAAGTAAATCTGATTATAGGTCGAGTCCGACGGCAAATTCGACATCGGTTTGAAAACATCGACAAGCCATACGCCGGCCTGTCCCTTGCCTGTCCAGTCGGACCGCCGTGAAGTAACCACGGAATCCATCATCCGGTTGAAGGAATGCAGGTTTCGACGGAATGTTGCGTTTATGACATAACCGTTTCCGGCGGTATCTTTGGGAAGCGGTAAACCGTTAAGCACGTAAATCTCACTTTTTGGATTTCGCGCATGTATCGAATCTATCGAGGCCACGGCAAAATTGCCGAACCCGTATTTCGCATTATACGTCGGTACCGCATATTCTTCGTTTGTACCGAGCATGTGCACCCAGATATCGGCAATGGCATTAGGATGCATCATCAACGAATCGTACATATCTGCCGACGTCCTTCCATTTTCAGCCAAAGTGGAATCGTCTTCGGGCGGATACAAAGCATTGGTTTTAATCGGTCCATCGCACCCGATCCGTTTTGCCGAACCTGCATATCGGCGAAGAGAATCGATAACCGACCGTCTGAAGCCGCCTCTGCCGGTTTCCCCGAAAAGCCCGGTAATAATTGAATGTCCAATGAAGCAAATCCTGTTTTGCATGAGTACGGTCTTTTGAACGAGCGGCGACATCACCGAATCGTTATGCGTGTCGAATGCCGTTACTTTTATGAAATACGTCCCGGTGTCGGCAGTTTGCAAAGTACAAACCGGCGTACGGCCGCGATATACCTCGCCAAGCGATTGCCGGGAGAACCCTTTCATAAGAACATAGGTAAAGGTGTCTTGAACAGTATCGGACCGCTTGGCCGAAAATGACAATTGCGTTTTTAAGATCTTTGGGGCTTGGGTTCTAACCACAACAGTGTCGAAATCGCTTTGCCCGGTCAGCGTAATTGTGCACGGAACCTGTTTAAACGTCACCGTCATCGTATCGAATGCAAACAAACCGTCATTGTCTTTTGCCCCGAACACGACAGTGTTTGTCAATGGAAATTGGCTTGTCAATGAAAATTCGCCGACAAGGCTGCTGTCTGAAAAACCTGACGTATCAACTGTTTTCAGATAATAATTCCGGATGGTCCCATTGGTGTCGCTGGCACGTAATTTTATTCGCAATGTGTCTGTTCGTACCAATGAGGTGTCGTTTGTCTTGACAATTTTGGGTAACCCTAAAGAAACATGAACAGTCAATGAATCGGACAACGATTCGATGGTGTCGCGGTCGACTGCCTTGACAAATATTTTATGGGTACCCGTATCCGATTTGCCGAAACGTATCGAAATCAAATTGCTGATAGTCGTATCGGAAAATGTTTTCCCGTTTTGCGACCAAAGAAAAAACAGAATCGGGGTTTTGGTACGTGCATTTGGTTTTCCAGTCGCCGTAATAGTACACGAATTATTAATAAAAACGGATGTGTCGTTACCTAAAAGAACCGAAGGCCGCTCAATTGAAACGGAGACGAGCATGGAATCGGGTTGCGATATAAGTTTGTGAACATTTAAAGCCCTGGCGTATAGTTTCTGTAAACCGACATCGGATTTTCGATACACGGCACAATAACGGCCTGTTTGGGTCGTGTCCCGATAAATGCCGTCTGTTCGTGCCCATATATATCGAAGCGTATTTGAAAATGTATCAATCCGCCGGGCCGTAACCCAGAGGGAATCGCGTATAGAAACTGAGGTGTCCGCAGGAAGGGAAATCATCGGAACATCGGCAATGGTATGCACCGTAGTCGTTTCCGGTTCGGAAAGGATACTGTCATTGTCTATGGCTGTCATTATAATCGTGTGGGCGCCTGGTAAGCTTCCAAACACCCAAACGCTGGAAAAGCCATCGGTTTCCACAATTGTTTTTCCTGAATCCAAACTCCAGACAATTGATCTTACAGAACCGTTTTGATCCGAAGCATTTACCGAAAGAAATAAGGAATCATTGACAAATACCGTCGTATCGCGTCGCCATCGAACGATACTGGGAGGATCCAAAACGACGTGAACAACGGTCGTTTCAACATCTGAAGCAATATTGTTTTTTGTAATAGCTTGCAAACAAATTATTTGCTTTCCCGTGTCCGAAACTTGAAAATAGAAAGTACAAATACTGTCGTGAATATTTTCCAATGCCACCTTTTTCCCATTTAGCCACCAATTGAATTTTGATGAAAGACCGCCGGTTTCGCTCGAATGCGCAACCAAGAAAATCGAATCCCTTACCCGTACCGTCGTATCGACAATACTCGTAATAACGGGTTTCAAATCATTTCTATCAACCGGATTTGTGCATGAGGAATCTAAAAGAATAATTAAAACAAGAGCTATAAATGCGATCGGTAAAATTCCAGTCTTATTCACTGATAAATCGTCGCCGTTCATTATCACGCCTTGATAACACCTTATTATAAGAAGCCCGGGAAAATGCCTTCGTTTAAAAAATTACCTTTTTTAACGATTAGTTTTCCATGTTAATTCGTATTAATTCGTATAATATGCTATGAATCGTTTGGGAAAAAGTAATTGAATCAATTTTTAGTACTTATGTTTGAATTATATAATCGTTGCCGCGGTAATGGAAGCATGCGTTTTTTGTGGGGATAATCTATAAAATAAACTTATCTTTCGCGAGCATGGGGCTAGCATTAAACGCAGAAATTAAATTATTCTAAGGACTTTTCACGGTTTTCAACAGAAATTCAAAAGCGAGACCAAATCTTCATGCGTAAAACGTCATTTTTGATGGTTTTTTTGGGGAGTTTTGTTTTTTCGTCATTTTTTATAATCCAGCCGGTTCACGCGTCATCGGTGTTCAAGCAATTCAGTTCCGTTCGAACAATTAACGGAATGGAAAAAGTAGGACAATTCCTTTGGTGCGCAACAACCGGAGGAGTCGTCAAATATGCTATAGACGCCAAAGCAACAACACTGTTTTCGGATTTCGTGGATTTACCGGATTTGAATTTGACTTCCTGTGTTAAAGACAATTCCGGCAATATGTGGTTCGGCAGTAATGAGGGGTTTCTCATAAAATTAAACTTACAAACTGAAAAATTCTCCTCCTATAACGCGTTGCAAGCGGTTGGTTGGCCGATAAAAAGCATGCTGTTTTTTAAAGAAAATATTTTTATCGGCACAACTAACGGTTTGAGCATCTTTTCGCCGATCAAAGAATCAATGCAAAATATCCGTCAATTCGGAACAAGCACTGCAGCCGATGTATCGGTTATACGTTGTTTCGGCGATACGTTGGCCATTCGTACTTCCGACGGCATCTCTTATTGTGTCGTTTCGGATTTCAATACAACAATGTTTTCAAATCCGGGAATTTGGCATAATGTCAGTTCTGGAGATTTTGTTGATATTGTAGAAGTCAAAGGAACAATTGCCGGCAGCGCAACTCCGACCGTGCAACGCGACGGAAGTCTTTGGCAGTTCGGTACCACCGATGGAAAGTTGCTCCGCGACAGCATCACCTTTGCAACTCTTTCATCCGCAGTCACCTGCTTTATCAGTATCGACAACACGCGATACGCCATCGGAACGGCAAATGACTTTTTTTCCATTTTTAATTCGTTGGATAAGTCTTTAACTCAGGTCACCGTCAATTGCCCGACAAACACGGATATTAATTCCTGCGGACTCGATAAAAACGGATTCCTCTGGTATATGCCTCAGGATCCGAGCAATGGATTCGGCTATTTCGACGGCACATCCTGGATTAAACGGACATATCAAGATGATCCCGGTATCGGAACTCTTGGCATGGGGGTAATCGGTGCAAGAAATCCGTTGTGTATTACCACGCAAAACGACGTTTTTGTCGGTTCCAATGCTTATGGAGTCAAATGGTTAAATTCACAAACAAAAACATGGACGACATTTTGCGACCGCTTCGGACTAATGCCGTATGTCAATGCCATTAACCTTAACCCGGCACCCTATTACGATTCTCCATTGACGCGATTTTCTCCGGATTCATTAAACGGATGGTGGACCTTTTCTTCAGGCCTTTGCGAGGATTCGGCTGGAAATATCTGGTTTTCAAATAATAGAGCTTATAATGGAAATATTCTTCACGTGAGAAAACCGCGGGAAAACAAATGGCGATCGTTTTCGATTAGCGATGTTTCTTTAAATTTATTATCGCTTTTTGCAGGACCTGTTGCCGCGAATTCAGACAAAACCCGCAAACGCCATTATATTTATCTCGGTTATAATTTCGCCGAAAACATGTCGGGCGGCGGCGTTTCGGTACTCAGTTATGCTTTTGGAGACAATCCGATCACCGACTCGATTCAATGCATAAGCAGTACTTCTTCTCATTTATTATCGGTAAGCGACATTGCAATTGCAAATGACACTCTTGCATGGCTCGCCGGCGGAGACGGTATTTATTCCATGGTCCAAAACGACCCGAATACGATCAGGAAAATAACGACTATAACTTCACAGGACGGGGTTTATGCCGTGACGGTCGGCGATAACGGCAACGTCTTGTTTTGCAAGGACAGGGATTTATATTCCTACGACAATACGAGCGGTACTTTGACGCAAATCACGAAAACCGGCAATCTCGGCACCCACGTGAGCAATATCGTTCTTGATAAGAAATCGAATGTTTATTGGATTGCTAGCCAAAAGGGAATATTCCGTTTCGACAAAGGGGACTCGACGGCAGCAACCGGCGGCAACGGTTCTATCGATGTTTATCCGAACCCCATGTCCTGTTCAAAATTTAAAAACGGTCACCCCCTTCGCTTTGCAGGACTATACGGCGCCAGCCCGAGCGTCCTCATTTATAACGCCGGCGGAGCGCTTGTCGCTTCATTATCCGATCAGAACACGCGAATCCTCTCCTGGAACGGGAAAAACCGTTCAGGGACTTTTGTGGTACCCGGCGTGTATTATTACAAGGCCGAGGTAGGCAATAATAAATTTGCAAAAGGTAAAATATTCATTACCCAATAACACACCGCTGCGAGCCCTATTCAAGAGAAGAATCCGGACCAAACGGATAATTCGTATTTATTGTTTCAAACCGAATTGTTCCACTGTTTGCGGAATAGCTTCTTCCATATAACCAAGCATCGTTTTCCAGACACTTCGATACGAGTGGTTTTCCACAACCCACGACCTTCCCAACCGGCCGATTTTTTCCCTGTATTCGATGTCGTCGATCAATTTTATCAAAGAATCGTAAAGCGTGTCTTTATTGACCAATACGAACGGGTGATCGGTTAAAAAACGAGCGTAGTCCTCGGTAAACTCGGTGAGGGTCGGCATATTCATTGCCAGGGTTTCAAGGGAATTTACGCCGTAACCTGTTCCCCCGAAATTTCCTATCTGTTCAATCGCAATGTGGGATCGGGATTTTTCCTCTATGATTTTCTGATGGCTTTGACCGGTTAGAATGACACATTCAACATCGCGATCCTTCATGATCCGTTTCATAACTGGTTCTATAAGGTGAGTGCCTTTTGCTTCGGGATTGGAAGGAGTATGTATTATTCGAAGCTTCTTTCCTTGCAACGTACTTTCCGGCAGATGAGAACAGTCGAACGGTATGGGAAGATATCGAAGACCCTGATGCAGAGACAACAGATCGTACTCACTTGTTAAATTCAACGAACTCAGCCGGTCGACTTCCCGGATTATGCCGCGCGACCGTATATCGGGTCCATGATAATGGCAGAGTATGGGTTTTCCCATTTCCGCCAATTTTTTGACCCATCGCGAATCTCTGAAAAAGTCTATGCCCCCGTGAAAATGATAAATGTCAAAATCATACAAACCGTATGTTCGAGCGAGTCGGTTGAATTCGATACTCCGATAATTATCTCTGAACTTAAAGAACACGTTTTCCAGCGCATTATGGGGCCGAAACGTCCATTCTTGTCCGGTTGCCGCGGCATGTATGAGGGATGTTTCCGCTTTTTTTGCCCGCTTGTACCTGATTTTATTAAGCCATGAGGGGTCGAACAGCTTTTTGCGCAGGCAAATGTCTTCCTCGATATTTCCGCGATGTTTATATAATGTCAAAAGCCGTCCGTGATGCCCCATTGCGTTGTACACTTTACAAAAAGTAAACGGAACATTCACCGTATTAAAATAAGAAAAATGCAGACTATTCATTGTAAGACTGTTCCGATACCGGCGGGGAAATCATCCGCAAAGCGATTCTTTGATAAATTCCACATATTGTTTTTTTTCTTTTTCCCAACAGAACTGTTTCGCAGCTTTGGCGCAATTATTCTTAATTAGGCTTTGATTCCCCAGTGTTTGTAAAAATGACGCAAGGGCTTTTTGAATACTTTCGATACTGGACGGCGATACCAACCAGCCGATATTCCATGTTCTGACTATACGGGAAATTTCGGGCCCATCGCTGGCAATGACCGGAATTCCCGCATGAATATAATCGAACAATTTGCTCGGAAGAGTGACCATCATGTTCACTCCCTTGTTTTCATGTATGACATGACCCAAATCGGCGTCTTTTAAATAATGAACGAAATCTGCGCTCGGTATTTGATCCAGAAAATGGACTCGTTCTTCACAATCGAGCTCCCGGGCCAAAGCCGACATGGCCGGCTGCATTTCTCCGTTTCCAATACATGCGAAATGTAATTCCCTAAACGGCGACATTGCTTTGATAAAAGGCATGAGTCCGCGGTTTTCCATGAATTTCCCTTTGTAAACCGCAAGTGGTGCTTTGGGGTCGAGGTTCAGGGTTGTCCGTAAAATATTCTTGCTTTGGCAGGCATATTCCGAACTTTCGGGAACGTTCAAAATGGTAAATGTTTTGGAAATGCGATATTCCTGTTTTAAAAAAGATTCGGTTGTTTGACAGACAGCGGCAATGCTTTTTGCTCTCGCAAGACCTATTCTTTCGAGTAAATACCATATGGTCCGAATAGCCGGTTTCCCGACGATTTGTTCGATTCCTTGAAAATATTCCAAGGAAAAATAGGAATAACGGGACTTGTTGAAAAATGCCGCAATGCGCGAGGGGAATAAAGTCGGCGGATCGACTGCCAGATACAGTTTTGACCGTGTGCGGCACAACACGAAAAGGCATGCGAACATATATCGGGCAAAAAACCATTTTCCTTGTATCACGCTGCCCGGGATATATATCGGAAACACATCGATTCCGGGCCAACGGGGGTCTCCTTCGCCTTTTTTGTTTTCCCATGAGACAAGTGCAACTCGGAGGTTTTGTTCGGCAAGTGCAAGGGCCTGGCGGTGGAAAAACGGATAAAACCTCGCATCGGCAAGGTGGACGATGCACACATCATATTGTTTGCGTTTGTTCGATGAAAAAACACCCATATTGTACTTCATTGCCTAAGGGAATTATATACCTTTTCAACTGCCATTAAATGGCCGGATATCGAAAAAACTTTTTTGACATGTTCCGATGCAGCGGTACCCATTTTTTTCCTGAGTTCGGCATCTTCGGCAAGACGAAGGACACTTTTAGCAACGAGATCGACGGCAAATTGCTTAATTAGAAAACCGTCCACTGTATCTCTAAAACATTCCCGGACTCCGCCGCTATCGAATGCCACCACGGGCAAACCCATGGCCATTGCTTCCAGAATCACTCCGCCCAAACCTTCCTGACATCGTGGCAAATGTACGAATATGTCCGCATCGGATAAAATCTCCGGGATTTTTTCGTGGGGAAGCAATCCAAGTATTTTTAGTGATCGCAACACACCGCTTTTTTCCGCACTCTCAAGGACCTTATCATAATATTGTTCATGGCCCTTTTCTTTTCCCCCAATAATTATACATTCGAATGTGCCGGGAGAGGCGACTTCAAGTAATTCGGCCATTTTGACAAAATATTCATGGCCTTTTGCCTCTACGAATTTTGCTATTGCAATTACTTTAATTTTATTATGGGCCGACGCAAAATACTTAGCAGGGTTAAACAAGGAATAATCGGGCCCCGGGTCC
This sequence comes from Fibrobacteria bacterium, assembly GCA_037447435.1. Lineage (GTDB taxonomy): Bacteria > Fibrobacterota > Chitinivibrionia > Chitinivibrionales > FEN-1185 > FEN-1185. Next base: position 109,897 of record JBBIGR010000001.1, read on the forward strand.
AAAACAATCACGGCCTTTTTATCGGATAACTTACTAAAACATTTTACAGCTTTCGAAATGCAAATCACCTTATCGGTCAACATATTCATCGCTGCGGCAAAAACCGTTCTTCGTGCCGGATTGTCGAGACACATTCTTAAATGCGCCACGACCCTGGCCCCTCCTAATTTTGCTGCCGGATAAAACGGGGCATCTATCAAATCGGAAAAATGAACAACGGCAATTTTGTTTTTTGCAATATACCGGCGGATTTGAATCGAGACGATAATCCACCCAATGATGAATTCTAAAAACTCTTTGAAAAACCTGATTGATCGGAGCCGTTTTAAGGGAATTATTTGACAGCGGATATTTTCCCTGATCAACCTCTCGGAAAACTCTCCTTGGCCGGAAACAATTACATGAACTTCGTATGCGGGGTTTTTTGCAAAACCAGAAATAAGCGCGTACGTGCAAATAGGCATACCGGTGTCAAATGATTCAACGGATGAAAAAAAACACAATTTCACCGGCAAAGAACTATCGTTTTCACTTGTTTTCGTAATCGCACAAGCTCCTTTTCTCGGTTGCTTCAATTAAAATAGTTTTTCTACCGGCAGAAGACTTCTTCAAACATTATGAGAGAAAAAAAAAGCCGAAGAGAATACTCTTCGGCTTTTTTAGGATCAATTGGCTAATTATCTCAACGTCCAAACGATATGGGTTGTCCGTCGTTTTCGGGCAAGGATTTCTCCTGCGCCGATTGGGCTGCTTCAGCGGCTTTGACTTCGTTTTCTGGTGAGGATGCCACCTGACCAACGACTTGCTGAGGCTGCTTTTGTGTGCTCTCTTCCGCGTTTTTCGCAGCTTGTTCTTCAGGAGTGAGAATTCTCCGTCGAACCAAAACCTTGCGACCGTGAAAAACTTCGGTATTGTCCGGGACAACCACTACGGGTTCTTTTTCAACAGGAGGCTGTACCGGCGCTGCCGGTTGCGCGACTGGCGCTGCGGCAGCAGGTGCTACGACTGGCACTTCGAAAACAGGCGTTGCGACCACCGGCATTACCGGAGTCTCGATGATTGCCTCAATCGGCTTTACCTGTTCAATCGGCGCTTTCTCCTGGTCAAAAGATCTGGGTGTTTGTTGATTCTGATTGTTTTGATTGTTCTGATTGTTCTGATTATTGCGATAATTGTTGGGTCTGTTGCCACCACGATCCCTTCTCCTGAAATCGTCGTCTCTTCCCCTGCCACCCTGGCGATTGGGATTATTGTCGGGTCTTCTTTGATTTTGTTGGCCCGATGGGCTGTTTTGATTATCGTCTTTCAATTTCTTACGAGCATTCTCCTGATCACGTTCTGCATTTTTAAGCCGCAGATTTATGTCCCTGAGGGATTTTTCTACATAATCAACAGCTTGGGGTTGTGCCGGAGCGGGCGACTTGGGCCGTTGTTCTTGGCCAGGCCTCCGATTGAAACGGTTGTCGTCTCTTTTTTTCCGAAAATCCCGCTGATCCTGCATCGGTTGCGGGGCCGGCGTTGGCGCAGCCTGGGGCAATACCGTGCTTTTTTTGTTCTTTACAATGAGAACAATGGATATCAGTTGCAAAATAATAATGATGGATGACGCTGTAAGTACTATTGATGCTACGTCCATAATAACGAAACTCCATAAAGGTTTAATGATACTTTCATGCATGCCTTGTATTCTCTTTGCTGCTTATTCGAACCGCTTTTTGTGTGTGTATACAAAAAGCGATGCATGCACTTTTCCAGAAACATGCCTTATTCAGACGGTTTCCACGGGCTTTGCCCGGGGAAAAATAAAAATTGTCCGGCATTTCCGTTAACGCCGTATTAATTACCGATGTCAAAGAGCAAACCGATATTCCGCAAAAGGAATTTCACGATTTTGAAGATGCAGGTTTTTCCGGGGCCTCGTCCGTCTTTACTTCATTACTCTGCTTAAGCAATGCGAAAAGCTCGTCGGTCTTTTTAGTGATCATGTACATTTTACTCCACAGGAAAATGAGCACGAGCAGGAAAAAGAAGAAATTGATTACCCAGAAAATTCTAACAATATCCATAAACGTAGAGAAGGTGCAAAAATGCCTTCGGGGATTAAGGGTGTATATGCAAGATACGTTCTGACGGGGAATCAAAGCAAATTTAATAATTTTGTCCAATTACCGCAGGAACGGTTTATATAATAAAAGAAAAACCGTTTGACCAGACAACCATTAGAAAGCCTTGCAACAAGCATGATCCCATTAGAATTGCCGTGTCCGCAAGCGACCCCTGTTTAAATTCCGCGCACGCTATGAATAGCGGGAATATAGCAGCCATATACCTCATGATTCCGGGAATCACCATGGATCCTGCCGTAAGGGGCAAAATCAGAAACGAGAGTCCGAGAATGCCGTAGACCAAGCCGACACGTTTCCATTGGACCAAAAGAAGAATGCAGCCGGTAAATGCGGCAAGGCCGTTGCCAAGCACTATGTAATTCCTCGACAAAAGGCAATGCGCAAGAAGCGACAGCGGATTGCTCCATGCGCTTCCCCATCCCGCTTGCTTGATATGAGAATAATACGACCAGTCACCGGTTACCATATAGGAGAAAAGTGCGAACACTCCGTATCCTATCGGAATACCGGCGCAACACAGTATGGACATTTTTATTTTTTTACTATCGTACTGTTTGCATGCAAAATACGCCAGGCATACCGCAGGAACTGCAAATACCGCCGTCGGTCTGGATAAACCCAGACATATGCCGCAAATGAATGAGAATAAAAAGAATTCCTTTTTTATGCCGTAAAACAGGAGGATCGACAAAAGTAGAAACAGGGATTCGGCAAAGACTCCCGAGAGAATAAACGAAGTAGGGAATGCGAACAAAAACAAAACCGCACGACGTGCCGTTTTGGAATCGCGGTCGATTAATACTAATTTATAAAGAAACCAGGCGGCAAGCAGCGCGCAGAGGTTCGACACGATGATGCCGCATACCAGCAAATGCCCCCCGACGATTTTTCCAATTCCCCCTATAATCAATGGATATAACGGAAAAAACCCGAAATTGCTTTGATGCGGATCTATTGCCTTTGGAAGATCGGACAGAACGGAAAGCGTGTACCCGTTTTTTGCAATATCAAGATACCAACCCGAATCCCAAATCGCCCATATCGACAGCCACGCATGCTTTGAATAATGCCAGGGAAAATCCCTTCCTGCAAACCCCTCAAGCAAGCCTTGGGACACGACGCCGATGATAGTCAGAATTATCCGGCTTGTTAAAAAGCAGACTAGGATCAGCACGACAGGCGAAGATAGTATTGCTTTTTTTACAACTCTCATTGGACGACATCCGCTACTTGACAAGAAGTAGTAAGGAATAGGGGAATAAAGCGCAAATACTTGCCGCAATCGGAGCCGCATATTCCATTGCATACTTTTTGAATATCGCCGCTAATGGAACACAAAAAAATACAGAAATTCCCGCTAAAGCCGGTAATAGAAACCGCCCATCGGAATTTGTCCAGTAAAGATTATACTTTAAATAGGCAATAACCGTCGACAAAAGCACGGTCCCCAGTATTATTTCGGCCCGATGAATTTTTTTTCCCTGAATATAATAGTACAGGAACAAGATTATTCCTGCAAGGGTGTACAACGTTTCCAGATGGTAAATCGCGCCCGTAAAATGCGATGGATGAACATGCTGCATAGGAAACCAAAAAGAATACAAACCCGTATTCAAAAACACGAAAAAAAGTTTCGGCTGCAAGAGGAAAAATTGATGGGAACCATTGCCGATTTCTTCCGCAAAAAGCGACCCATACAAATGGACATTTCGTATATACCAAAATCCTGCGATGCAAAAACTGATGCCGGCTAAAATTGCAAAAGCCGGTAGCCAGGTGCGGTTCCTTGTTTCGTGATATCGAATCCAAAAAAATAAAACGACCGCCGGCGCAAAGACCACGATGGAAGCCTTGACAAGCATGCCGATGCCCAGAAGTATGCCCAGGACCACACTCATTGGTATAGGTTGCCATGGTTTTGACGCGGCTGAAAATTGCTTTACAAGAACAAGTATGCACAATGCAGAGAAAAGCCAGCACAACGAGTCGTTGGACACAACCGAAGAGAAATACGCATGCGTGGGAAGCAACGCGGTAAAACAGGTGGCGGCTTGTCGAGCTGCCCCGACAACCGAAAGCGCAGTACAAATTTTATAGACGATTGCAATCGTGAGAACGCCGAAAACAAAAGACAATAACCGGCACGCTAAAATCCTGCTCTCTTTTCCAACGACGACACTCAACGCGGCACCGGCGACGTAGTATAACGGCGCTTGATAATATTCGAATTCATTGCGAAAGAAGGAATCCGCTTCGCGCGCACTATGGTGTTGAATTGGAAAATGTTTTTGGCTTGCGAGAAAATCGACATACTTAAGATGGGCGGGTTCGTCGTTCAGCCCTTCGAGGCGGTGCGAAACGGTTTGTCCGACGGGCAGCATGACGACAAACCACAGTCTGATTCCGATGGCAATTGCGATAAGGGAACAAAACAAAATACGCTGTCTCATTGCAGTCCTTATTTCCACAACGGTTTTAAGACCTACCAGGGTACATTAATAACGGGCCGGACAATTTGGGAGCCATTTCCCAATCGGATTCGTAGAAAAAAGCTTCCGGTTTTTACATTCATCGGCAACGTCGTGCTTCTGTTGTTTGTAATCATGCCGGCCCATAATTGCTTTCCGGCAATGTCGTATATGCCGGCCGTTGCTTGAGTTTGCACGCCGTTTCTTTGCTTCCAACAAACCTTTAGCCTGTTCTTTTTCAAAACGATTGCAATATCCGGCAGGAGGTCTGGATTTAAGAGGCGTGGATTCGAAGCTTTGGTCACCACGCCGAGAGAAGCGAGCGCCCCTTCGGCATTGACCTTTCCCGCTCCCCACCGAATATCAAGATTTGTAAACCGATCTTTTATAGCGCTTTTCTGAAGTGCCTGAAGAACCGTGGCTGGCGTCAACTTCGAGTCGTATTCCAACATACCCGCAATAATACCGGCGACAATGGGAGAAGAAATCGAGGTTCCGCCGAGAAACGCGTAGCGGCCGATCATGCTCGGCGGATTGGGCCAGACTGCGGTGCGACCGCCTTTGTCGACGATAAATCGCGTCATTGCACCGGTGACTTCGCGACCGGGCGCAGATATGTCGGGTTTTATTCGCCCGTCGGCAGTCGGCCCGAGGCTGGTATACGAAAGATAATCATATAATGTCGTATCTCCCGCACCGAATACGGTGCCGTCGTAACGCAGCGGCGAAACTTTGCTGTTATACCCGCCCACGGAAATAATGCTTTTCGCGGTTCCGCCGACTTCGTTAATCGTCATTAAGGAATCTCCGTCGATAAACCCCGCGATTCCCAAACTGTTGCAATTCAATTTCTCGGCATTCCAGCCGTTGATTGTCGTTGCCAGAGCGGAATACACTTTGACACCCAGAACAAGCGACGCATTGCTTGAATACAGGGCGAGTTCCATATGCGGCTTCCGGTTTGCGGCATTGCTTTTTTCGACAATCGCCTGAAATATCAACGTATCGGGGCCGGATACGGAATCGGGCCACCGTAACGTGTCGATGAGATATTGATAGACCCTATCGGCAGTCGAAAGCGCATTCCCGCTTTTTTTGTAGGACATATTTCTCTTGTCAATGATATATACGGTATCGCTGAACGGTTTCCCGCTTTCCCCCCAGATGTCGATAACGCTGAAACCGGTTGTTTGCGTTGCGGAAACTTGGGATTGCCCAGCCTCGACCCATGTGCCTTTCGATTCTTTTGCATTAAGGGAAAATCCCACATGCTCCTTCAAACTGCCGTCGTTGCCTGCGGCGCCGACAATGATATGGCCTGTTCCCGCCAGCGAATCGATCGTTTTGTCCATAAGCGAAGTACCGTCATGAGGGCCGGAAGCGAGCCCGATGCTCATATTGACAACGCAGGGTTTTTTCAAGGAATCGGCAATGGAAAAGACCCATGAAAGCCCGTTCATGAAATCGGCAGAAGAATTCCCGTATTTTACCGCAACGATTTGCGAATTTGATGCTGCGCCGGCATATTGCGGAAAATTTTTATCGTATCCTGCCCCGCAACTTGCCATATGCGTACCATGATATTCGTTGCTGTCGGACCCGAAAAGCGTGTCTTTGTCAACATCAATTCCTTTTTTTATTCTTCCATAACCGAATCTGTTAGGTTGAGCATTGGATTTATCGGTTTGGTCCCAAAGAGCAATGAATCGGGTATGGCCGAGGCTATCGAGAAAAGCAGGCTGATGGGTATCGAATTCATTATCCAGGATGCCGAATATAACGCCTTTTCCCGAAAAGTTCCTCGTAAGCGACGACGGAACCGAACCCTGCATTTCGTTGATATGGGTTTCGCGGCGTGCCGAATCCATACACGGATGAAAATCTTTGCCGTATTCCACAGAAAGAAGTCCCGGTATTGCCCGCAAAAACGGCACACTGGACATTTCTCCTTCCAAAATGACTATACTTTTAATACTGTTTACTATTCGCCAACCTGTTCCTTGTAAAGAGGTTGTGGAAAACTCGGAATCGACCAGTGCTGCGACACGTACAAGATTTTTTACCTGAGAGGGCATATGCGCCGCTTTTTGCAAGTTTTCCAAAGACACGGCAACCGGTTTTTTTCCGAGCATAAAATTGCCATTGAATTTTCCCAGTTCTTTCGCGCTTACCGGTGAAATTCTTAGGCAGCATATAATTACTAAGAATATTGCGGCTCGAGATATTAAAAAATTACGTCTAAAGACGGTATGGCTTGTTGCATTAAAACTCATGCATCCTCCTCAGGGTTGCCTTTATTACTATAATTATACTCCATGATTTGAATCAAAAAGTATCTTTCTTCAAATCATGAATTTTTCAAACCCCAAGACCGTCATCCTCCACGACAATCAAAGCAAAAAATGGCTTTGTTTCAACTCGCCTCGGCAAATCATTCAAACTTCGGTAATTTCGGAAGTCGTCCCTTTCTTAAAAAAAATTGAGGGAATTGTAAATTCGCAAAACCAATATGCCGCAGGCTTTGTAAGTTATGACGCCTCGCCTGCATTTGATAATGCATTATCCGTTCATACTAACAATGAAGATTTTCCCCTTTTATTGTGGTTTGGGATTTTCGACAAACCCAAGCTCATGAATTTTTCGCATGAAAAATTAATTACACCAAACAGTATTGAAAATTGGCGTCGTGATTTTGAATTTGACAGCTATAAAAAGAAAATTGCATCAATTAAAAAAAGTATAGCCGCAGGTACGACTTATCAGGTCAATTATACCTTCCGTTTAAAAACCAGAATGAAAACAGATCCCTGGAGTTTTTTCAAAAATCTTGTGCATAGTCAAAGTCCATCGTATTCTGCATTTTTAAATATAGGCAGTCATTCGATTTGTTGTGCGTCTCCGGAACTGTTTTTCGCCTTGAATAAAAATAGACTGCGTTGCAAGCCCATGAAGGGTACGGCAGACCGCGGCCTTTTTTGGGATTCCGATTGCAATCAAAAACTATGGCTTCAAAATTCGGAAAAAAACAAAGCAGAAAATGTCATGATCGTCGACATGATTCGCAACGATATGGGGAAAATCGCGATCAATGCCTCGGTACAAGTTAAAAATTTATTTGCTTGTGAAAAATTCCCGACGCTTTGGCAAATGACCTCGACCGTGGAATGCGATACGCGCTCTTCTATTTTGGATATTTTTTCCGCGCTGTTTCCTTGCGCTTCCATAACCGGCGCACCGAAAGTATCTACCGTGCGAATTATAAAAGACCTTGAATCGGAACACCGGGGTTTATATACGGGCAGTATCGGGTTTATTGCACCAAACCGAAAAGCACAGTTCAATGTTGCCATTCGAACCGCTGTTGTCGATAACTTACAAAAGACCGCATTGTACGGCGTCGGCGGCGGCATTGTTTGGCAATCGAAAGCAAAAGAAGAATTCGAAGAATGTCGAATCAAGACAAACATACTGGCTAGCCCGCCTGCTGATTTTTCTCTTTTAGAAACAATGTTGTTTACTAAAAACCGCGGGATATATTTGCTCCCTTTGCATTGCAAACGGCTTGCCGGATCTGCAGCCTATTTTGATTTTTCCTGCAATATACGGGATATAGCCAGGCAATTGCGTTTGTATTGTTCGAAACTGGGGCAAAACACGTATCGCATAAGACTGGTTCTTGACAAACAGGGTTCGGTCCGCATTGAAAGTTCCGTACTGAAACCGTTCGACACATCGATACCGTTCGTACTTTCACCCGCAACAACGCCGACACATTCCGCCAACCGTTTTTTATATCATAAGACGACAATGCGCGAATCGTACCATTCGGCATGGAAACAAAGGAAGAATTGCGATGACGTCGTTTTTTACAATGAAAAAATGCAAGTCACGGAAACAAGCATTGCAAACATAGTGGTCAAAAAGCACGGAGAATATATCACGCCGGCACTCTCCTGCGGCCTATTGCCGGGGACCATGCGCCAGTATTTGTTGTCACGCAAGAAAATCAAGGAAGGGTCGCTTACCCTCAATGACCTAAAAAAGTCAAAAAAATTATTTATTATCAATTCGGTCCGGAAATGGCATCCCGCTACTATCGCGGAGGATTGATCGCCAGTTTTTCTATTTTGCTTTTTACCATTTTTTGGTCGTTGGCTGCAACGATTTGATACAAATAAACTCCCGGCGACAAGGAGTTGCCGAACGAGTCTTTTGCATCGAATTCCTGGCCCCTGTACGCATTGTCGAATACCCGTATCAATCGGCCCGAAAGCGTATAAATCCTGATCATGACCCGTATTGCGGTATTTCCGGTTTGGGCTGCCGTTTGCGATAAATCAAAATAAAACTTTGAAGTTTCACCCAATCGCATCGGGTTGGGATAATTGAATACATGATAAAGCGTCAATTCCTTGTCATCGGTTATTTCAAGACCTATTGTCTTATGCGACACATTACCGAGCATGTCTTGTGCGCTCACGGCAATTTTATAGGTTCCCGCCGGCCAGGCCGGACTTGCCTCAAAAGCAATCGTTGCGCTTCCGCGACGGTAATCACCCTGTAAAAACTGGAATTTCTGATTGATATTGGTACGTGCCTGATTTTTTGGCCCTGTTATTTCGTAGGTGATTCCTTCATCGGGACCGGTTGATACCGCGTCGATGCCGTTTGAGTCGGATATCGAGATTTCCATGGAAAAGGGACATGACGCCGAGATATTATCGGTAAACGAAGCACCCTTGGCTGCGACGCCCGGTGCCGATGTTGCCGACACTCCGGTATATATCGGCCGTGCCGCTATGACAGGGCCGCTGGTGTCGCTCACCGCTAATGTGTCGAACCCGTGAAAAACAAGATTGTTCTTCGTCCCAACCGCAATGTCGAGACCATGCCAGGCAAAGGCCGTCAGTTTGGCCCCTAACTTGTCGAAAGCAATATTCTTGGGCACCAGAATACGTTGGGTAAAAACTCCGTTCGTGACTTCAGTTTGACCGATGAATATCGGTGAACCGGCTTTTTTATACGTAAAATCGACATTCGCGGTTCCGCCGTCTTTTCGTGATGCAAGATACGGCGGATTAAACATGCTGATTTGGACATTCGCCTTCAGGCTTTGGCTTGAGGAAAATGCCGGGTCAACGTTCGTTTCTCCTTTTTTAACCACGATGCCCTTGACAAGTATATGTTGCAGAGCTTTTACCGTATCGAGATTCGCCCCGTTATCGGCAGTCAGAGTAAGCTTTATTTCATGGTCTCCTTGGCTGTACGCCAATGAAGGATCGCCCAGATACGAATACATTTTCTGGCTATTATTGCTCAAGCAGGCGAATTTAGCCGCGGTAAGGGCGGCCCCATATGATTTTACTCCTCCGTTGTTGGATGGATTAAATATGGTCTGATAAAAATTCAATGCAAGGTCTTTGTTGTCGGACGCATAAACGGAGCGCGTGGCGGAAATCGTGGCAACGGCACCGCTTTTCAAAGCGAGGATAAGATACTCGGAAAGGCTGCGGGTGGAACCCGGTTTATCGAACCTGCCTACCGAACAGGAAAACGAATTAACAATCGGATACATTCCGTTATTGGTCATATTGGCGATATTGTCGTACATAAGCACGTGTTCGTCTGCCCAGACGTTATCGGCACCGTGACCGAAATAGTTCATAATGGCCACGCCGTTATTGACATTAGACACTATAGACTGTGCTGCCTCGGGCTTTTCCAGATTTGCATTCCAGGGGTAATCGAACAAATAGGTTTTCCTGATATCGATCCAGGGAGCAAGAGAATCGGTTATGGAATCGACATTTTCGGACGCCCACATATGTTCCAATTGCAAGGGATCGTGGTTGAGTCCCTGCATGTCGTCGTCGGCAACGAGCAGTATTCTGTTTCGCCATCCATTGACAACCGCATACGACGGATCTTCGGTTTGAATGACCTTGTCGACCATTTGCGTCGCTTCGGTCACCGATTTGCAAGGAAAGCGACCTAAAAACACATCCGACGTCGCCGTCGGCGAAGAAGCATCTTCTCCTGATTGCAAATAGGTGAAGAAATCCTCGATACAGGAATTTCCGATTTCCGCAACCGGAATGTACACGGGATCTTCTGCAGATTCTATACCGCGGCAATCGTAATGCCCGCTGCCGAAAAAGGCGACATAAGCAAACGAGGAATCGTGGAGTTGGTCTCGCTGATAGGTATAAATGTAGGCCAGGCAATTCCGTATGGCACTCGGATCGACCTTGCCTCCTGAGAATTGATTATACAGATCGGTTGTTGACAACACCATCGGGTTTTTGAATGTTCCGATGTTCTTTTTATGGGTTGCAAGCTTGCGCGCCGGCGTTAAAAAATCGGGATGCGATATGATGAGGTAATCGATCGGCGTGCCGTAGGTTCTTACATTATTAATAACGAAACTGTTCGTTACGGGCGATGCCGCCTGTTGAAGGGTCGGCGCGGTGTCGATTCCCGTTTCGGTACATGCATAATATCTGATGCCCGCATTCGACGTATCGGTCCATTCGTAATTGGCAACATTGCGCACTGTATCGATGAGGGTAATCGAACTGTCCCAATTTGTAATGCGGAAAAGGTACACGAGATCGTTGCCGATACCCGAAAGCCGATACCGAGTAAGTCCAGGCGATTCGGCCGAAAAAACCGTCAGTGTTTTCTTGCCCGTCATATCGATTTTTTTGGAATAGGCGAATTCGATTCCCATAAGCTCCATGCTGTCGGAACTTTGCCCGCTGGTTTTTATCGTGAACGGTTTGCCGTCGCCGGGATACGGCGTATTTATCCATTGATTCCATCCGCATTCGCCGCACACGGTTTGATTTCCGTAGCTAATTGCCGTAGAAATGGAACCCAGGGAATAACCCGGCCATAAAAACAGGCTGCACGGTGCCGTCGCATCTATATCCGGAAGCGTCACATCCGGTACCGTGAAGGAAGGATTATACATGGTCAATATAGTCCAGGCAAAGTCCATGCCGCCTTCGGCTCCGCCGCTATGTGATTTGAAAGACGATCGTTTGAGCAGGTAATGTCCCCTGCCCGACGTCGCAACGTCCGCGGCAACAACGGGACTGGGTTTGCTCGGCGCAAGCGACAGGGCCGGCGAGGTCTTGAGCGAAAGCCAGTAATGCCGGTAATCGTCGTATCTGTCCAGCTTGTAGGTAAAGTGATTCGCCGGATTTTCGCTGCTTGCATTTACCGTTTCGTAATGCCAATCGGACGTTGAGCTGACATAGGCCAGAACATATTCCGACGTATCGAGGGTACCTGTTTTTCCATTGTCATGCCGCAGAAGCGGGATTTCGGTAAGCCCGTCGGGGATGGATGAAAAGCCCGGAGTTATGGGGTCCATTTCCCCTTTGCATGACGCATACAGCGCGATGTTCGATAAGGACACGTTGGTTCCGAAAATCCGTATCAGGTCGGCACCTTTGATTTTTATCACCCTGTTTTCGTTTATGGTTCCTTCGTTAAGGGCGTTATGGCCGTCGCCGATGTCGAAGCGGGCGGCTTTGTCGCCGGGCAATATCGGTATCTGTCGGATTTTGGCTTGCTTTGCAAGCGTAGATGTCGTTGACCAGGATTTTGCTATCGGATAATTCATAATAAGAGTGGAAAGCATTCTTGCGAAATCGGATTTTCCGGGGCCGGCTGTCGCAGTTCGGGATACCGACGTCGGCGGAAAGGTTATGGTGAAAACTCCTTTGTCGAGCACTTGCAACGTCTTTGTCGCGGGGTCGTATATAAACGGTCGCAATACAAATTGCTTGCAGGATAATCCCGAAAAGGTTTTTGCCATGCCGGAAGAAAGCCATGCTGCAGGGGAAAATGAAAGACCGGGATAGCGTTTCGCCGTTTGATACGACTTCCGGGTCGTAATCTGCTTTGTCAAAACCACCGCATGCGTTGCCGATGCCTGAAACGTGGCCGACGACTCGCCCGATTTCGGCACCCCGATTACGAACGAATAACCCGGAATCATCGGCTCGTTATTTTCTCCCAAATCTATGTTTGAGCCTTCAAACGACAATTGTGTCCGATCGGCGCTTTGCGCCATGGCCACCTTGTCGGTTGTCCATTCAAAGGTGCACTTTTGCGCCGTGTTTTCGAGAATCCGAATGCCCGCCTGACTAATACACACCATAAAAAGGCTAAAAAACAACGTCGTTTGAAATTTACCCATGAATGATTCGATTCCTTTTTGGGGAAAAAAATTGCTTTATTCATTTATTACGATTCTAAAATACTATTTGATGTCGCAAACTGTTTGATTGTATGAAAATCATGAACAAGATATCGATTGAAGTCGTGAAGTAGTTTAGAAGATATGAAAAAAATACTGGCCATAGAAAAACTGGTCCATGGCGGGTTGGGACTGTGCCGTGCAGAAAACGGAGTGATTTTTGTCGATGCCGTAGCTCCGGGCGATAGCATAGAAATTGAAACCGACACGATACAAAAAATCCAAAAAACCATGCATGTGCATGCTTTTTCGCTCATTACACCGTCGGCAATGAGAAGAAAGCCGTCGTGCCCGTATTTCGGCGTTTGCGGCGGCTGCAATTGGTTGCATTTGACATATGAAGCCCAACTAGCAATAAAAAAACAAATCATAAGCGAGACGCTTGCCCGTATCGGAAAAATCAAGGATATTCCCGATTTGGCTGTTTTTTCCTCGCCGGAATTTTCGTATCGCCGCAGGGTGCAATTTAAAATTGACGCACAAAAGAAAACAATCGGCTTTTACAAAAGAAGATCAAATGACATCGTCGAAATCGATTCCTGCCCTCTCTTATGCGACCCGATAAACGCCTTGCTTGGAAAAATCCGGGAGAATACAGCATCGATAAAACCCCATATCGATGAAGTAAAAGCAATTGCCGGCAACAATTCCGACGGACTTTTTTCGACAGTCGCCTCCTATCCATGCTTTACAAACATATCGACGGCAAACACAGAAATCTATTGCGACGGTTATGTTTTTCCCGTATTGGGCAATGGCTTTTTCCAAGGAAACCGGTTTTGCGCTTCCCAACTTGGTGCTTGGGTTGCCGAACAGTGCTGCGGCAACATGTTTTTAGACCTTTATGGCGGCAGCGGATTTTTCTCGGTTTATTTGGCAAAGAAATTTAAAACAGGCTTGCTTGCGGAATCGGTCCCATCACACACAAATATGGCAGAAAAAACTTTTATTAAAAACGGAATATCTTCTGTGCAAATAAGAAACGGTCATACCATGACGATACTTCAGCAAATAATTGCGGAAAAAACTCCAATAGATTGGTGCATCGTTGATCCGCCCAGAACCGGACTCGAAAAAGGAATGTGCGAAGCATTAAATAAAGCAGAATGCCGGAATATTATTTATGTATCGTGCGATATTGCGACACAGGCTCGTGATGCGGGTATTTTAATAAATCAAATGGGATATCATATCAAAAAATCCGCATTTTTCGATATGTATCCCCAAACACATCATATGGAAACCGTTCTGGTTCTATCCCGTTAAAAAGCGACAGTGTCAGCGAGCCATTCGCTCAAGCGAAACTGGTTCCAACCACGCTTTTTTAAAAGCCACCTCTCCTGACTGGCTTTCAAAACCGGACTTCGTTGACACTGCCCTGAAAATACAGGAACCATTAAAACTGTTTCCGTTTTGTTCCAAAGACGCTATTCCTTCAAGAGGGATTGACTTGTGATTATGAAAATAGGCCTCTATATATGTTTCCCTGCTTACCTTCATCAAACTGAAAGCTCCTACAAAAGTCGCAAAGGTTACAATCATGATCAATTTCATACCTACCCCCAATTCTATCCGGGAGTCCTTTGATTAAATCCATTTGCAGGGGATTAATCATTAAAAAAACTTTTCGTTTTCAAATAATAGGGCATTACTCTATCCATATAATGTATCAAAAGCTATGCCACTTTTTAAATCTCCATTTCGGTAAAATTCATTTTTCCAATAAAATTAAAAAGGCTGCAATTTTTAAAAAAAGCAGCCTTTTTATAACTACCAGTAATTCAATTGATTAGGCTTATTTAGTAGCCCACAAACCATGCAAATTACAAAATTCTCGGGCAATAAGTGGCACATTTTCTTCGACAAGAAACTCTGCTTCGGCAACAGTATCACCTTCGGTGAAATCATGACGAAGCACTTTTTTACCAGCAATGAGTTCGACATTGAGAATGTAATGCTCTTTAGTCATCGGATGCGCAACAGATCCAACTTTCACTGTGACTTTGTTGCCGTTTCTTTCGATAACCGGAACATGCTTTTCTTTTGCTGCATCTGTAGTGTTTGCAATAAGTTGCTTCATTTCTTTCCCGCAACAAATTACTGCTTCGCCACCATTCCACAACGATTCGACAATAACGCCGCAACCATCACACTTATAAATTGCCTTTTTCTCAACCATGAAAAACTCCCTTTAGTTTAAATGAATATTATTGATCTACTAAATTAATTTTGCGATATTAAACAGTACTTTTCATCATCTTTTTGAAGCAATCTACATGCCGCACATTAAAAAAGGTACTTTTCGGGTTTTTTGCCTTATTTAGCCTGTTTAAGATATTATCTTATTTGGGCGAATTTTTCTACAAATTAATAATTTTTCTCATTTTCTCAAAATGATATTCTCGATTTATTAATTTTGAGAATTCTCATCTTCGGAAGAAATTCCCAATTTTTTTAATTTTCGGAATAATGTGGCTTTGTGAATTCCCAACTTTTCCGCTGCCTTGATTTTGCTGCCATGTGTTTCGGCAAGTACGGACAATAAAAACAGCTTTTCAAGCTCATCAAAATTTTTTACGGTCGCTAAGGTTTTAATTGCCCGATCTTGATCGACATTTTTTATATGATCCGGTAAATGATGGGATCCGATAACCGGATCCTTGCAGAAAATAAACGCATGTTCGATAATATTTTCGAGTTCCCTGATATTTCCCGGATATTCATAGGATAGCAAGCAATCTTGTGCTTCTTTGGACATACCTTCGATGATTTTATTATATCGAACATTGAATTTATTAATAAAATGATCGCACAAAAGCGGTACATCGCCGCGTCGGTCGCGCAGCGGCGGCAGCTTTATAACCAGTACGTTAATTCGGTACAGCAAATCTTCCCTGAAATCCTGAGTTTTAACAAGGGCATTTAAATCTTTGTTTGTCGCGGCTATAACCCGGACATCGACCTTGACTTGCTCCATAGCGCCGAGCGGTTCAAAGGTTTTTTCCTGCAGCACGCGCAACAACTTGACCTGCATCGCCGGGGAAATGTCTCCTATTTCGTCGAGAAATATCGTGCCGCCGTGTGCGCGGGAAAAAATTCCTGCTTTGTCTTTTTTAGCATCGGTAAATGCACCCGCTTTATAGCCGAAGAGTTCCGATTCAAGCAGATTGTCGGGCAAGGCCGAACAATTGACTGCGATAAACGGTTTTGATTTACGATCGGACATTTCGTGAAGGGATCGGGCCACAAGTTCCTTTCCCGTTCCGCTTTCGCCGGTAACGAGCACGGTTGCCGGAGTTGTGGCTACCTGGGATACGATCGTAAATATGCCCTTCATCGCCGAACTTCGACCTACCATATTGTTGAATGTCGATTGCTCCATCATTTCTTTTCGGAGGTTCGCTACCTGATGCCGGGCATCTTCGGCTTCACGCTTCACATTTTGGATACGGTCTTGTTCGGCGAGTTTCTTTTCTGTAATGTCCTGTACCTGAACAAGCAGCAATTCGCCTTTTTCCAGCGGTGTTATATTCCATAACAGGTCTTTTTGTTTGTCGGCGTTTTGAGCAGAGGGCTCGGGATTTTTATGCAATATCGTTTCCAGTTCGATACTTTGGCCTTGTTCAAGTACCAGCTTGTTTGCTTCGGAGATATTCACATACGCAAATAGTGAGGGCATATACATGATTTCATCCGCGATTTTCTTCATTCCGAAAATCTTGTGAAACGATTGATTCATTTCATTGACTTGACCGTTTTTATCGAAAAGTGCAATACCGATTGGCGACCAAGACACAATGCTTTTGAAACGTTTTTCGCTGTCTAAAAGCTTTTTTTGCGCTTCATATCTATCGGTAATGTCGACGATGCACATGCGAAGGCCGCGCTGGGGCAAAATAGGCGCGGAATTTACAAGAATATGCAACACTCTATTGTCTTTCCCGTTAACGCAATATTCGACTGCGTTCCCGAAATCGCCGTTGAATATATTTTGTATGTCCTTTTCCGCTTTGGTTTTGTCCTGCGGTGAAATAACGTCGAACAGGTAAATCCCTTTTTCAATTTGATCTTTTGTCAAGCTAAACAGTTCCATGCCCTTGGCATTTATGTAGCCCAGCTTGAAATTTTCATCCCATTCGCAGATTATGGCAGGCAAAAGCATTGCTATGTCTTTAAACCTTTTTTCGCTTTCCCGTAGGACCGTTTCCGTGTTCGATGAATTATGCATGTTTTATCTTTCTTTAACTATTGTCGCATTAGTAACTAAATAGAAAATCTCTACGCAATATGCGTGAATAAAATCACAGCTAGAACTATTCGGTTGCGAAGCAACCGAATAGTTCCTTTTTAGGAAAATAGCTTGAAAGAATTAAATTTACAAGATTTAACCCGATTGATTCATTTACAGGTTTCTTTGTCCTGTTGCATTTTACTATATTGCTTTCATTAAAAGGATAGCGGAGGGAATCATGGATAAAAGAATTGTGGATCTTCTCAGTACCATTCATGCCGAAGCTTCATTCCTTTTGCTTTCGGGCAAGGATTACTGCGGGGGCGATTTTGTGCTGGAAACCTGCGCGGGCTGCAAATGCTTTTTTGCCTGTGAATCTGTGACCAGAGGAAACAAATTACTGACCGATATAAGAAAAGAACTGCCTATCAAAGGGAGCGAAATGAACCGGGAAGTGTATGAAGTGAAATGCCAGCTTGTTTTGGATTGGGCGCGTGCCGAAGTGAGGCATTTTTCCGATTTTGCAGCAGGACCTGAAGAAGTAACCCGCGCAATGGAATTCATGAAAAGCATTTCGGAAATAGAACCGTATATCAAGTCCTCTTTCGCGCTCATGGATACCATTAAAAAAATGATCGGCGAATATCATATCATGCTGGAACTTCTCGACCAAAAGGCGCCGAAATGGCGCGACAATTTCTCTTTTGACAAAACCGGCGCCGAAGCGCAGGCATTGGTGAACCGGATTTTAGGATAAAATATCCAACCCATGTTCCGCATGGGGTAAGTTTATTTTATAGATTATTTACACTTCGAGTACATAGTGCACGCGCAAAATACGTATATAATTCAGATATAGGTACTCAGCGTCCCGCGTTTATATTTATATACTAACCATTTTCTGACAACCCGCTAGTATTCCTCATATTAATTATTGAATTGAAACTTTTATTTAAACTTCATCTAGGGCAATGATGAAAAACTTGATATTTTTCCTTGTCACTCAAACATATAAATCTCACCATCTTTTAATTTGTTCCTAACTTTAATCATTGATTTTATTCAACAAATATTTGAATTGAACATTTGTTATTTATTCTTTTTTCCCTTTTTCCTGGAGAATAATTACTATGAAACGAACAATGTTTGCTTTTTTAATTGTATTAGGCGCTTTTTTGCAAGGTTGGTGTTTGGACAATGTTGTCATAAGAGGACGAGTCATCGACAGTACTGCTTCACAACCGGTTTCCGGGCTGCAGGTATCAGCGAATTTTTTTCTGAAAACACCCAAAACAACAGCAACAAATGCTTCCGGCATGTATGAAATCGGTTTTGCGGGTTCCGAGGTCACTGCCGGTGGGGCGATTACCCTTAAAACAGACCTTGCTTTAGGCAATTTACAATACAGCTCACAAATAGTTTCAGTTCCTGCAGGCGCAAATCAAAACGATGGCATCAACGACACAGTGAATGTTGCCGATATAGTCGTAAAATCTTCGGTGAAATTTGATTCTATTAGTATCAAGGGTAAAGTCATTGACAGTGTATCAAATAATCCTGTCCCGAACGTATCGGTAAATATTTTGTATATGAAGGTTGGCTCCTATGTCCTAACTACCATTTCACTTAAAACAGGTTCTGATGGAACATTTTCTTGGGATTCGGTCAATTGCTTTTCCATTAAAAAGGTCTCCTTCAGCGTCCCTACGGTTGCCGGTTTTATAAAGGGTTTTGCAGCAGACGACTCTCTTCCGTCAAATGCCAATATTTCAGACGGCACCAAGGACGTCATATCCCATACGATTATGGTCAAGTTGCTTTCGGGCGTCAGGCCGGTATTGGCTTCTAATTTTTCAACAACAAAAGCTTTCGGGCCTGTATCTGTTTCCTTTTATGGAATCGACGGTCGCCTCCTGCTTCACACCATGATATCGGACATTGCAAAGTTTGATGCCGGCCAGGCAAAATCCCTGTTCCGCTCTGCAAGGCCCGTTATAATGGTCTGGAGACAGGGTAATCAAACGATTTCGAAAAAATTGTTTGTAACGAAATAATTTTCGTATCGATGCGTGCATAAATACGGACCTAAATTTACTCCGGCAAAAAGAAACGATTTTTTTGAAAGGTACCATGAAACACCGAAATTCACTTTTTATAGGACATGCGAAAACCGCATGCGTATTTCTCTGTGCAGTTTTGTTTTCCGCATCATTTGCCGCTAATCCATACGTCGAATTGAAAAGCAGCACGGTCTGGTCGTTTTTCAAAGATGACAAACGGATGATTGTCAAGGTCACCGGTCAAGACACTATTGCCGGAAAAAAATGTTATAAAATCGAATGGCATCCTGATAATGGACAAGCAATGCTCCAAACCGAATATTGGTTCGAAAAAAGCGACAGCATTTTCTGTCAGGGTGTAAAGGCTTTCGGATCCAAAATCGCATATGTGAAGCCGGGACTCGTGGTGGCAAAAAGCACCAAACCCGGTGACCAGTGGAAAATTGTCCTTGGTGCCGCCCCTTTCGGCGACACTGTTATTTATAAGGCCGAGGGCTTTGATACCGTTTTGGAAGGGTCGGAAAAAACTATTTCCCTCCATATTTCACGTAAAAGCAGGGGAGCAAATCTTGATCGATGGTTCGGATTGGGAGGCAAAGGGATCATGCGTGAGGAAACGATGCAAAAGAACGAAGGTTTATCATTAATCAAGTTGAAAGAAAACGCATTAAAATAATTGCCGGATTAAAACGCTATTACGGTCAAAGGACAAAATATGGGTACAAATAGTTCATTTTTAAAACCTCTCACCAACTGGTTGTTCTTTTTCAGTTCTTTTGCTTTATTTTTTTGTGACTGCACATCATCGGTAACAGATAATTACGATCCGGGCCTTTCTCCACCTGCCGGTATTTTTAGCAAAACCACATGGAATTATTATACGATTTCAGACACCATTCTTTTAATGGGCCAAAAATGCGATTGCGTTAAAGATTCTTCAATTCCAACAGCAACCATTACAAAGTACAACTTTAAACTTTCCGGTATTCACCTTCAGATTAGAACCCCTTTAGGCGATTCCTTATCCGGTGAATCAAAGGCATACTCGATGCTTTATTTTGAAAGGCTTTGGGGAAATAGTTTTGAAGGCGGCTGGACAATTAAATCAGATTCGCTTATTATTCCCGGAGAATTGGCATCCGCGGATTCACAAAAGTTTCAGGCTCTTGAAGACAGTCAGCATCTGGCTTTACGTTCATGCTGGCTTAATATTCAAGGAAATCAATTTACATTGAATTCTCTGCCCGATACGGGAAAATTCACCGCAGCTTTTATTGCCCAGTATAACGACACTTTTTCAAAATATTACAATGTGACTTTTCAACCAATTAGCGCTGATTCACTGGACCTGGTTTTCAGCTATCCCGGGTCTGCAGACGCAGAAATTGTAGCAATTGCACGGAATATTATGGGACTTATTATTACTTCAACCGCTCCGGGGACAATTGGTAATTTAATGGGAGATAATGCACCGACAATGTATAAAAGTCTGAATCTGCATGATTCCAATCCATATATTTTTCGCGGTGGTTGTCCCTCGCGTCAATATCCCGACTGGCTCCAAAAAGGTTTGCTTTTAAAGTATAAAAAACCGGTTTATTAACTAGCTTTCGCATGCGGGTGATTCATTGATGAAATGCCGGGTAGGTTACGGCTTTTTTTCCAAGGCAGATCCGCAAAACGGACATACGGACAGCATTTTCAATTCGGTTCTTTTCGACAGAAAATCATTGTCATTGGGGATTAAATCATCGTTGTCCGTTGTTCCGATTTCGCTGTCCATTACCAATTTCAACTCTTCACAACAGTAAACTTTTTTTATTTGCGTCAATCGTTTCGTAAAAACCTTGCGCATTCTCCTGATAAAAGAACTGACGGTTTTCGGAAATAAAGCGTTGTTAACGTTATGAAGACGGAAAAATTCCGTTATCTTTTACGTTAATCAATTTTCCGTCCGAAAGAGCAAACCTTTTTGTCGCCCGGGCAGCAACATTTTTATCATGCGTCACCAATACAACGGTGCCACCGTCCTTTACAAACTCATCAAAATAACCGCAAATTTTTACAGCATTGTCCGGGTCAAGGTTTCCCGTGGGCTCATCGGCAAAAAGGACCTTCGGACCATTGAGAAGCGCGCGGGCAAACGCGACCCGTTGTTTTTCTCCAGTGGAAAGCTTCGACGGATAATGTCCGCTCCGCTTCGACATGGCAAACCGGTCGAGTAAACGGTCTGTTTCCGTTTCTGCGTCCCTGTTTGGTTTTGAGGTTTTGTCCGGTATCGAAGCGGCAAGAATATTTTCACGCACCGTTAAATACGGTAATAATAAAAGTTCCTGAAAAACAAAACCGATTTCCGCGCTACGGATACTCGTCAGGTCTTTATCGGAAAAGCCGTATAAATCTTTGCCGTTCAAAGCGACTGTTCCACTATCCGGGCGCATAAGACCGCTTGCCAAAAGCATAAGTGTCGATTTCCCGCAGCCAGATTCACCGCGAATGGAAATAAAATCATTGGCCTTGATTTCAAATGACAAATTCCGTAGGACTTCAATCCGTTTTGTCGGGCCTATAAACGTCTTGGTCACATTTTCAAGCAAAAGCATTATTCTATTCCCCTTTAACTATTTCAGCCGGGTCTTCGCCTAGTACCGGCATTGCCCCGAGCCATCCGCAAACCATGGTGCATACGGGAGCAAGGACAATTGCGAAAACAACTTCTGCAATATCGACAAGAGACCAAACACCTACTCTTGTACGCATTGCAAGGACAATAAGAGCGCAAAAACCGCAGACAGCGCCGGCAATCGACCCTATAACGCCGATGAGCAGCGAACGCACGTTGACAAGAGCGGCGACCCTGCCTGCCGAAAAACCTATGGCACGGAGAATGCCGAACTCCGTACGGCGCTGCCGGGCATTTACATACGAAAGAACGCCGATGAAAACAACGCATGTTCCGATAAGCAGGGGCAAAACCAGAAAGAAATATTTTTCCTTTTCATGACGTAACGATGCCCTCGAGGTTTTTTCCGACAACAGTGCGGCTTTGGCATAATCCGCCGCTTTAGAGCGCGTTTCGGCCCGGGTAAGCGCCTGGGACGCAAATTCCACTATTTGCGTATTTGGAAGTATGGCGCCGATTTCGGCCCTAACTTGGTCGGGTTTTGCCATTGCGCATTGACATTCAAGAGCAAGGATGCCGTTAAGCAGGCCTTTTTTTCCAAACATCTCCTGTGCCTGTTTCAGGTTTATCCACAAAGTAATATCATCTTTCGTGCCTTTCATGGGGTAACATCCTGCAACCGTAAACTGCCTGCCCATGAATTTGACAAAGCTCCCTTTTTTGCAGCCGATGCTGTTGTGCAATTCATAGCCAAGATATATCGTTCCGGAAGCTACATTGTCCCGCATGGGCTTTTTGGTTTCCGCCGAAGCGATTTTGACCTCCCCCATTGTTCCGACCGCCAGTACCGTCCGCTTCTGCTCCGGCCATACCACTTTCTGCTGCAGCAGCGGAAGAAGATGCTGGATAGTTGCTATTTTGGAATGAGCGAGGGTGTCTATGTACCAGTCGGGCATTGTTTTTGTCGCAAAATCATTGGCATATAAATCGGCAAGATCCTGGTCTTTGGGCAAAACGAGAATATTGAACCCCATAGACGTGCCTATTTTGCGGTATTCCTCCTGCAATTGCTCGGTCTGGTCGGCAACTTCTTTTTCTTTTTTGGAAATGATGCTTTCGGTCGAAGCGTCAAACAGCCTGAGAAGTCCCGCTGTTGCAATCAAGGCGGCAACCGCGATAGCAACGGCGGCTATTGCCACGATTGTGATGTGGGACCTGTAGAAAAACTCTTTTCGTACGATACTGAATAATGTCATTGAAAATCTTTTTACCCTTCGAAAATGTTGCTTAAAAACAATGCGGTGCGCATCGTTACAACCCTGGTTCTCCCCGTTTACGACGACGGTATTCCTGCAAACGCGTACAATGTCCCGTCGATGCTGTGGACAACTTTCATGCTGTCGGAAACCAATACCCCGGTGCATGACCCGGCAGTACGATAAATTTTTATGATATTTCCGGTTTGTATGTCCACCGAAACAAGAACGCCTTTTTCCGCAGCCTCTGTAAGATAAAGGATGTGGCCGGCGCAGGTCATGGGTGCGCATCCGTCAAATGTCCGACGCCACTGCAATGCCCCGTTTTGCTGGTCGAAAGACCGCAAATCGCGCGACCGGACAAATACCCGTCCTTCCGCGGCAAGCATGAGTCGCACATCAACGTCATCGAGGTGCCAAAGCTCAGTGCCGGAAGCGGCATCGAGGCATTGTAAAAACGAATTGCCTAAAATTGACCGATGCGATATGAAAACTCTGTTATTGTCCTGGCTTAATTGAGGGGCAACTGAAAGTACCATCGGTTCTTTAAATTGATGCTTCCATACGACATTGCCGTTTGTCGCTAAGCAATACACGCCCTCGCCGCTCGCAATTAGGACGGATTCTTGATATATGCATACCCGGCTCGCAACCGCGTTTGCACCCAGGTTTTTTTTCCATTGCCGCAAGCCGGTTTGTGCGCTTATGGCATACACAGAATTTCCCGCACTCCAATACACTGTTTTGCCAACGATGGCAGGTGCGGAAGGATCGAATGCCATACCCGGTTTACTGCTGAATTCCCATGAAAATGTTCCGGTGGAAGAATTAAATGCACGTAAAACTGGCATATCCTGTTGCATCGACACGCCGTACACCTGGTGCGAATCGGCCGATAGATACCCTGTTGCCGAAAGGGTAGACCGCCATGCGATATTTCCCTTTTTCATATTAACGGCAACGATCCTTCCGGAAGGCCCGTATTTTTCTATAGTGTAAACATTGCCTCCGCACAAGACCGGTGTGCATGCCCGAGACTCTTTGAATGCGGCAATATTGGGGACTTTCCAAAGTGTCTGGACCGGTGTGGGGACAATGCCCGCGTATGCCTCGGCCTGCAGGGGAACGCGGTCATTGAAAACAATGAGTGTTATTGCAAAACAGGCTATCACGGAACCGTATGCATAGGCACGTATGCGTTTTGCGGCTTTGTACCGCCTGAAATCTTTATCGAGCGAAGCGGCGCATTTATTGGCGAGTGAACCGGCAAACCCCTCTGAAGGTTCTTCCCTGAAAATTTCCGACCTGATGTTTTGTACTATCCCGAGGTAATCGTCGTTATACAAACGGCATTCTTCACATACGAGCATATGCGCGTGTAATCGCCGGTCTTCAATGTCGGTAAGCGGACCATTTGTGCTTTTGCAAATAAGATCTTTATACCGTGTACAATCCTCGATGTGCAAGGCTCCTTCGATGATGCAGGACAGATTGTTTTTATTTAATTCCATGTTCCCGTCTGTTGCAGGCTCATATTGGCTTTTCGGGCCAAAATGCGCAGCCGTTCTATACCGCGTTGCGACCGCTTTTTTGCAGCTTCAACCGAACAGCCTACGATTTTTGCGATTTCTTCGAATGAGAGGTCCTGCGCGATTTTCAACATCACCACCTCACGTTCATTCGACGACAATTTTTCAACAAGTCTGCGGTAATTCGCGGAAATATCCGAAGATTGATCTTCTATGGCAACGTCCCATTCATCGGTGAGACGGATATCCAACATTGATCCTATTTTTTTTCTTCGGATCATGTCGATACAGATGTTCCGGAGGATACGGTAAAACCATGGTGCAAAAGGTTGACCTGCATGAAAATGCTCGCTTTTGTTCATAATACGCAGGAAAGCTTCCTGCAAGGCGTCTTCCGCACCTTCTTTTTCCAACATGTAACTTCGCGCAATAGAGAGTGCCGGCTTTGCATACCGTTCAATCAGCTCGCTGAATAGCCGGAAATCCCGGTTGTCGCGAAACGATATCATCAGCATTTCATCGGTCATTATATCCATAGTAAATTCCATTCGGGATTTTGTTCCGTTATTGGTTTCTCGGGCCGTTTGTTTTTGCGGAAACCGAGTCTTTTTTGGCAAGACATTGACCGGACGACAAACTGCCCAATTGCGGCAGGTCGTTGTCGTTGGCATCGACCGAGGTCTTCACGATCGGGCCCCAGTCGTACGTCATGAGCACGTCCTTGCCCGGGTTTTGCTCCTTTATCGTGCAGGAGCATGAACCAGTCAGAAAGGCATTTGCCTGCATTATGTTTTTGGTGTTGATTCCTTTACCGACAAGTGCATACAAAAGGCGGCCGCGGCCGAAAATCGGGAATGCCATGGGCTCCTTTTCAAATGCGCCGAGACCGCGTTCGGAACTGATCAGAACTTTCACGAGGGTCTGTTCCTGCGGGTCGGTCCGTGAGACCTTCACCACAGAAAAAGTAACGCCGAGTCCTTCGGCAATTTTCCCCATCTGGGCCCGGTCTATCTTGGTTATTTCCGGAAGTTTGAGAGAATCTTTGCAGACCTTAAGACTGTTTTCCAGAGTTTTTTCAGCTGTTTTGTCTTTACTTTTGTCCCCGCTTTCAAGAAGAATCCACACCGCTGTCGTTCCTTTGGTGAGCCGGTCGTATATGGTTTTGCGGGCCGGTGAAGTGGAAAGGTATTTGACAGGCATGGAGTCGAGCGCGCCCATCCACAAAGGCACCGGTATCTTACTTTCATTTGGAAACATTACCGCAACCCAGGGAAACGGAAGCGAGGCGCCTGCGGCCATGAGCTGTTTGTTGGACTTTGCGACAGAATCGTCCGGTGAATGTACACTCACCTTGTAAAACGAACCAACGGAGGTATTTTTTACTTTTGCTTTTTCCGCAACGGCAGTTTTTGACCCGGCTTCTGTCATTTCGGCAATTGTTTTTTTCTGCGCAGGGCTCAAATCACCTTTAGCGAATATCAATACTTCATAAGGATCAGTGGCCCACTGGGCGATCGCATAACGGTAAACCGGAATCGAACAAGCCCAAACAACGCCGACAAAGAAAAGGACCGGGAGAAAAACTTGAAAACGCATGAATACCTCTTGATTTAAGTTAAGATTTCCCCCTCTCCCTCAGGGAGAGGGGGAAATCATTTTCAAATAACTATCGAATTACATCTTGATCGCGCTGAAACCCGATAACATGGGTTTGCCGACATGCGGGGTCAAGGTGACCGTGAGCATATCGGTAATGCTGACATTCGGAACTTCAACTATGTACGCCTGGTTGTAATGCCCGGTCGTCGCAAGGACGTCGAGACCGCTTGCGACCGGTATGCCGTTGACGGAAACGTCAAAGACGCGCTGACCGGCGGCAACGCTGAAATCGGTTTCGGCAAATACAAGTTTGACTTTGTAGTTGTCTGTCGTGATCGGCGTCGGAATGACGGTCGAACCAGACAATGAATCGTAAATCATTTTCAGAGCGATGCTCGACGCGCCAACAACGCCTGATGCTGCAACGAACTTGAGTTCGGGAGCGGTGATTTCAGATGGATGATGACGGTAATAGCTCACACTGTCGCCGGTGACCGTAATGGTCAACGGGAGATCGACACCGGAGAAACCTGCAGCAACAGCACCATATGGATATTCTGTCCACAAAGCACCGGTTGTGTCACGACGGTTACCCGGTGCGCCTAAAGCAACACCAACTTTGGAGAGTTTGCCACCCTGCGTCGCGAACTTTGTTGCAAGACCCTGGTTCATTGCCCAGTTTTCGATGTTTGGATCATAGACCATGGCGCAGGACGTCTGCACCTGGTAATTGCATGAGCAGGTACGCGTGTATTCGGAGTTGATGACAAGGCCGTTTGCAGGCACCAAGCTTGGCGTGCAACCGGTTTTGAATCCACCCCAGTTAACAAGACCGCTATTGTTCTGGAGATCGATATAGCTGCCTGATCCGGACCGCACACAAATGACGTTTGTTGCGCCCAGACCATAGTTGCAACCATAATGACGATACTGGTAATAGTCGGTCAACTTATCGGTCAAGCCATAACTGATCCGATGCCACTTTCCTGTGTTAAGTTCAAGACAACCGAAAGCATTGCTGCTTTGCGTGTAAATGAGTGTGTCATTCAGGATATACGGGCCGCCGTAATACGAAGGACTCGGCGTATTGTAAATCCAGTTGACCGCACCTGTTGTCCCGTTGAATGCAATCATTTTACTTGCACTGGGTTCACCGGTCATGGCATCGCTGCCGGTCCGGGAACCTTCAAGGAGAACATCATGATCCGGGTTATAGGCGAGGTAACGTGCAAACGCATTGACAGAATCGATCCAAATGACATTCCCTGTGTGAATGTCAAAGCATTTTACCTTTGGAGTTCCTGCGACCGTGTCGACCAAACCCATGCGGTTGATATAACCGATGGCTGCTTTCGACAGTTTATCAATGGCAAAGACTTTTCCATTGCCCGAAGCGATACCAAGGTTAAAAAAGCCTTTTTCAGCCTTTTTGTCCCAGAGTTTCTCCCCGGTAAACCGATTGAAGGCAACGATATGCTGCGTGAACGCACCGTTCATCGTGCTGATGCCGCCAACGCCTATCGGTACACCTGTTGCATACCAGGAGACCCAGCCATTGCCGCCGGGAGGAACAATGGTGTCCTTGTCAAATTTCAAAGGTTCTGACGTTGCAATGATCACGCTGTCGCAAATCGAAAGCAGTCCCCATGCGCCCAATGAATCGGGCATGGTGATGGTCGATTTTGTTGCGCCGGTGGCGGGATCAAGAACATAACAGACTTTGGGGAACTGATTGATGTCGTGTTCGCCAAGCGCATAGACTGCGTCGGGAAGCGACACGAAATTGTCTCCAAGCCATGTATACCCGGCTTCATGTTCGGTATAATCGGAGAACGATCCGAAATTCTGGATCTGATGTTCCCATTGAACTCGACCGGTATATGCGTCAACGCAACGAAGTTTGTTAATACCCTGCATATAGTAATGGCCGCCGCAAACCTGCTCGACGGAACCATGACCATGACGATCGGCCATTCCGTTATTGATATTGTCTGCGCTGCCGCCGAACCACAGAACTCCCATGGGGCCTTTAACAAGAGAGTCTTTCACGAAGTTCGTGTGCGACGAGTTAGCATATTGGCTGTTCCAGTCGGCTGTGCCGGGAAGGGCCCCGACTTTCTGGACAAGCGTATACGTTCCCATTCCGTTGACGGAAGCATTTTTAAGGTTCTTTGCCGCGATCGCCCTTGTGAAGAACGTTTTATCTGCTTCCAAAATTATCTGCCCGCCGAATGGACGAAGCGAATTGTACATGGTCGCGACATAATTGTTGATGTTTTCTTCAGTATTTGCAAGTGCGAATCCTGAAGGGACATTTTCGGAAATGATCAGGGAAGCGAAATACGGGGGCAGACCTGCGGACAGCATGTCGCCGCAGATCAAATGCACTTTGCGTCCGTAATTTCCTTCGGCGTCAAGACGTGCGCGGATCAAGTCGATTTTGCTCTGGTCCGGATCGATTGCAATTACGGTCAGGTCGGACTGCAATGTCATTTCTTCGGCAAGGCGTCCGTTTGTCAAACCAACCACGAGGCAGATGCCTTTGGAACCCTGTTTGTACGCACAATTGTTCAGGATTTGTCCGGCAAAGCTGGTCGCGCCGTCAACTTGCGGCGGGACAGTTTCGTATTGATAAACCGTCGGCGTCTGGACCGGTGTGCCGCCGTAGCAATAAATCGTACCGTCTTTCGTGGTCACGAAAAGACGGCCGTTCGCTGCGACAAGTGCAGTCGGCATCGAGTTATACGTTACCGAAAAAGATCCGCCGGTTACGGTATATGAGGGAAACGTGTCGAACGTGCTGCTCGAAGCATACACGGTTGTTCCGGCTGTTATCTGCAGGTTCCTGCCATTGTATTGGGCAGGGGTCGAACCCGACGAAGCGCCTGTTGACAAATTGCAACTGGTCGAGAAATTGTAAAAGTAGTTGCCTTTTGAAGAAACAAAATACCCGCCGCCGCCTGTTTGGCCGAGTTTATTGTACAACATTTTTCCGCTCAAACGGTCGAAGCATGCAGGAACTGCACGGCCGTTTGGAACAAGGAGTTTGTTGCTGTCGGCAAGGCAAAGATATCCTTGAGGTGCGATACCGTTTAGACCGTCCGCAGTGCTATGCGGGTTGATCGTGTAATAAATGCTGGAACCGTCGTTGATCCATTTGCGGTCTCCGGTAACGGCGTTGTAGCAGAAAACGCCCGAACCTTCGAATGCATACAAGCCGCATGCAAAGTAAATCCAGTTTGAATCCGCTCCGCTGGACGACATGACTGCTCCGCCGCGTACGGGCCATATGGAAACGAGACGGTCGTTGCCCATGACTTTACGAGGACTGGCAGAACAGGAGATCTTAGTAATCAAGGTCAGATTCGTCGCATCGAGGCAATAAATATAGCCGTCGTCTGCTCCAAAAAATACTTTGCCGTTTTTAACGATGGGAGCAAAACGAATGGGACCTGCAGCATAAAATTTGTGCACGATTTGGCCAGTAGTGATGTCAACTTGAGTCATGCAATCGTTGTTCGGTGAACCGAAATACATGTAATTACCTGCGACAACCGGTTGATAGCCGACATCGTAGGAAACCATTTGCGGTTGGCGCAAACCGGGACCGCCGTAATTATACTCTTCCTTCTGGTTGTCCCAGGCTGCTGCGGGAGAAGGTAATTGCCTTGTCCACTGCAAATAAAGCGGGTCAGGAAGTTGTTCCGAAGTTATACCGCTGCGATGATCGTCGCAGCGCCACATAGGCCAGTCGTTTGCAAATAAGGTATTCACGCCGGCTGTAAGCGTCATCACTCCGGCGACGATATACGAACACACTTGTTTTGTCCTTAACATTACCAAACTCCTTAGGTTGAATACAACACCCCTCTCACAGGATGATTTTGATCTTGCTTTTCTCCTTCTCCTTTGCAGTCCTGCACCTCCATTTTGTTTATTTTTATAGAAACTTTAATTATGTGTGCCTTTTATTTTTTCCAGCAGGCACTCTTCAATTGAATTTTGCTAACTAAATTATCCCGAGAATGTTTGTTTAGGATATTATCTTTATTTGTTTTGTGTTAAAAACCTTTGAAATAATGAATGTTATGGTTATAATTATTGAATCAAAGCTATCGGGCAAAATTTAAATAAAACATGTCCCGAAACGAATTTTAATTTCGTTATATAGGCAGGATACACACCCCTCTCACAGGATGATCGCCCGTTAAACGGCGGTTATGTGTACTCCTGCTTTTTTTATCCCCTATTGCCTTTTTGTTAAATCTCCTTGCAGTTTCATTTTTAAAAATTTTCATTGTTGCACTTTATTTTTGAAAAAGAATAGGATTGCGTTATGATAATTTCCACTGGTGTTCTTGGATGTTTTCTTCTCTGCGCCGCTCCTGCCGATTCCCAGCAGGATACCTATAAATTCGATACACTGATTGTTACTGCCAAGCGGAAGATCGCGGCGGATGCTCAAAGCGAACAAATCGTGCCAAGTCTCGGCGCGACAAAACGCACCATGAACAGAGAACAGATCGCTGATCAGTCGCAGGGAGACAATGCCTCGTTCGATCAAACACTGTACCGCTTTCCCGGGGTAGTGCAGGATGAGCTTGACAAAAGGTTGCATGTCCGCGGTGAAGAGGCGAACCTGCAATACCGGATCAACGGTGTGCTGTTGCCCGACGGACTACTGGGTTTTGGCCAAGAGCTCGGCACTCGATTTATCGATCAATTGTCGCTCATTGTGGGCACACTTCCTGCCCAATTCGGCGGGCGTACGGCCGGAATCGTCGATATTCGCACAAAGAGCGGTGCCGACATGAACGGTGGCGATCTATCGCTGTACGGCGGGAGCTTTGGCACCGTGAATCCGTCGGTAGAATACGGCGGAGCAAGCGGTAACTGGACCTACTATGCAACCGGAAATTTTTTATACGACGGCATCGGTATGGCCAATCCGACAAACAGCGTCACGCCACTCCACGACAACACCTATCAGTACAAGGGATTGACTTCTTTATCCTGGTTCATCGACAATTCGAGCAGACTCAGCATCATCGTAAGCGGCGCCTACAGCCGTTTCCAGCTACCGAATATTCCCGGCCAAACGACCAATTACACCGACGATTCACTTGCCTCATTCAACTCTTCGTTGCTCGACGAGAACCAGACTGAACAGAGTTACTACGACATCGTTTCGTATCAGAAAAAAAGCGGCGACCTAAGTTATCAAATTTCGCAGACCGAACGCTACAGCGATGTGCTGTATATGCCGGACAAAATCGGCGATATGATGTTCAATGGTGTTGCGGCCCGCGCCGAGCACAGCCTGAGCGCTTTCGGGCTGACAATTGATGCAAGCGACGAACTGGACGACAGCCACACACTCCGCGCCGGCGCAAGTTTAACTATCGACAATGCCGATGTCGCGACATCGAATTCGGTCTTTCCTGCAACCTGGAACGACACGATATGGGCACAGACCGGCTCGACGCCCTACACCATAGACGACGACAACAAGAAAACGGCCTGGCTTTACAGTTGTTACCTCCAGGACGAATGGAAACTTGCGAAGGAACTGACGGTCAATTACGGCTTGCGGTTCGAGGGGCTCAACGCATATCTTGACGAATATCAGCTCAGTCCCCGGATCAACATAGTGTACCAGCCGTTTAAGCCCACGACCCTTCACCTTGGCTATGGCATGTATTTCACGCC
Source organism: Fibrobacteria bacterium (assembly GCA_037447435.1). Taxonomy (GTDB): domain Bacteria; phylum Fibrobacterota; class Chitinivibrionia; order Chitinivibrionales; family FEN-1185; genus FEN-1185. The sequence continues at coordinate 141,767 of JBBIGR010000001.1, forward strand.
GCCGCCCATCGAATTCGTGCCGCCTTCAAGCATCAGAAAATTTGACAATACCACGTACGGTGCGGACCCGAACAACAACACGAGTTCGCAGGTGAAATCGGAACGCTACCATTATTTCGACGCAGGCGCTACGCAGGAAATCACCACAGGCCTGGAGATGGGCATTGACGGATATTATAAGCTCAAGAAATACACCCTTGACGAAGGCCAATTCGGTCCGGCTATGATTTTTTCGCCCAATAACGCGGACCAGGGCTATGTGCGTGGCGTTGAAGTAACGCTCAACTACAACGGTAAAACTGTTTCGGCCTATGGAAACGTCGCGTTCAGCCGGGCCATGGCCTATGGCCTGGTGTCGGGCGAATTTCAATTCGCGCCCGACGAGATCGACTACATGCGTTCGCATTGGTATCACCTCGATCACGATCAGGATATCACCGCCTCGCTCGGCGCAGCATACAAGTTTGCGGGCGCCCGGGTCTATGGCGATCTTCTGTACGGCAGCGGTTTGTACGGCGGTCAATACAACACGCAGGAGGCGCCGCAGTATGTGACGGTCAATGCGGGTATCGAGTACATGCTAACGCTTTTGGGTAAAAACAAATTGAAGGCCCGATTCGACGTTGTCAACGTGTTTGACCTAGTGTATGAAATCCGGGACGGTGACGGTATCGGTGTTTTCGCACCTCAATATCTTCCACGGCGTGGGTTTTATGGAGGTTTGGTATGGGAATTTTAATAGGCAATAATGGAGGTTCGCATGGCTTGGCTTAAAGCTGTTGTCGACTACGGAATAATTGGGCTGCTTGTCCTCATGAGCATTACCGCGGTCGCTATCACGCTTGAACGATGGAGCGTCTTACGTCGGGTTCGCGTTTCCGAGTATACGGACAAACGCGAACTTGAGTTGATTATCACCCGCAAGTTGCATTTGATCGCGACCATCGGCAGCAATGCGCCGTATATCGGGCTTCTGGGAACCGTGCTCGGCATCATGCTGACGTTTTATACCATGGGCGAACACGGGTTAATGGACTCCACTAAAATCATGACCGGACTTGCCCTGGCACTCAAGGCGACCGCAATGGGACTGGTCGTGGCCATCCCGTCCATCGTATTCTATAACGTGCTCCTCCGTAAAGTCAAGGTCATTTTATTGCAATGGGACATCCGCCATGGAAGATAAGCAATTCGATTATATCAATATCATCCCGTTCGTGGACATCATGCTCGTTTTGCTCACGATCGTGCTTACCACTTCCACCCTCATTGCCACCGGTGTTATCCCGCTGTCTTTGCCGCAGGCCTCGAAGCAGCTCGGCGAAAAACAGGTACTGCGCGTCATCGCGATCGACAAAAACGGCACGGTGTATCTCGACGCCGTGCCGATGTGCATGAACAAACTGAGAGACGAACTCGGTCTTGTTGACAAAAGCAATCCGCTGATGATCCGTGCCGATAAGACCCTTGCATTGCAGCAGTTTGTCGACGTTCTGGACGCCGTCAAGCAACTCGGATTCGGCAAGGTCAGCTTGCAAACGGAGTCGCTGTGAAACGCCAGGTTGGTTGTTTCGGTGTATCGGTGCTGGTGCACGCTGCCATTGCAATTGCAGCAATCGCGTTTTGCAGTTTTTTTTATGCTGAACCGAAAACCACGGTCATAGATTTATCGTATATCAATAACTCCCCGGTAATTGCTGCGGCGGTCCCGAAAAAAGTTCCAAAAAAATATCCGGCAACGCCACAGCTTTTGCCAGCGTCAGAGATCGCGCAGGAAGTTTTTCCCGACACGACCGGGCCCGACACTTCCGAAAACGTACCTCGCATCCCGTCACTTATTGCCACAAGTAAGGACATCGCATCCTCATTGTCAACGCCTGCACTTGTTGCGGATAATGAACGGGATTCGGCCAATGGGCAGAAAAACGCCTATCTTCTTGCTAATTACGGCGCCATACGGGACAGAATTTATAATAGAGTATCGTTTCCGTCTGAGGCAATAGACATGGGGTGGCAGGGCAAGGTGCAGCTCGCGTTCCTGGTGCAAATGGACGGCCGGGTGGATAGCATCCGCGTTTTGGCAAGTTCCGGATATCATGTTCTGGACCAGAGCGCAATTGATGCAGTGAAACGAGCGGGCCCGTTCCCGAAATCCTCCCAAAAGGTCGAAATACGATTGCCGATTTCATACAGATTCGAATAGAAACTTTATTCTTTGCGTGCAATCGAAACGATTTCATTTTTAAGCAAATTGCCGATGCGAACACGGAGATCGTCCTGAATCGCGCTTACCGGCTGGTCGGCATTGATAACGTCGAATTTGTATTTTTTTTGCAGGCTTTCGAAGACCTGATTAATTAGGCGTTGATATTTATCGAAACAATCGAACCAATCACGCGAAAGCGACATGTCCATGCCCGATTCCCAATAATCAAGTTTCTGATGCGATTTCAGCGTACGTAACGCAAGCTGCTCCGGCGAAACCTTGAGAAAGTAAACCGCATCCGGTGAAATTGCGCGGGAATACAGGGATTCGACCCATTGCGGTTCTGCGCCCCGAACCAGGTCGCGGGCCATGAGCGTGAATATATACCGGTCGGCAATGACGATTGACCCGGCACACAGCGCCGGCACAATGTCGTTTTCCATCTGATCGTAAAAATCCGCTGCATAAAAAAGGCTCCGCGTGCGCGGACTGAGCACATTCCCCTGTTTTGCTTTTTCGAGTTCATTGCCCACAAGTGCCGACCGTTTGAGTCCTACCTGGACAACCGAGCAGCCGGCCTGTTCTATCCAGCGCGACAGATGAGCAATTTGCGTTGAGCGGCCCGAGGCATCCGGACCTTCGATGACAATGAGTTTTCCTATGAGACGGGAAAGTTCCACCCCCGGCGGCGGCATGGCCAGGCATTTCGCAGTACTCATATCAGTCTTTTCTTTCTTTGAAACGTTTCAGGTCTATGACCTTTTGAATCTTTTGTCGAATCAAATGCTGCTGCTGGGAAATCGTCAGAGTTGCATCTGTCAAATTAAAACCGTGTTCATTTGCCATTTGAAGATATTCATTGTGCAGCCGGCCCTGGAAAAGGCGATAACTTTCCAAAAGGTCCTGGGAAAGCTTGAGGTCCATGCCGGCATCGAAATACGAGGGTTCTATTCGCGCGTCGTGAAGCCGTTCCATTGTGAGATGGATAGGCAAATCAAGATAAAAAACCAAATCCGCAGGGATTGCAAATTGATAAAGTCCGTGCAGCCAGGCTTCATCGCAACCGCGGACGCGGTCTACCGCATAGGGAGTATAAATATAACGGTCGCATAAAACAATAAACCCGCCCTTGAGCATGGGCAGGATTTGCCTGTCGTAGCGATCGGCAAAATCCGTTGCATTGATAAGGCTGAATGTTGTCGGGGTGAGCATTTTGGATTTTTTTCCACGCCGATACACCTCGTTGACGATTTCGCTGGTGTTCCATTCGCTGTAAAACACGCGGCATTTGAGGCCGGTTAGCCATTCGTACAATAAATGCGCCTGTGTTGACTTTCCTGACCCGTTAAGGCCCTCGATGGCAATGAGTGCACCCGGATATTTATGTTCCTTGCTATTTCCTTTCATCACTCAATCCTCCTATGAAACAGCGGTCCTGGACACGGAGTTTTTTATGATCGTATTTATCGAGCGACCGTTGTTCCATTCGCTTAAGTATGGAATCAAGCATAGTAACGGCGCTGTCTATGTATTCTCCTTTATTGAGCATGACGCATTCGGCCCGGACGCTCATGGCCGCATCGCTTATTTCCGCACGCGACGGCATGCCGGTTTTTGCAAGATTTTCAAGCACCTGCGTTGCCCAAATGACCGGCACGTGGGCTGCTTCACAACAAAGAAGAATCTCGTCTTGCGCTTCGGCGAGATTGTCGAAACCAAGCTCTACGGCCAGATCTCCGCGTGCAATCATGACGCCGATGGGATGAGACGCCATTGCAGACAAAAGAAGCGACGGCAGCCGTTTGATTGCCAGCCTGGTTTCTATTTTAAGTACGACACCGAGGCTTGCGCTTCCTAAACGGCTCAAATGCCGTTGCAAAGAAACAATATCGGATGGTGAACTGACAAATGAGAGCGCCACAATGTCGGCATGCCGCGCGATGAAAGCGAGGTCGATAACGTCTTTTTCGGTTAGGCCCGATGTGGAAAGTTCGCTGTCGGGCAGATTGATGCCTTTATCGGCTCGCAGCCTGCTTCCCTGGGGTTTTGCTGCAGTAATCGTAATGCAAACTTTTTGAGCAGAAACCGATTCAACGACGCCCGTGATTTTACCATCGTCTAGGCAAATCCTTTCGCCGGGTTCGATATCGGCAAACACCTCCGGCAAGGTGCATGAAATGGTTGCGGGTGAAAGAAGTCTGCCGTTTTTGGCCCGACGGGCTGTTTTGCCGGGTTTAATTTGAGCAGAAAGAACAAGCGTATCGCCTGGTTTGAGCAGGATGAATTCCTCGGTGCATGGAAGAGTCGCGACTTTACCGGTGGAAACAAGCGATTTGGTCCTTCGGAAAATATGGAATTCGGTATCGGGTACGATATAGCCGGTCATTTCCGACTTGGCAAGGCATCCCATGCTGTGCTTTTGGGTGACATCCATACGCCGCAGGCGTTTGCGCGCATCGCGATACATCAGGACATCACCGGTTTTCAGATTTTTATGCCATCCGCTTCGCACAGGGATGGCTGTTGCTGCTTTTTCCGGAGAAGTTGAAATGGCCGTTTCATCACAGAGCCAGACCGTGCACGGCTTGACAATTGCGCCGAGAGCGTTTCTTGTTGGCCTGATTTTTATTACCTGAGGGCCGGGAGAAAGCGGCCCGGTACGCAACTTCGGGCCGCCCAGGTCCATTAAAATCCTGCAGTGTTTGCCGACGTCCTGTGCGGCGCGCCGAACATTATCGCACATGCGTCTCCATACGGTTTCGTCGTCATGGGCACAGTTGATACGTGCGCAATCCATGCCGTTTTCAATAAGTTTTTTAACTTTTGCATAGTCAGTTGCGGCGTCGCTTGCCAATGTAACCATGATGCGGCCCCGACGGTTTTTGGGCGGCGGTCCAAAAAGTGCCTCGGTATGCGCATCCAATAACGAATGCCCCTGTTCATAGGTTACCTGACGGGAATACGACCCCGTGAGCAGGCCTGGACGGTCTAAAAGGGTATTAAGCAGACGCATCACCGATAATATGCTGGCCAAAACATGCGATTCGCTTCTGCCAAGCGATGAAAAACCGAATGATGAAAGTGCGTTTCTCATGGGAAAAAGGTCGTGTCGTAAAAGCGCGAGATAATGAAGAAAATTGCGGGCGCTGGTTTCATACGCGCGATGGAGCTTATTGATGCGGGCGGTATGTGTGGCTTCATAGTCAAGCAGGTCCTGCATGATCGCCTGTAGCTTTTGTGCTAAATCTGCGGCTTTATCCGGGTCAAAATCGTGAAAACGATGGTTTTTCTTTTTAATGGTCATAAAAATTAAAAATATATTGTCATCGTAAGGCAACAAAGCGCTAACACAATACTAACAATCGGCTCGTTAAAAGCTATGCAGATAATAAGCTCCGGGAAAGTAGTTTCTACAGGTAATTTGTTGCTCTGATTTTCACTTGGTTACAGGCAATTATCAGCGAGATAGATAGGAATCTGCGCCAAGGGGAATGCCGTTTCCGGACGGAAGTTGCTCAAGTGCAAATTCAAGCAATGATCCTTTTGCAATCACATGAATTTCGGGTATTCGTTCATGAAAATATCGCAGCGATTGGATTGCTCGTTGAGCAAGTTATTAATCTATTATTTGTTCTTTATTCAAGCCGTATTCCATAACGTCGTATTTCCCGAATTAAAACCCGGTTTATTTTCACGGAAAATTGAGAAAAAAAATAAAAGGAACTACAGCAATAAGGCTAACAACCACCCGACGGTGTGTTTGAGCGCTAACCAAATTCTAACTACGCCGAAATAATCAACGCATGGCCAAGGTTCATATTATTAAAAATTCAATTTATCCTGCTTACAAACCCTTTGTCAAAGAGTGTTTTATGATTAGGTTTCGTCCGCTCATTGCGGCAATTACTGTTTTTACCAGTATATTTTGTTTATCTAACATCAACGCTCAAGCTGTGCTTTGGAATCAAATTTACACTGGTTTAGACGCTTCGACAGCTCATTCAATTTGTCAAACGCCAGATAATGGTTTCTTTGTAGTAGGATCAATATGTGATTCAGGCGGGATATCAAAAGCCATTTTCCTGAAAACCAACTATTCGGGAAACTTGATGGGTCAAAAATCCGTTTCACAAGGAAACACCGTTGCATACGATTGCAAACCTACTTTTGACCGGTGTTTTGTTGTCACAGGATATGTAACCGATTCCTTGGAAAACGAGAGTATAGGCATTGCAAAATACGATTCTATGGGCAGTCAGTTGTTTTTCACTTATTTGAAAGGCATTGGAAGCAATCGCGCATATTCCATTTCACAAACACCGGATTCCGGGTTTCTTGTTGGCGGGTACACAACGATGGTTCAAGCGGCAGATACCGATATTATAATTGCCAAAATTGACAAGAACGGAGAAGTTCAATTCACAAAAACTTTTGGTGGTATAGGCTGGGACTGTTGCTATGCGTTGATGGCAATGGGTGACGGTGGGTGTATGGTAACTGGAGGAACAACCTCCTACGGCCAGAATGGCGGCAAAGATTCTTTTCTTGCAAAGCTTGACGTATCAGGATCAGTAATCTGGTACAAAGTATATGGAGGTACGGGAGATGACATCGCCTATAACTTGACATCCGCAAATGACGGCGGCTATGCGTTGGTCGGCAGCACAACTTCCTTCGGCCCAGGTCAGAAAGCATTCCTGCTCAAGACCGACTCCAATGCAAACTATCAATGGCACAAGACCATCGGCGGCAGCTCTTCTGACGCAGCCTATGGCGTTGTACAATTGCCGGATAGCGGATTCATGGTTGCGGCAAATTTGCCGTCGATTTCGACTGACAGCGCGGCTATGGCTATCACAACAAATGCGAATGGCGACAGCAAATGGTCTGCAAAATTCAATGGATTTGTGACAGTTGGAGGATCACCGTTGACCAAATGCCCAGAACAACGAATTGGCTTTTTATACACCCGTTTTCAAGCAGGAGACACTGCAATCGGGTTAGCCACCATTTCCTCAAACGTGAGCATGCCGGGAGTTATCAAAGTTTCGGCGGGGTACAATTTCAGCCTGTTTCTTAGAAACGATGGGAGTCTTTTTTCCTGCGGATATAACTATTCCGGTCAACTTGGGGATGGAACAACAACCGACCGTTCCACTCCAATCTTGATGATGAACGATGTCATTGATATGGCTGCCGGTGGTAATCATGTTCTTGTTCTCAAGAAGGATCAAACCCTTTGGTCATGCGGTAGTAATAGCTCGGGACAACTTGGTGACGGATCAACATTCGACAGGCATATTCCTTTACAAGTAATGACCAATGTGAAAACAATGGCAGCTGGTAACAGTCATAGTCTCATATTGAAAACCGATGGAACGCTCTTAAGTTGCGGTTTCAATGGCTATGGCCAATTGGGTGATGGTACGACATCAGATAAGGCTATTCCTAAATTAGTTTTTAGTGGCGTTCAAGATATTGCTGCCGGTGAGCATCATAGCCTAATTTTAAAGACTGATGGAACCCTTTGGTCATGCGGCTATAATTATTATGGACAACTCGGAAATGGTACGACGGAAAACATCTTATCGCCAGTTGAAATTCTATCTAATGTCCAGAGCGTCTCATCCGGATGGGATTATAGCATGATTTTGAAAAAGGACAATACTCTTTGGGCATGTGGAATGAACAACTCTTATCAATTGGGTGATGGTTCAACAACTAACCGATCAACTCCTATGATGGTATTGTCAAACGTTTCCAATGTTGTTGCCGGATACTGGAATACTATGGCGTTCTTGACCAACGGAGACCTTTGGGCTTGCGGAAGCAACTATTCCGGTCAAATCGGAGATGGCACAACGGCAAGCCGAGCTACCTTCACAATGAATATGAGCGGCATTCAAAGTGTTGCTGTAAATTACGGCCAAAGCCTATTTCTCAAATCAGATGGAACATGTTGGGCCGCGGGTGATAATTACTATGGTGAATTAGGCGATGGGACTAATATTGACCATTTGTCCCCCGTACAGCTTCAAGTTGGCAATTTGCAACCATCGGGACCTTCAATAACTATGCAACCTCAAGACCAATCCGATACCGAAGGGCAGACTGCAAGATTCTGCATCACCGCGACCGGAACTAATCTTAATTATCAATGGCAGAAAAACGGAACCAATATTCCTGGTGCTACTTCCGCGTGTTATGTCGGTTCGGCCTTATCGCTTACTGATGATGGCAGCATATTCCTGTGCGTCGTGAACAATGTTGTTGGGAGTGTAACAAGTAGTGGCGCCACACTCAGAGTATTTCCTTCAACGCCTGTTGCACCTCATTTTATTTTACAGCCTTATTCACAAATTGTAACAGCTGGTTCCATGGTGTCTATGACAGCTATTGCATCTGGCAATCCTTCCCCAACGTATCAATGGAAAAAAAATGGGAAAAATATCTCTGGCCTAAACTCTCCTCGACTTACGATTCACGACGTAGACACGTCGGATGCCGGATCTTATACTTGTGTAGCCACCAATTCTTTGGGAAGCGTTGAAAGTAGGCCGGCTGTGTTGATAGTAAATCCATAATCATTAGTCTTTTACGAGGGTTTTAATCAATTCCTAACTTTATCTGTACTTAAACCTAACTTCTACAGCCTTATTTTAAAATCTTGCCGAATTTTTAACATCACGAATCTTACCATATAAGATGATGACTTATTGCATAAAAGTAAACACAAAAAATCATGGATGAATTAAGGAAAAAAAATGAATAAAACACAACGATTTCTTCTTGGGGCTGCTCTGCCACTTTTGTTTGCAATAGCGGCAAATGCCGCTATAAATGCCAGGATAACCGTGACGCAGGCAAAGCTCGACAGTGCCTGCGGTACGCATAACATTAAGGTCGCTTTTATATGTCAAAACCAGGCATATATTCTCGACTTTTCCCAGACTACGCCCCAAATACAAGCAATGGCTGGTGTTACAAATGCATATTATCCTGTTATTTCTCCGGAAGGGCAATTAGTAACCTATCAAACCGGAGTTGAGTCCGACGGAGCTTCAACAAGTCTTATAAAGGGAAAAGTTTGGATGAGAGAAGCTGCTGCAACCGGAACACCTGTTCTTGTTGCAGACTCGGCATTTGTGCCGCGATTTGTTTTAAATACGCCGGTAAGCGCTCCGGAAATTGTTTATGTGACAAGCATCACCTGTCCTCAGCAGATTTGCTACACGGAGGGAAAGACGCTTAAAAGAAAAATTGTAAATATGGTTCCGCAAGCTGCGGAAGTCATATGTGGTTCAGGTAGTTATTATGGTGGAATTTCCTGGGACAACCGCTATCTGTGCACAGGCTGGGACGGCGGTCCGAACGCGTTCTTATTGGATTTACAAAACAGTAATGGTACGCCCCGCGGTATCCATTTCTTGCATGTGAAGAAAATCGGCACAAATGCCGACACTATTGTGCGGATAGGCGTATGCAATATTTCGCGTTCTGCAAGCAGAGTATTTACCAATGCAATGCTTTATTTTGATTTCGGATCCTATGCCGTCAAAGATGCGGGTTGTTATAATCCGTTGCTCGGATCATGGGATTTGCATCAGAAACTTTTTATTTCACGGTACGATTCCGAAGATTTGAAGGTTTTTGAGACTCCTGCGGATAAAAAAATCATTTCCTCGGATTCATCGCAAGGCTTGGGCGAGGCGATTGGAAAAGAATGGGACTTTCCCGAGTGGTCGAATCATCCTTATTATGCCGTTGCCAGCCTCTTGGTTGACAGATTGTTCCAGGTTTCGGGCGATTGGCAGCACGTTCAAAACAGGGAGGCAATATATCTTGTAAATCTGAAAGACTCCAGTTATATCAAACTTCTTGAAACAACAGACACGTCATATACTTCAAAAACATCTTTTTTTTATCCCGGTTTAAATGTCCAGTTGCCTACAAATTTTGTTGAAGACAGTACCTGGCTTTCAAAAACAATCTGGGAACGCGCGAGCCAGGGCATTGCGCACCCTATCCCGATTAATTATGCTAGAAGAAACAAGACGGCTCTTGGTATTAACGCGAAGCACGATCCTGTGAACGTGACCATTTATTCGGTGCTTGGCCAAAAGCTTTTGTCGATGACTCAATCAACTGACTTGGCCTTGAATGTAGACGATATGGCAAAGTCCTTTCGATCAGGCATTTATTTTATTGGCGTTTCGGCTGAAGGCAAAAAACAGCAAATTGTTCGTTGGGTAAAATGCCACTAAAAAGTAAAACCTGGTTGTCCTTATCTGAGGAAACCATTTTCCTGAGTTGAGCATAAAATAAATGTCCCCAATCCGTTTTCTTGCCCGTTATATAGGTGAATATGCACCCCTCTCACCGGATCTTAGTTTTACGATGATCCAAGCCCTTATTTTTTTATTTTGCCGTTTTATCCCGTAATAATCGTATGTAAATATTTATCATAGGCAAAATTGGTATGACTGATCAAATCAAAGCAAAATCCTAATGAATTATTAACAATGTCCCGGTAATTTAATGACCATGTTTAATTGGAGGCTGCATTTCTTATTTATGGGAGCCCAATTGTGTGTAGATTTTTTCGTCGTGGCATCAAATTGTTCGTTTCGTTTTGTCTGGTGTTCTTTTATGTTGTTGGTATTTCTGCAGAGGAAAAGAAACCGCAAAGTTCCATTCTGGTCCATTGTGCAGCGGGAATGCGTAAGCCCATAGAACTGTGTGCGAAAAAATTCGGGGATTCGATGGATATCGCCGTACAGCTTTCCTATGACGGTTCGAACCGACTGCTCGGACAAATAGAACTCACTCATAAAGGTGATGTTTACATTTGCGGAGACGCCGAGTATGCGGACAGCGCAAAAGTCAAGGGGCTTGTAGGCCAAATGGGGACGATATGTTGGTTTTCACCGGTAATACTTGTTAAAAAAGGAAATCCTAAAAAAATCCTCTCAATGGCCGACCTTACAAAGCCGGGTTTAAAAATCGGTCAGGGTGATGAAAAATCCGCAGCAGTCGGAAAAATCGTTCCGAAATTGCTTTCTTTAAATACTGTCGATACGGATCTGTGGAAAAAAAATGTCGTTCTCGTAACTCCAACGGTTACTGAACTGGGAAACGCAATGAAACTGGGTACCGTTGATGCGGTTATTATTTGGAACAGCATTGCCCAAGGGTATAAAGACGTTGGAGAAATAATTCCGATCACTAAAAAAGTTGTTTGCTCGGTCGAGGCCGTCGCGCTTTCGACAAGTACAAATAAGAACGTTGCGCTTCAATTCCTTGATTTCCTTACAAGACCTTCAGGCAGGAAAATCCTCTCTGATGCCGGATATTCTGTTGACAATAGCGATTAACACATGAAAATCAAAGCATTCCCAATTCTTTTTTCCATACCGCTTGCAATTCTGACCGGCGCCATAACCCTTATCATCATAGCCGATATTTCATACGTGCATAAAAGCGATATTATATCGACATTGCTTTCCAAGGATATCGTCTCGTCCATGATTCTCACATTGGAAACTTCAATACTGACGACAGTCATTTCGGTCATCATTGCGGTGCCAAGCTCCTATGCCCTGAGCCGTTTCAAGTTTCCCGGCGCTTTTGTTCTGGATACACTGATAGACCTATTGATTGTTGTGCCGGTTCTGGTCGTCGGCGTCAGCATCTTGGTTTTTTTCCGCATGGGCTTTTTATTGGAATCCAGCCCGTTTCCGCCTGCCGTACTCGTAGGTAAAGTGATTCAATGGCTTGGGGATGTCTTTATTTATCAACGTGCAGGCATAGTGCTCGCCCAATTTTTCTGTTCGGTCCCTTTTGCAGTGCGCGTTATAAAAAGTACCTTCGATGATATGAGTCCACGAACCGAACATGTTGCGCAGACTCTGGGATGCAGTCGTCGTCAGGCTTTTTTCAAAGTAAGCCTCCCCCTTGCCAGTCAGGGGATATTTGCCGGTGCCGTACTTGCATGGGCCCGGGCATTTGGGCTGTTCGGTCCCATTTCCATTGTTGCCGGTGCGGTGCGGCAAAAAACAGAAGTCCTATCCACCTCTATTTTCCTGGAAATTTCTATTGGTCAGCTAGAAACAGGGATTGCACTTTCGCTATTGATGGTGGTTATCGCAAGCGCAATTCTGATGCTGTTAAGAATTGCTTCGGGAAAAACGCTTTTCGGAGGAAAGGTGCAGGTATGATTGAAATTTCGAATCTGCGCCACAAAGCCGGCGAATTTCAGCTTGGAGTAAATCTCATTATTGCTGCAGATGAATATTTTGTCCTTCTGGGAAAAACCGGATGCGGTAAAACATTACTGTTGGAATGTTTGAGCGGTTTGCGAGAATGCGAAAACGGTTCATCAATCAAAATTAACGGACGCACAATTACATTTGCGGAACCCCGTGAGCGGTCGATCGGGTATGTTCCTCAGGAAGGCGCACTTTTTACCCATCTCAACGTATTTGAGAACATCGCATTTTCACTCAGGGTCACTCGTATTGAAAAATACGATATCGTAAGGCGTGTCGGACAAATTGCCGAGCTTTTAGGTATTTCATATCTTCTTACGCGGACTATAAAAGGGTTATCGGGCGGCGAGCGACAGCGGGTGGCTCTTGCCCGGGCTCTCATCCGAAAACCGTCGGTGCTGCTTCTCGACGAACCGGTGAGCGCCCTTGACGAAGGCACACGCGACGCCGTATGCGCAGAACTTCTTACCATTCAACGGGAAATGAAAATTCCGGTTATCCATGTGTGCCACAGTTTCGATGAGGCATCCATCCTTGCCGATCGTGTGGGCATAATGCGTAACGGCTCAATTGCACAGCAAGGTACCTTGGAAGAGGTATACCGATTTCCGCTCGATGCTTATGTGGCAAGGATGATGCGACTCGAAAACATTTTTACCGCAAGTCTTACGCCGGAAGGAAAATTGTCCGCCAACGGCTTTGTCCTGTCTGCCGAACCAATCAACGGTTTCAGGAAATTCATCATACATCCGCACCTCGTTCGAATTGCGAAAAGCAATAATCATAACCCGGATATGCCGAACAGGATGAGCGGTATTGTAAAGGAACTGCATCGACGGGGAGCAATAACGGGCATTGTTCTGGACGGCCCTCTTTTATTGACCCTGTATGCAATGCCCGATGAGATCGAAGAAACAGGGATAGTGCGGGGAAAAGAAATCTCAGTGACTTTTCCCGCACAAGCAATACATATGCTTACCGATGAATAGCCAATGACAAGGAGCAAATTGATGAAACTATCGTCGCGGAAAACGATTTCGCTTTTATTAGTCGCAACAGCAATTATAGCCACGTTTATTTCTTGCTCCCCAGACAAAGGCGATAAGCCTTTGTTATGCTTTGTTGGCGGAACAATGCGCCCGGCCATGGAGGAACTTGTCAGACAATATCAGACAAAGCATCCTCTCAAGGTTGACATCGACTATGCCGAAAGCGGCGAGCTTTACGTCCGTATAGACCAGACGCATAAAGGCGACATTTTTGTTTGTCATGATCCTTTCGGCGGTGCGGCAAAAAGGAAAGGTCTGGTCGTTACGTCTTTGCCGGTTGCCACTTTGGACCCGGTCATTGTCGTTGCAAAAGGAAACCCTAAAAATATACACGGCATTATGGACATGGCAAAACCCGGTATCAAAGTCATATTTACCCATGAAATGTACAACGAAATGAACCTTGTCCCCCGCATGGCGGAACGCGCCGGCGTGCGCAAACAACTTGATTCGAATTGCGCCTCGTTTTCCTGGGGCGGCGGCGAGTCGGCCAATGAGCTTTCGCTTGGTGCGGCGGACGTTTCTATTGTTTGGAATGCCGTGGCGGCGCTCCGCACCGATATCGTCGATATGGTTCCCATTGAAAAAGGCCTTCATTTGCAAAGCAATACCGATGCAATCACCTGTGCGACCTACGGTACGGTCGATTTATCTACAATCAAGGTAACCGCTAATGTTTTGAAATGGTCGAAAAATGCGAAAGCGGCTACCGCATTTGCCGAGTTTTGCGCTTCAGACGAGGCACAGAAGGTTTGGACAAAGTTCGGATTTTCTCCGCGTCGAGAAAAGTTTCTTGAATAAATATTCTTTAATAGGATACCCTAAATGAAACTGTTTCTGTTTATTGCACTCTTATGTATTGCCCCTGTTAGGTCTCAGATAATCATTGCCGCAGCATCTTCAATGCAGAATGCTTTAAACCAGGCTTTGCCTGTATTTGAAAAAGCAACCGGGAATACGGCAACGGTCGTGTACGGATCTTCGGGAAAACTTTTGGCCCAAATAAAAAGCAATGCGCCTTATGACGTTTTCTTGTCTGCCGACATGGCGTTACCCGAAAGTCTGGCCGTGGCAAAATTGACCGACGGCAAACCCGTCGTCTATGCCCGCGGGACGCTCGTACTTTGGACGCTTAAAACCATCGACTTGTCGAATGGCAAAAAAGCGCTTCTCGATTCGAATTGCTATAAAATAGCCGTAGCAGACCCGCGGACCGCGCCCTACGGAAAAGCTGCAATCGCGTTTTTACAAAGCGAAAAAATATTCGCTTTGATCGAGAAAAAACTCGTTTATGGAGACAATGTTTCCCAGGCAGCCCAATACATATTGACCGGTTCGGCCGATTTGGGCATAATGGCCAAATCCCTTGTCGTTACTCCGGAAACGCTCAATAAAGGACATTGGGTTGAAATCCCCGCAAGCTCCTACCCCGCAATCGATCATGGCATGGTGCGTTTATTGCAAGGAATGAAAAAAAATCCCGAAGCAAGCAAATCATTTTACGATTTTATTCTCTCGGATAAAGGGCAGGAAATCCTCGTGAATTGCGGTTTCACATCGATCAAATGATTGCAGGGAACACCATGATGCAGCTTCTAAATCCTCTTTTTCTCACTTTTAAACTTGCCTTATGTACGGCGACGGCACTTCTTCTCATAGGCACACCCATTGCATATGCAATCGCCCATAGCCGCGGGTTTGTCAAATCGGTATCTTGTTCTATTGTCAGTATGCCTCTTGTGCTGCCGCCCACGGTTCTCGGTTTTTATCTGCTGCTGCTTTTTGGACCGGCCACGCAATCAGGCAAGTTTCTCATCGACGTCGTTCACCTCAGGCTTCTCTTTACTTTTTGGGGGCTTGTAGTCGGGTCAATAATCTGCAGTTTTCCATTTATGGTTAATCCGCTCATCGGCGGGTTCGAGTCCATACCTCATTCGCTTACCGAAGCGGCTTCCACTCTTGGTAAAACACGGTTGCAAACGCTTGTCCATGTTTTGCTTCCAAATATGAAAGGCGCTATTCTAACCGGTACGATTCTCGCTTTTTCGCACGCTATCGGCGAATTCGGCGTTGTGCTCATGATCGGCGGCAAAATACCCCAAGTCACCCGTGTGGCTTCAATAGCAATATACGACGAAGTCGAATCCTTTCATTATCAAACCGCCCATTTTTATGCGGGAATTTTATTTGTTGTTTCATTTTTAGTTTTATTTATTGTAAATTCGGCTAACAGACGTATTATTAAGCCGATTTAGGAGTACCATGTTGCAGGCATCGATAAAAAAACGGATAGGGAATAAAAACAGCGGCATCGACATAAACCTTAACTTTAATATGAGTCAAGGAGAGAGGCTCGGTCTTATGGGTTCTTCGGGGTCCGGTAAAACCTCCTTATTGCGCATACTTGCCGGACTGGAAAAGGTCGATTCCGGGAAAATTGTAATGAATGGGAATCCGTGGGTCGACACCGATGCCAAGACATTCGTCCCTCCGTCGCACCGTAATATCGGGTTTGTCTTTCAGGATTATGCTTTGTTTCCGAATATGACATTGCGGCAAAATCTCGCATTTGCTTCAAGAAACGGAAGTGCCGACCCGAAGGTGGAGGAACTGCTTGATGTCATGGCTCTCGCGCTTCATGCGGATAAAAAACCCTGCGAACTTTCCGGCGGACAAAAGCAGCGTGCGGCACTGGCACGTGCGCTTGTCCGCAGCCCCCAGCTTTTGCTTATGGACGAGCCGCTGTCGGCACTCGACAGACATACGAGGACCATGCTGTGGTCCGAACTCAATCGCCTTTACAATCGCTATCCCGTCTCGATTATTTTGGTTTCGCACGATCCTGAAGAAATCGAAGCGCTCACCGACCGGGCAATCACTATCGACCGCGGGAAAATAATTTCCGTTCCAAAGAGGATAATTCCGGTTCTTTCAAATCGACTTCCGATTGAAACTTCTCGGTATCACAACAACGGGCTTAATTTAACGGCCGTCACTTCCGTCGACTTTACACACATGCTTAATTAATTACCGGGGAAGGTAATCGATGCGTTTACAAGCAAACGTGCATTGGATTCTGATCGGCGGTATCGGGCTTATCGGCGGTTTACTCAATGGTATGCTCGGCGTTGGAGCTGCTATTTTTCTCGTTCCTTGCTTGACAGTGGTTTTGGGGTTGCCGCAACTTACCGCGCAAGGAACCGTTTTATGGATTATGGTTCCGATGTCTCTTACGAGTGCAATACGTTATTCGATGAAACCGGACATCGGGTTGGATTTTCCCCTTATAATCGTCATGTCGGTTTTGGCTATTGTCGGCGCCAATTTCGGCAGTTCGATGGCTTTTACGTTACCGGTTGACATTTTAAAAAAATCATTCGGCGTGTTCATCGTTGCCGTCGGCGTATTCATGTTTTTTAAATAGATAGAAAGGTTTATCATGAAAATCCATTTGGAATATTTTTCCCAAGTCCGTACGATAACGGAAACCGATGAAGAGACATTACATGTCTCCGACAATAGTACGGTCGGCGAGGTATTGGAGTTATTGGCCGATCGGTTCGGTTCCGCATTTAGCGATCTTATTTTCCCGGAAGGTAAACTGGCCCGCTCCATTCTTTTGGCCGCCAACGACACGGCAATCACCGATACGTATGTCAAGCTCGCTCATGGAGACAGGATTTCGATTCTCACCCCAATGTCGGGAGGTTGATATGAACATGCAAACCGGAATGGTTTTCCCATCCAATACAGGCCGAGGGACTAAAGAATTATCGGACACCGAACTTGCCAGGTACGAATGGCAGTTGCCGGTGCCCGGTTTTGGGGAAGCCGGCCAAAAACGATTGCGCAATGCTACCGTACTCATATCTCGATGCGGCGGACTGGGCGGTATGGTCGCCTACGAACTTGCCGCAGCAGGGATTGGAAAGCTCGTGCTCTGTCATGGCGGAAACCTGCAAATGTCTGATCTTAACCGTCAATTACTCATGACTACCGATTGGGTCGGGAAACCGCGCATGGAGTCCATTATCTGGCGATTAAAGGAACTCAATCCCGAAATTAATTATGTTGGCATCGGTGAAAACATCTCCCCTCAAAATGCGGAATCGCTGATAGGCGGAGTAGATGTCGTTGTTGATTGCGCGCCGCTTTTTGAGGAGCGATATGCAATGAACGACGCCTGTGTCAAACTCGGCGTGCCGCTTGTCGAATGCGCAATGTACTCGACCGAGGCGCAATTGACCGTTTTTGTTCCCGGCCAAACGCCATGCCTTCGTTGCTTGTACCCGGAAACGCCTTTGGCATGGAAACGCCGGTTTCCCGTTTTCGGCGCAGTTTCCGGCACTATAGGATGCATGGCTGCGTTCGAGGTCATCAAAATAGTATCTGGTATCGGTGAAGTAACAATGAACTCAATGCTTATCATGGATCTTTTGTCAATGAAATTCAGGAAAATAGCCATTTCCCCAAACGGAGATTGCCCGGTTTGCAAAACTGTACAAACTGAGGCAATCGGGGTATAAAAGGTAGGTTCAACAGTGACAACTAAATCATCGGTCCTTTCTCAAGAAGAATTGCAACGATTTGCACGCCAGATTTCCATGGAAGCCATCGGTGAGAAAGGACAACGGAAAATTCTGGACAGTAGCGTTTTGGTAATCGGTGCCGGAGGCCTTGGATCGCCGATTTGCCTTTACCTTGCGGCTTCCGGGGTAGGAAGGATCGGTATTGCCGATTCGGATTTTGTCGATATATCGAATCTACAACGCCAGATCATTCACTTTTCTTCCGATGTTGGGCTCGCTAAAATACAATCGGCACAAAACAAAATGCGTGCAATTCGCCCCGAGCTTGTTGTGGAATTGCATGATTTATTTGTAAATACTACCAATATCGGGAAAATTATTGACGGTTACGATATAATCGTCGACGCCGTTGATTCCCTTGAAGCAAAATTTCTTATCAACCAAGCCTGCGTTTGGGGAAATAAGCCGCTTGTTCATGGCGGAATCGAGGGATTCGGCGGCGAAGCGCTTACGGTTTTGCCCGGTAAAACAGCCTGCTTCGAATGCATATTCCACAAGCCTGATTTTTTCGTTATTCCAAAACGCAAAGGTCCGCTTGGGCCACTTCCCGGAATAATCGGCAGCATTCAGGCCATGGAATGTTTAAAGCTTATTTTAGGAGTCGGCACTCCTCTTTTCAATTCACTTTTGGTTTTTGACGCATTGGCCATGAATATGAAGAAATGCAAAGTCGTTCGGCGAGATGATTGCCGCGCTTGCTGCGATTCAAGGCCGTTACCTTAAATTTGTAAATTATTTCACTCTAAAAACCGTTGATTTTTTCTCGGTATTGCCAAGCAGATCGGTTGCCGTGACCCCGACCACGTATTTGTTTGGCGAATCGAAATGCAGTTCCTGATTATATCGCATGGGAGAGCTGTTGTTGATTGAGTAAAACAGCGATGCAAGTCCCGATAAACTATCGGTAGCTCCGAGATACAAGGTAAGCGGCGCCTGGAAAAGAGTCACACTGTCTTCAACATTCGAAGGCACTCCTTTGCGGCTGAACATCTGCATGAGCTGCGGAGGAGATGCATCCAGAGCTAGCGTAAATTCGTGAAACGGCTCGGCGTTTCCGACATTATCAACCGCACGACAATATAAAGTGCAAACACCCTCCTTAGTAAGGGAAATCGGGCTGTTGTAAACCAGCGTATCGCCACCAAGCTTCCATTCGATTCTCCTTACTCCCGAAAAATCGTCTTTTGCGTCGCATATCAAAGCCGATTTAGTTGACAAATAAACAATACCGTTTTGTTCTATCGCCGGCCCCTTGACCGTGACCCGTGAAACCGGAGCTTTTGCATCGACACAGATTTTAAACACCTCGACCTTCACATTGCCGAGTTTATCGGAAGCTTGTACCCGCAGTTTGTGCAGGCCGGCCCCAAATTGCGCGGCTTTTAAGGGAAAGGCATATGCGGTAAAGCGTCCGTTGTCAACCGCAAATTGAATGTCGGCAACGCCAGAAATACTGTCTTTTGCTTCAAGATATACGATCGACGTACCGGACCAGTAATGCGTATCGTCTTTTTTATAGCAATCGCTTGAACAGGCAACGGTAATCGTCGGAGCATTATTATCGATTAAAAAGCGAAGCACCTGCGGCTTTTCCTTATTTCCCGCATTGTCAATAGCATAATATTCCAGACTATGCGCCCCGTCGGAAAGACCGGTGAACCGTACGATATCTTTCTGCTTTGTCCAATTGGAAGCGGAATCGAACCGGAACAGAATTTCGGCCACCCCCGATAAGCTGTCTTTCGAATATAGTCGAATTTGAGTCTTTTTTGAAAATAGCGAATCGGAAGCAATTGCTGTCTGAAAACAAGTTTGCGGCGGCGTCAGATCGAAGGAGACATTTTCATGGTATATCGGCGACGGATTTCCAACTTTATCAATTGCATAGAATGAACATGTTTTCCACTTTTCCGACAAGTCTTTGGGGCCATAGGACGATATCGGTTTAAAGGGAAAATTGTCAAACGATATAAAAACACTATCCACCCCTGATAAATTATCCCATGAATCAATCATCTCTTCCATATTTGTCCCAAACCACATTTTACGTTTTGGGCCAAACGGCAAACGATGCGGACTGCGAAGCACGCATTCAGGTCCTTCCCCGTCGCAAACAAACCGGAACCGAACCGTGTCGCCTTTTACTTTATTAAACCAGCGAAGCGTTTGGATTCCGGATTTGTCTAGCATGATGCCGGATGCAGCCTTGTTGCCGGAGGAATCCGGGGAAAGCAAATACGATGGCGCGTCGGGTTCAGCGGATTCGGCGAGCCGAATCCAAACCGGTTTATTTTTGGGCCAATACAATTTGTGATTCGTCGTATCCATGAAGACTTTTTTTGAGTGATGCATCGGTTGGTTTTCGGAACTATTTTCTGCAAATGAAAGACCGGCAATATTTATCATCAAAAAAGCTAAGCGCAATGCTAGTTTCACTATAATCCTCCGATTTTGCCTATTAGTACCTATACCTGTATATAATTCATAATGTAAACTTATCCCACGCGGAGCATGGGGTTGGGGAAAAGCCTTAATAACGGTGTCGATAATTTTTGTTATACCGGCAATTATGCATAAACAAGTTGATTCTTTGTCGGCAATAAATTCTCAAAAGAAAATTCGGATGCGGGTCCGTTTGGCAGCAATTTATCAAATATTGCGATCACTTCCTCGATGGACACGTTTAAAACAGCCTGCTTTCCGCGATTTCCGGCATAATAGTTTTCCGATATCCCCGGATATTGCGCTGGTTGGAGTTTGTTTATGGAAATGTCGATATTTCCCCAATGCCTATATTTATTCAGGTTGGTATTTCCATAAATAGTAACGGTAGTGATTGCCATAGCGGCGGCAATGTGGCCGAGTCCCGTATCCGAAGTAAACATCGAGTGACATTGCCTGATAATTCCGCAAACCGTGGGAAAAGGTAATCGACAAACTTTTATAATAGGAATATCGGTAAAGTATTCATATACGGCTTCTTCTTGGGGACCGGCAAAAACCAAGACCCGAATCCCGGGTTTTGCGGTCAAATGTTTTGCAATTGCCGCAAACCGTTCGACGGGCCAACGTTGACGTGATAGTGATACGCTCGGATGCATACCAACGGCGATTTCTTCGCCGAAATTAAAATCGTGTATTTCCAAAAATTTATCAGCCTCTGCCAAGTGTTGTCCGCAAAGTGAAAGCGATAACGGCATTTTTTTAACGGTTTTGCCGAGGGCGCGAAGAAGATCGAGATTGTTCTCAACAACATGCTCGGAATTGTCCCAATCCACCATATGCGTATATCCGATGGTCATAGGTCCTACTCGTTTTTGTATACCAAGGAAAAGCTGCAACCACTTTTCATTTCCCAGGCCGCCGGGAAATAAAGTAAAGCTTATGGTGAATCGGCGTTTTTTCAATTTTAATAAAAACCGTATCTCCTTGAAAAACCCTTTTAGGGCAGTAAAAAAAGGAATGGAAAAGAAATTTTTATTAATAATATTTATCAATATCGACTGAGGCATTGTCAATACTTCATCTACGTCTTTAATTAAATATCCGATTTCCTTTGGATGATCTTGCCGTAAAACAAGAGTTATCGGCACGCGAGGAAATGCTTTCCTGGTATTGGCAAGGAAAGGCGTTGCAAGAACCAGGTCGCCAATGCCGCAACTGGCGATAATTAAGATTCTATCTTTATTGATAATACACCATCCTTATAAGAAAAAATCCTTATGAACAAACAATACGGTTAAAAATGCTACGAAATGATTTTAAAAACGTTAGGAAATCAATAGGTTTTCATTCGTTTCGGCGTTTTATCCGTTTCAAATGTATTTGGGGAAAGTATACTATTATAGATTTTTTCAAACGCGTCTATCCGTTTGCTTAAGGAAAACTGTTTTGCCCGCTCATATCCGGCCAAACCCATTTTCATTCTTAAATCCGAAGAAGAAGCGAGCCATTCTATTGCATTGGCAATGTTTCGTGTCATTTCGTCGGGATTTGTAACAGGAATCTTGATTCCGGTTTCATCGTTCACGAGTTCGGCAGCTCCTTGATGGTCTGGTGCAATTATCGGCAAACCGTGGGACATGGCTTCAAGCAATTGAATGCCGACAGTATCACGCAAACCGGTAAACAGGAAAATATCGGCGTTATCATAAGCCGATAGCGCTTCTTTCCAAGGGAGCATACCTCGTAAATCAACCTGATGGACAAGATTGATTCCTTTGAGCCAAGATTTGAATTCCTTTTCCAAAGGGCCGCCGCCGATCACTTCCAAGTGAATAGGAACCGAGGCCGGAACTTTTTGAAGTGCTTCAACAGCGAGCGGCAAAGCTTTCGTTGCAAAAAATCTGCCAACCCATAATAGCCGGGTGATTTCATGCCTGTTCCGACTATTAAATGCCGACGGCAACACTTCATCGGGGAGGTAAACATCGAGCAAACGATCGACTTTTTTAGCGCCCATTTTTTTCGCAAGTACCGCAGTTTCCGAATTGCTAGCCAATATTATTTGTGAGCTCCGGATTGTTTTTAACGCCGGCAAATTCATACGCCAAAGGTTTTTTACCAGTAAACTCCTCAGGTTTTCCGACAGCCAAACTTTGCCCAAGTACTTTTCGAATCCGGAAGGAACAATTTGTCCTCCGCCGCAAGGGCCGTATATAAAAGGCTTTTTCAGCCGCCACAAAAAAGAGCCGCCCATAAGGGAGCCGTAAGACAAATGATGGACCAAGTCAAAATTGTAAACTGAGTCGATTTGCAAGGCTTTATTCGAAGCGTCCCATTGCCAAAACAGATACCGTAATACGCTGCTGAGTATGCGACCCAGCTTGAGCGTCCAATTTCGGTGGCCAACATAATGAAATATGAGATTTGGAATCGGCTGAAGAGAAAGTTGTTCGGTTACTTTGTTTTGACAATCTTGGGGAACGATAACGTGAATTTCGTGGCCACGTTTTGCAAGAGCCTTTGGGTAATTCCAACCATGGCCCGATTCCGAGCCTGCTCCAGGAATACAGGCAAATGCGGATAGTAAAATTTTCATAAGAAAAAATGTGTCGGATAAAAAAATCAGTAACTGTTTTAAATATGTGCCGGTTCTAATTTCCAGTCGGTTAAAAATGGTCGGAAACAATTCGATTATTATTAGGAAAACAATAGGGTTTCATTTGAAAAAATTACCAAGACCCTTTTTTCCATTAAGGTTTATGCAATCCTCATCTATTTCTTACAAAATTTGCATACCCTTGAGAAATATTCTTCATACCGGTAAATTTTAATTCGTTTTTGCAGGTATGCACCCAAAGCGGTCCCCGATTTTGTCGGGGAGTCAAGAACTAACCCCGCGTTTCGTAGCGTGGAGGAATACTTTTGGAAAAACATGGGAACTAATACGCCATGAATGCGTTCAGATCTTTTTATAGATTGACAAAGATAGTTTCGGACCATGCGGTTTTAAGCTTTTGTTTCTTATTCGCTTTGACTTTAGCTAAATACCGCCTGGGAATCGGGAATGAGGGATTTGTACCTGAAAAAGACCTTTTACTGCTCCTATGCCTGAATTTGGGATGGAATTATACCGGCAGGATAAGCGGTTTATACGATGAATTACGATCCAGGTCCCGCGTATTTCAAGTCAAGGCCATTCTACGTGGAATTTTCTTTCAGGCCGTGATTTTCATATTCTTTTCCTTTTTTACGCGGCTTGTTTACGTACAATATTTTTTAATTGCAACCTATGTCATTTGTCTGGTACTAACGATTCCTTTATGGAACCAGCTTTTGCAAATCATGTTTCAATTTTTGCGGCGCAACGGTCGAAACCTCCGAAGCTTCATTATTGTTGGAAACGGCAATACCGGCGAGCAATTCCTTTCCATGATACTCGATAGCCCGCAGGTCGGTTACCGGATCATCGGCTGCGTTGACGACGTTGACCGAAGTGCCGACCTTGGTACTTTGTTTCTTGGTTCTATAGACGATCTTGACCGGATAATTCAAAATGAGCGGGTCGATGAAGTGGTAATTTCCTTGCCGAGTTCCGAAACGAAAAAAATTCGCAGGGTCATTGAACTATGCGAAGAGCATCCCGTCATGATTAGAATGATCCCGGATTTTTTGGGAAGCATGAGCTCCCGGTTTACCATTTCGCTGTTCCGCGATTTTCCGATTATTACCGTTCGCCGCAATCCACTTGACGAATTGCAATGGCGTTTTGCAAAACGGGCTTTCGATATTGCTTTTTCGGTTTGTTTCCTCGCATTAATCGGCCTTTGGTTGTTTCCCGTCATCGCAATTATTATAAAGCTCAGTTCGCCCGGCCCGGTTTTTTTCAGACAGGAAAGGCATGGTAAAAAAAACAAACTCATTATTTGTTACAAATTCCGGAGCATGGTGATCGGTGAAAAGGAGGTCGATGAAAAAGGGGAATACCGGCAAGCAATAAAAAACGACCCGCGCGTCACAAAAATCGGCGGGTTTTTGCGGAAAACAAACCTTGATGAACTTCCTCAATTTTTTAACGTGTTGCTTGGGGAAATGTCGGTTGTAGGACCAAGACCCCATCCGATACCGCTGAATGAAAAATCCGTCGGAAATGTCGACAAATACATGTTGCGCCATATTGTGAAACCCGGAATTACCGGCTGGGCCCAGGTGCATGGCTTTCGCGGAAATACCAAAGATCTTGAGCTTATGCGCAAACGCATTATCCACGATATTTGGTACATAGAGAACTGGTCTTTCGGTTTGGACCTCAACATTGTCATGCTTACTTTGCTCAATTTGCTAAAGCCCGATAGGAACGCCTATTGATCGGCAAACACAATTCTTACAAAATCATAATATTACCAATCAATATTTATTACTATAAAAAAAGAATTGCCAGTATAATCAGATTGAATTTTTGCAAAAATTACCGTATTCTATTATTGCATGTCCTTCTGAGATTCTTATATACTTGACCGGCAACAAAAGGGGCTACGCAAAAAATGGGAAAAAAGAAACCAACAAAAATCTTTGTCCTTGATACCAATGTCATCCTTCACGACAGTTCCTGCATTCAACAATTCGACGAACATGACCTCGTCATCCCGATAACAGTGCTCGAAGAACTTGACAATTTTAAAAAAGGTAACGACACCTTAAACTTTCATGCCCGTGAATTCGTTCGCGCGCTCGATTCTCTTTCGGGCGACAAGCTTTTCAATGGCGGCGTTCCTATCGGGCCCGGACAAGGTAAAATTTCAATACTTCTTGAAAAAGAATATCACCCGGACATTGCCCGGAATTTTCAAGGCAACAAACCCGACCACCATATTTTGAATGCGGCCTATTGCCTATTGAAGCAGATGCCCCTGCGACAGGTCGTGCTCGTCACCAAAGATGTCAATTTACGCATGAAGGCAAAATCGGTGGGCATTGCCGCCGAAGATTATTCAACAGACCGTGTAAACGATATTTCGGCATTGTATAAAGGAATAAGGCTTGAAGAATCGGCGCCTGCCGAAATTATCGATAAGTTGTATAAGGAACCGTTTGAAGTGGAGGTAACGCCCACGGTTTTTGCCACACCGCTCACACCAAATGAGAACATCATTCTTCGTAATACTCAAAAATCGGTACTCGGCGTTTTTAAGGCCGACAGGAATATTATTACGCGGATTTCAAAACCTGTTGCCTACGGAGTTTCGCCTCACAATGCCGAACAGAGTTTTGCCCTCAATGCCTTGATGGACGAAACCATAAAGCTTATCAGTATCACCGGCAAAGCGGGAACGGGAAAAACACTGCTCGCAATTGCCGCTGCAATTGAAAAACGGCAGCAGTACCACCAAATTTACGTCGCTCGGCCTATTATTCCTTTGTCAAATAAAGACATCGGCTATTTGCCCGGCGACATCGATTCGAAAATCGCACCTTATATGCAGCCGCTGTACGACAATTTGGGAGTCATTAAAAACCAGTTTCCGCATAACGATAAAAGCGTCAAACGCGTACAGGAAATGCTTGATCTTGACAAATTGCAAATAACTCCCCTTGCCTACATACGGGGCCGTAGCTTGGTAAAGGTATATTTTATCGTCGATGAAGCGCAAAACCTCACGCCGAATGAAATCAAGACCATTATCACAAGGGCGGGGGAAGGGACGAAACTGGTGTTTACCGGTGATATTTTCCAAATAGACCATCCGTACCTCGACAGTCATACCAACGGGCTCTCGTATTTGATTTCAAAAATGAAAGGCCAACAGCTATACGCACATATCAATTTGGAAAAGGGCGAACGGTCGGAACTTGCGGATTTGGCTGCAGACTTGCTATAAAACTTTGCGGTTTCCTTTGACAATTGCATGTACTTGTAAAAATATTTTTTCCAGGACCAATGGAATATTCCTGATGCAAGCGCGCATGACGCTTTGCGGAATCATGTTCATGAACAAGCGTATCGGCTTCCAGGCAAGAAAATTCAACGCAAATCGCGGTACATAGCCTCTCAGTTCCGATTTTCCCAATTGCCCCGCTATGACAAAAAGCAGCATTTCGTAATGGCATTGGTAATGGACCGAATCATGATAGGACCGAAACTCGCTTTCGTCCAGGGGTTTGATGATTTTGTCTTTTACCGCTTTTTCGTATAAAGGGGTCCCTGGAAAAAAAACAAGGTTATGAATTTGAAATCGGATATGCTTGGGCAGCCTGATCATAAAAAGATAACTGGCTAAGATTTCTGGCCGTGTTTCATAGGGATTGTCGGCAATGAAATCCAGGTAGACCTGTAATCCGTGGGTTTTATGATATCGCGCGGCTTGAGTTGCAATGGTCGCCGTTTTCTGCGGATCTATATTTCTGTTGTAAATTTCTTTTAAAACACGGTCGTCCGCTGTTTGGACTCCCATGACCAGACGCTTTAAACCGCAATCGAGCAAAGGCAGGAATTTTTCCTTCCGGAACGTATTTCCGCTTGTAGCTATGGCAAAAGGCAGATTGACATTTTTTTTATACCGTTCAGCAAATTCGTGTATTTCGTTCGGGGTGCGTACGAAAAAATCATCGTCCCCAAAAAATATTCCCGTGAAAAAATCATATTTATTGACAATCGCTTCAAGTTCGTCCATAAACCTGGAAACGGTTTGTTTTCGTATTGAATTCTTGCCGAACAGGGATATATACCTACTGTTATTGCAATAAGAACAAGAATGCGGGCAGCCTCTGCTGGTAAGAATAGAGAGCGTCGGGTTTCCAAAAGGATAGCTGGTAAAGCTTTTTCGGAACAACTCCTTATCCATTGCAAACAAATCTTTTTCCAGAACATATTTATTTTCCAGGTCATAATCATAATAGGGCAGTGAATCGAGGTCGTGAAACGGCGGAAGCGGTTTGTTGATGACGACCTTTCCGTATATGGTAAACGCCATATTTCCGATTTCGGGATATTGAATGCCCTGTTCGACTGCGGTTATGTAATCTGTCAAGCATTGCTCCGCTTCGCCAAAGCAGACCGCGTCGGCATGCCGAAGGCTCATTTCCGGGGCCGAAATGCAGTGCGGGCCTCCCCAGACAACGGGCATTGAAGGAAAAACCTTGTGAATATGATCCGATATTTTTGCGGCCATGTTTGATTCAAGGCTGTATACGGAAAACAGTGCAAGGTCGCATTGCGTTAGTATTTGCTTCAATGGAGCAAAGCCAATATCATATTGCAATTGGAAGGATGTTTCTGGCAGAAAAACAAAATAAACCGTATGCCCGGCTTTTTTTAGCAATGCCGATACCAGACGGACGCCGTCTGTTGGCAGATGAGAACCGCATTTTATGAGCGCTATTTTCATGATGGGGTAAAAATCAGTGAGCGGTTTTATGGTTGGGTTAGGATTTTGTTAGAATTTGATGTTTATTATTTCTTTACTTTTTATTTCTTTCTAACGTGTAAACTTTTTCCGACGCTTGTCGGGTTAGTTTACACAACTGCATGTTAGCGATAGATAAGTTTTTTGTTAGCCCTGGTCTATGTTATTGATATAATAGAATATCCGGCGGAACTCAACTTACGAAGTTTATTAACATTAGCCTTGTTTTTTTGGCATAGCATTTGCATTAAGTAAAGATTTTACCTAGTGTTAGTTTCCATTTTGGAGGTGTCATGAATAATTTTTTTGCCGTTATTTTTATTTCCGGTTTAGCTTCTATTGGATTTTCAAATCCTATCGTTAACGGAAGCTTTGATGAGGGATTAGCCGGCTTTTCCCCTATTATCGGGCCTGCTGGTACTGTTTTTGTAACCCAATCCTGGGATGGATTTACCGCAACAGACGGTTCTAATTTTGTCGTACTTCAAGCTTCGTCCGAGCTTTCGCAAACTATTACGGCATCGGCAAACGACAAACTGACCTTTGATTGGAATTTTGACGCAAAAGACTATTTGCCTTATGATGATTATTCGATTTTGACTATTTCCGGTACCGGGAAGGATTTCTCGGCAACGATAGACGTTTCGGACGTCGGAAATTTCGGCAAATCGGGCTGGCAGACTTATACATACACATTTCAAAATGATTTTTCCGGAACTATGAAATTCGGATCGTACAATGCCATCGACGACGGCCTATCATCCTTCTTGGATATTGACAATATTAAAATGCATAGCGCGGCAGTGCCTGAGCCCGGCATGTTTTCCCTTCTTGGATTTGGGTTATTTTCTTTTGCCGGACTTGCTTTCTTAAGAAAATGGAAAAAGCAATAGTATAAAATCTTTTCTTTAGCAAAAAGGCCGCGGTTTGCGGCCTTTTTGCTAAATATACCGTAGCCGACTAGTTTGTTACGACATCCGCTTTCCGTATTGTTTTTCCGCAATGGGGACACGGCAAAGCCCAATCTATCATTTCCTTGTCGCTTAAGAACAATTCAATGAGCAACAAGTCCATATTCCTTATTTTTTCATTGCAATGAGGGCAATGGAATTCCTCTTTCAACACCTTTTGAGGCTGATACGACGGCAAGCTTTCGACAAACCTCGAGCTTGTGCTCAAAGCATTTTCAAACAATGCGTCTTCGTCTTCTTCGAGCGGCGGCTGAGAAACCACACTGGGCAATGTCATTGAAACTGTCATACATTTGCTCCTTTTTTTTAATTTTGGCCAATTAATTTAGCCGGATCGCCCGGCCTGAAATCGAATAATCTATCGGTTGCGGCAGCGTTTTGATGAACGATACAAGCGCGTCAAGGTCTATCGGGCCGGTAACCGGATTCGTCCCGTTCTTAAACGCAATGAAATTATCGCCGCCAGTTGAAAGGAAATTGTTCACAGTCACGGTATATGTCGCGCTTTTATCAATGGACACGCGGTTTTTACGCACATCGACCACTTTGCTGCCAACAGGCAGGTTGTTGTCCCACGTATATGACAATCCGGATATTTCAAGCATTTTGACGTACGGCTGGCCGGCCCATTGCTGGTTGAGAACATCATAGACCATTTGTCCGGTGAGGCTTATCTT
This sequence comes from Fibrobacteria bacterium, assembly GCA_037447435.1. Classification (GTDB taxonomy): domain Bacteria; phylum Fibrobacterota; class Chitinivibrionia; order Chitinivibrionales; family FEN-1185; genus FEN-1185. The sequence goes on from JBBIGR010000001.1 coordinate 171,372, forward strand.
TACAAGGTAGTTGCTGAACGGTTGGATCGTATAGAGCTCACCCCAGGTGATTGTCCCTGAAGCAAGGTCGGCGCGTATCCCGCCCGGATTCATCATACAGAAATCCGTACCCATTGCTGCGCGCTGTGCATCGGCAATCAGATCGCCAAGCGGTGATTCGCCGGCTGTGTTCTGGGCCGCGACGATTGCCGCTTTGGTCGTGCCGACGACCCGTGCGGTAAGCGGCAACACTCGTTGCACGCACGTGTCAACTATTGCCGCTACGACGAGGTCGGGCGTCAGGCCCGGGCCCGCATCGCCGTAAGTGGTTATTATCTGCGCTTTTTTCGCGACAATGTCGCGGGTAACTTCGTCGACGGTCAATATCATTTCAGCAAATGCCGTTCCCTTGGCATTTGACTGCGTCACCAGCATGGGGTGCCCGTTTTTGTTCTTGACAATAGCGTTTGTGAAACTGTGGGAATGGGCTGTACAAACAACGTCGACATCGTCGTCGAATTGAGACACCAAATTGACTATGTCCGAAGAAGGGCCCGGTTTTAGCGTGTCGGTCCAGCCGATGTACGGAGGCTGGTTGCCGCCCTGATGAAGCAATACCACGAACGCGTGTATTCCCATGACATCGCGAAGCATCGACACATAAAAGTTAATGGTTTTGACTTCGTCCGAAAACCTAAGTCCGGCGACCGATTTCGCCGAAACCATATTTGGGGTTTCTTTGAGCACGATTCCGATAAACGCTATCGGAACATTGTTGCCGGGGACATATCTGATGGTAAAAGGATATAGCACCGGCATGGCCGAAGCGGAGTCCGTTATGTTTGCATTGATAACAGGGAACGTTGCACCCCGCCAGGGGTTTTGAAGAAACGGACCGTTCACATGATTACCGCCTTTGAGAAGACGCGTGAGCTCCGACGTGCCTTCGTCTAGCTCATGATTGCCTAAGGTGCCGATAACCGGCATTTTTCCGTTCAGGTAATTCATGATCATGATTGCCGGTTCATCCTGTAAAAGCGCACATTCGGGCTGTGAAGCGCCCACCAGATCTCCAACTTCGACAAGATTGCATTTTTTTCCCCATCCGACTTGTGCAGCCTGCAAATACGAAGCCAGCACCGCAGCACCGCCAACCGGCCTGTTGGATACTTTTTGACCTATGGTGATTTGCCCGTGAAAATCGTTAACGGCAAGGATTTTCACATCAACGGTCGCGCTGGCGGTAATCAGGAATCCGCTGAAGCATACGGAAATTGCGACAGACAAAAGCGCTTTCCCTTTTAACGGCAACATACGCGCCTCCACGTAAAATTTGTAAAAAGGAAACGGAAATTTACAAAAAAGATTTGGTGTTTCATCTATGCGTCCATCTCCTGATCGGGAAAATCGGTTTTGAGTTAAAAATCAATATCGTTGGTTAAGAAACGATGCGGATGAGATATTTTTTTCGTTATTTGTTTGCAAGGAAATTGTTTATAGGCGCGGAATCATTTTTGAAAACCAATGGCTTTCTAACGGAAATCTAATAATTTATTTCTATTTTATGAACAACAAATCGATCATTTAGGGAGATTGCCATGAGTAAAGTCAATATAATATCCAATAAACAGCAATTATATTCCCCTTTGCACATCATCAACAAATTAAAGCAGCAACCCGTAAATTGGTTTAAACCAGAGACGTGCTGGTCCCTACCGACAGCCGCTCAAATTGAGACAATCAATCGGTGCAATTGCCGCTGTATAATGTGCCCAATCGAAGAATTATCTAACGCGCGTCCACCTAAAATTATGAATTTGCAAGAATTTAAGTTTATTATCGATCAATTGTTTTTTATCCGCGCAGTCGAATTGACCGGCATCGGTGAACCCCTCTTGAATATCCACCTTTTCGAAATAATCGAGTACTGTAACAGTAAAGGGATTTCCTCGAAATTCGTAACCAACGCAATGTTGCTTGATTCCCAAAAAGCCGATTCATTAATTCGCTCCGGTCTTTCATCTTTCAATGTATCTATCGACAGCGTGAATCCGGAAACATTTAAGGAACTTCGCGTAAATGCCGATTTGAATACAGTATCAAAGAATGTCAGGAATTTCATTAATTTAAGAAATTCCCTCGGACTCGCATCTCCTACCGTCAATGTAATAAGCGTGGTTTCCATAAAAAACAAAGATGAATTGCCCGACATTCTGCAATACACATATGACCTTGGTGTAGACGGAGTATTTCTGAAAACATTCAACCCGTATTACAATGGGGAACTTGAAATACCATCTTGGGACACCGATTACCAAATATCGACATTGGAAAAAGCTCGGCAACTGCAGAATGCACCACGTCCTTTTTCAGTGCGTATGGAATTTTCGGTTGATAAAAGTCCCTTATGCGGATGGCCCTGGATTTTGACTTACATTACGGCGGAAGGCGATGTAACACCATGCTGCCTAGCCAGTGATGCGAAAAAATTGACATTTGGAAATGTTCACAACGAACCATTTGCAAAGATTTGGAATAATCAGGCCTATCGAAATTTTCGAAAAGCCATAAAACGAGGTGTTCCACCCGTGTGCTCTACCTGTGATGCAATGATAAACTATTTACAAGGAAAAAAATAACAAACCCCGAAAATCAAATCCGGCTTTTATTTTTAACGCAGTAGTTTAGAAACCATTTTATAACGTTCATCAGGCATTTTAATCGTTCCCAATTGTCGCATATTCATCAAAAAAACGACGCCCCAAATGCCCGATATAATAAAGGGGAAACAGGACCGCAAATCGAGGTACGATATTCAGATACCTTTTCCATAATCGCTTAGGTTCTGTAATAAACCTGAATAACCATTCCAACCCAAGCGGTTGTATCCATGCAGGAGCTTGCTTTGTGCGTCCTGCATGGAAATCGAAAGCTGCCCCAACACCAACTTGGATGGCATCAAACAGATGCTCGTGTTTTTCCATCCAGTAATCCTGTCGCGGACAGCCGATTCCTACAAAAATGATGCCCGCACCCGATTCCCGTAGTTGCCTCGTATACGCCGAATCTTCCTGTTCGGACAATGGCCGAAACGGCGGTGAAATGGCGCAGACTATTGACAAATCGCTATATTTTTCACGAAGGTTCTTCTGCAACGCATAGAGACTTTCCTGAGTTCCACCATACAGCGCAATCGAAACCCCCGCTTTTGCCGCTTTTTCGCAAATATGCAACATAAGATCGGGCCCATATACCCTTGTCGCCGCTTTTTCGCCAAGCAACCTCAATGCCCATACGACGGGCATTCCATCGGGCGTATTAAGCCGGGAACTGTTAATCACGCGAAGGTATTCCTTATTGTCGAATGATTCCATGACGCCGTGGACGCTGCACGCGCTTACAAACCCATGCTCGCGAGCCGCGGCCCAACATACGATACGTTCGGAGGCATCCTGATAATTGGTGACGTCAACCCGGAGTTTGAGTACCGTTTGTGAAGACGGCCCGCTATAGCCGTTCTGCATGGAAGGAACATATTCACCAAGCGTTTCCGTCATTATATGCATACGAAGTCCTTTCCCGAAAATTCAGGAAAAAATTATTTTAATATTTGTAAATATGCCGAATGCAACGAATCCATATACCGGTCTATCGAAAGCGCGGCGATCCGTTTTCGTCCCAGGATGCCGGCATTCAACCGGAAATCCTTGTCGCAAATCATTTTTGTCAATGCCAATGCCAATCCTTGCACATCGCCGGGAGTCACCAACAAACCTTCCTTTTCGTCCGTAACGAATTCGGGTATGCCGCCGACAGGGGTGACCAGCACGGGCAGTTCCCACGCCATAGCTTCGAGCATGGACATGGGCAGTCCCTCGTTATACGACGGCATGACGAAAACATCCGCAAGGCCAAGCTGATTGTCGCGTTCCTTTTCGTCTATCCAGTCGAGCACCGTTATCTTATCGTCGAGAGTGCATTGCAATACGAGTTTCCGCGCACCGTCGACATCACCGTCCCCGGCAATGATCAATTTTGCATTGTTTCGCTGTGTTTTCGGAATTTTGCCGAAAGCGCGGATGAGGTCGAATGCACCCTTATCCTGCTGGGGAAGCGAAAACATTTTTCTCGTCTTGTCAAACGCTCCTCTGCGGGGCCCGATAAGCCCCAAAAAAACAAAGCGGACTTCCTGTCGACCTCGTCTGTCGGGTACGATGTCCGGTATCTTGACAGGGTTGTACAATACCGCCGACTGGCCGTGTTTAAAACCGAATGTCTTTTTATAATAGACGTCCCATGTTTGAGACAATGAAATAAAAAGAGCGCATTTGCCGAATACCGCAACTACCATTTTTCTTGCCAATTTAGGCATTGTTGAGAAAAATTCCTCATAATTGGAACTGTGGGAATGGAGTACGAACGGGCGCCCGGTAATTATAGCTATAAGGGAAGGCAATACTTTACGTACCGTACTGCCTCGTTCGTTGAAATGTATGTGGACCACATCGATAGTGCGGAAAACACAAAGAAGAAAAAGCCGGAACATGGCAAACCAATAGAGACGCGTATTTTTCAATACGGAACCGAGGGTAAACGTGGTCAAATGCAGAATACGGAATCGTTCATCGGCATTGGAAAGAATAAGCCGTTCTACGGACATGATTCCGCCTTTTGTGTCAAGGCTTGCCCCAAGCATTACGATACGAATTTGCTTTTTTTCTTTCATACGACAGGGAAAAGATACCTGCTTCTTATAATTACTTTGTGTTTTCTCTGTTAGTTTTTGATTGGGACGCGGACCAATGCTTTTATCCGATTAAAACATCCTCACAAAAAACAAACCCTGCGCTTTGCAGGTACTAACCTTACTGTTTTGGAACATGATTCTTGTGAATTAGTAACATTTGCCAGATATTTTTTTCCCAGTTAACGTTGTGGTACATTCATTTAAACCCACCTGCTTCGCTGGTGGATTGCTGTAGCTGAGATTATTATCTACGATAATTTTTATATAATTGCTAACAAAACCAGGGTAAAATTATGAGTGAAGCAGTAATGAGCAATCCGGTTGAAAACACAAAATTTTTATACGGCGAACATATTCACATTAGGCCAAAAGGCGATCACCATTGGACCGTTTCTTATATAGAAAATGTTATCGACGGAAAACCGGTATTGGCCATGCCTGAAGCCTATGCCCAGGCAATGCTGATTGAAGCAGTCACCTTCGAATGTTATACGAATTCAAATGGAAAGTATCAGTTTTTTACGGCAACCATAGAGAACATGAGGCTCGAAAAACCGGCACTCATCACACTTTCCAAACCGCAGAATCCCATTATTAAAGATAATGCGCGTGTCCAAAAACGACTTATCGTAAACATGCTGGCGGAAATACACGATGAAAACGGCTTAAAAATATCGAATGCGATAGTGCGTGACATCTCTCCCACGGGATTGGCATTGACGTTTAATAGTACTCCGGAGGTAAAACCTCCGCTTCTGATATCACTACATATGCCGGTAAGGAATTTTTTTAAAAATATCGTGAGAATCAAAGGTAAATCCGTTTGGTCATATCAAAGAGCAAATTGCACGCATATGGGAATATCAATGAAAAACGACGCAACGGAAAATTCGCGTTTATTGAATTTTTTTTATAATTACCACCTTAATGCGTAAAGGCCAAATCCATGATCACCAATCATGTTAAATATGAAAATTCTTTGCATGCAGGAATCAAAGGGATCGGGTTTTATGTGCCGGACCTTACTATAAGCAATAGCGACCTTGCAAAATATATAGATACGAATGATTCGTGGATACGGAAAAAAATAGGCATTGCCGAACGTCATATCGCCGATGAGGAGCAGAAAACCTCCGACCTTGCAGTTAAAGCTGCTCGGATGGCAATTGACAATGCAGGAATAGGCCCGGAAGATTTGGACCTTATCATACTCAATACGCTTACGCCGGATATGCGGGACCCCGGTACGGCTCCCCTTATTCAGGCAATGCTCGGTGCAAAAAAGGCGGCTGCGTTCGATGTCAATGTCGGCGGGTGCGCTGGCGGGGTTTACGCCATAAGTATCGCCGCCATGTTCATTATCGGCGGAGCGTACCGGAATGTCCTTGTCATCGGCGCGGATGTGATGTCGAGCATTGTTCCCTGGCGGGACCGGCTTGTTGCCAGTATTTTTGGAGACAGCGCCGGAGCAATCGTATTATCCCGATGCATAAAAAACGGACTGCTCAGCCATGGGCTTTGGGCCGACGGCACAAATTCCGATGCAACCTTCATCCAAAAAGGAGCCAGCGGCTATCCTTATCCGTTCGGCAGCGCCAATCCGGGTTTTCCGTTTTCCGAAATCAACGGCAAGCTTGACGGAAAAAAAATATGGGACTTCGGAACTTCGGCTTTCCCGCAATCCATTACCGATGTTGCCAAGGAAATCGGAATTTCCGTGGATGATATCGATCTTATAATTTCCCATCAGGCCAATACCAACATTATTATCGAAGGGATGAAAAGACTCGGCATCCCGATGGACAAAACCTATGTCAATGTTGATAAATACGGCAACACGTCCTCTGGATCGGTTTACATCGCCCTTGCCGAAGCGCTTGAAAAAATGCCGCAGGAACCGGGCAAAATCATCGCATTGGCCGCATTCGGCGCAGGGCTTTCCTGGGGAGCAGCGTTCTTTAAAGTAAATTCATTGGAAGATTTTGTGTAGGGAAAAATATGAAAGCCATTTTTTTAAAAATAAAAAAGTCATTTGAATTCTATGGCGCCGGTAAAACATTTAAGAAAATAGTGAAAAAAGCCCTGAACTCTTTGTATTATGCCAAAACATCGGTTCTTATGTCGCGGCGTTTCGACCTGCCGTTTGCCCCTGCCTCCAAGGATTGTCCGGGGTTTGTCCTTTCCGAAGGATCAATCGAGGAGTTGCGTGAGGTCGATTATCTTGGAGAGAAAAGGCAAAAAAACTTTTTGTACAATAAAAATTTGGGCGCCCGGTGTTGCATCGGCCGTGCTAACGGGGAAATCGTCTCATTTTCATTTATGACAACGCTGCCGTATCGTGACGCTTTTACTTCGGTACTTATATCCCCTGAAAATGGACAGGTTTACCAATTTGAAGGCGAAATAAGGCCCGCCGACCGGGGCAAGGCGTATGGATACCATCATTCCGTGCAGTATGCCGAAAAAATGAGAAACGAAGGACATACCGAGGCTATTTGCCTCGTTGAACCGGCCAATGCCCAATCCTGGAAATTACATTTACGAATGGGATTTGAGCCTAAACGCGTTTGCCGCCATGCTCATTTTTTAGGAAAGCTGTCGATTGTCCGTTGGTCCGACTATTCTATTAAAAAGAATGTGCTGCAACACCAGTGATGAAACCAAATTTTTTGGAATATGAAATAAAGCATCATTTTTCCATGGATAGCCTGGCACCATATTCCCGACAATGGAACAGTCTGTTTGAGCAGCAGTCGTTTCATAATCCGTTCCTTCGACTTACCTGGTACGAGTGCTGGTTTGATTCCGGTTTGCATAAATCCGATTGTCGGGTATCGACCGTTGACTATAACGGTTGCCTAGTTGCGGCGTTGCCGCTTCGGATTGAAACCCGGAAGCTCGGGTTTCTCACTATAAAAACCATACAACCGTTTTTCGGGCGATTGGCCGACTACAATGATGCACTTGTTAAGCTAGGACATGAAATGGCGGTCATGGCGGTATTGTGGGACCTGCGGAAAAATCCCGGATGGGAATTGATTCAATGGCAGGATGTTAAACCCGGTTCCAGCATTGAACGGTGTTTCAATCTAGCACTTGAAAATGGATGGCACTGCATAAAATATAAGGGAATCGAATGCCTGTCGGTTGCCGTCGGAAATTCGTATCAAGACTATCTGAGCACCTTATCTTCCTCCCGCCGAAAAAGAATCAGGCAGCTTTCGCGGCGTGTCGAAACGCTTCTTTCGGCGATTGAAATTAATGAAGAAGAATTTTGTTCTTCTTCCGGTTGGCTTGACCAATGCGCAGAAATAGAACAATCGGGCTGGAAAGGAAAAAACGGTACAGGAATTTTCTGTGACGATACGACGGGGATTTTCTTTAAATGCCTTTTCACGAATCTTGCAACTGAAGATCATTTACATTTTCACGGCATGGCAATAAAAGACAGGCTCATCGCCTTTACGCTCGGATTCAAGGAAAAAGGGGTTTGTTTCAATTATACGACATCGTATCTTGAACAATACGCTGTTGACTCAATAGGAATGTACAACCATTATACGCTGATTAAAAAATGTTCAAATCTGCCGTCCATTCATCTGATAGACGGAATGCGGGGATTTGAGCAATATAAAAAAAATTACGCCAATATCGTTACCAACAATATCGATTTCTTTTTTTTCAAAAATTCATGGTTAAAAGCCGTTTTTCACATTGCTTATTCCGCTAAAAAGTCGGCATTAAAAGTATTTGCCATTTTAAAGAGACGCTTGTCGTTCCGGGTAACTTTGGAAAACATTCATACTACTGAAAAAGAATAGAAGCATAAGGGGTATTCTATGAAAAACAAAATAGCCTTGGTGACCGGGTCGACAAAAGGAATTGGAAGAGCAATAGCTTTTGGATTTGCCGAAGCCGGAGCAACGGTAATTATCAACGGGACTAAAGACGATGCAGGAATTGCAATTGAAAGCGAGCTGAAATGTGCTGGCCATAACGCATTATTCATTCGGGCCGATGTTTCGAACTTCGAGTCATGCGCCGCATTATCATCGGAAATAAAAAAGCAATTCGGCAAGATCGATGTTCTTGTCAACAATGCAGGCATAACAAGGGATAAATTGCATAGAAATATGGCGGTCGACGAGTGGTGCTCGGTAATCAATGTCAATTTAAATTCAATGTTCAACGTCACGAGGAACGTTATCGATTTAATTCCCGACGAAGGCCGTATAATCAATGTCGGCGCCGTTGCCGGAATAGCAGGCAATTTCGGTCAAACGAATTACGCTGCCGCAAAGGCAGGGATAATCGGGTTTTCAAAGTCTCTTGCAAAGGAACTTGGAAAACGTAAAATAACCGTGAATGTCGTGGCCCCCGGATTGATTAAAACGGAAATAACCGGAAAAATCCCTCCGCCGATCCTTTCAAATTTGCTGCAGCTTGTCGCGTTACGGGAAATGGGCAATCCTGAAGACGTTATGGCTGCGGTTCGGTTTCTTGCTTCCGACGGTGCCAAATACATTACCGGGTCCGTAATCAGGGTCGACGGCGGGATTTCGGCATGAAAATCGACAATTTAAAAAAAAAGCCTTTTTCTTTTTTCGGAAATTGGAGGGTGATTTTATTTCTCGGCATCATTTTTTCTTTAGGCGTGGAATTTACAATGATCTTTGTCATCAAAGCAAATCCATACCACTGGGATTCTTACGAATATCTGTCTCTGGCGCAAAATATTTCACAAAATAAAACATTCGCCCTCCACGACAATACCCTTGACAACGGGAAACCCTTTAATCGCGAAACGCACACACGGATGCGACAACCCTTGTACCCGCTGCTTTTGACATTTTTCTATTGGCAAACCGGTAAAAACATACTTTTGGTCCAGGCAGTACAATGCGTAATGGGAATAGCGTGCTTCATTCTATGGTTTTTTACCGCCCGCAGGCTTTTGGGGCCAAAAAAAGGCACTATTGCCGGAATCCTTATCGCTTTATATATCCCGTTATGGATGCTTTCCGTTTACATAATATCCGACACGATGTTTATGACCGGACAAAGCATCGCCATTTTTTTGCTTCTTTATGCCTTGACTTCGCGACGAGTCCTTGCTTTTTCCGCATTGGCAGGTTTCTTTTTCGGTATTTCGGTCTTAATACGCCCAACGGCGTTGTTGCTTCCCTTTGTTTCGCTTGTTCCGCTCGTGCTGTGGCTGGGCCGACGCAAGGCGCTAAAGCCTTCCGTCGTTATGCTGACGTTTTTCGCATTGACAATTGCGCCATGGGCCATTCGAAATAAAATCCAAACCGGCACATTTAGTCCTTTGTCGACGGAAGCCGGATTCAACCTATGGGCCGGTACGGTAAAAGGGTGCACCGATGCACGTCTTACTTCCAAAGAATTTCACATTGCCGAAGCTAACGACTACTACATTTCCCAGAATGCTTCCGACCGATTGATGAAGGTTGCCATAAAAAACATTACAGCGAATCCGGCCATGTACGTGCTCCGAGGTATTGCACGGACAAGGACCTGGTTCTTTTCACCGGTTCCGCTTCCTAATCCGCAAAGCATTCCTTTTAACATCATTCAATGCGGCATCATGATTTTTGCGGGAATCGGTTTATGGCGTACGGGTTTTAAAACAGGTTCTTTTTTGTTGCTTGCCGCAATTCCGATACAAATATCGGTTTTTGCAATGAACAGCAATTCACGATATTTTTTGCCGACAATACCTTTTATTCTCATGCTGTCGACCGAGGGAATCGCATATTGCGTTATGCGGTATAGGGGGGCAAAGTTTAGAAATCCTTAATTATGCTGAAGCTGAGCATTTCCTCATAAAACGCCTGATGAATCCGGGGTCCAACTTTTCCGATAAGTTTTTGGTACCGGTAATTACTTGACATACGCCAAGCCAGGTATCTGAAGGGATTTGTTCTCAACAAAAATGAGTAAGTAATGGTGGATAAGTATAAGGCTTTAAGAATTCTCTAAGGTTCATTAAAATACCTCTTTTTAAATAATCTGTTAGAGTGGGATGCGTAGCCGCATTATAAGCGCGAAATATTTCAGGTTGCCCCATTTTCTCAGGCATTTGACCAACAATACAAAAAATGGTATATTACCTTTGTAAACCAGATAATCGAACCAAATGTACGCTCTTTCGATCTGCCTTTTGGTAAAAAACGGCATATCGAGGACGGACATCCGTCTTTCCATTGCCCCGGAAACATCCTTTTTTATCAATTCTTCTTCGATGCAAACCGAATGCAGTCTTGTTCCCGGATACGGATAAAATATCGAAGTCCAGGTCCGGTCCGGCCGGCATTTCCGGTTGACTTTCACGGTTTCCATAAATTCCGCCCGCGTTTCCCCCGGAACCCCGATGAGATTGTAAAACACCACTTCAAGTCCGTTGACCCTTGCCATGCGAACGGTTTCGTAAACATCTTTATTATCGTACGATCGATGCAGAATCTCTTTTCGCACCCGTTTGCTGCCCGATTCAAGACCGATATTGACATATTTAAAATTCGCTTTTTTAAAGAGCGGAAACAGTTTCAATGCATTGCTTGCGGGGGTGATCCGGTAATTGACACCATAGGCAATTCCCAAGTGCTTTTCCTGCTCCAGATCGGCAAGTTTTTCGCAAAGTTTTTGCGTCCAGTCGAGATCTATTGTAATGGTCTCGATTTCAAGATAGATTTCATTAAGGTCCGGAAAGGTTTCTTTGCATACGATTATTTCGTCAATGATGTTTTCAATCGAACGGAGCCTTACATATTTCCCGGCGGTGATTTTTTTGAGCGCATGATTACAGCAATAGGTGCATTCAAACGGACACCCCCGGCCCATAACGATTGCAAGTTTTTGCATCGGTGTTTCGCTTATCCATTTCGCCCACATAGAGCGATCAGGAAACGGCAGGGAATCAAGGTCTTCCAAAAAAGGCCTTGTTTCGTTTTTTTGGATTTGTCCCTTGCATTTCAACCAAAGGTTCCTGATTTCTTCGGGTTGTTTCCTTGATTCGAGCTGTTCCACAAGTTCGACCGTGGGGGTTTCCCCTTCTCCTATGCAAAGAGCATCGAAACTGTCGAGAACCCCATCGGGGTTAAGCGAAACATGCGGTCCGCCGATGAGCAGGAATATTTCAGGATCCTGTTTTTTTATTGATTGCGCAAGGTTTTTTAAAAAATCATACTCTGAAAATACTGAGGAAAACGCGATAAGACCGGGCTTAAACGCAAGGGTGGTTTTCTGTAAATTTTTAAGCGCAATTTCAGGTCTTGCGCTGTTTAGAACGATGAGCTCGGTCGCATGCCCTTTTTGCTTGAGACAGGAAGAAATATATGAAATCCCCGGTTGTATATTTCCAAAATGGACAATCGGTTTTTCGGTTTTCCGAAGCATGAACACCGAATAGACAAACAGTATGTTCATGCGGAGGCCCGATTATGCGATGCGCTCGAATTAAATGCCGCGTCGAAGATGCGATCCCACTGTTCCCTGTACGCATTCAAATCAAAGCGCTGTTTCGCAAAGGATAGCGCATTTCTCGATATCGATTCGTAAAGAACCGCATTGTCCAAAAGTTGCATTATGACCAAAGCAAGAGAGGATGCGTCCTTTTTACCGGATAAAAGACCGGTTTCTTTATTGCGAATAATTTCCGGTATTGCCGCAGCCGGAAATCCAGCCACCGGTATTCCGCTTGCCATCGCCTCTGCAACGGCCATATTAAAGGCGTCTTTATTGCTTGTGACGGCAAGAATATCGATTTTTTGCAAATAGGTTTCAATGTCGGAAACAGCTCCGGTGAAAACTACGGGGACGCCCAGAATTGCGGCTCGTAACCGGGCTTCGGCAAATTGCGGCCCATTGCCTATCATGATAAAGCGTACCTTTTTTCGGCGGGAATAAATTTCATTTGCACAGGCGATAAAATCGAGCGCTCCTTTTTCCGGTGAAAACCTGCCGATAAACCCTACGGTTACCGTTGTCTTTGGAAAAACCCGGGGCGATAAAAACGGCACGAGAACGGGATTATAAAGTGTTTTGATCTTAGCCCGGCCCATAGGATACGTTTTTTCGAAAATCCCGCGGATGTAATTGGATATGCAGATTATGCCAAGAGCATGGCTGCAGGCATATTTGCCAAGCTGTTGATTTATTGCTTTAAACTTTTTCCTTGTTGCTATGCATCCGTGCTCCATAAGAATCATAGGATATCGCCGGGAAATGAGCAAACGTGCAAGGGGCATATCGATATGATTGAGGACAATTGAACGGGGATAACGGTTTAAAATGGCATGGATGCGTAGGAAGGACCGAAGATCAAAACCGTTTTTGATTTCCAATGAATACCGATTGTGACCGGAACCGATAACCTGGCCGAACCGACCGCATATGATGGCTGCGTGGCGATATCGAGAATTTTTATTATCGAGGAATGCACCTTTGACAATACGTTGTATGCCGCCGAAATCTCCTTCGTGTAGCAAATGAACTATCGTAGGCTTATTTTTTTGCAATGTATTCATAGAGGAGTAAATTAAAGAACAAATATTTCGGATTTGTTAGATTAAAGTTACCTTAGCGTCAGAACGAGTCGAGTAAAAAAAACGGCATTTAAGACGCACTTTTAATATTACTCTAACATGAGGGTGCTATTTTCTCAGCTCATACTAACCCCGCGCTTTTCAGCGCGATACGTTGTCGCTGCGGTTTTATACACTCGTTAAATCTCGGTACCATGGTCTGCGCAAAATGAGTAGACCATGGTACCGCGTGTATAATTCAGATTTAGGTACTAACCCCATGCTTCGCATGGGATAAGTTTACTTTATATGTTATCTACGCAAAATGCGTAGATAATTCAGATTTAGGTACTAAAGGAGTTTCATACATGTTCTGGCGCTTTGCATCAATACTCATCTGGTTGAACATGTTTTCGGTTTTTTCTGAAAATCAGGATTCGCTTATACGGTTGATAAGGCCGGAACTTTACAAAGCAATGATTGAAAAATTAGACAAATGCAAGGCTACCGAGGCACAGAGAAATGAACTTATCAAGATTGTCGCAATTTACGGAAGGGACTATGGAACCGCAAAAGCCCAAAGCATTCTTTCTCCATCGCAACTTGAGTTGGCCGGACTTATACCGCGAAAAAACGGATCTGTAAACGCACATTCATCGACAAAAGATTCGGTTGTAAACCTAACGGTTGTCGCCGATCGATCGAAAGCCGCTTTCAAACATTTTTGGAGAGGATGGGGCGGCGGAAATGATTATTGGGAAATTTTTATACCGCAAATTCAAAAATTATTGCATTCGGTCGATTCGGAAGGGCTTTTCGAGTATTCACGGGTCGCATTGTTCTACGACCAGGTACCATCCTGGAGCAAGAAAGAGATTTGGCCGAATCCGCAAGGCAAGCATGTCGCAATTTACAATGAGGATTCCCTCGGTAATCCGAAATATGATTTTGAACGCCTCGACCAATATTTCGACGAATTGGTGTTGCGTCACAATTATAAGCTTATTGTCAGCGTTTGTCCTGTTCCCCGATTGCTTTCTTCGCATCCTGAAACCGTCAACGCATTTTTGGGTGGAAAAGGCAATAACTCTCCGCCGAAGGATTTTATTAAATGGAAAAACCTTGTCTTTGCAACCGTACAACACCTCCAGGGGCGCTACGGGGTCGGCCGTACACGGCAATGGTATTGGGAGATTTGGAACGAACCGGATTTATGGCAACAGTTTTGGAAAAAATCCGAATATGAGCAGGCATCGCTTGAGGATTTTCTCCGTACATACGATTTTGCCGTTGCTGGCATTTGCAGTGCGGACGATTCTCTTAAAATAGGGGGGTCGGGATTTTGCTACGGAGCAAAGGAAAATACCAAGGAAAGCGAACTATCAAGAGAAGTGATCCGGCATTGCGCCGAAGGAATCAACTTTGCAAACGGTCGAAAAGGTTCTCGTCTGGATTTTTTGTCATTCCATTCTTACGGGCCCGCTTCACTTTTTGAATGTAAGGAAAAGTCGTTTTTGGATGAATTGCGGCGATACCCGCAGCTTTGCAAAGTCGGTATTCAATGTAACGAATTCAATACATCTCTTGACGGCAGAACGAATGAAACGGAATACGCCGCCTGCAATATTGCAAAAGTAATTGACTATTGTATTGAGGAAAGGCGGCGCGGCATTCCTTTTGATTTGATAGGTTTGTGCGGCCTTGCAAGCAACAACCCGGGATTCGAACTTTCGGGAAATTTGTGGTCGTTCGGCATGGTTTCGTACTGTGAGCCGCAGCGGTTCGTTTTCAAGAGGCCGGCTTATCATTTGTATAGTTTTCTGTCGAAAATGGGTACGCAACAATGCGCTCTTACGGGCAGTTCGTACGGCGATGAAATCCACGGCTTTGCCGCCCGCGATACATTTGGAGATGTTTCGGTTTTACTTTACCGGTTCGACGAAGACGATTTAGCAAGCGACATCCCCGGGCTTAAAAATGTCAAATTGACAATTAGTAGTGTCTCTTCGGGTTTTAAGGACGCCCAAATATTCCGTATCGATAATGAAAACGCCAATTTCCTTGCAACCTGGCGACGGCTCGGCAAGCCTTCGCTTGCTCGGCTTACCCTTAACCAGGCAAAGCAAATCCAAAGCGGCTGCGAACCTAATCCGACAAATTTAACTATGCAACAGATCAAAGGCAATTCCGTGGCAGAGTTTACCATGCGTACCCAAAGCATTGTATTTATACGTTTCAGCAAGGTAAAACAAGGCAATCATGGCCGGTAAAACCCCTATTGCCGGGCTTTTTTCAAATACGCTGTTTTATATTGTCGCTGCCTTTTTGCAAAGTGGTGTTTCTTTTATCCTTATCCCCTTTTATACCCGGGCAATGAGCAAGGCCGAATTCGGGGCAATGGACCAAATCGGGCAGGCAGTGGTATTACTCTGCCTCGTGGGAAATTTAGGGCTTCCGCTCGGGCTTGCACGGGGGTTTTATCTTGAGAACAACGACGATAAAGGACGGCGAAAACTGGTTGGAACCCTTTTCTCCTTCATCGGCTTGCTCACGTTCGGCATAAGCGGAATTCTTATATGTTTTAAACCTCAACTTTCAAAATTGCTATTCGGGAACACATACCGGACGGAATGGTTTTCCTTCGGGATCCTCGTTTTCATTCTGTCTACCTTTCAACAGATTCCATTGCTCGTGCTCAGGACGCTCGAAAAAGCCGGACTTTCGACAATGTGGTCTCTAGCCCTCTTTATTGTCAACGCATGCACAACCGTGATTTTTGTCGTAGTATTGCACCGGGGACTTACGGGAATGCTGTGCGCGTATTGCATAAGCTACGGGATGATTATGATTTTACAGTTCACCTGGTTCGGCAGGTATTGTTCCCTCAATTTCGAATTTAAACGTTTGGCTCCGCTTTTTGCTTTCGGGCTCCCAATGTTGCCGAATATGGCTGCACGAAATATTCTTGAAACGGCAAACCGCTATATATTACCGCATTACCACGGGCTTGCCGAACTTGCCACTCTCACCATGGCGGCAAAAATATCGAGTATTATAAATGCAATGCTTCTAATGCCTTTTATTTTTGCCTGCGTGCCTTTCATTTATTCCCATGCCCATGATCCAAAGTCGCCGAAAATGTTCGGTCGCCTCACTTATTACATGTCAATAGTTCTTTGCATATTGTTTCTCGCTATCGAGGCGTTTAAAAAACCGCTGCTCGCCTTTTTAGGCGGATCGCAGTACTCGGATTCTGGGCCTGTAATTACGGTCGTCATGATTGGCGTCGTTTTGAGCGGGTTGCAAAATGTCGTTTCGGCCGGGATCCATATTTCCAAGAAAATCCCCCAGGAATCCGCAATCATGGTAATCGCTTCGCTCGTTAGCGTTGCATGCAATTTTTTACTCATACCCCATTTCAAAAGTCTCGGTGCTGCATCCGCAGTAACAATAGGTTTTTTCATTTTTTTGGCAGGAACTTTTTGGCTTTCGCAGAAACACTATCCCGTGCCCTATCCATATAAAAAGATTGCCTCGACACTTGTTTTTGTCTTGATTGCACGGATAGGATTACAATTGACGGGAAATGAATTCATCCATGCCGCAATTGTCGGCGCTTTTGTTCTGATGCTCACCGTGATTGACCGTTCATTGGTCCGGGATGTACGTTCGCTCTTTGTGCAGATCATTGCCGAGAGAAATGCTAAACCCGCTCTGCCCCCTGCAGACGTACCGAATCCGACTCTCGGAGCTGATTGATATATGAACAATTTGGCTTCCATAGCCTTCATTGTTCCCTGGTACGGACCTTGGCCCGCGTGGATGCCGGCATTTCTATTGACATGCGAACAAAACCCCGATATTACGTGGATTATTCCGACGGAATCGGTGCCGCCTCCTGGCCCGAACAATGTACTATTTGTTAACATGCCGCTTGTAGAATTGAGCGCGCGGGCAAAAAAGGCGCTTGGTTTCGATGTCCATATTGCAACAGCGTATAAGCTTTGCGATTATAAGCCGCTTTATGGGTTGATTTTTCAAAAAGAACTCGAGGGCATTGATTTCTGGGGCCATGCGGATCTTGACTTGCTGTGGGGTTCGATCCGGAGTTTTATTACCCCCGAAATTACGAAACAATTCGACGTCATATGCGGATCGGATTCAGGAATCATCGGTCATTGTACGTTGTACAGAAACATTCCGCAGCTTTCTTCGTATATTTTAAAAATGCCCGGTCTTCAAAAACTCCTGACAATGCCCCACTATAAGGAAATCGACGAATTACGGTGTAATGAATGGCTGCACAATGGAATGCGGGGATTGGCCGGGTTGTCGTTTCGTAAATGTTTCTTCAAGGTAGTATATAACCCAATCGCTTTTCGACTGTTTCATCGGTTCAAATGGCATGCAAATCTCTATGGGACGCTTTTTTTCTTTTCCCGTAAATCAGGGCCGGGTGCAGTATTTTCCAAGAACCATAAAAGGCTCATGATTTACAATAAACAACTTCACAAATCGGGATCGGCAATGATTCAAGCCCAATTAAAAATGGAATTTGCCTGGGGAAACGGAAGACTGGTTGAAAATGACGGCACGGAATGGATGTACATCCATTTTCAATACCATAAAAAATTTCCCATGGCAATAAACTTCACCTATCCGTCGCCGATGCGTCGATTTACTTTTACCACAACCAATAAAGAGAGTTCGTTTCTCGGATGAGTTTATTCGCCGGCGTTTCCAGCCTTTGTTTGCCGGGATTCTTTCCGGAATTCTTCAACGGCAAATTGACAGGCCGTAACCAGTGTTTTACCTCTCGACAACCATGTGTGGTTGCGGATGGCGAATTCTCGCGAATTCGTGCCGAGGTTGGGGGATGCATTAAAAACGGTGACCGCATTTTCCAATGCGGCAGTCAGGCCTTGTTTTTCGTCGGGATTGTAAAGAAACGCCGATGCAAGGCCCAGAAGCATTTCGCCGATTTGCCCCTGGTTAGAGGCGACCACGATTTTTCCCATGGAAAGAGCTTCGAACATTTTCATTGGTGAAAAATGAAACAACCCCTGGCGCGGATACGGCATGACGAACAAGTCAATACAATCAAGAATGTCGGGCATGGAATCGTATTGGACGGGTCCGGTAAAATTAATGCGGCTGCGCATATTCTCGGGTATTTCATCAAGTCCTATTGTTTCCGGATTTTCAAGGGTTCCCGCCACGAACAAACGCAAACGAGCATCAGCGGCGGCAATGCCGATGAAGGCCTTCACCAAAAGATGAAGCCCGTGCCAGAACCGTTGATTTCCCGCAAAGCCTATAACGATATCCTTATCCGATAATCCAAATTTTGCCCTCATTTTGCGGCGATCTTTTAACTGCCTAGGCGCAAATACGTCCGGATCTACTCCATTGGGACACAGAAACAGCCGTCGCTCTTCTATTTTTTTTCCAAGCCATAGGCTTTTACAGGATTCCGAAATGCAGGTTATCGCTGCAGCCCGACGGGCACGCCATAGATCGACCGATACCGGCCATTTCATCGTAGACCCCCAAACCTCGGCAAGTTCCTCTACGGGACCGTCAGTAGACAGGACGAGGGGCACACCCGACAGTTTGCTTGAAATTACAAAAGAGAAAGCGTGGTCGGGGCGAACGACAATGACGTCCGGCTTGAATGATTTGATCAGCAGTAATTCCCTAGGAACCAGCCGTAATTCCTTTATCACCGGAAGCAAAAGTGCAAGAATTGACGGGGTTGGTCCTTTTGGAGCTGCCGGCGCATTGTCCGGCATTGGCCGGTACGAAACGCTGAGCCGGTCTTTGGCAGCTTCATCGAGCATGTCGAACGCCCATTGAGGTTGCCGAAGAGACCCGTTGATAAAACAGAGATGGACCGTGGCGTACCGCGATGCCGACCGTGCAAGCTCAAATGTTTGAATGAGCATCGGCAGTCCGTTTTTTATATAGCTTAAAAATAAAATCCGCATATTACTTTTTTTTTGAGGTAAGTTATCGGCTATAAAATAATCCGGCAATTATGCTTTTCCAGGCAAACCATTCGAACCGCAACAACAAAAATTCAACCGAATGCCAAGGTGCAACAAGCATACGCGGCAAAAAAAGAGGATCGGCTTTTGAAACCGAGACCACGCCTTCGACAGTGGTAACTGCGGTCGCAATCCCTGATCGTCGCAGGGCTTTGGGTATTTCGACATTAATATCGTCCGGTTTGCCGAATGGATATGCGAAACTATCGATTGCATATCCATGAGCCCGGAAAAGAACTACCGATTGAATTGCCTCCGATTCGCCTTTCTTTTCCGATAAGCGTTCATGCGTCAAGGTGTGGGCACCGATCTCATGCCCGCATTCAACAAGGAACTTGATTTCCGCAGTTCCCATCAGCGCACGAGGGTTGCTAACGCCGCGTTCGTAGCTTTTCGAGAAAGCCGATAACTCTTCCAGTAAACGGTTTCGTTCTTCCTTAGGCATATCGCGGAAACACATAAATACCTGTCTTGTTTTGGCAATCCGGCGGTCACCTTTACTTTTGATTAATTCCCTTAAAAGCGGCGAAAGCGTTTCAAGAACGCCGGAAGGCACCTCCGTAAGCGATTCGAGCAGACAGGCAAGACGGTCGTTCCAGAGCAGGGGTTCGTTTGCAAGCGATTGACCGGTAAGGTAAAAAACACCGGTAAGCCCCGCTTTTTTAAGCGCGGGGGCCGCATATACCGCATTATCAAAGTACCCGTCGTCGAATGAAAATACCATGGCATCTCGCAACAGACGTTTTTTACGAAACAATTCCGCGACCTCATTCATACCGATAACATTAAAATTTTGGGAGAAGTGGGCGATATGCCGCTCAAACCTTTCCGGCGGTACGGCAAACGGGGAAAGCGATAATCGTATTTTCCCGATGTGATGATAGCCAAGTATGCCGACAAAGGGTAATTTAAGCAGGCGGATCCTGATACATCGTGAAAGATAATAAGCGCCGCTCCAGCGGAAAATGTTCGCGACAATCCATTTACAACAAATCAGGAGCATTTTGTTTTTGCAAACCCGAAAAATGTATTATTATTGCGGCAAGAATGGTCAATTCGGCGATAATCAAATCCTGGCGCATTCCATAATCGATTAGACCATTGAACCCAAGCCCCACAAGGACTGCGGTGATGACTGAGCCGATAAGGTAACCGGTTTCATTTTGAGCTTTTTTCGCCAATCGTGTACTTTTGTGAAGCAATAAAATTCCCATGCCAAGAAAAAACAACATTCCAGGCACTCCGGTTTCCGAAGCCACCAGGAGAAAAATATTGTGTACCGGATGGTTGAAAAGCAGCGTGACGCCATTCGGATCATACAAATTTCCGACAAAATCAAAGTTGTTCAATCCTATGCCGGAAAACGGATGTGAGGCGATCATATTTGCCGCCACTGCCATTAAATCGAGACGCGACCGAGTCGGCCCCCCATCATCGGCAAAAAAACGAAGAAAGATAATATCTCCCATGCCGGATGCAAAAGTTACGATCACCACAATCAGGGCAATGATACCGGCAATCAAAACGGAAGACGGTTTAAGGCGCCGGGCTAGCAATGCATTTACAAACATTATAAAACAACACACAATGTATGAAAGAAAGCCGTTTCTAGAAAATGCGGTAAATAGCACCAAAGACCCAATAATGAAGATTAGTATGGCCAGGGTTTTATAGGCGGTCTTTATGCAGATGAAAGCGGACCCAAGTGCAAACGCCAGCGGACATAATAGCCACGCTGCAAATCCGTTACCTTGACCGATAAGTCCGGTTGTGCGCAAAAAAGTTGTCCCCGCAAGGGTTTCTCCTCCTATTTCCATAACGCCGCCCACTCTGACGGGCATCTGAAACCCGAGAAAATACTGCGCCAGACCTACGGCGCTTTGCAGAACAAGCATGACTAAAAAAGCCGGAATAATCACCTTGAGCAAATCGTAACGGGATAAAAGGATACGTAATGAAAAGTAAAGAATGATATATTTGACATACCTGAAAAGTTCCCAATAAGTTAATGCCGGATTCTTCGCGGAGCCCAGCGACACGATACATGAGACCATAAAAAGAAGAACAAACGTGTCGAACATTTCCCATCGGGGCAAATTCCTTTTTTCGATTGCCGCGTAATATAATGCTCCCAGTGCGATTAAAATTAAAGGGATGTCGATTACATTGACAACCAATTCGGGCATTGCCCCGCCGTAATGAATCATGACATTGTTGAAAAGAGTACCGTGCGTGAAAACGCGGAACTGCGCCCCGATCCCGCAGCCGGTAATGAGAAGAGCGGTGCTAATGGAAACGTAGTGCTTTGGAAATATTGCCAATAAAGCGGCAAACAGCGTAAAGATAATTGTGGAGTAAAGATATTTTGCTTCCATATCGGAAACCCTGGCTATTATTTCCGCCGCATAGATGCAGAAAGTAACCATTACCGCTATTTTTAAAAACAACGCCGATTTTTCACGAATACCGAATAACCGCGGCAAAGGCGGGGTTACTGTACCATTCATGGCTTTACAACCATTGATAAATAAGTTCGGGGATTTCGTTTTTCCTGCGGTTGAAGATGCAACCGTTTACGGAATGGCCATTGTGGAGCAAGTTATTGATCAAACGCAATAGTGCGAAACGTTTGGTTTTATTATAAGCGACAACCGGAAAAATAAGGGACGCATATTTGGCAAATGAGATATACAGGGGATCGGCCCGATGCATGGACATATCGAGAAAGATATGGGTATAACCAAAGTCTTTGAGAATGGAAAATATGGAATCTATGTCTTTTTGCTCGGGTAAACCCGTCATAGGCAAGGCGATTTCGAGTACATCCGATTTAATTTGATAGGCTGTCGAAATTTTTTCTTTAATCATTTCCGGTGTCAGCTTGGCGTTCATTGAAAGCTTTTTATTGTTGCGTACCGACGCGCTCGATTCGGAACAAATATCCATTCGAAGCACCTTATTCGAAGCGCGGCTCGCAACCAATGATGCAATGGACGATGATATATAGCTTGTTCCAGCCTCCATCGATGGCGCTATGAAAAACGCGACGCAAGGGACAGGCTCGGCATCGATCATATTGACAACGGGTATAAGGTTTCTTGCGGAAGCGGAATAAATGTTTCCGCCTGTTGCAAGTTCGAAATCGGGCACCGAAGCGACGATCGGTTTTCGCGTCAAGGCTTCGACATCGGCCACGGAAAACAAATGCGTTGATATTGTATTGCGGAAAAACCCGTATCCGAGGGCCAAAATTAATCCTATTATAATGGAAAGGGCGATTATGCGGAGTTTTTTAGGAAAAACGGGGACCATGGAATCGTGCCCGTATTCTATAACCCGCACCGAAGTCACCGAGGCATTGTCCATGACTGAATTGATAAGCACTTCATTCGACTTTTCATTTGATAATTCGTAGACGCCTTTTAGTCCTGCAATTTCGCGTTCGAGTTGGTTAATGACAAGCTTGTGCTGCTCAAGCTCGGAAAACCGTTCCTGGTATTTTCTGGTAAGCTGCTCCCAATTTTCTGTACTTACGTATATCCGCTGTCCGACGAACTTCTTGATTTCCTTTATTTCGTTGGCAGATGCAATTACTTTTCCTTCTTCTTTGCCGTATCGAGAGCTTAATTCTATATAGTTTAGATCGGCATCGGTCAATTTTGTCTGCAACTGTGCAAACGTAGGGTCATCGGTGACGTTTGCCAAATCGGAGGCTTTAATTTGTTCGGGATTAAGCCGTTTCAGCAATAAAAGCTTGGATTTTGCTTCCATTAGTTTTTTCTGTATATCCTGATACTCTGATTCCGCATCGATGATGTTATATTTTGTTTTAAATGCTTTTAGGGAATCTTCCATATGTTTGAGTTTGAAATTGTACTCGTCGCCGATATATTTGATGGCAGCAGCCGCGCCTGAATTGGAATACACTTTCAGATGATGCGCTATATAGGCGTCGACGATTGCGTTGACTTTGCGAGTTGCTTCCGCAGGGGAAACGTCGCGATAGCTTACGGATATTGCATTGGCCCTATTGACAAAATTAACGGAAAGCTTGCCTCTGAGAATATTGATTGTTTTTTCCTCCTGAGGAACCTTCGGCCGAAGCCAAACAATTTCAAGAAATCCGTTTATTGCGTCCTTAAAACCGGCAACGACTATACCAAAGCCTTTTTTCTTTTTCGAGTTTATTTCATTGTCGAGATTCAAATGTTCGGCGACGGATTTTAAAACCGGATAACTGGTAAGAATTTTTATTTCGCTCGCAATATCTTCGGCACTAACCTGAACGTAGGATGGGGAATTGGCGGTATATTGGTCCGGCAAAAAGGGTTTTTTATCCCTTCCCGGCAATATCAATATGGTAGAACTGGATTCGTATACCGGTTCGGATGTCACGGCGAAAATAACAGAGAAAAGGACAATCAGCCCAAATACCGTCACCATGTCCCATTTCCAGCGGAATATTACGACAAGCAAGTCTTTTAACACGGGATTCTCGTTTTTTGGGTAAAAGGTTTAGAAAATATTAAAAGGTCAACGGTATTGTTACACCCACTCCAATGGGTAAGTTTTTCCGAATAAAATCATCCACAAAAACATTGACATCGGTAATCGGTTTGGACGGAACGAAGACAACATCGCCCGCAGAAAGTGGAAGCTGCGACGCAGTAAATAAATCCTTTGGGAAATCTATACTCGAAATGGAAAGTTTGG
The DNA here is from genome assembly GCA_037447435.1 of Fibrobacteria bacterium. Classification (GTDB taxonomy): domain Bacteria; phylum Fibrobacterota; class Chitinivibrionia; order Chitinivibrionales; family FEN-1185; genus FEN-1185. The sequence continues at coordinate 195,401 of JBBIGR010000001.1, forward strand.
CTCCGTTTCGTTGCACGATTATGATCGTCCCCATCGATGCGCTTTTCATCCACCCTCCCGCAAGACCAAGCGCGGTGCTCAACGTCACCCGGCCCGAGATTTGAAAGGCGCCCGGTTTCTGGACTTCCCCGAGAACCGTCACGACATTCAAACTCGAATTTTCGAACAACGGTATTACCTGTAAAGATGCATACGATTTCGAATACAGCATTTCTACGGTGTCTACAAGTTTTGCGAATGTTTTGCCCGCGCAAACAATGCGGCCGAGAACCGGAAGGGTTATCGCAGAATCCATGCCGACAACGGTTTGAAAGACCGGGCCTCGTCCGTTTTGCGGCGACAAAGAAGAAATGATCTCCAATGATCGCGAATTGAACTTTTCAAATGAAATAAGGACCGAAGCGCTCATGGTAATGGGTTTCAATGATGCCCTGATAAAGTTTTCTATGTCTTTAGCCGACGTTCCTGCAGCAGCTATCGGTTGCGCAATCGGCAAATACAGCATTCCGTCGGGGGCAATCGTATATAATCGAGAAATATCTTCTCGATCGGAAACAACGAGGCGTATTTGATCGCCGGGTTCAAGGACGTACATTGTCGTATCCAGCGGTCTTTTAATCGAGTAGAAGAGGGTTAATTGATCGCCGGTTCGCAACCTATATTCCTGTAATGGCACTTCGATTGTCGTTGTTGAGTTTACCGTACGCCGAAGACGACTGTCTATTGAACACCCGGATAAAACGGAGATCAGACCTATTGCCAAGGTCATAAAAACGCACATGTTCATATTTCTGTTTTCCTTTAGGCTAAAAAATCATTTCGAATTGTTTGAATAGTGTTATGTTTCGATTTGATTATCGTATCGTAATTTTATTGGAAGATTTTTTTCAAATCTTCAATTTTCCATCATACATTCTTAACATATAACAAACACAACAAAAATATTTTGGGAATATTTTCATTATGTAAAATGGTAATGCGTTTTATGTGCTCTATATCATCATCTTTGCGGACTATAAATATCGATGCCATCTTCTTCGGACCGATCCATGAATTTATCTAGCTACATCAAATATCTACCTCCCATATCGATTTCGGCTGGCATGTATGACGTTTTCGGAATTTTTAGAAACAACAAGGAAGCGACGTTTTTCCCTGTTATCAATAATCAAGATACCGTTGTCGGCGTGGTCAGAGAATACAATCTGAAGGATTATACCTACGGTATGTTCGGGAGAGAGCTCATTAAACGGGAACCAATAACCCGGTTCATCACCCAGAGCCTTACCGTATCAATTGACACTCCCTTGGAAGAAGTGCTCCGGCTTTCTGCATCCAATGAAAACCCCGACGGCATTATCGTAACAAAGCAAGGTATATACGCTGGCATCGTCCTTAATGCAAGTCTTTTGTGGCTGTTTGAAGAAAACCGGAAGCAGACCAGGGCCCGACTGCTTCAGGCACAGAAAATGGAATCCATAGGAACAATGGCAGGCGGCATAGCCCATGATTTCAATAATATTCTTATGCCCATCATGGGGTACGCGGAACTTTTGCGAAAATTCATGAAAAAAAAAGACGCGGCTCAAATTTCTTTTATCAATCAAATAATCGTTGCCGCAGAACGGGCGCGAGACTTGGTTGCGCAAATTTTAAAATTTTCCAGGCACGGCAGTGAGGAAAAAACCCAGGTGAGTTTGGCCTCAATGATATCCGAAGTGCTCGAACTGGTCAGGCCGTCCATACCGAAAACCATTGAAATCAACGTGTCAATACAAACAAATTGCAATACCATTCATGCAAATACCACTGAAATCCATCAGGTTCTCATGAACCTGTGTTCCAATGCGTCCCATGCCATGCGCGAACATGGCGGTGTATTGCAAATAATTCTGGAAGATCACGCAGGTCCTATTCTTGGATGGTCGGAAGACACTGTTTTGCCACCGACATCTTGCGTCAGGCTCACCGTACGGGATACCGGACACGGCATACGATCGGAAATCCTTACCCGAATTTTTGACCCGTTTTTCACAACGAAAAGACAGGGAGAAGGTACGGGCATGGGATTATCGGTTGTCCATGGAATAATTAAAGGATGCGGCGGAATAATTTCCGTGGAAAGCGAAGTAAATATGGGCACCGCCTTTCATATTTATTTACCGACTGTTCAACCCGCCGCGCCTGGAGAAAACGATACAGATGACGAATCCGTCAATCTTTTTATAAAGCATATTAACATCCTATATATAGACGACGAGCAAATGATTGCGGCAATGGCCGAGGAAATCCTGAGTTATTTGGGGTTTTCTATTTCCAGTATTACCGACAGCAGGGCCGCCCTTGACATCTTTTCCGCGAACCCCCGGCAATTCGATATCGTGATAACCGACCAAACCATGCCGGGCCTTACCGGGTTGGAACTTTCTCAAAAACTGCTTTCGATCAGGCCGGATTTGCCTATTATTCTTTGTACAGGTTACAGCGAAATCGTTTCGGCCGAAATGGCAAAAACAATGGGCATTGCCGAATATCTGATCAAGCCTGTTGATTTTGAAAAAATAAGGAAAATAATAATACGCCTTGTAAATGCCTCCGAATCCAAACCCGGAAATACGGTACCGTCCTAAAATGCGGCCTTCTCTTCCTTCCGCCCCCTCTCTATTTTATCAAAAAACTATCGTCTTTCTAATACCGCTTTAACAATTGAATGCGATATTTATTTGTATCTTGGAGGCAATCGAATGAACATCCTTGTACTATCCGATTTGCACATGGCCGACAATCAGCACCTCGGGACTTTTGGGTGGGACCCGTTGCATTTTATCGGAAAGTTGGAAGCGGTACGGAAAAATCATGCGGTTGACCAGGTTGTGCTGAACGGCGATATCTTCGATTTATATAAAAGCAATTACAACGACATCTTCCATCGCAATAAGGAACTCATCGAATACCTCGACGATATCGGTTCGGTTTTCATCAAGGGAAACCACGACCACGCCCTTGAATTCGGCCAAGAACATTTCGGCATTGTGAACAGTAAAGGTGAAAAAATTCATATCGAACACGGTCACCGGGGCGATTTTATCAACGGAACATCGTGCGGAAGACTTTTAGGAAACCTCCTGTATGTTTTCTTAAAAACGGTTTCGCATTTTTCGGTAACGCGAAAATTGTATTTTTGGTGTATGGAACATGACGAAGGATTCAGAGGCCACGGCAAATACAATTCGTACAAATACCTCAAATATGCCGTAAAGCTTCTTCACAAATACGATATGGTCGTTCTTGGCCACACCCATAAGATGGAATTCCACGACACCTACTGGCAAAGCAATAAAAAAAGATATATCAACAGCGGGTCCTGCTCTTTCGGACGGTTCCAGGGGATAATCATAGACACCGAAACGCTTTGCCATTACACTATAAAAATCGACCCGTATCGCAGTTTTGTAAATTCGCAGAATACTTCAAAAAGATCTACGCGGCCGCTCAAACCATCTTTTGTCAACAACGGTCGGCTTGTTCCCGTCTGATTATCTCTATGTAAGTTCTCCCATATTTTTCCTGATTTTTAATTTTCATAAAAAACTATTGGTTTCATCATTTAATCCAAACAATCTTCGGGTATTTTATTTATCAATTACTCCGCACCGAAATGGTGCGTTGGGGGTCTTGGGCGCTGGTCGCCGAAAGGCCCCTTCTTTTTTTATGCGATAAAAACAGCAGACGCGACAACGGTTGTCCACAGTCCGTTTTTGTTTCCCTCCATTGATTGACATATGTGGCTTGCCCTGAAAATCATGCCGCTCGCACGGTAGGTAGCCTTACGTGCGTCCCAGGCGGAATTTGGGTCAAACTGTATTCCCAATGTCGAAGCCAGCATTGTTGCAGCAAGATCTTCCGCAAAATCTCCTGCAAAATCCGCAGTCTGGCCGAATGCATGATGTTCCGAAAGATAACCGTATTGTTTGCGGTCTTTGGGCATGGCAACCCCAATCGCGGCGGAGATAAGCCTGTTGGGTTCATCGGTTTCGTTTCGTGCCATAACGCAATACACGATCTCACCGGCCTGCAAATAGGAAAGCCCTTCGCTTTTGGGCACTATTTCGCAACGAGGCGGAAGGATGCTTGACACATAAACTAGATTGAACTTTTCGATTCCAGCATTGCGAAGCGCAAGTTCGAATGAGGACAATCTATTTTTATCGGTTCCGACGCCCTTGGTCAGAAACATTTTTTGAGGAACCATGATTTCTCCTGGTTTGTTTTAGGCATGTTTTTGTATTTTATGAGGATATATTTCCCTCATTGCAAGCATCGTATAGCACAGCTGCGCCGCACCGTATTCAGTAACCACATCATGGGGCCGCGGCGCTACTTCGACAATATCTGCGCCGATTACATTTTTTTTAAGGAATAATACCTTGAGTAACGATATCGTGTAGTACCATTCGAGTCCCCCCTGCACCGGTGTTCCTGTTGCCGGAAGATGGGCCGGATCCAGACCGTCGGCATCGATTGTAATGTAGACATCGCGGGTCTTTATGGACTCAACGATATCGGCAGGCGAAGGCACGGACCCTATTCCCCATTCAAAAACCCTGACCCCATTTTCAAGTGCAAATTCACGCTCTTCCTTTGAAAATGCCCGAGCACCCACATTCACTACCTGAAAGCCCAATTCCCGGGCTCGCCGCATGACCGTGGAATGCGCATACTGCCCGTGAGGCGCCTCGCTGTAATCGGTATCGTCATTGCGCAAATCAAGGTGTGCATCTATTTGACATATTGTTATTTTCGTCGGGTCCGTTTTCGACGCAATAGCCTGAAACGCGCCGGTTGAAACAGAGTGTTCGCCGCCGAGCATAAAAACAAATGGGCCATTGTCGATGCATTGGGAATATTCCTTTTTGACACGAGACACCATGGCGCTCGGCGAAAGCCGGTTGAGGCCGCTTAATTCTTTTAACGCAACTTTCCGGTTTGGCGACGGGAGTGAATTTGTGAAGCGGTCCCAATTTTCGATTTGGCTCGTCAAGCTCGACATTATTGCTTTGGGTGCCTTCGAAGTCCCTTTGAGATACGACGCTGTCTTCTCGTACGGTGCGCAGAGAACAACGATCGTCGCTTTTGCAGGGTCTTTACAATTAATTTTGAGTCCCGTGTGCATACCGCCTCCTTTTTGTACAATATAGTATTCCGTCACGCGGGATATGGAACGGGAAATGGGCCGAATTCAAGGAAATCGGTGTATCTAGTTAAAAAGACTATACTAAATAATATTTATGGAGATTATTTAGACTCAGTTATCAATTTGTTAGGAAATTATATCGGCATTATTTTCTTGGAACACATTGTTTTCATGCATTGTTTTGAGCGGGAAAACCCATTATTTTATATCGGGTGTCAAGGTTATTGATTATGGAGCAAAAAGCTGCATACTAAAATCACAGTTAAATAAATTGAATTATGAAATATTTATTTTGGCCGATTGTATTTGGCCAATCGGATCCACCCCCCTGTTTTGATCTGCCAATTATGATGTTTTGTTGAGATATTAAAACCAGCAAAGAATGTCGGTATAATTAATTGCACGATGAAATTTATAAAATTCATAAATTCCTTTTTTTATGGAAAGGAATGCGGTGCGGGAGGCTTGTCGTTTGGCCCGTAGAATTTTGAGGTCGGCGGTGTGTTGCCAAAAAGATTCGACGATGCTGTTTGCGTTTGGGAAGGAGTCAAATTAAAGCCGTTCGGGGGATTTGGAGCTGCTTGTTCCTGTGTACCATCGGGGTTTGTGGGAATCATTTTTGTCAGGCCGTTATAAGTCGTTTGGCCAGGCGCTACAGGCTGTATTTGAGGCGGTGGCGGCGGGGCCCAGGCACTCAGAACCGGCTGTGAAACTGGGCTACTATTCTTTTTTGTCGTATCTTTTGGCGGATTGATCATCATCGGGTTTCCATCGAGCATGAGCATTCCTGAATGGGGATCCGACGAAATGCCCTTCGATGCAAACGGCAACCCGCCGAAACCTGCTGTTTTAGGGCGTTTTGCATCACTTTTACAAATGCGCACATAAACCGGTTTTTTCGCGTCGGTAGGTAACTGCGCCTCGATAATGCTTTCACGCTGGAGCATATTCCCGTTATTATCAGTAAACTGCATGATCAGGACGAGTGGCGTCTTCTGCTGATTGGACGCCGCCTGTTTTAAGGAACTGCACAGTGAAATCGATTCTATTTTCGGCACATCGGAAAAGCGGTCCGACGCGACCGTATCTTTGAGATATTTCTTGATATATGCATAGTCGTTACGGTACAAGTAACATTGCAGCGTATCGTTATTCATTGAAAACCGCTGGGCCGACCCGACGGATCCGGTGACGGTTTCCACAGCAGTGTTGACCTGTACCCGAAACCATGCCAGATTCGTGTCGCAATACGTGGAAATGGAAAAAAGAAAAACCAAAGCCATTGACCTAAACGGTATGGAGGAGAGGTTTACAGTCTTAAAGCGCATTGGTTTTTCCTTTTAACGAAAAAGGAACCTGCAATCCGGGGAGGATTGCGGGTTCCACTCGGAAGAAAACCTACTTAGTTCGTAACCTTGACTCTTGAGACACCGGTAAGAACGCGGCCGTCTGCAAGGGTAAGGGTTGTTTTAAACGTGTGCAAACCAAGGTAGTTCGTACCGGGGAAAGCTGCGACAACTGCACTCATGGGAATCTGAGGAGCCTTAAGCCACATTCCGCCGCAAGCGATTGCGCCGTTGTTGGCTACGAACATGGGAATAACAGAGCTGGAAACATCGTAACCGTCGATAAGAACCGATGCGCCAACAGGAACTGCCGTCGGGTCGTTGATCATATAGGTGAGGTCGATGCTGCTGTTGATCGGGACAATTGCACTTGCAGGGAATGTGGACAAATTGCCGGTGAGGCAACCTGCTTGTGACAATTTTGTCCAACCGTCGCACCATAAATCGGAGCTGTTGAAAGCACCGACATAAGGAGCAGGTGTGAAGAAAGGATCGGAAGGAGTAGCAACGTTGTTCGTGAAAACAGGGCTGCCTGCACAAGGACGGGGATCCAAAGCAGGGAAACCGAATTCACGGGAAACTCCGCGAAGCATAGGATCTACACCGCAAAAGCATTTGTTTGCGGAATTTTTAAGATATGCAATTGAGTTTGCAACAACTGCAGGAGTTGTCGTGACATCATTATCTCTGGAAACAAGGCTGTCCCAAATCTGAACCTGATTGCAATTGAAAGTCATGAGACCTTTCCATGTGGGTCCATTGACATCACCGATTGCAGCTTGGCCGGATCCGTATGCGCCACCTAATGTCGAATCGACAAGGTCATGGCTTCTCATCCAGAAACAATATTTCGTTCCATCAAGAAGCAAGCAGTTTGTGTATGTACCTTTTAATGAATCGGCAATCTGAACCTGGTATTTGCAGCCATAGTTCTGATCGTTTGCATTGTTCGTGGAATATTTTCCGCTGCTGATCATTGTCAAGTTGGCCATCTGAGGATTTGCAGTGAATCTGTCGACAAATGTCTTCTTGCCATCCCATTCGCCTGTGCGATTGCCCATCCAGTTGAGTTCTGTTGCAAAGTAGAATTGAACTTTGCCAGAATATCCCTGGTCGATATCGAGCTGATCATCGTCGCAGAAAGAAATACAAATGTATTTAAGATTGACTGTACCGCCGAAACATTCGATGGCATCGTCGTAGTTGGACATGACTTCAAGATGGTCCATTGTTGTTCCTGCGCCAACTCCGTAAAGGCTGATACCATTGATTTCGGAGTTAGTGGCGCGTCCGCAACCGCCATGACGAACGGAAACATATTCATATTCTCCGGAATTGTCATTAGGATCATCACCTTTACCAAAGGTAAGGGTAGAATCCGGTTCGTATGTAGCCATACCTTCCATGCTCGGATAGCGAGTAACGGTTTTGCCTGTCAAAGGGTTTGTCGGCAAAGCCATTCCATTGGGCCATGCATTTGAAACCGGTGCAAGGCCTTTGATGATGAGTCCGCCCCACATACCCTTAACGCCAGGTCCAAAGTTCGTGATATCACGGAAATCATCACCGAAACCGGTCATGACGATTGTGGAATCTTTTTTGCCAACCATATGGGCTTTTCCACCTTCCATGATTATCAAGGAAGTTCCGTAAATAACCGCAATTGAATCAAGCTGAGCTGACGTTCCGCCAACGATCCAGTTACCAGGCGTTACTGTAAGCTGTCCGTAAACTTTAACATCTCTGTCCAAATAAATGGCTTTTCCGTCTGCGCCGTCCCAAGTAACCGATGATCCTACCGGAATATCGGCTGAAACGTGATGATAGGCAAGTTCTTTACCAGGCAATGAATTGATACTGGCAAGAGCTTTGCAGCCAGGCGCCGGAACATGGTCTACCCATGTTGGTGTTGTACCTTGAGCAAAAACGGTCCCTGCAAGGGTTGCCGAGAAAGCAAGGCCCTTTAATAAATTACTGAAATTCATGAAAATCCTCCTGCTTGAGAGTTGTTTGATAAAAACGAGAGAAAACATACAGATGAAAGAATTGTCAAAAAGACCCGAATTCTTTTAGGCAATTCAAAGAAAATTTTCCTCTGTGCCTCCTTTCCTGAAAAGTCTACAACCAAACATTTTATTTGGCAGAAGATAAACTTCCCCATAGGGTAAATAAACTTGCTTACTTAAAAAATGAGTTTCGATTATTAAATTATGATGAAAATTTGCATAGAATTTTGATATGAAACGCCTTTTTTACCAAATTCCATTTTACGCAAAAAACCTGGCTTTACGGCGAATTTGCGTGCTCAGTGGATAAAAATTTTCTATTCCTGGCAAACATAGTCAAGTATTAATAACGAATCGGCCAACCTCTGCGCATTGCCGGATATTTTAAATGTGGAGCTTTTCATGTTCCTGAACGTGTTCCATAATGATTCAGTGCTTTGATGTTTCAGATTATACAGTTTTCCTGTTGATAAATAAATACTGTAACCGGATTTTGCATTATCGATGAGCGTTTGTTTTTTAAGTTTTGGTAAAAATACCGAAAGACTGTCTTTGTTGTTTTTTAATGAAATATTGTCTATGATTGTGCCGGAAAATTTAATGATAATAGGGGCGTTCTTTTTTTTAGGATCAATTTTATATTCAATGCCGGAAGCAAACACCGAAACATAACTAATTGAAATAACAAGAAGGGAAAAAAACAGGACATTCATTTTATGCATGATAGCACCTTTGTATAAAGTGAAGACTTTTTAATATTAGTTATTTAGCATTTGAAACGATTCGCGATGCGTGACCGATTCCTGACCCTTCAACTTTTATATAAATGCCTGCCGGTAAAACAGGTATCCTACCGTTTGCGGCATTGGTTGAGATTTCGGTAATTTTTCTTCCGGAAACCGTATAATATTTCACAGGGACGTTTATTTGGCCGGGAATTGTCCGGGCCGGCCTCTGTATCACGGAAATCGCCGGCAATGAATTTGCCCATAAATCGGCATGATGTAAATTGCCGGTTGCGACTTTTGCCTCGGATATTACCTTTACCAAAGACGTATCGGTCTTGACAATTTCGATGTCGCCGGTCCCGTTATCCGCATCGGCCGCATTTATCACGGTTAAAAACATTGTCGGAATATAACTAGCCATGCGAAGTTCACTGAATCTGGCCACAGCCGTTACCAACGGAACCGGATCAGTGAAATCGGGGCCCATTACTTCCCATGCATTGTGGTCTGCGGTTGTCTTGACAAGACGATAGGAATTGTCGTACGGCATTGTCGGCCAGCACCCTTCGGGATTGCCGGCAAGAAAATGTCCGGTCGCGTCATCCACTTCGAGCGGCGCACCGCCGCCCCCGAACGGTCCCATGCATCCTGCAAATGCATTGGCGTCGGCAGAAATCCTCAGCCAGTTAACCACGGTCGGCTGCTGATGGAACACCAAAGAGGATTTTGTGGTATCGTCAAGATCTATTTTGCAAATCGAATTCCCGTCGGATTCATATAAACCATGACCTTTTGCATAAATCGCATATTCTTTTCCGGTCACCGGATCTATCCATAAGCAAGCAGTCATGCCGTTTGCAACTTTGCGTGGCGTAGCGTTTTTCGTCCAATCCACTATATACGTAGTTCCGGAATATTGCGAGACTAAGGTCGTGTATACGACGCGGTTTCCTTCGTGCGTGATAAGAGGATTTTGGTAATTGCCTTTTGCGGTTTGTAATGTTTCTTCAACTCCTACATCGCTATTTACACCGACAAGAAGTTCATCGGTCCAGAAATCCGTGGTTGGGAAATCCCTTGCATGAGAACTGTCGCATCTGGCATAAACAATCTTTGCCTTTGAAGCGCCGGTAATTGTTTTTAATTGTGTTGCAAGGGGCGTATCGGCAGCCTGGAGAAAAACTGCAGATGTTAAAAGACCCAAAATCGCTATCATATACTTTCGGATTTCGGTTTTTATCATGATTGTTCCCTGTTCTATGAGATTATTCAAGTGAATTGAATGGAAAAAAACACCATTAAAATAGACCTGATTTGTTTGGATTTTCTTTGGTCTTTGTTCAAAAACCGTTAGGATTGTAGAATATCACCTCTCCGCGTGCCATTTCCTTAAATGGATAGTATAATCCTCGTTAATTACACATAGTAAACTAACAGTGTTGTTGTAATTTATTTCCTGATATTTTATGACAATTTTTGCCTTGGCTATACTTTTTAACTTAACGGAATTTTTAATGCGATTTAAATGATATTGACGGATGTTGTATTTGTTTCTCACCTTTTTCAGGAGTGTTTCATGAAAACCCCTTCAAAAAAGTTTCGCAATCGGCGAATGTTCGTTTTTTCATTTCTTTTTCTTGTTGTAGCAATTTCACTTGCAACTGCGGTCATGGGAAGCAAGCGAAAAATCAAAGTCATGCCGCTTGGCGATTCCATCACCGGGTCATTTGAGGGAAGCGCCAGTTACCGTTTTTGGCTATGGGAGCAACTTGTTTCCGCAGGATTTGCCGACAAAGTTGACTTTGTCGGAAAGCGATGCGGGTGCGGTGACATAAACGGGGAATGCGGCCAACCGCAATTTCCATGCAGCGTATGGCCCTGCAACCATAACGGATATCATGATCGGACAATCGGCATGATTCTCGGCATGGTGGGTAGTTTATGCGCAGTCGACACTCCGGATGTCGTTCTTCTACATCTTGGGACCAACGACATAATAAGCCCGGATGCAACCGGCGATTTATCGGTTTCCAAAAGCGAAATGGAAAGTCTGATCGACAAGATACGCGTATATAACCCGAATGTCACTATTCTTCTTTGCAAAATCATACCGTCCATTTACGACAGGGATTCGTTTCCTGTTTTCAACCGGTACATGGACCAGGTCGCGGTTGAAAAAACACAGGCAGCCTCGCCGATTGTCATTGTAGACCAATATACGGGATACGTCCCCTGGCCAGGTCAGGACAATGATGTCGACGGCGTGCATCCCACAGAATCGGGCGAAAAGAAAATAGCCAATAAATATTTCGGTGCCCTTCTTCCCATACTCCAGAAAATGACGGCCCTGCACGCGGTTATTGGCAATTACAAAAATGACGTCCTCACGACCGGCGGATCGCTTTATACCGTTAATGCGAAGGTCAATGCCTATCCTCAGGTAAAGGACGTCACGATCGTTACCAACGATTCAATTCCGGTCGGTTTATGCAATAAAGTCAATGATAGCCTATATACATTTAATTGGGTAGCACCTTTATCGGGTCTGATCCCGATCAAGACTGTCGTAAGCGATTTTTGCGGACATACCGATACGTCGGTCGCAGTGCTGTTCGGCACACCAATGAACAGTTCGGCAATCGAGCTTTCGATTCCGCAAATCCAGGGCCCTATCGGAACGTCTCCGTATGAAAATCAATGGGTCAAAACAACCGGTATCGTGACTGCAATTGCAAAAGATTCAAGCGGCTTCTGGATGCAGGATTCGCTCGGAGACGGCAGCGACCTGACCTCCGATGCGATATTTGTTTCAAAAAGCAATACTGTTTCCATACCTGCGGTGAACAACGCTGTTTCGGTACGCGGTATTGTTCAGGAATATGTTGAAAAACCCGGCTGCCTTTCCGGTACCCGTTTACGCTGCGTTGATTCGATTTCCGTACTTTACAATTTCGGACGCCGTCCTGCAGCGTTGTCTGTTTCATCGGTGGAAAATTTCAATATGAATTCCATGAAATCGTCATATGCCGGTCATGAGGGAATGCTTGTTTCGTTTGATAATGTGCATATCGTTTCTCCGGGAGTCGGGGCGGCATTTTCGCCCTGGATGAACCGGTCCGGCTCAGGATATTCCTGGTCGAACGGGGTTTTTGAAAATGAATCCCGCGGCGCGAATGTTGTGGATTACAATCCGGAAGTATTGCTTTTGGGAAACACCGCCGGCTCACTTGGTAATGTTAGAATCAACGATACGATTTCGAACCTGACCGGAATAGTCAACTATCAAGGCGGGAATTTTTACATTCAGCCTTTAGCGGATTCCATGGTTTTTACCCGTATTATCGGTGCTGGTATGCCTTTTCCGCCGAGCCCGGTCAGTGTCCGTAACTCGGGTGCAGGATCGTTCCGCATCACAACGCTCGACTGTGACGGATTTTACGATACAATAGATACATGGAATAAAAATGACATTGTTGTCAGCGCGGCAACGTATACGACAAAACTTGCGAAGATCACCAAAGCAATATCACAGGAACTTTTAATGCCTGCCCTGCTTTGCGTGCAGAATGTGGAAAATACGAATGTCATGAACGACATTGCCGCAAGTATCAATGCAATCGGCGGCAAGTATAAAATCGCTACCGGTCGTACGTATCTGGGTTTTTCGATCGACACGCCTTCGACACCCAATCCGAGCGGCTTGATAAACGCATTTTTATATGATTCGACAGAAATGAAACTTTCCCAGACGATTTTATTACAGGGCGGTTCTTTTGATGCCGCATTCGGCCCTGCGAGTGCTTTCCCTTGTGCGGAACCGATTGTTGGAGCATTTTCCGTCGGCGGTTCGATTCTTGCTGTTGTCAATGTAACGCTTGCGGACAAAACATCCGACCAGCCCTTTTTCATGAAAGACTGGCCGGCATATGAGCCGTCGAAAGCCGCCCGCATGGCGCAGGCTTCTGCGGTCCGATCCTGGATAAATAGCGTATTGTCAAGCTATCCTTCGGTGTATATGCTTATTGTCGGGGAATTTAACGATTATGGTTTTGCTGAACCGAATGATATTGCGGGTTATCCTGTTTCGATTGTTGCAGGAAATGCCGGAAAAGGCGAAACCGTTTTTTACAATGCCTATGATTATTTGCCTCAGGACACGCGCTTTACCTGCATCAGAGATGGACGCGCTCAAATGACATCGCATATCCTGATAAGCCCGAATCTTGCCGGTGCCGCCAAGGCTGTCGACGTATTGCACTTTAATTCAAAATTCGAAGATGGTTTGGCGGGCAACCCTGCCACGCCCATCAGAGTAAGCAAACATGATGCGGTGGAAATAAGGTTTTAGTAACTAGATATGATCTCAACTACAACTATCCAATTGCGAAGGGGCCCTGCCGACCCGAGTCGACAAAGCCCCACTCTCAGACAGGAGGTCGGATTTCGGGCCTTCCTCCCAGCGTAAATATACAATCATTCCAATAAAAAACAAAGTCGGTTTACATAATGCGTTATTTGCAAGGTGTTACAAACAAAACCAGGGTAATGCGAGGATTTTTTCATGAAGTAGTAACGGATGCGGGCATCGGCAAATTACGTAGCCCATCGGTGAATCATTACCTTGTTCCTCAATAAACGATAAAAGGTGACGAGCGTCGGAAAGGGTAGGGTTTTCGGTCCATTTGACCTCGATCGGAATAAGAGTTGAACCTTGCTCTATAATAAAATCGATTTCCGCGCCTGTTTTTGTTTTTTGATAATAAAGGCGTCCGGTTCCGAGATACTGAAGCCGTTTCCATAATTCGATGCCGACCCATTGTTCAAAAACAGGGCCCGGGTCTGCACGCACCGTATCTATCGACGGGGAAAGTCCAGCAGCTGCATGGCGAACGCCGCAATCGAACACGAAAAAACGCGGCGTGGATAAAATATTCTTTCTGGTGCTTTTTGTAAAGGCCGATACGGTGAAGCCGACAAACATATCTTCAAGTAATTGATAATAGGACTTTACCGTTGGCAGTGAAACGCCGGCTTGATTGGACACGGACGCGAAATTCATCATTTTCCCCGATTCGGCCGCGGCAAACTGTACAAATCGCAAAAAAGCGGCCCAGTCTTTGACAAATGCTTCCCGGCGGATTTCCTCTTCGAGGTAAACCATTGCGTATGTTGTAAGAATGTCGCCGCGGATTTCTGGTTCTGCCGTGACAATACCGGGCAATGCACCAAAAGCCAAGCGGCTTTCCAGATCCCAGCTTTCAAATTTCCCCGTAAATGTGACGTTATCTTCGATCTGCAAAGGGAGAATCTGGTTTGTTCGGACATTCGTTGGCGCAGGAAACGGAGGCTGTTCGATTGTTATAAGCGGGAAAAGACGATGCATGATACTACGGCCAGGCAGCAGATTCGTTCCGGACAATCGAAGTCGTCGCGCCGAACTTCCGCATAAGACAAATCGCCAGCGCTGTCTATCTTCATCGTACAAATATTGGACTGTATCAAAAACCGAAGGGACCGATTGCGTTTCATCGATAAAAACATATTGAGGCCCGCTGCCCTGTGGCAATGCCCGACACATTTCAGAAAGTTCCGCGGGACGAGAAATGTGGCGATTTCTTTGAACCGGATCGGCAAAATTTATTCGAAGCGATTCTTTGGGAAGAAGAGCATTAATAAGCGTTGACTTGCCTGTTTGCCGAGCGCCAAATAAAATATGAACATAAGGCTTGGAAATAATCCCTTTTAATTTGCCGAAAAACCAGCGGTTTAACATTTACAATTCCTTATTTAAACGATATTTAATAGTCTAAATATAAATATGTATTTAATATTAGTAGTCTAAATATAAAGTGATATTTTAGTTTAAGCAAGATTATTTTGAAAATCCTCATGTCCAGTAACAAAAAAAGGGCCCTTTTTGCAAAAGGCCCTAATCTACGTTGGAGCAAGTTCTGAGGTATCTAAAAATGCAATTCACGCCTTTGTCCCTTCTCTTAAAAGAGAGGGGATGCAAAGCCACCCGACGTTACTTTACATTGATCTGCATTTTCCTCTGCACGATGCCATTCTTGTCTGTAATTGCAACAATGCACATGTTCCGGCTGATCCGGTTGGTCTTAAAGAATGAGGTTAAATCGTTCCTGTATCCGCCCCTGGTTGATACTATTTTACCGATCAGTTTCCCTGAAAGGGTAAATACCTTTACGTTCAGGACCTCATGGTTAATCAAATATGAAGCAGAAGAAAAGTAGGCGGTTTTTGTAGTCGGGTTGATTTTGCAATTGACGGTCACCGTGTCGTTTTGATAATCATTCGGGTTAAACGACGCATTGCCCAGTGCAGAATCGGCCGAATACATATTTCTTGATACCTTGATTCTTGCAAAAACCTTATTCACGCCATAATTATTGAATGCTTTGTACACATATGTTCCTGCCGAACTTGTCGTGCAGCTTACTTCAACCTGATAAACACCTTTAGCGGAACCCAAACTGATTTTGACAATTGCAGAATCAAGCGGTCTTTCGGCATTATTCAGCGAATCCCGAATGATTTTTCCCCGGATAATAAGCGTATCTCCGGATGAGGGAGGCCTATTCAAATTGACTGTCATAAGCATCGTATCTTTTTTCCCATCCTGAACTGCCAAAAAGGTTGTATCCTGCCGCTTGGTGGTAATTGCATAATCTGGCGCAGATGCTATGACTTGGCAATAGATATGGCTAATTTTATCGAAATTTGCCATGGTATATTGCAGTATGCCTGTAATGGAATCGGTGGTATCTATTGTTTTCGTGACTACATGATAATTGGCTGTATTCGTGTCCACCATGCTCAGAGCGATTTGGGCGAGCGCTTTTTTCATAACGGAAGTGCCGTCGGAATTTTTTATCATGGCCCGGACGACAATAGTATCACCCGGCAAATCCGTGTGCATAAGGCTCACTTTAACGGCAGCGGTATCGCTGACTCCATCCCTCGGTTTCGCGATGATCGTGTCTTTTTTGAGCGTTGAACTTATATAATCCGTTGCAGTAGCAACGACTTTAACGGCAACCGTTCCCCATTTACCGAGATTTAAAAAACTGATTTTAAAGGCACCATTGGTGTCTGTTGTGGTAGTGGTTGCGCTGCCAATTGTGAAGTCATCTTGACCAATAGAAACAGCCACATGCGCACCGGCAAGCATTTTCGAGCTTCCGGCCGAATCAACCGTGCCGCGGACAATGATGGAGTCGCCAGGAATGAGCGATGTATCTTTAACCATGACAAGGTTCATTGGAATGATGTCGTTTTTTCCATCAGCAGGTGCGGCAATGGTCGTATCTTTGCTTCTGGTAATGGACAAATAGGTTGAAAGCGATACTTCGGCTTTATAATACACATGTGCCGTTTTTCCGCTATTGGGTATTTTTGCCTCGTAATTTCCATTATTGTCGGACAATACAGACTTGGAACTGGGATATGAAACACCATCTTTACCAACAGATATTTTAACTGTGGCGTTTGATAGCGCTGTGCCTCCCGCCGAATCCTTGACCGTACCTTGGACCAAAAGCGTGTCGATAGTGTCCGGAACAATCGTTCCGGCTTTCATACCCAGTCTTGCTTTGATCGTATCGCAATTTCCATCCCATAAAATCCCTTTTGAGGAAATTACCGTATCAACACCGGTATATCCATTTTTAGATACCGATATCAGTGCCTTGTTATAAAGCCCGCTGTTGCAAAAAGCAGGAGCAATAAAGGATCCATCACTCGAAGTATTAATGATCCCTGGAATGGAAACAGTATCAGCAGGGGAATAATTGCCGATAAAAGTTATTTTGACATTTGCGCCATCTACACCTGTTGCACCCGATGTTGTGTCCGGGGTCGTGATTTTTCCAAATGTTTTTATTGAATCTATAGAAACATTATCCGTCAATATACCCACATACGAAGGGTCTGCGTCCAAACTGTAGGAAACAAGCGTATCAGTACCCAGACTAAAATCAATATACGAAGAATTTTCCATTGAAGTTCCGATACCAGGAGTTACTTCTATCTGCGAATGCAAATGTTTGCTTTGTACTCCATGAAATGTTATGCTGAACATTCCTGTTGCGTTGGAATAGCCGATTTTCTTGAACCACAATTGCCCGTCAATCGGATCATGCATCGTGTCGGATTGATTTGCTCCCTGGATTGTTATTTGTACCGGTAGGTTTTTGATAGCCTTGCTTCCAAATTTTGCGCCGCCAAAAAAAGTAACGGTGGCGGATTGAGCGATTCCGACAACAAAAATAATAATAACACAGAATGCAAATAATTTGCGGTACATTGCTCCTCCAAAGAAAAGGATTTTATTTTTCACCAATCAATAAAAAAATATCACTTGACACGTTTCCACGGTTCCGGAAAGAAACGGTTTCTGTCGCACTTTGGATCGTCAACGAGTTTAAAAGTCAAATTATCATTTGAAATTGAAACCAGATACGCACCAGGCAAGGCTTTACCGCAATAAAAATCCGTGACCTGAATCGTGGAGCCGTCAAGGTTGTATTTTCCCGGATATTTAAGCTTTCCTTCTTCAAAAGAAAGTACATAAGTCCCATCGGAATTTATTGTTAAGACAGGTTTTTCCTTTACTCGGACAGTGTTTGCCCAAGTCCCGACCAAACTTGCCGTTTTGTCCTTTTTATTGGGTTCCTTTTCATTGCATGCGAAAATTCCGAGAAGAAATACTACAGCTATTGCACAACCTATTCCCGTTTGCAAAATAGCACGTTTTAACTTGCCATCACAAAGGCTATTCATGAGAAAAATTTCCTCCATTTTTTAAATTTCCTGAAACTACCGGGGAGTAGGAGTGGAACGAGAAAAGCGAGTCCTGCACCTTTTCCGCATCCGGATTTTGAAGCGGTTTGAACCGGAACGGGTTTGGTCGAAGCTGGTTTGATGCTGAGCATTCCGGTTATCGCATAAGGACTGCCGGCATAATCCTTGACCTTAAACCTAACGCTGTCCGAAATTGACGACACATTTGTCGTTCCGGTTTTGGGTTTGATGGAATCGGGAATAACCACTGGAACATGACCCCAAGTGGAATCGTGGGGATAAATCGTATTTATATTAAGTTCGGCTTTCATTGCCGGATGCAAATCTCCAAATGATTTACCGTTATTGACGGAAACGGATATAAGAATGCCGTTGCTTGCGTCGAGATACGTTTGATTCGCAACGTAGTCGACAAACAACGTGTCGCCGACGTAAAGAACGTCGCCGGCTTTCGGGTTTGTTATGGTAAGCGAATCCCCGAAAGCCATTCCCGCCATCACAAGAGCGAAAATAAAAAAACGCATGTTAGGCCTTTCTTCTTATTGTACAAATGATACGGATGTTTAAAATGGAAGATCGACAAAGCTGCTGTTACGGCTTTTATGATATTGCAATGGTAAAAAATAGCCGCGAAATATTTGAAGGCAGTTTTAAGTTTGTAAGAAAACTGTTTTGGACAAAAAAATCAACTCATTGATTCGGATCGGCTTGAAGGAAATTTAAAACCCCGATCATCTCTCGTTATGACCGGGGCTTTCTCTGAAGCAGAAGGAAATTTCTTATCAAATTAATTATACGGAATACGCTTTGGTATTTCAAGTATTGCTTTTATTTCGTAATTGAACCCCCCTGCAATGTCGACAACGTTTAGAGGACCCCGGAGTGCCGCGACTACACTAGTATAAAATACAACCGGAGGGGTCGCGCAAGCGAATCCCCGAGCTATACACTCGCTCTCGATTCAACAACAATTTTCTAACCTGATTTGTATTGTAAAAAAATATTAAGCCTCTATTTTATTGGCGTGTTTTTAAAACACCTATTCTGTTTTTCATTTGTGGATGTTTCATTTTAAAAAATTTTTGTTTAACTTTCACCTAAGGGAAATATCGCCATGAAAAAAGCCCTTGTTTGCGGTGCCGGCGGATTCATAGGAAGTCATCTTGTAAAACGTTTGAAATCGGAAGGGTTTTGGGTTCGCGGCGTCGATATAAAAATGCCGGAATTCGAAACATCGGCAGCCGATCAATTCATCCGGGCCGACCTTCGTGATGCGGGTTTCTGTGCGGAGGTATGCGACACTGATTTCGCCGAAGTGTATCAATTGGCCGCGGACATGGGCGGCGCCGGTTATATATTTACAAAAGAGCATGATGCGGACGTGATGCATAATTCGGTCACGATCAATTGCAACATCCTCAAGGCCGCCGTTAGCGCAAATGTCAAAAAGTTGTTTTTTTCCTCTTCCGCTTGCATTTATCCCGAACGGAACCAGCTTGACCCTCTAAACCCCGATTGTTCGGAGGCTTCGGCATATCCCGCGGAACCAGACAGCGAATACGGATGGGAAAAATTATTCTCGGAACGCTTATACCTGTCGTTTCAGCGCAATTACGGAATTCCGGTGCGTATCGCGAGATTCCACAATGTTTTCGGGCCCCAGGGTTCCTGGAACAATGGAAAGGAAAAAGCGCCTGCAGCTTTATGCAGGAAAATCGCACTCGCCCCGGATAACGGCGAAATAGAAATTTGGGGTGACGGGAAACAAACCAGATCCTTCCTTTACATAGACGAATGTTTGGACGGGGTCCGCAAATTTATGGACAGCACCTTTTCCGGCCCGCTTAATATAGGATCGGAAGAAATGGTTTCCATTGACAATTTGGCATATGCAATTATGAATATCGCCAAAAAGGACCTTGGCATCCGTCATATTCCGGGTCCGTTGGGCGTTGCCGGACGAAGATCGGACAATAAACTTATTCGTGAAAAACTCGATTGGGCCCCTTCGCTACCGCTTTCGTATGGTCTTTGCAAAACGTATTCTTGGATTTACGAACAAGTCGGCAACGGTGTAAAAGAAGCGCTAGTTTTCGCTAACGACAGCAAAACATTTGATTCACTTGAAGCCATTTCGGGGACATTCGCTTCAATAAGGTAATTGCATTCAATTTCCTTGCAATCACCCATTTTTAGCAAAACCCTTAACTTTTCCTAACAATTGCCGGCTATTTTTAGAAAAGGAAATAAACCCCTCAAAAAGGAGGAACTATGTTGCATATTGAAAGTGAGTTTTCTGAAATTAAAATTGTTCCCTCCGGTTTGAATCCCATGCTCGGGCATATCCGGGGAAAAGTAACCGATATAGACGGCAAGGGTTTGAAGCACAGCAGAATATGGATAAGGGAAACCGGACGAAGTACCTATACGGACAATTACGGCAATTTCGTCCTCATCAATGTTGTTCCGGCAATTTATACTCTTATTGCCGAAAACGAAGGATATACGCAGGCGGTTTTAACCGATATTTCCGTTGAAAGCGGGGATAATCCGGGTAACCGTTTTATCATGCATCCTAAATACAGCAAACCGAAAAGCGACCCCTACCGAGCATACGCGTTGCGGTTTGCGCAGGTTGTACCCTTTGCGACATTATAAAAAAGCCTTACTGACAACTACGATAGCCGCAACGATCAGGGCAGTGCCGGCGATTCTGTTTACTATTACTATTAGAGCGGGTTTAAAATAAACTTTGACCCTGCTGAATATGAAGCATTTTGTCGTATCGAATGTTAACGCGCAGGAAAAAAGGCCGATAAAAAAAATAAAAAACGGTTGTGTGCGCATACAGAAATTGACTCCGGCTATTCCCACAACGGTCATCCAAAAAACATAAACAAAAGGATTGGATGAATTTATAAGAAAGCCCGAGATAAACCCTCTGAACAATTTCGGTTGTTGTTCCATAGTCCCTATTCCGTTCATCGGTACGGTTACCGCCGGTTTTCGTATCCATTGGGTCAAACCAAAGACAAACAGGATAACCGCACAAACGACAGAGGCCCATCGTTGGTTATTGACTTTTGTAAGAAATTGGGTGCAACCCAAGACCGTTATTGAAATGATGGCGGTATCGCTTACCCATAATCCTAAAAGTACGGCCATTCCCGCGACAAATCCGCTCCGTACGCATGCCTGAAAGTATAGCAGTAGCCCCGGTCCGACACTGAGAGTCATGGTAAGTGCGACCAATGAACCGGCAAAAAACGGGTTCATGGGTTCCGTGTTAGCATAATAAGGTCGCAAACTTCCCGAACCGCACCATTGCCGCCTTGGGCTTTTGTAATGTAATGGGCGATATTTTTAACCGCAATATTCCCGTCCGGCACGGTCACGGCAACTCCGACTTTTTGCATAACGTCAAGATCGTTGATGTCATCGCCGACGTACACCACGTCTTGAAACGAAAGCCCTTCTTTTTCAAGGAATTTTCCGAGCACTTCCATTTTATTCCCCGATTTTGCATGAACATGGTCTATCGATAATTTGTATGCGCGTTGATAAACAATATCACTGTTTTCCGATGAAATGAACGCTGTTTTGAGCCCTGCTTTTTGGACGATCGAAATGCCCATTCCGTCACGAGTGTTAAATTTTTTTAGTTCATCACCGTTTGCGGAATAATACATTCCGCCGTCGGTAAGCACGCCGTCGACATCCATGACCATAATTTTTACCTTTGCAAGTTTATTCAAAATGTCGCTTTTCTGGCGGCCTTCCATAAGACGTTGTCGCAAAAGCGCTTCCGTCATTGTAAACGTTGTCGCATCGTCTATCTCGACATTCAGTTCCGGCTCATTGACTTTTCTGCAAATAGTGTCGCCATACCATTTTCCGGCCTTGATTACGTTTTTATTTAAGATATAAACATTGCCGTCATCGTAAAAAAATCCCGGAATGTCTTGCCTGCGCAGATTCCGATGCGTGGCATATTCGATTATCTTGGTGTAATATCCGGTCGCAAGGGTGTCGTAGTTGCCTTGTAAAAATTCTTTGATGCAATTGTCTATGGTATCATGGTTTCGCAGCGGCGAAGTCGGTTGCAAGACCACCACTGCATTGCACTCCACTTGTGCGGCAATATGCTGCAAAACGGCAAGAGTTGTCGTATCGTCCTGCGCTAAATCGCATGGCCGTATCATGACGCGCGCTCCGAAATTCCTGGCACAATCGGCAATGACGGGGTCTTCGGTAGACACCACAAAATCATCGAGAAGTTTCGATTGCTTTGCGGCCTGTATGGTCCAATAAATCAGCGGAAAACCGGCTATCGGTAAAATATTTTTTCCCGGCAGTCCCTTGCTCCCGCCGCGGGCCAAAATGACGCCAAATATCATATCACATCCCCACTATCTTCAAGTAAAGATCCTTTATTTTATCTCTGGTGAGTATTGATTGCCAATTTTTGCCAAGCGCATTTTGCAAGGGTTTCTCCATGATAAGCGTTATGTCGATCATTTTTTCCAATGTTTTATCGTCAACAATTCCTACAGGATTCCGAGGCAACGTTATTTTATTATTGATCAGCATTTCCCTATAATCGGGAATATATTCCGGATAATATTCCTCCAGATGATTAAACACAAGACAATTTGCCAATCCGTGATGGACTCCGAATGCCCAACTCAGCCCATAAGACAATGCGTGACAAATACCGACTTCGGAATACACAATGGCGTTTCCTCCCATGTACGATGCCATCATGAGATCGGCATCATTACCCTGGAATAAAAAAATGTTGTTACAAAGTTCCAATGCCTTGGACGCAAATGCTTTTGAAAATTCGTTGAGAAATGTTCCTGCCAGGGATTCGACGCAATGGATGTAACAGTCCATGCCCGTGAAAAAGCGTTGCTCTCTGGGAACAGTTGCGAGCAGATCGGGGTCGAGTATTACATAGTCGAACAGCGAATAATCGCTGTTGATACCCTGCTTCTTGACCGGCCCCGTAAGCACTGTTGTCCGCGACACTTCGGATCCGGTGCCGGATACGGTTGGTATTCCTATTTTGTAAATTGGCGGAACCGTGACGAGGTCCCAACCTTGGTACCTATGTGTTTTTCCCGGATTGGTAAGCATTATAGACAGCGCCTTTGCCGTGTCTAATGTCGAGCCGCCGCCTATTCCGATAATTGCCGAGGGAAGCGTGTGTTTTTGTTGTAAAACCGTTTCAACATGGATATCGATGGTTTCCGTTTTCGGTTCATTTGTCGTATCTTCAAAAAAGCATATGTCCGTACTTAGGATCCGAATTTTATTCAGCAGCGGATTATTTTTGAAAAAATGATCAATGACAAAAACGACATATTTATCATTTAACCTTTTCTCTTCCAAAATATCCGCCAAGGCAGCTATTGCGCCGGATGAAAAAATCACCTGTGGAACGGGACGAAATATTTTATATTGCACCATACGTCAATTTTCCTGCAACTTGTTTAATGCCTCATCCGCCGACGATATGAGATAATCGATGTCGTCGTCGGATAAATCCGTGCCAAAAGGAAAGGAAATCATGGAATCGAAGAACGCATTCGATTCCGGGCATGTTCCCGTATCGAAATAGCCGTTTTTTTGAAACAACTCGTACCGATAGAGCGGACAGTATTGTACCGCACATTTTATTCCATATTCATTGTAAAGCATGTCGATGAGATCGTCCCTTGTCTTTCCTGAATTACTCGTGCAAAACCGAGCCGGAAGCAAATGCATGGCTGAAACCGAATTCTGAGACTGCGCTTGGAATCGGAGTTCGCCATGACTACTAAGCCCTGAAACGATTTTTTCAAACGAAGCCCTTCTTTTTTCATTTATCTTATCGAGCCTTTCCAATAAAATCGTGCCCGCTTTTGCCTGAATTTCGCCAAGAGCAAAATTATACGGTATCAGTCCCGGAGCAGCTTCCACGATATTGCTCATTGCCGGCTGCCAATATTTTTGTTGATTGACAAAAGGCCTTTGGCCTATTTTACGGAGTCCAAGAATCGTCTCGGCGTAATTGTCATTATTGGTAACGATCATTCCGCCTTCGCCGAGAGTGGTTATATTTTTTTGACCATGAAAACTGAAACAGCCGAAATCGCCGAACGTACCGACCTTTTTTCCCTGCCAATTTGCACCGGGAGCCTGGGCGCAGTCTTCGATAATTATCAGACCGTGTTCCAAGGACATTTTCATCAGCTCATCCATTTGCACCGGTAAACCGTACAAGTGGACAACAACAATGGCCTTGGTTCTTGGTGTGATTTTTTTCCTTATATCGGAAATATCCATGACAAAGGTTTTAGGATCTATGTCTGCAAAAACGATTTTTGCCTTAAGCCGTAAAAACGGAAGCGCACTTGCGGTAAACGTATGCGCGGGTACAATGACTTCGTCGCCCTGTACAACACCGCTCAGCATTGTCGCAATTTCCAGCGCGCTGGAAGCATTGCTGACGCCGAAAGCGTGTTTAACCGACAAATATTTAGAAAAATCATTTTCAAATTCCTGCAGATAAGGCCCCATCGACAGTGTCTGCGCCTCCTGCAACGCGACATTCAATCGAGAAATTTCATCACTGGTCAATTTGGTTTGGATTCTTGGAAAATCGAGTTTTATTTTTACGCTCACGTCAATCACACCCTTTCAATTGTTTCGAAGATGCATACCAGGAAATTTCCTCAGCCGTATATTGCGACTTTCTTTCGAAAGCGAAATGTTGCGAATACTTTCTCAATGGCGATTCAACGTTGTTATGCTTATTGTGGTACAATCGATAGTGCGTTGATTTTTTTTCCAGATGGTTCTTAATTGTTTGTGCAATACGCTCTGCAGAAGTTCCGTTGTTTTGTATCGGTGCCAACTTTCTAATTTCTTCGATCGGGACATCGGCATGAATTTCTTTTCCTAACGATTCTCCGATGAAAACAACTGAAGAAAACCGGGTAACAAGAACTTCGCAATTTGCAATCATGTGATTGGTGTTTCCTCTTTCAAACACGAGCGACTTTGGCGCATATCGCATGATTTCCCGCACTGCACGTTTTACGTTTTCACTTGGGTGTAATTTGAACACTATTTGACGTCCCTGAGCAATGCGGACGGTTTTCAGGATAAATTTTTTTCGGTTTTCATACTCCATGCATTCCCGTAAATTTGATGTTGCTGCCAGCACAAAATTTTTATAGGGAAAATCGTTATTCAAAAACTGCTTATTATTGTCGAAATTCGGCACCCCGGTAACGACAATTTTTTCAGGAGGAATGCCTTTTTTGACAAAAACTTCTTTAAATCCCGCCGACGCAACAAAGAAAAGTTCATAAGCATTAGATAACCCGGTAGCCGACGTACCGGCAATAAAACGCGGAAAACCGAAATTCTTCACTAAGAAATATCCCAAACGCTGCGGGTCGGTCATACCTTCCTGCACCAGAAAAACCGGTTTATTTCTAATATTTTTTTGTATAATGAGATCTTGACATGTTACGACAAAATCATAATCGTTGGCGGCGCCCTTGTAATCGATTGCAGCCTCTTTTGATTTAAGATAATGCAGGGTCTGTTCCTTGTATTTCCCGCCGAGGATGGAAAAATCGAAAAATCGCTTTGCCACATCATCCCTAAAATCCCCGATATAGTATGGGGTAAAGACACAATCGTATTCCGGAAAATGCATTGCGATTTGATGCATCATGGTCGTTTGGTTGACAGACCCGCAAATAAACAGGATTTTTTTCTTCATTATACTGCCATTTCCAGCGTTTGATTTTGCAAAACGCGCCGCATTTTCTTTTGTGCCGCAATTTCGCTGGCATACAATCTTTTTGTCCCATCGCCCATTGCTTTTTCGACGCATCGTATATTACGAACCAGAATTTCGAGTCCGTGCAGTTCTACGGAAGCCGCTTGATCGGTTCCCCACATCGCCCGTTCGAGGGTTATATGGCGTTCGACGAAATGTGCGCCCAAAGCCACTGCTGCAACCGTTGTGGGCAATCCGATTTCATGGCCCGAATATCCGATAATTGCTTTAGGAAAATTCTTTTCAAGGGTAGTTATCATCCGAAGGTTTAATTCCTCATCTATGCACGGGTATGCCGAAGTGGTATGGGCAAGAAAAAGATTTTCTTCCCCGATAAGTCCGACAGCTTCTTTTATTTCCTGCATTGTCGACATGCCGGTGGAAATCATTACTGGCGCCCCCGCATGCTTGATACTTGACAATAAACTTTTATCGGTAAGCATTGCCGAGGAAATTTTATACAGAGGCACATCGAATTGTTTTATGAATTCCACCGAAGGAATGTCCCAGCATGAAGCAAACCATTGGATGTTCATTTCTTTGCAATACCGGTCCAATTCCACATACTCATTGAAACCGAATTCAATCTTTTTGCGATATTCAAGATAAGAAATATATCCCCACGGCGTTTCACGCATGACACCTTGTTGTTCGGGAGGAACACATAATTCCGGAGTCCGCTTTTGGAACTTGACTGCATTGCATCCTGCCCGAACCGCGCCGTCTATCATTTTTTTTGCTAGTTCTATCGAACCATTGTGATTTATCCCTATTTCGGCAATGATAAAAACCGGTGCGCCCTCACCGACTACGGCGTGTCCGACAACGCATTGCTTTCCATTTTGTAATTCCATTGTATCCCCTTTTTGAATGCTGCTTCATTTGTTTATAAATGCCGACCTAGTATGTTGCTTTGCAACTGCATCGTTGCAGCTGAGATAAGTCATATTTAGTTGCTAATTTTTTGCAAATTCTATTGTGGCGTAATACGCTTCGGCACTTGACTCGGTATTATCGGAATCCGTCATGATGCTTACCGCTTCGATGTGAGAAAACCCTTTGCCGAAGCATTGTTCAATATCGTCCCGTACATTTACTTTTTGAAACACCCATTTTCCAAGATTCTCTTTTCCAGATTGAAGCACGATCACTTTGTCGTATGCGTTTTTTGAATCCATAACCTCGCTTCCGACTCTAAGCGAGGTACTCCACACATATTTGACGGCATGAATGGAAAACCCTTTTTTTACGCCGACGATGATTCCCGCAGCCGAATCATTTCTTCGTTTTTCGTCCTCCCGGGCGCTATCCGGAAGCGTCACGGCTTTCCATGCCCATTTCAACACCGGGTATTCGCTCAAAGTAATCGAAATCTTTTTTGCCAAACAAAGATTATGTGCCGAGTTAAAAACATGCAATACGAATTGTCCTTGAGTTTTAGAAACATCGAACATCTGTTTATTTCCCAGAATTATTTCCCATTTGCCTTGTTGCACCGTCTTGTCATTTACCGCAATGGAAAACGAATCTATTAAGGAGATTTCCGGAAATACCTGCCTATGATAAATAAGGACAACGGCACCGATAAATATTCCCCTAATTAATTTATTTGTCACATTGCATTCGCTTTGAATAGGACTTCTAATCTCTGTTTTCGGATATGCATGCTTTTAAAATTGCTATCGCTGAGCAAGGATATTATTTGCTTTATGTTAGATTTGTGTAATGTAAGGGTCGTGTTGGCCTAACGAAATTCTATTCTTTTTCTTATAATTTTAAAATCCTTGTCCGTTATATTTTTTATCATGAAAACAATTTCACTCGTACAATACAAAGGCGGAGTCGGAAAAACAACCGTAGCGGCACTTTTATGTAAAGTCCTTGCAGCGGCAAAGTACCGCGTTCTTGCAATTGATCTTGACCGGCATCAATACCATTTATCCAGTCTTTTGGGCGGATCAGCCTCACCGAAGATATTCCGAGATAGATCACCGACCACATTCGCTTCGGGTTTGCTTTCCAATCTTTTACTCAAAACCGCATTCGAAAATCTGAATTATATAACGCTTTGTGAATCGTTTTGCGACTGGAATACGAACGACACTTATCAGCTCAGCAAACGGTTCGCATTTTTTAATTTTAAGGCCGATTATGATTATGTAATCATCGACACGCCTCCCGGGTTCGGCAAAATTCACGAACTTGCCATTAGCGTTTCGGACCATATCGTTTTGCCTATCGATTTATCTTCGATTTCGGTTGCATCCGTCGAGCGGTTTTGCCTCGATCTGCATAAAAGAGAACATTATCAAGTAAAAAGTTACAGTATTTTGCGCAATTTCGTGTCGCGGGCCGTCAACGCAGCTCAGTTCAATCCGTTGTTTCATGCGAGCCTGAAAAACAGGGTTCTGTCCCATAGTCTTTCGGCAGACGAACGCATCCGTTCAATCACCTCGGGTTATTGCGATTTTCTTTCTCAGTATCTGCCGCAACATATTGTTTCGCAACTCTTTTCAATGGTTTTGGATCTTTTCCAAGCAGATCCGGTTAATTTGGCCCAAGCATGCAATAAACTTTGTTTCAAGGAATCTCTTGATACGCGCTTCAATGAATCTGCGCTTATTTTCGAAAATGCCGAAACAGTTTCAACCGATTTTTCCGTTTCTTTTTCATAATGCCCCGTTCACGCACTGCAGAAATATTTTCTTTTATAAAAAGAACCGCCGCCGGGCGCGCACCGGGTCAACTGATCATACAGATCTCGGATCGATGTAATGCGTTTTGCCCGCAATGCGGCATGCGCGTTACCGAGGATTTTCGACGTACATCTCTTCCCGAAGATAAGATAAAGAAAATTATCGATGATGCTGTGCAACGCGGAATATCATTGCTCTCCTTTACCGGAGGAGAACCGCTGCTTGATATAGAACTGCTCGTGCGGCTCATTACGCACGCCCAAAATGCCGGCATACCGTATATTCGGACCGGCACAAACGCTTTTTTCCTTGCAAGGCCTTTGCAAAACGGATTCGAGGTTCGGATACGGCGCATTATCGATGCCTTGGCGAAAACTTCTTTGAGAAATTTTTGGATAAGTATTGATTCATGCGATCCGGTTATTCATGAAGAAATGCGGGGGTTCAAGGATGTCGCCAAAGGAATAGAATTTTCATTGCCGCTTTTTCATGAAGCCGGGCTGTATCCTGCCGCAAACATGGGAATTAACAGGAATATGGCAGGCCGCGGATCCATTCCGGTTTTCAATGATCCTGCATCGACTTTTCCCTTTGACTTTTATAAAAACTTGGTTTTTGAAAATGCCGTTACGTTTTATTCTTTTGTTAGGGATTTGGGTTTTACAACAGTCAACATGTGCTATCCCATGAGTTTTGACCCCAACGATCTGGAGATCTACGAAAAAAAGCATTTGCCGTTGCAACCCGTGTACGAGGCAATGTCGCGCGACGCCGTGGTTCGTTTCACAAAACAGGAAAAATCCGCTTTATTTGCCGGAATTTCCAAGGCTATTTCAGTACATCGGAGTAAAATCAGAATCTTTACCCCGCAAAGTTCTCTGTATGCGCTTTCGAAAGCCATGAGCGACCCTGGGTACGAATCCTATCCGTGCCGGGGTGGGCATGATTTCTTTTTTGCCTCGGTACTTGGAGAAATTTTTCCTTGCGGATATATGGGGAAAAAACCGCTTGACATTTCTTGGGGAAAAAAAGCGGATGCTCCTCACTGTTTTAACTGCGAATGGGAATGCTTCAGAGACCCATCGGAACTTTTTGGTCCGGTCCACGATTTTTTACATGCGCCTTTGCGATTGGCAAAGCGTTTCATCCATGACAGCGACTATTTCAAACTCTGGATAAATGATATCCGCTATTTTACGGCTTGCGACCTTTTCAACGGCCGAGTCCCGCCGAATTATTCAAAGCTCGCGAAGTTTTAATACTTTTGACGGCATCGGTTCAAAACTCTAATTATCGCACATCAACAACATCCTCGTTCGGCATAATGTCGGCCACGGGATTGACGACATGCTCGTTACTGTCGGCCTCGTCGTACGATTCGGAAAACATGGTTTCCAGAGCCTTACCCCATGAATATTCTTTGCGCACATGTGAAATTGCGGATGCCTTCATTTCCGCATACAGCATCGGGAATTTTTTTTTGAGAACAAGCAACCCCTCTATTTTCATGACCCAATCTTCAATGCTTTTTGACGAAGCGATAAATCCGGTTTTACCATTTATAATGATTTCTTTCGGCCCTCCGAATTCCGAAACGATGGCGGGCAAACCGCACGCCAGTGCCTCGAGAACCACCATGCCGAACGTATCGGTAATACTTGGAAAAACGAAACAATCCGCAATGCTGTACAAGTCGGGAAGATCGCATCTGTCTATTCTCCCCGTAAAAATCGCACGCGGATACGGCTTCATCGCCTCACAGAATTCCGCAAAATCGGGGCCATTGCCCGCAAATACGATGTTTATGGACGGATCTTTTAAAATTAATTGTTTGTAAACCGTTGCGAGGAAATCGAGATTTTTCTCTTTTGAAATCCTGCCCGCATAAATCAAGATCGCACCGTCTCTAATTCCATAGCGCTTTTGAAGCCATGCCCGGGAATCGGGCCTTGGAAAAAAAACATCCGTATCTATTCCTCGGGTAAAGCGCGACATGCGATAGCGCGGCACGCCCCGTTTTGCAAGAACATCGATATATTCCTGCGTCGGCACGACGATTTTGTTGACCATGGAAAAAAACCAGTCGATATACGCTTCGGTAAATTGGGCTACCGAGTCATCACCGGTTATCTGATGCGCCTGGCGTGTGAAATCGGTATGATATACGCCGTTGCATGGAATATGCAACAACTTTGCCGCAAGCAGGCCGATGAGCCCGACCGGGCCGGGAGTCGATATGAAGATTTCGTCCGGCTCGTTATTGTAAATTAGCGAAAGCGAAGTAAGAAGGGACGGCACGCGCAAAGTGACGGTCGAAAAAAACGATGGCGTATAGGAATGAATGCAAGGCAAATCGATCAACGGCTGCGGTAGATCCGTATCTTTTTCTTCTTTAAGCAAACAAGTGACGAGCGTGCAATCGATGCCTTTTTCCCGCACTTTGACCGATATTTCGCGAAGAACCTCGGAAACCCCGTTCAAATCGGTCAATGTATCGGTAAACCATAAATAGCGTTTTTGCTTTCTATGTGCCTTGTCGATATACGTTTGCGCGATGTCATCGACGATATTACGGGACGCATTCAGAACATTTACGGTTGTGAAAAACGGCAAAGACAGGAAAACGGCCGGAATTGTCCCGACCAAACGGTTGATAAGGCCGATTATATTCCCCTGCGATAGGCTTTGTTCGGCCTCACTGGCGAAAAACCTGACAAATTCGTCGGTTGCTTCGGAAATTTTATTTGAAAGGATGGCGAGCTTTGTTTCCGTTGGTCCTGCCGCTCCGCTTTGAAACAATTCCATTGCCTCGATAAAAATACGGTACATTGCGCTCAGACCGCTGTTTTTTCCTTTTTTCATTCGTTTCAGGGCAATGCGGGTTTTTATATCGAGCGGCTTATTGTCGAAAACAAGCCCTGAAAATGCATGAAAAAAAGGCGACGTTTGTTTATTTTTACTGTTTGAAAAATCGTATGCTATTTTGTAAATTGCAAAGGCCAAGCTTTGATAATCGTTATGCCTGCCGCAGGCCTCTGTTTTTTTTCCGCACATTTGTTCCAGAAATTCCTCCGCCGATCCAGCTTCCGCTTTCGTATACGTTTTTCCTGCAAACAACCCGCTATGATCGTCGGACCCCGCTACTACCCCTTTTTTCCAGGGTTCCAGGGACAAAGGCTTTATGGAGTATTTGCGTTGCAAACGTTCGATGTGCTGGGGAGTGAGAGATGCAAGAACCTGCATCAGGATTTCATTATTGCGCTTATTTCTGCTTCCGTTGATACCTTCAAAATTATCAAACAAAAGCATCAATCGCTCCACATGCTCTTTTGTTAATCGGTGATTCACGGAAAACGTGGCATGCGCCACGGCATGCGGCAATTCATTTGCATATAACAACGCCCGCAAGTCGTATATGCTCCCGCGCACGCGCTCGATTTCCTTGAACTGGACCTCATTCAATCCATATATCAATACATGGATCTTTGTCCCGTCTTCAGGGAAATACGTCGTGGATTCCACACCCGTAATCGTATCTTGCGGATGTTTGATTCGCAATTCGAGCGCTCCATCGATGCAATTGTGGTCGGTAAGCGTGACAAAATCCATTCCGGCAGCTTTACATATCTGATACACGGTTTCGGGCGGCACATATGATTCGCGTGTACCGAGTCTTTTTAAAAACCATTCCGACGGATGCTGGGAAAACGATGAATGCACATGCATGTCGATTTTTGCCATAATCCTCCCTTAAAGGTGTGTTCCTTCATTAATAATACCAGGTTAGATTTAGGCTTGTGTTCTAACTGTGTTAGGAATTGAAAAGCTTGATCGCTTACTAACTCAAATATCTGGCTTTCATGGCAGTGCTTACAGTGGAAGTGTTCAACCGAAAAAATTCCCGAATCTGCGAATGAGTTTGAGAAAAAACGAGGATTTCTAATAAATTCATAACAAATCCAAAGATTTCGAAGCAATATTTTTGGAATACTATTTGCAACATATCTTTTGATTACACAATCCAACCTTTTAAAAGCGGGGATTTTATGGTTGCAATTACTGGAGCATGCGGTAAAACCGGGTCTAAGGTAGCTGAATTGCTTTTAGCAAAAAATATTCCGGTGCGGGCTATCGGCAAATCATACAACCAACTCAAGCAGCTTGGTGAAAAAGGGGCGGAAATTATGGCCGGAGACCAGTCGGACATGTTTTTTTTAATAAAAGCCTTTACCGATATCGATTCTGTTTTTTTCCTAGTGCCTTCAAAACCCGAGGCCGATGATCACGTGCAATATTACAATTCTATAGCCGATAGCGCTGTTTCGGCAATTAAAACGACAAAAATAAAAAAAATGATTTTCTTATCCTCTATTGATGGAGGATCTTTAAACGGGCCGATTCGCGGTTTATACGATGTGGAACGTAAGCTTTGTTCATTAAAAAAAGTGGACATAATTATCTTGAAAGCGGGTTTTATTTTGGAAAACCTGCTCAATTATGATGGGATAACCCGTGCACGGAACTTTTTAGGCAATACTTCCAATTTAGGGGAGCCAATAAAAATGATTTCGGCATTAGAAATTGGTGAAAAGGTCGTTGATTTGCTTCAAAACCCGATTTTTAAAGGCCATTCGGTTCGAAATTTATTCGGGCAAAAATGGTCTTTTATCCCAAGACAAGCCTCAGTTTAAGCTCGATTTCCCGATCTGCAAAAACATTTATTTTGCTGTGCGTCTTTCTGGACCAGAGACAAGACGGATTGCATGTTTCCGCTTTGATCGAAGAGAACGGAGTTGTACCAAGTACAGTTGATAATGTCGCCCGCTTTTGTTTGATTGCGGCAGGAGGCCACAACGGTTTTCTCTTTTCCGCGCGCAAGTTTCTCGACGGATTTATTGACAATAGCGTAATCGTCGCAATAAATTATATCGAGCATGTCGATACGTTTTCCGAGAATTTCTTCCTTCCTCCAACCGAAAATTCGCTCGGCACCGCTATACCATTTCGTCATGACAAGGTCCGCATTCCATTCGAATATTGCAAGGAGAGAATTTTCGAAACGAAAATTCAAAGGCAAGCCATCCTCATTTACCTGTTTGATAGCCGCGTTTCTAGCGGATTTGGCACACGGTTTTTCGGCAATTTCCTGACCGTAAAAATTAACGTGTCCTGCGTTGAGTATCGGATCTATGGAAAAATTATAAACGAAATCGCCGCAGGCAATATTTTCGATACGTTCCTCGTGTCTGTTGAATATGTCCGCAACCTTTTTCCGCCAAAAATCCGGAATTCTGCCGCCGGTTCTGCAACCCCATACATGCAGCAACGGTTCGCTGGCTTTATTTGCATATAAGACAACACCTTGTTTGCTTATTCGCAAAATAGGACAAATGTGGTCGCTTTGATACCCTGGAACGGTTTTTGAATCGCCTTCCCCACTTTTAATTTCAAGGATATCCGATACTAATTTGCTGTGACCGATATCCGGCATACAAGTGTGTTTGTGCGTGGTCATGATAATCGAACCCTCCGAAACATTTTTACCTATCTCAAATAAACATCCGATGTGTTCCGTCTTTATGGAATCAGCAAAAAAAATGCCAGTATTGTCGATCCTATCGGCAAGAAAGGAGATATGGCACGTGGGATTACGCGCGGCATGAAAAGCTATTTATGAGCTGTTTTGTGCCTTATTGACAACAGGAAAGAACGTCGACTCCTTGTATTTCGGGCATTGGAAAACACCTCTTTTATTCCCAAGAAGAGATCATTGCTGGATATTTTCCAAACTATCGCAATACTAATTATTTTCATATGGGCAAAATTATTAAACGATTTACGACTTCCCGGTGATGCAATGACTGCAAAATTAGAACAAAATAAAAAATCCGGAGTTTACTACGCTCAAACGATTGCTGGACTCGAGCTTCCGGTAATCGATATTACCCATTCCGCTTTTGCCGTTACAGAACCGGACGAAATGGAATTGGCCGCATTGGTAAAAAAATCAACCGAGCAACAGGAAAAATTCAATCGCATGCCCGCTTTGCTTCGCAAAGTTTTTTTGTGGGTCTTTTCTCGCAAGTCTATTTTGATGCAAGGGCTGCTGGGTGCGTCGGGAACGTATTTGAGCGGGATGAACACCTATTTGTTAAAACTTGGGCCCGACAATTTAGGAATTCATTATAGCCGGCCTCTGGATAGGATCATTGCCGCATCTCTCCCCGCGCTTTTAACCCGATTGCGGTTGCAAGATATGGCCCGGATGACGGTTGATGCGATTGAACCGGTCTTGCACGATCACATCGGCAAGCCTTTATATTTAGTCAATATCGCCGGGGGGCCTTGTGCGGATACGCTGAATGTATTGATTCTTTTACGCGCGGAAAAGCCCGAGCTGTTCGCAAATCGTACGATTAAAATTTGCGTTATGGATTTGGAACAGGCGGCGCCTACCTTTGCAGCCCGCGCCTTGAATGTTTTACAATCTCCCGGCGCGCCGCTTAAAGGATTAAATATATCGTTTGAATATGTTCCGTACAACTGGCACGAAACGCAGGTGCTGCAGGACTATTTGTCCGCTTTGAATGTGATGCAGGGGGTCGTGGTCGTCACCGCTGAAGGCGGGCTTTTCGATTACGGCACAGAACACGATATTGTGACCAATTTGAAAATTTTGCATGCTTTGACGCCGGAGAAAACCGTTTTAGCCGGCACCATCACTCCTGCGGACGGACCCGGAAAAATCCTTGTGCAAACAGGCGGTGCAAAAACCGTTCCGCGAACCCTTGATGAATTTAAAGACCTTGCCTTTTCGGCGGGGTGGTCTGTGACCGAGAGCAAAGATCGCCTTATCAATTACGTTATCCGTTTATGTAAAGCTTCATGACACGAATTTTGTCTCCAATATCCAAAGCCGATTTAATAAATTTATAGGGAATAATGAAACCATTTAAACGCATTTACATAGAGATTACGAATTCTTGCAATTTGTCCTGTTGCTTTTGTCCGGGAACGAATCGGCCAATTAAAAGTATGGATGAAGCAACCTTTGAAACCATATTGTCGCGAATAGGCGCCTTGGGCAAGTATCTCTATTTTCATGTTCTTGGCGAGCCCCTGTTGCATCCCGACATCGGCAAGTTTTTGGACATTGCGCATGATCACGGCAAATTCGTCAACCTGGTTACAAACGGGACATTAATTCGGGAAAACAGTGATGCAATTTTAGGTAAACCTGCTTTGCGGCAAATCACTTTTTCCCTGCACAGTTTTAGTCAGGGCCAAAACAATAAATCTCCGGACGAGTATATCGGGCCGATAGTGTCGTTTGCCGATAAGGCAAAAAACTATTGCTTCGTGAGTTTTAGGCTATGGCCGTTCGAGGAAAACGCCAATACGGATTCGTATGAAAACATCGTGAATGCAATACAATCTTTTTTTAGTCCGCAATGTAGCATTTTGGAAAAACTCAATTCGTCGTCCGCATTTTCCATTGCTGAAAACGTTTTTATCAATCAAAGCCGTCAATTTGACTGGCCCGACTGCAGCGGCCCGGATTTTGGCAATATCGGGTTTTGCCTTGGACTGCGGGAACAAATCGCGATAGTGGCTGATGGGACCGTTGTGCCCTGCTGTCTTGATAGAAACGCAGACATTGCCTTGGGAAACATTCTCCGTGAACCCTTGGAAAACATTCTGCAAAAGCCGAGGACCATTGACATTGTCAACGGCTTTTCGAAAAGAACCGTTGTTGAGGACTTGTGCAGGCATTGCTCGTATAGGAACAGATTCGACCGGGTATGAAACATGGTCGACGATTCATACGTCTCTACCGAAAATCACTTATTAAATTCGGATGTCGCCTATTTCGATCAATTGTATCATCCATCGATCTTTGCAATTCCATAAGGCAATAAGGTGATATCCAATTCACCAGAAGAGGTGCGGTATTTTTTGCCTGAATCATTTAAAAATTCCAAGGGTGTTGTACAGGCAAATTCGACGGTGGTTTCGTCGAGATATTGCAGCAAAACATTTTTTTGCACATGGGTCAAATGGATTTTTTGCGGTTTGGCGGTAAGATTTGCAAACAAGAACCTTTTTGCATTGTTTTTTTGGAGCATGCACCCGATAACGCTGTTTTGATCGGAAACTATTCTGCGTATTTTTCCGCCCGAAAAATCTCCGAAATAGGCAAAGACATGGTACGCGGGAAACACCCGGTCGCCGGATTTCTCCATAAGCCCGCAATCGCCGAGAAGATCGAAATACGTCAAACCGGCCGCATTGGCAATTGACAAATTAATAATGCTCGCGCATGTCCATGCCGCGGCAAAAACGGTTTTTTGGCGAGGATCCATACCGTGGAATTTCTTAGGATTTTCCGGAATGGCCCGCGGACGCAACGTTATCGGCGTCACGAAAAAACGGGAATGCGGATACAGTTCTTTTGCGGTTTGAAGCGTCGGCGCCTGGCCGAACACATTGTCCATGACGCATTGGTCGTCGAACGTGTGCACCTGCGGATTCATGGAAAAGCAGATGTTCTTTATTAATTTGCTTCGCAACGGCTTCCTGTTGATTTCTACGAAATAATTATTCGTTCCGGAAGCGATATTCGCGTCGGGAAAGGTTGTGCCGAGAATGCGGACGCACTGCCGCAATGTCGATTCCGACGTGACGACTTCGTTTTTATGAAAAACAACGATTCGTTTGACAACGGCCCTTTTGTTCTTTGCCGATTCGCAAAACCGCAATACTTGCTTTTGAAGACTTTTCCCCGACACAAACAAGGCCACTTCCAACGGTATTGCATTGAAAGCAGGCAATGTCCCGGTCGCGGCATCGACATCGATACGGAAATGCGAAAAATTCAGCGCCCGAGCCAACAGTGCCGGTTTCCCTCTCGGCACTGTTGGCAAGCAACATCCCAGTTCGGCAATATTCCGATCTTGCGATTTTTTATTGCAATCGAAAGGTATGAACGACGATGGCTTTTTGGTCGCTTTTGGTATTTTGACGGTTTTTTCCGCTTTTACTGAAACGATTTGGGAAAACTGCGTTCCTTTTTTAATGATATACGGCCTTGGAACAGCGAGCGGAGGACAGTAGGTTTTGAATGATGCATCGGTCCAATTCCGCTGGTCTTCCGTTTCGAAAATATCGCCCAGAAAAAACAGTTCGTATTTTATTCCCTTGACGCTTTGCGATAAGGCGCGCATATTGAGAAACGGCTGATGCGGGCTGATGGTTTGGGGAAATTTCGATTTTAAGCGAGATCCATTGACGGTTAATACCGTGCATGGTGCTCCCTGGCATGTTGCCAGCGGATGCAGAATGCAAAAACTCACCCGATTGGTTTTGAACGCGGAGAGTGCCTTTCCATGGAAGGTAAAACGAATTTCGGAATCGTTTGAGCCGTCGATGACTGCATGCCAGGTAAAATCGATGGGGCCGTTTTTATGACGCGCATCGTATTCTATATGAAACGAGGACCGGGCCTTGTGTATGGACAAATTGGAGACAGTGTAGCCGATTGTGTTCCAGATTTCATTTCGCACGGCGACATATATACGCCTGACGATTTCCACGCCGTTGATCGAAATGTTGCGGACAGTACCGTTACAGAAAACGCAATCCAGATCGCCGGCAGAAAAAAGCATTTCACTGCCGGCGGATTCTCCGCCGTTGATATCGAATGTTTTTATTTGTGATGGTTTTTGATTTTTTTTAATCATAGTATGTATAATATACGAGTATGACGTACCAAATCAAAAGCACTATCCTTTCTGATGCGACGGCGCAGGAAATCTATGAAACAATTATCGTTACCTACCCTATTTGACCGAAACAAAAATCCGCTGCTGGTTTTTTTGTTGGTCACCGCAATATACCTGCCCTTACAGGAATGGCTGCTTTTATACATCGGCGATAATGCAACGCTGTCATTTTCCGTTTTGCCCATTTTGTTTTGCGGTTGGTATTTGGGACCTCGTTGGGCATTGGTGAGCGGCGCATCCATTGTTTTATGTTTTGCGATTGTTAATTTCATCACGTTCGGCTTTAATGCGTTTATGGAAATGTCGGTAGGGTCCGTATCGATCCTTATTTTCACCCTCATCGGACTGGCCATCGGCAATATCGAACATTTGAACCGGCGGCTGAAAACTGAACTTGCCGCGCGAAAAATCGCGGAACAGGCATTGGAACTCCAATCGCAGCAACTTGCCAAAAGCAACAAGGAGCTTGAGCAGTTTGCCTACATCGCCTCGCATGATTTACAGGAACCGTTGCGGAAAATCACGTCGTTTTCGAGCCGGCTCGTTTTCAAATATAAAGACGTTCTCGGCGAGCAAGGGTTGGATTATCTGACTCGTATGGACAATTCGGCCATTCGCATGCAAAGCCTTATCGAGGGGCTGTTGACCTATTCGCGGGTCACGACTAAAGCGCAACCGTTTTCCCCGGTCGACTTGTCGTTAATTGCTTCGGAAGTGCTTTCTGATCTGGAAACCGCCATCAAAGACTGCAACGCGGCGGTCACCATCGATCCTTTGCCATCGATTTTCGCGGATCCCCTGCAAATGAGGCAATTGTTCCAGAACCTGATCGGCAATGCACTCAAATATCATGCCCCGGGCGTTTCGCCCATAGTGAAGGTTCGCTGCACAATGAACAGTGACAACACCTGCGCCATTTCCATAGCCGACAACGGCATCGGCTTTGAACAGAAATATGCCGAACAGATTTTCGGCGTATTTCAGCGACTGCACGGACGCAGCAGCGAATACAAAGGGTCGGGAATCGGTTTATCGGTTTGCCGGAAAATCGTGGACAGGCATAACGGGACGATTTCCGCTTCGTCGGAACCCGACAAGGGTGCTGTCTTTACTTTCATTGTACCTTTACAACAAAAAGTCCAAGGAGACTGACATGGATGATAAAAAGCAATCCGTCACTATATTGATGGCGGATGACGACGAAGACGACAGACTCATGGCAAAAGAGGCGTTTTCGGAGGTAAAACTTTTAAACAATTTTCATACCGTGGAAGACGGGGAAGAACTCATGGCTTATTTGCGACGCGAGGGTAAATATGCCGACCCGAAATCGTCGCC
Organism: Fibrobacteria bacterium; assembly: GCA_037447435.1. Taxonomy (GTDB): domain Bacteria; phylum Fibrobacterota; class Chitinivibrionia; order Chitinivibrionales; family FEN-1185; genus FEN-1185. Next base: position 235,151 of record JBBIGR010000001.1, read on the forward strand.
GCGGCCCGGTATCATTCTTTTGGATCTCAATATGCCTAAAAAAGACGGGCGTCAGGCGTTAAAGGAAATAAAAGAAGATCCGTCGCTCAAGCACATCCCCATCGTCGTGCTCACCACCTCGAAAGCAGAGGAAGACATTTTGCGCTCGTACGACCTTGGCGTGAATTCTTTTATTGTAAAGCCGGTGACCTTTGACCAATTGATAGACATCATGAAAACGTTGACAAAATATTGGTTCGAAATCGTCGAGCTCCCTCCGTTATAAAAGGACACTTCGTGGAACAACGGCCGAAAATTCGGGTTTGCATCGTGGACGACGACGAAGACTATTTCGTCATTACCAAGGATTTGCTTTCGGAAAGCGACAGCTTCTCTTTTGTCACATCGTGGATACCCACGTTCGAACAAGCTCTGGATGAAATCAGGAGCGTCGAATACGATGTTTTTTTATTCGATTACCGCTTGGGAAAAGACAACGGCCTCGATTTGCTGAAAGAGGTCATTGCCAAAGGAATTCGAACTCCCGTGATCATGCTGACCGGTCAGGGGGACAAGGACATTGATTTTGAAGCAATGCGCCGCGGCGCGGCAGACTACCTTGTCAAAGGCAAAATCGACGGTGCGGTGCTCGAGCGATCGATACGATATGCGATAGAGCATAATAAAACGCTGGGACAACTTCGGGCTTCGCGAGATTCCTTGTATACAACCACCCAACAGCTTGAAAAGGCGTTGACCAGCATCAATGAAGAACTCGAAACCGCCCAGCGCGTGCAAAAATCCCTTTTACCGCAAAACCTCGCCGCAGTCGGCGGCGTCGATGTTGCGGTTTCGTATATGCCCACCAGCATCATCGGCGGCGACATGTACGATATCGTCGAGATAGACGACGACCGGATCGCGTTTTTGATTCTCGACGTTTGCGGCCACGGCGTTCCCGCAGCTCTTATTGCAGCAATGTCGAAGGTCTCGTTCACCCGGACAATTTTGAAATACGATTCGCCCCGTTACATTTTTACGCAAGTAAACGGAGAATTGTGCCGTTTCATGCCCGACGGACGGTATGTCACCGGTTTCTTGGGCATTCTGGACAAAGCAAAAAAGACCTTCACCTATTCCCGAGCCGGCCATCCGCCGGTAGCGCTCGTTCGACCGGGAAGCGACGCTGTTTCGTATCTGAAAATACCTGCCCCGCTTATCGGGATCTTTTACGACAGTAAATTCGAAGAAGCGTCGATAGACGTTTCAAGCGGCGATGTTCTGGTTTTTTATACCGACGGGCTGGTTGAATGCGTTGACGCGGACGGGAAACATTTTAACATGCAGGAATTCGAAAACGCGGTACTTGCCAATAAGAGCGATACTGCGGCTGCGATTTTGGATTCCATTTCTTTGTCGCTGAATTCTTTCCGTAGCGGAGCTCCGCAAGCGGACGATATTACGACTTTAGTCGTGAAAATCCAGTAACGGCACCCCGCACCAAAGCGCGGGGCGCTTACATTCCCTAAAAATTACGCTTTCACCGTACCCTGCTTGGCCGTGTTCCTGATGCGCATATAACCGAAAGTATTCCAAAGCTGTTCGTAAAACGGACGCAAATCGTTTTTCTCGATGGAATCCGTATTGACAAATTCTATTTTATGCAAAAGCGCATCGGCTTGTTGCGCGCGCTTACCCGGAAAATGAACCGCTTTGCTTGAAACCGTATGATCTTTGATGCCCAGCAGGCTGATGAGAAGAACATACGGCCCGCCGACGCCGACGAGTTTGTAAATTTGCAACAGTTCATTGCATGCCGCAACGATCCGGTCGGAAAACAGGTCTATTTGGAAATAGGGAACATTTTTATCGGTGCCGAAAAACAGTGAGTCCACCGCTTCGACGATGCCGTTGCGATGCAGTTCCAGGGAAGCCAGCGGCTTGCGCGTATCGAAACTGTTTTGCAATAACAGGATACCGCTTGAATTGAATTGGGGCTCTACCGTACCGCCGAACAGAAGATGCAAAGACTTGGAAATATAGGTACTGATGCCGACTATGCCATATGTCTTTTCAGTAAACATTGCATCGCGCGGGAAAAGATGCAAAACCACCTTTGGGCCTTCTATGCCCTGACCGGCCGTGCCGCTTGCGATTTCGGTGAGTCTGTCTGCGCGAAACTCGTCGATCGCCTTTTCGAAACGGACAATCGGATATCCGCAATAAACGCATTGGTCTGAAAACGAACTCACCTGTTTGTCGCATTCTCCGCATTGGATGAGGGCCATACGTATGTATCTCCTTTGTTTCTATGGTACGTTATTATCGTCCTACCCGTATTTCCTGCCATATTTTATTGTACAGTTCCAAAGACTCGCCGATATCGTTTTTCAATTCCGAATTAGCAATGTCGGAAAGTTCATAATTCGATTTTTTCGTCGTGAACTTTTTCGCTTCGACATTGATACAGGGATATCTCAGATAATCGATGATTTTGGCATACACCTTAGGATCATGAATATAATTGATAAATGAATACGCGAGGTCTTTGTGTTTCGCATCTTTGAGCACGACCAAGTTGTCGATGTAAGCGGTGCCGCCCTCTTTAGGAATGAAAAATTCGATTTCCGAGGTTTTGGTTGAATCGTATTCCCGCATGACGTTTTCGGCGTATCCTTGGACGACCCAGAATTCTCCGGCAGCAAAGCCCTTTGCAAAGGCCTCGGCATCGAATTTGCAGAGATTGGCTTTCCATCCCAGTACCACCTGTTTCGCCTTATCGAGTTCCTGGGGATTCGTGGAATTGACGGAATATCCGAGCGATCGCAATGCTGCGCCTAAAACCTCGCGCATGTCGTCGAGCATGGTCATCCTGTTTTTAAGATCGGCCCTATTGAAAATGTTCCAACTTTTTTCATACTTCGCAACGCGCGTCTTATTTACGGCAATGCCGCTTCCGCCCATCATATAGGGAACGCTGAATTTATTGCCTTTGTCGAACGTGATTCGGGCAAGTACCGCGGTATCGATATTTTTAAAATTGGGGATTTTCGATATATCGAGCGGAGAAAGCATGTTTTCCTTAATCATTATGGAAACGTAATCCTGCGACGGCACGACGATATCGTATCCGCTTGCCCCGGATTTAAGTTTTGCAAACATGTCCTCGTTCGACGGATAAACGTCGTACACTATTTCGACATTGAACCGCTTTTCGAAATCGCGCAGAACATCGTCGGGCATGTAATAGGTCCAGTTATATATAAACAGCTTCTGCTTTCCGCTGTTCGAACAAGAAAGGAAAACCGCGATCATGAAACACAGAATTATCGCAACCTGTTTTTTCATAGTATTCTCCGTTTACTTTTGCAGAATATATTTATACAGCCCTTTGGTAGAAAAAGCGAGCAAAACCGAACCGACGATAAGAACAAACGAAAGCGCATTAATGACCGGTGAAACGCCGAACCGTATCATGGAATACACATGCAACGGCAGGGTGGATGAACCCGGGCCGGCAACAAAAAACGTGATGACGAAATCCTCGAGCGACAAGGTAACGGACACCAAAAACGCCGCGATAATGCCCGGCATGGACACCGGCACGATGACGCGAAGGAGCGTCTGGATTTCGCTTGCTCCCAAATCGTATGCCGCCTCGACAACGGCATAGTCGAATTCGTCGAGCCTTGACGAAACAATAAGCAATGCGTAGGGGAGGCAAAAGGTGGTATGCGCGACAAAAACGGTAAACAAGCCGAGCTTAAGCCCCATGACGCCGAACATGATAAGCAGCGAAACGCCGATGATTATTTCCGGAATGATGAGAGGCAAAAAAGACGCGACCTGCACATATTTTTTAAACTTGAAATTATACCAGTACATGCCGATTGCGGCCAGAGTACCGAGCAGCGTCGACACCGAAGCCGAGGTTGCGGCTATGAATGCGCTGTTGCAGAAAGCTTCCCACAAGTCGCGGGAATGCATGAAAAGATCCGCATACCAGCGCAGGGAAAAACGAGACCAATTCATTGTTTTAGACTCGTTAAAAGAAAACAAAATAAGCACAAGCAACGGCGCATAAAAAAACGCGATAGTGGTGCAGAAGGCAAAAAGCGAGATCCGATGCCGTTTGAGACTTGAGGATTTCATGCCGTTTCCCGTTTACCGTTGAGCTTAACAAATACAAGTACTCCGATCATCGTTACCAGCGTAAGAACAACCGAAATCGATGACGACAGCGGCCAATTTCTTGTGACGGTCAGCTCACGGGCTATGACGTTGCCCAGCATGAAGGAATCGCGACCGCCGACAAGTTGCGGCACCGCATATTGTCCGAAAGCCGGAATAAACGTAAACAATATCGCGGTGATGATTCCCGATTTAATCGCGGGAAGCAGGACTTTGACCATGGCCTGGCTTTTGGTTGCACCCAAATCCTGCGCTGCCTCGAGCAAAGAAAAATCGAATTTTTCTATCGTTGAATAGAGGGGAAGGATCGCAAACGGCAAATACGTATACACCATGACGACAATGACGGCATATTGATTATATAGAAATTGCGTCGGCGAATTTATGATGTGCGTTGCGATCAGGAATTCGTTCAAAAACCCATTGTTTCCCAAAATCGCTATCCAGGCATAAATACGGATGAGAAAATTGGTCCAGAACGGTATGATGACAAGCAACAAAAAAAGTGTTTTATATTTACTTCTTGCAATATAATAAGCGGCGGGAATAGCCAAAATCAATGTCAATGCGGTTGCCGCCATTGCCTGAAATACGGTTGTGGCCGCGACAATGAGCAGCGTCGAGTTGGCAAGTGCGGAATAGGCGGCCAGGGAAAAATGCCCTACGACTCCGCCGTACAATCCTTTTTGCAAAAAACTGTAAAGAAAAATAACGGCAATGGGCACTACGAAAAATACGGTGATCCACACTGCCACGGGAAAGGTATAAGCGGGGCCGTAATTACGCCTCACGGTCGTCGCGCCTCCACGATATAGCCGTCATGCGCGTTCCAAAAAGCAAAGGCAGTATCGCCGTAGCGCACGGCGTCCGATGCTTCTTTCGCACCATGTTGCTGTTTGAATACCTTCAGTTGCTGGCCAAAGGCGGTCGTGAGAAAAAACTTTGTCAAAAAGCCGGTATATATGGTTTCGTCGACTTTTCCTTCGATACAATTTTGCGAATCGTCGGACACCGGTTTCGACTTGCTTATCCTGATTTTTTCCGGACGGATCGCACAGTGAACCGCATCGCCGATTTCCACGTTTTGTGATGCGGCAACCAGTATGTTCCCGCAATTCGGCGTCGACAATGTCGCTATTCCATTATTTTTTGCAACAACATTTCCCTGTAGCATATTCGTTTCCCCGATAAATGTTGCGACAAAGGAATTTGCCGGGGTTTCGTAAATTTCGGCAGGCGTCCCGACCTGTTGAATCACACCTTCATTCATCACCGCAACCCTGTCGGACACGCTTATCGCCTCCTGCTGGTCGTGAGTCACATAAATAAAGGTGATTCCTATCTGGTCGTGAATTGCATCGAGTTCGATAAGCATATGCTGCCGGAGTTTGGCGTCGAGCAATAGCACGCTCGGTTCGTTGATCAATGCGCGCGCAATGGCAACGCGTTGTTTTTGCCCGCCCGACATCTGTGAAGGCATTTTGAATATATGATCGTCAAGTTTCACGAGTTTCAAATAATGGCGTACTCTTTCGTCCAGTTCGTTTTCTTTTGTTTTTTTCAACCGTAAAGGGAACGCGACGTTTTCATATACCGAAAGATGCGGGAACAATGCGTAACTTTGAAATACGGTATTGACATGACGCTTGTTGGACGGCAAAGAAAGAACGCTTGAGTCATCGAGAAGGACATCGCCTTCGGATGGATCTTCGAAACCGGCGATTATGCGCAACAGCGTTGTTTTACCGCAGCCCGAAGGTCCGAGCAATGAAAAAAATTCGCCTTTTTTTATTTCAAAGCTCACATCGGAAACGGCAGAAAAACGGCCGAATTGACGGCTGACATTTCTTATGGTAACGGTACTTCCCTTCAAAGCCTGCCTCGCTAAAATGAATGTGCGGTATTGTACGGTGTTTCAAAAATATATTTATTCATTGCAATAACAATAATTACTGCATGTAGTATTTTTAAATTTCTTTAACCAGGCATACTAATGATTGCAATTATCGATTACAAAGCCGGAAACCTTACCTCTGTTAAAAGGGCGCTTGATTATTTGGGTATTCCCAATGTGATTACGCCCGATCCCGAAGTCATTTTGAAAAGCGAGCGGATAATTTTCCCCGGAGTCGGCAATGCCGAAACCGCGATTCCCGTTTTGCGCGAACGAGGCATAGATTCCGCCCTGAAACAGGCTTTTTTGCAGGGAATACCCATACTCGGAATTTGCCTTGGTACTCAAATAATTTTGTCGCATTCCGAAGAAGGCGATACGCAGTGTCTCGGCATTATTGAGGGCACGGTTAAAAAATTCGACTTAAAAAATCCGATGTTCAAGATTCCCCACATGGGTTGGAATGAAATCATGGTGCAGACCCCCCATTTCGTGCTGAAAGACATTACCAAGGGTTCGCAGGTGTATTTCGTCCATTCGTTTTATCCGCAACCGGCTGATAAATCCATGGTTATTGCTTCATGTGAATACGAGATAACCTTCCCATGCGCAATCGGGACAAAAAACCTTATCGCGACCCAGTTTCACCCGGAGAAAAGCGGCTTTATCGGGCTTTCGGTGCTTAAAAACTTTGCAGCCTGGACACCATCATGTTGAGCAAACGCATTATTTCATGCCTTGATGTTCGCGACGGAAAACTTGCTAAAAGCGTTAAATTCGTCGATACAAAAGACATCGGCGATCCTGTCGTCACTGCCAAGAAATATTTCGAGGACGGCATCGACGAACTTGTTTTTTACGACATCACCGCCTCAAGCGACAAACGAAACATCATGCTCGACGTTGTCAGCAATGTCGCGAGTCAGATTTTCATTCCGTTTTCGGTAGGCGGCGGTTTGCGATCGGTTGACGACTGTAAAAAAGTGCTGCTGGCCGGGGCTGAAAAAGTCAATGTCAATACCGCGGCGGTCGCCAACCCGCAGCTTATTTCCGAAGCCTCTGCCGCATTCGGCGCCCAGTGCGTGGTGCTGTCTATGGACGTGCTTCGCACCGACGTTTCCGACACGATTCCCTCGGGATATGAAATCGTGACTCACGGCGGACGCAATCGCACCGGTCTGGATGCCATCGCCTGGGCCAAAAAAGGCGAGTTTCTGGGCGCCGGGGAAATCGTGGTAAATTCCATCGATGCCGACGGGACCAAAGAAGGTTATGAAATTACCTTGACGCGCATGATTGCCGAAGCGGTCGGTATCCCGGTCATTGCGTCGGGCGGCGGCGGAACGCCCCAGCATTTATTCGACGTTTTGACCCAAGGCAAAGCCGATGCCGCGCTTATCGCTTCCATTCTTCATTTTGGAGAATACACCATTTCTGAAGTAAAAAAATTTCTGCATGAAAAAGGCATTAAAATCCGGTTGCCGTAAATCGTTTTCCCTCTTTTATAACCCCTGTGGTTGATGGCAACAGTTACCTTACTTTAGATAAAGCAGCCTCGTAATTCGGCTCCTGTGATATTTCCGGAACCTGTTCGGTATACGTTACGATTCCTTTTTCATCTATGACAACGACCGCGCGCGACATAAGTCCGCGCATCCCGCCGTCGGCGATGGTGACGCCGTACTCTTTTCCGAAAGCCGCGTTTCGAAACGTCGATAACGTCACGACATTGCTCAAACCTTCGGTCGTACAAAAACGTTTTGCGGCAAACGGAAGATCCGCAGAGATACATAACACGACGGTATTGACAAGACCCGACAACTCCTTATTAAAACGACGAGCCGATGCGGCACAAACGCCGGTATCCAGGCTTGGAAAAATATTAAGAATTATCTTTTTTCCCGCATAGGCCGACACGGCTATTTCCGAAAGATCGGCACCTGTTAAGGAAAACTGCGGCGCAACGGATCCGATTTTCGGTAAAGATCCTACGGTATTGATCGGAGATCCTTTTAAGGTAATGGTGGCCATAATTACTCCTTTGTCTAATTTTAATTACTTTCGAGCCGATTTCGACGGAGCTATTTATACGTTGCAAGGTTTTGCAGCATGCTGATCATACCTGAAATGATTGCGTTGGTCAAAACTTTTTCCGCAAACGGAGTAGTGTCCAATGCACTTCGTTCGTTTTCGCTGACAATGACGAATTGGTTGAGCAGCTCATCGTTTATTGCACTTCTGATTTTTACCCTAAATTTGACAATTGCCCTGATTTCCTGGGAAAAAACTTTATTCGATTCTACTAAATCGCAAGTCAGGACTTCCGCTTGAATAACATATTTAGCCGTTGCCCGCTCCTCGGAATAGGCGGACAATTCCCGCAATGTGCCGGCAATTGAATTTTTAAGCAAAGAGGAAGGCAGAAGCTTTGTGACGATCGGCGCCGATACGTTCCTGCCGGTCCTGGTCATTCCCAATGTGTCGGTTGGGGCATTTTGTCTTTTATCCAAAATGTCGCCAACGAAAAATTTTACCTGGAGTTTTTGAGAAAATAAACCCTCAAAACTTTGTATTGTAGGATCAATGAAAACAGGGGCAGTTTGATCTTTTGCCAAAACGATAAACAAAAAAAATCCGATTGTCACCATAGCTTTTTTCAATACGTTCATACACACAGCCTTTTAAAAAGATGAATACTTAAAATACTTATAAAAAGAGCGGGAAGAGTAGTGAACTTTTCCCGCTCAATGAGTACGCAGATTCGAATCGGCAAGAAAGGGTTTTGCTCTCAAAACCCTTCCTATCGCATATTCTTAACGGTCAATGTCAATATTTCGCACCCTTGATTTGTGCGGCTTTGACGCGTTCCTTAAAATCGGCTTCGAGCAGCTTCAGCCGTGAATAATCCTCATTTGTTTCAATGACCTTAAATTCCACACGACGATTCAGCGCTCTGCCTTGAGCCGTATTATTGGTTGCAATGGGCCTTGTTTTGCCATACCCTATTGCAATAATTACGGAATCCGAAACACCCTGGCTCACCAGATAATACCTGACCGAGGCGGCTCTGGCTGCCGACAGAAGCAAGTTATAGTCATCATTGCCTCTGCTATCCGTATGCCCTTGGATTTCATATTTAAGGAACGGATACTGTTTCAGGAAATTAACAATAGACATAAGAGCCGTGTAAGAATCGGTTGTCAGTTCCGCGCTTGCGGTTTTAAAATTGATAGCGCGTAATGCTTTATTCAGCGCTTTTTCTTCCTTTGCCGTTGGCTTGGGCAAAGTATCGGGACAACCGTCTTCGTCTTTATAGCCGTTATAAGTTTCAGGCTGATTCGGACATTTATCCAACGTGTCTGCTATGCCGTCTTTGTCATTATCATAGTCGGGGCAACCGTCGCTGTCTTCGAATCCATCGATATCTTCCGGAATATTTATGCATTTATCCAGCGAATCGACTACGCCGTCTCTGTCGTTATCAAAGTCGGGACAACCGTCATTGTCTTCAAACCCGTCTTTATCTTCAGGAGCATTTGGACATTTGTCCAGTGAATCCGGAATTCCGTCTTTGTCGTTATCAAAATCGGGACAACCGTCTTCGTCTTGAAATCCATCGAAGTCTTCCGGTTGCGTCGGGCAATTATCTATGCCGTGGCATACATTCGCATACAGCGAATCCTTATGGAATGCGCTCACCCACGGATCGCATAGACCGTCTTTATCCTGATCGGCAATCGGACATCCATTGGAATCCAAAACGCCCGGGAAGCCCTTGGGAGGATCGAACAGGCATTTGCTCACATGCGGTGTTTGTTTCGGTTTGACTCCCCAGTTAACATTGATGGCGCCGGCCAATTCCATACCGCGGGAAGGGACGAACCAAGGAGTTCCAATTGCTTTGTACGAACCATGAATAGAAAAATACCTGAAATTAAATCCAAGACCCAATGCGGATCCCATGAGTTCTTCACCGCCGAAAATCAGACCTAATCTCATCGGGATAAACCCGTTAAGAACGCCGACTTCCGAACCCAGCGACAGGCGGGGAATAAATGATTTACCCGGAGCGCTTGCGAGGCTTTGTTCGTAGTTTGCCGCGACAATTGCGTATTCCGCAAGATATTTAAGACCTTTCTTTTTTGCCAAGGTCGCAAAATCCCATTTATACGCATAGCCGATATTCATGGCAAGGGGAAGGGAGGTAGCGAAACCATTTGCATTTGTCAGTGTATCGCTTTTATCTGAAACATATTCGCCGAGGTCGCGGTCGAATATTTTCTTGCTCGCATCATTTAGCCCGCTTGGTCCGGATTTTCCTTCCACGCCTTTCATGATTTTATAGAAATCGAGGTTGTCTTTTTTGATTTTGAGATCGACTTCCTGGGTTCCGTTCATCCAAAACAAAACACCCAAATCGGTGAAATTTATAGATAAAGTAGCATTGTCATCGTATAAAATACCGCCGATATCCAACCCGATACCATGACCGGCAATGGGTAATCCGTTTTTAAAAGGATTCTGAAATATCCAATTTCCCGATAACCCGGCTCCGGCTGTCTGCACTTTCATTTCGCCGTCGACAGCGATGGCATTGGGACCCGAATTATAAACAGCAGACCCTTTCAGCATTTCGGCTCGCATATAGGAATGTCCCATGACGTATTTGATGCCCAAACCGCCCGCTCCGTAGCGAAGGCCGAAAAACTTATTTAATTCCGGAATTGAAACAGGCAAACCGATGCTTAATTTAAAATCCGTTGTCCAGATTGCTTCCTGCTTAAAGTTGCTGAAATCAAGCTTATTGTCTCTGACAAGGCCTTTATCGGCCGAAAACAACAGCATGAGAGGACCTTCGGGTATCGTCAGTTCTTCTTCGGCCCTGGTCGTAATATCAAAGGCGAACCGGCCTTGAGCAATTGAAAACAGAGAGGTTTTAACGCCGCCGTATAAATTGAAGCCGCCTTTTAAGCCGTTTGTCAATTTATCGGAAACCTTTCTCCCCGTGGTGTCGGCCATATCGTCGTCGGTTATGTTGAAAGATTCTGCAAAGATTTTAGACGTCGTCTTTGCAAACTCCGCGGAATCCCCCATATTCCAATAGGGATGAAACGGCGACACCGCGAGCTTGTTGCTCCAGTATCCGACGCCGAGATCGGTGAATGGAAACAACAATACACCGCCTGAAGGCGGCCTATCGACGCCTAAAAGAGCCGGATTATAAAAGGAGGCTTCATATGCGGATCCGGTTGCATTGCGCGCAAGCGTGGTCCCGCAGTTTTTGGGGTCCAGATCGACACCGGCAAAAGCCGTTACTGCAGTGATAAACACTATCGATGAAATTAACGAATGAAAAGGTCGCATTCTGTTTCGCCTTTCTCTATAGTTCTAAAATTATTGAACGATGTTGTTCATGCTGTTTACGCCTTCGATACGGATCCGGGATTTAATGTATACGTTGTCCGTATCTTTGAGGACATCGCTGCTCTTTTTATAGAACTTGAGCACCCAGCGCCAATAACACGTATCCGTTTCCAATATCGAGTTCAATTGCCTCTCATTAATTTCAACCGAATTGTCGACAACGCTGTCCCGTGCGGGGATCAGGACGCCCTGCGAACCGAACAAATTAACATAGCCGCTGTCCTCAGCCGTACCGGCGGGTGAAAACAGCAAACTGCAAATTTTGGATGTCGTCAATGAATCGAGTAAATTCCGACGGCCTTTTTTAGGATCGATCAGCGCATACAGCGTTGCATTGACGTTTGAGTGATTGGTGAGCGTCATATCGAACGCGGCGACGCGGCTTCTCATCCTTTTGAATACGTCAAGTCCTTCGGGAATCGCGAAAAACCCGGTGCCCAGATCCATGAAGACATCGCTCGTCACTGCCCATCCAAGCGGCGCTTTCAGCGAATCTTCCAAATCACCCTTCATTCTCATACCGCCCTGAACCTGGCCGAACGTCTGCATGTTGTTGACAATAAGCATTTTTGTGCCGACCGGAATTTCCGCGTGAATCCGAGTCGAAATGCTGTCGGGAAACAAATTGACGATTTTGGTAATGTCGATGGAATCGACCAAATGGCTTTTATTGTGCACATTATGAAAAACTGCAAATGTGGAGCAAACCACAGCCGGTGTTTTCGGATCAAAAGCCAGGAACTTGACACGGAAACTGTCTATAAATGCGCTATCGGGCAAGGAAATGTCCATTGCCGATTCCACATACGCGGAATTAAGGAAAAACCGGCCTCTCAGGGAATCCTTGACCGATTCGCGCCACGGAAACCGGATAGGATCTGTTCGAGGATCGCCGTTTTTTTGATACGCGGCCTTGACCGTACCGTACATCTGCTGGTATTCGACATGGTCGGGACTTATTGTAAACACCACCGAATCGCCGGCCGAAAGGGTGTCCCATTTTCCCGTGGGCGGCCTTGTTGACACATAGTAATGCACGGTTGAAACCGACTGTTGTTTTACCGTGTCCCATTCCGGAAAAAGTCTTTTCAACGACAGGTCCAAAATTCCTATATTCGAATTCGCGTGGGCGTTGAACGGAAGCACCTGGGAACCGGCAGCGCGGTTACCCCAGAAATATGAATTGGAATCGGCTTTTGTCAGATTAGCTGCCGCCAAATCGGCGATACTTCTGATCTGATCCGGCCTGTTCGTGCAGAAATCCTTACGCCAAACATTCTCATGAACCATGCTCAGATTGACGTCCAATCCGGTGGCATTGTTCATTTTGTAATTGTAATATCCGTTTCCACAATCGACATAATCGATGGAAACCGTGTCTGTGATTTTATAATGGTTTGTAAATACTTTGCTGAAAGTAACGACGGAATCCTTAACAATAGCGGAAATGGCGGTCACTGAATCGGTAATTACCGTTATCTGCAGGTTCTGACCTGCTGCGACGGTTCCTCCGGCACGCAGCGTCCCGGTCACCTGAAATGCAATCATACTGTCTATTGTTTTTCCGGCAACGGGATATGAAATCGTTGCGCTTTGGTTTACCTCTATCGATCCGCCCGATACGGCTGCTGCGCCGGCAAGGCTGGTAAGCGTTATGGAAACATTGTCGAGTGCAGCCGCACTACTGTCTGTGATTTTTATTTTTATCGGTCCGCTTTGCGGGTGGAAGGTCACTGCCCTGATTTGTTTATACTGAATTGTGTCTTTTAACGAAACCGGCGTATTTACATTTACTGCCCCTGCGGCCAGAGGAAGTTTTCGCGTTACCGGTTGCAACCCCGAAAGCGGTAAAGGCCCTATGTTATCGCTGAATACTTTTTCATTCATGATTTCATGAGTCTGCTCCATAGACATTGAATCTTTTTGTGAAAATGCAAATCCCACCGATTGAATGATCGAATCGGTTCCATCCGGAAACGTATCGCCGGTGCCGGTGATTATAAGATTGCTGTCTAATTTGATAATCCCGTTCATCTCTTTGCCGACTTTGAATTTCTGATTTGTAACGGGCAATTCTATTTTCGACCGCCATTTAAGCGTTTGGTCGGTCGGGTTTGAGCAAAACAGCGCCAAGGCCATGAGCACGGGCACAGACCCAAAGGCAATTTTCTTTAAATTCTTCACCTCGCACGCTCCTTTCAAAGCAAACAGCGGCACAGAATAATCAATATGTTTTCAAGGGCTTTTTAAAAATATAACCAAATCAATATTATTAGCCAACTATTAATAACGAAAGCAATTTTATGCAAAACTATCCGTAGACCAAATTTTAATATACTTTGAGCATGGTAGACCCTTGCGTGCACATGGTATTTTATCCGGATCCATGAACCGTTTGTTTTCATTCACGGCTTAGTTCTCCAGGAGCTCGTATGGACATTTCCCTGCTGCTTGATTATTCGGATTTTTTCAAAGGCATTTCCGAGCAAAACAAATCGGCCTTGGCTGCGATTTGCGTACCAAAAACGCTTCAGAAGCGGGAAATCCTTTTTTGTGAAGGTGAAAAAGGCCAATCCATGTATATTTGTGCGAGCGGAAACATACAGGTTTATAAGTCCGGCCCCGGCGGTAAGGAATCGGTAATTAAAATCATCGGGCCTGGTGAAATTTTTGCCGAGGTCATTTTATTTGAAAAAGACACCTATCCGGCAAATGCGATAGCGCTTAAAAAAAGCAGTGTTTACGTTATATCAAAAAAGCAGTTTTCGAGCCTTTTAAATGAGGAAAGTTTTCGAAACGATTTTTTCGGCATGCTCATGAAAAAACAACGATACCTTATCGGAAAAATACACGATCTGAGTTCGCACGATGTTGAAGAACGATTTTTCAGATTTCTTGAAGATCATTACGGCAAAAAACTAGAATACCGAATGACCATTCCTAAAAAGGACATTGCCTTAGCAATTGGAACCACATCCGAAACATTTTCCAGACTTATCGCCCGACTGAATAAAGATGGAATTTTGAGTATGAAAAAAGATAAAATATCACTTATAGATGGTTTTTGGAATAATAGAAATATTGACGGATAACCGTGGTTTTATGAATAAGCACGCTGCTCACCTTTGCACAAGCCCTTTTGTCAAATATCCCCCTCCTTGAAATCGAATTCCTTAAGGAGGAGCATATGATTAGAGCTTTTTTCGTTTCCTTTGTTTTTCTCTCTGCTTTAAGTTGCAGCTCTGCAAAAGAGGCTTCGAAGATTTCAACATTCCGCGGTCGACTTTTGCTTTATAACGGTACTCTTTCCGAGGTGGTCAGTATGGATAAAGTCATTAAAACCGATGATCAGTGGAAAAAGGAATTAACTCCCGACGTGTATCAAATCACCAGGAAAGCGGGAACAGAATGCGCTTTTACCGGCAAATTGTATGAAAACCCTAAAAAGGGAATTTATACTTGTGTTTGTTGCGGATTACCCCTGTTTACCTCTGATACCAAGTTCAACTCGGGAACAGGATGGCCGAGCTTTTTTCAGCCCGTAGATCCCAATAATGTCGTCGAGATTTCGGATAAAAGCCTCGGTATGATCAGGACCGAAGTACAATGTGCCAGATGTGGAGCGCATTTGGGTCATGTTTTCGAAGACGGCCCCAAACCGACCGGACTCCGGTATTGTATGAATTCTGCGGCCATGTCGTTTATTGAAAAAACATTTCCTCAAACCGGCATTTCTCCCAAACTTGAACCTGCCGCTTTTGCCGCAGGGTGCTTTTGGGGCGTCGAAGAAGCGTTTCGACGATTAAATGGAGTGGTTGCAACTTCGGTCGGGTACATGGGCGGCACTGTCGTTCATCCCACGTATGAGCAAGTATGCCAACACCATACGGGCCATGCCGAAAGCCTTTATTTAGTTTACGATCCTTCGCAGGTTTCGTATGAAAAACTTCTGGATCGCTTCTGGGAAATACACGACCCGACGTCTCTTAATAAGCAAGGTAACGACAGGGGAACGCAATATCGTTCCGAAATATTTTTCTATTCAAAAGAGCAAAAATCCATTGCAGAAAAGGCGATTGCCGCTTTGCAAAAATCGTTTTCCAAACCGATTGTTACACCGGTTACTCCTGCGCCGGTTTTCTGGCCTGCCGAGGAATACCATCAACGTTATTTGGTTGCCAATCCTCACGGCTATTGCCATATAAATTTAGATGCATTAAAATGAAAAGTTTTAAAAGCATTTTTACGCTTTTTTAAAAACTTTTCGTGTCCGCCCGACACCCTATCAACGGTCTTTAGCTAAATGGAAAGCTATTATGTATTTTAGCGTTATTCAATTCTTTTATAATACAAAGGATTTTTAATTTTATGTCGCAGCCGATTTTTCCGATAACTCTGATTTTAGTCTTGCTTAATACCCTTGCTCTTGTTGTTATTACAGTCCGGGTTTTTTCAAAAGCAAATCAGAACCAGGATAAAGACCTTACCATTCAAAACGAATTGCGTCTTGGCAGACAGGAATCGTCCGATGCTGCCCGGAATTTGCGCGAAGAGGTCGTCAATCAGATCAAATCGAGTCACGACACCATTGGTAAAAGCCTCGGTGACATTACCAACCTGCAAAAGGCTCAACTCGAAAGCGTTGCCAAGCGGCTGGAAAGCCTGACCGAAACAAATCAGAATTCCCTGCAAAGACTGCGAGATGTCCTCGACGAACGGGTCAGGGAAATGATGGATAAAAACGAAAAAAAGCTTGAGGAAATGCGGAAAACCGTCGATGAAAAACTGCAGACAACGCTTGAAAAACGCCTCGGAGATTCGTTCAAGCTTGTCAGCGAACGGCTCGAAGCGGTTCAACGCGGACTCGGTGAGATGCAAAACCTCGCCACCGGTGTGGGAGACCTCAAACGCGTTTTGACAAACGTAAAAACCAGGGGAACCTGGGGCGAGTTTCAACTCGGTTCGATTCTCGAACAGGTTTTGTCGCCGTCGCAATATCAACAGAATGTTTCAACCAAAGAAGATTCGCGCGACGTCGTCGAATATGCCGTCAGACTACCGGGCAAAGACGACGGCCCTAACTCGCAGGTCTGGCTCCCGATCGACTCGAAATTTCCTCAGGAAGATTATCAGCGCCTTCTTGACGCAGTGGAAACAGCCGATGCGGAAGCCGTGGAAAAAGCGACCGCAGTACTTATTCGGACCATTCGGATCGAGGCCCAGCGAATTCACGACAAATACCTGAATCCGCCACAAACGACCGATTTTGCCATCATGTTCCTTCCCACCGAAGGTTTGTATGCTGAGGTGCTCCGCAAGCCCGAGGCGGTCGAGGAAATGCAAAGGAAATTCCGCATCGTCGTAGCCGGCCCAACGACACTTTCGGCGTTATTGTCGAGCTTACGAATGGGATTTCATACCCTGGCTATAGAAAAACGCGCCAGCGAGGTATGGAAAATATTGGCGGCGGTCAAATCGGAATTCGGAAAATTCGGCGACGTGCTCGACAAAGTCAAGCGTCAGCTCTCCGCGGCCAGCAATACCATCGAAGAAACCGGCAAGCGAACCCGCGTCATGGAACGTCATCTCAAGAACGTCGAAAACATGCCCGGCAGCGATGCTGCAAAGCTTTTAGGGACCGAAGACTTGGCCCTTGATGAATCGGAAGAAGCAACACCGCTCGACGATGCGGACATACGGGAAAAATTCTCCATTTAGTATCCGCCTTCGCTCCCACGGTACTTTTTTTGAAAATACCCTCCGTATCTTTGGGGGAGGTTTGCAATTATTAATATTGGGAAAACCAAAAAACAATTCCCGGAATCAGTAAAGATACTCTCGCAATAATCCTGAATAGTAGAAGATCCTCGATTTTCCGGGCCTTCCGACTTCTTCCTTTCGGAGATTTCCAATAGCCCCGGAAAAGCTCTCGCTGCCGCTCATTGCCGCCCTCTTTTCAAATTGGTATGTGTTTTGCATATTTATTTCTTAAGAAGGGAGCAACTATGGCCGCGACAATCTGGATCGGAAATATACGATTCAAGGAAATTGACGTTCCGGTAAAACTCCATACTGCGATCAGTCAAAATCGCGTCCAGTTTCATCTTTTGCACAAAACCGACCGCGTCAAACTACGCCAGCAGATGATTTGTAAATATGATAAGGCGCCAGTACCGCCGGAAGAGCAAGTAAAGGGATTTCAAATTGATGAAAGGAAATACGTCATTTTGGACCCTGACGAAATCGAAGTATTGGAGCCGCAACCGAGCAGGATAATCGACGTTCATGAATTCGTAACAAGCGGACAAATCGACCCTGTTTTCATTGAACATGTCTATTTCCTGGAACCCGATTCATCTCCAAGAACTTACAGCGCGCTTGCCGCGGCGCTCCGGGAATCGGATGTCCAAGGCATTTGTACGTGGGTAATGAGAAAACGCGCCCATTTCGGCTCAATTCATGCGGCAGGGAATGCAATCAGGCTTAATGTGTTACGATACACCGACGAAATAGTACAGGCAAAATCGCTGGGCCTTGAGTCTTTCGAATTGTCTGAAAAAGAGGTAAGCATCGGCAGCGAGTTGATTAATAAGCTTTCCGTCGAGTTTCAGCCTGAAAAATATGAAAACGAACATCAGAAGAAGCTGCGGGACATGATACAAAAGAAAGCAGCCGGTCAGAAAATCGCGCTGTTCTCTCCCAAACACCTTAAGCCGACATCGCCGGGCAAATTGCTCGAAGTACTCCAAAAGAGCTTAAAAAAGGCGGCGTAATGAAGCGGTATGAAAAGGAAAAAGTCGTTGAAAAAAGCGAAACCGGTGCCCAGGAAATTCAGTCTCCGGGTATTTGGAGCGGCACCGTCAGTTTTAGTCTTGTGGCGATTCCGGTTAGAATTGTCAAGTCGGTCGAACCGGGTCGCATTTCGTTTCACCTGCTCCACGCCAAGGATTATTCCCCGCTTCAGCGAACAATGTTTTGCCCCGAGGAAGAGAAAATCGTACCTCCTGAGGAAATCGTCAGAGGTTTTGAAACAGAACCGGGAAAGCATGTCATAATAACCGAGGAAGAGCTTGAATCCGTCTCGCCGGAACGAAGCCGCACTATAGAAATCGCGGAATTCATCGACATAAAAGAGGTCGAACCACTTTATTACGACCATCCGTATTTTCTTGTTCCGCTTAAAGGCGGTGAAAAATCGTATCGGCTTCTTGCCGAATCGCTGCAACGGACAAATAAAGCGGGGCTGGCGAAATTTGTTCTTGACGAGAGAGAGTGCCTTGTTTTAATAATGAGCAAAGACGGCGCGCTTGCCATAAGCACGCTTCATTACAGCGACGAATTATTGTCTGCCCAAGGAATGGTTTTGCCGGTCGACGACATATCGGACAATGAAAAGAACCGAATAAAAAGCAGTATCAAAAGCATGATGGCCGACTTTACGCCGGAAAAATATTCGAACGAACGCAGGGAAAAACTTTTGAAAATAATACAAAAGAAAATAACAAAAAAAGCCGAAGTCGAGGCACCTGCTGCAGAGGAGGAAGAAAAAGCCGAAGGAATGGAAGACTTGATGATGGCCCTGGAGAAGAGCATGCGTAAAGTAAAAAAAGCGAACAAAGAACCGCGGTCATAGACCGTTGCTTTTCCGACCAGGCAAAGGCGGGGAACCAAAGAAGGGCACGATTTTGCAACCGGATTTGATAAAACGGTATTACCATGAACAAAACAATAAACATTAACGATAGGGAATTGTCGCTCTCGAATCTTGAAAAAGAGCTTTACCCTTCTTACGGCTTTACAAAAAGCCGTATACTCGAATACTATAGCCTTATTGCACCGTTCATGCTCCCGTTTCTAAAAAACCGCGCATTAACCTTAAAACGTTATCCGCACGGCGTGGATGGTGATTTCTTTTTCGAGAAGCGTTGTCCCAAGCACCCCGATTGGCTTGAAACCGCCGAGGTCCCCTATGGCGATATGAAAACAATAAATTATTGCGTTGCCAACAATTTGGAAACCCTTATCTGGGTTGAAAATCTGGCATCAATAGAACTCCATGTGCCCCTTGCAAAAGCCGATTTTCCGGACAATCCCGATTCGATGGTCTTTGATCTTGACCCCGGCGACGGCGCAAATATTCTCGATTGCGCAAAAGTTGCATTTACAATTAATGATTTGCTGTCCGATCTTAAACTTGAAAGCTTTGCAAAAACTTCCGGCAAAAAGGGCCTTCACATATTTGTCCCGCTTGATCCCAAATCAACGACATTCAACGATACTAAAATATTTTCCAAAGCCGTTGCCGCCATTATGCAGAAAACCTATCCGGATCTTGTCACGACAAAAATGAACAAAGAATTCCGCAAAAACAAAGTGTTTATCAACTGGTCGCAAAACGACTCGTCTAAAACAATGGTCTGCGTTTATTCTTTGCGTGCGATTGATAAACCCGCGGTTTCATTTCCCATTTCCTGGAAAGATCTTGCGAACCTGGCATTACGGAAAGACCCTGAAAAATTCCAGGTTCTTGCGCCGGACGCGCTTACCGATGTCAATAAAAAAGCCGCGTTTTACCGGGAAATTCTTGACATAAAGCAAAGGTTGCCGACTACATGGACTTAAAAGAATACCGGCAAAAACGGGACTTGAAAAAAACTCCCGAACCCCCACCCTCTTCCGGGCAAAACAACAAAGGAAAATATCTTGTTTTTGTCGTGCATAAACATGCAGCCCGACGGCTCCATTACGATTTGAGGCTCGAAATGGACGGCGTGCTTAAAAGTTTTGCCATTCCCAAAGGCCCTTCGCTTGATCCTTCTGTAAAGAGGCTTGCAGTCCATGTTGAAGACCATCCGTTCGATTACAAGGATTTTGAAGGCGTTATTCCCAAAGGCAATTACGGTGCAGGCAATGTGATCATTTGGGACAAGGGGTTTTACGGGTCTTCCTTTTCCAACGATAAAAAAAAGGGCGAAGAATTTCTACGCGAAGGCCTTCAAAAAGGCGATTTGAAATTCGTGCTTGCCGGCAGCAAGCTCAAGGGTGAGTTTGCTCTTGTGAAGACGAGGTGGGACGAAAAGTCGTGGCTTTTACTGAAACATAAAGATAAATATACAAGCTCGGGCGACGTTCTTTTACAGGACCGTTCGGTAGTAACCGGAAAAACCGTCGAAGAACTTTCCAGCGAACCCGCCGCTTTTAAATCCCTGACTTCCGAGGAAAAAAAACTCGTTGCAAATGAACCGCTTGTAAGTCCTGGAGCCGACGCTCCGACGATTCCGATGCCGCACAAAATAATACCCATGCTTGCCGAAACGGCAAAAAAACCTTTCGACCATCCGGAATGGTTATTTGAAGTCAAGTGGGACGGATACCGCGCAATCGCCGAACTCGACAAAACAGACGTCCTGCTTTATTCCCGAAATCGTACCTCGTTCATGAAAAAATTTTCTCCGATCGTATTGGCCTTGCAAAACCTGGGGATACAGGCGGTTCTCGACGGCGAAATAGTAATCGTCGACAACAAGGGAATTCCCGACTTCCAAAAGCTTCAGGATTATCCAAAGTCTAACGGCGGCCATTTGCTTTATTATGTGTTCGATATTTTATACCATAACGGTAAAAACATGACGCAACTCCCGCTTGTCGAACGAAAAGAAATTTTAAAGTCCGTCATTTTGCAAAACGATTGCGTTAAATACTCGGAACACATTTGGAACACGGGCGAATCCTTTTTTGCCGCAGCTAAGCAAAAAGGTCTCGAGGGCATAGTCGCCAAACATTCTTTAAGCCGCTACAAACCCGGAACCAGAAGCGATAATTGGCTGAAAATAAAAAATCGTAATTCCCAGGACTGCATCATTGCCGGATTTACTGCGCCGCGGGGCGCGCGAAAATATTTCGGCAGCCTTGTTCTGGGTGCATACGATGCAGACCAATTCATTTACATCGGTCATTCCGGCGGAGGTTTGGGAACCGAAAATCTCAAATCGATGTTTGAAAAACTACAGCCCCTTGTCCGGAAATCCTGTCCGTTTAAGACCGTACCGCCGCACGACGCCCCCATAACCTGGGTAAAGCCCGTCTTGGTCTGCGAAGTCAACTTTATCGGATGGACCAAAGACGCTATCTTGCGGCAACCGGAATTCGTACGGCTTCGGGACGATAAAACAGCCCTTGAAACCGTAATACCTCATAGATACAAAGGAGACATCGTATGAAAATTCTTACCGGCACAAGCGGTTATGGGTATAAGGAATGGAAAGGGACATTCTATCCGGAAAAGATTTCCGCGGATAAAATGCTCGGCTTTTATTCCAGCAAGTTTTCGACCGTGGAAATAAACAACACCTTTTATCGTATGCCGAACGCAGACGTGGTACAATCCTGGGCCGACCACGTCCCCGACGGATTTACATTCGCAATCAAAGCGCCGCAGGTCATCACGCATATCAAGCGCTTGCATAACGTGAAAGAAGAAGCCCGATATTTTTTTCAAATTGTTTCGATTTTAGGGGGAAAATGCGGTCCGATACTTTTCCAGTTTCCCGAAAGTTTTAAGGAAAATCTTTCCCTGCTCAAAGAATTTCTCGAACATATCCCGCCGAAAATCGCTTGCGCGTTCATTTTCAGAAACAAATCGTGGTTTATTGACGGAACATATGATTTGCTCGGGAAAGAAAATTTCTGTCTGGGACTCGAAGATACCGACGAAAACCCGGTGGAAAATATTGTTCCCACCGCTCCGTTGGGTTATTTGCGTTTGCGCAGGGCAAATTACACAGAGGCCGACCTTTCGCAATGGAAAGATAAAGTGCTTGCAACAGAATGGAAAACGGCATTCGTTTTTTTCAAACATGAGGACGATGCTGCGGCAAAGGGGCCGCAGCTTGCAGCAAGTTTCAACGATCTGGTGAATCGTTCGAACAGCGATTAGCGCATCAATGCGATTTTCCGTGCAATGGTTTGTTCTTCGGATTTACAGACAACGAGATAATTTCCGTTGGGAACCATGCGTCCTTCTTTATCTGTACCGTCCCAAAATAATGCCTGATTTTCTGAACCTATATTATTCTGGTGAAGCGACTTAATACATACTCCCGCAAGAGAAAATATCTTTACAGAAAAATCGGGAGATTTTTTCACGGAATACGTTATGGAAAATCCTTTTCCATTCGAACGAATCGTCATTGCATTAAATTGCATTGATGAGCTCGTAGCACTAACATTTGTCGATTGCTGTAAACCAACCCAAAAAGTATCGTTTGACGAATAGCAGTTCGCTATCGAACCCCCTACACGCCAGAATATTCTTCCCAGAGGGAGTTTGACCGTAGGTACATAAACGGTATCGGGCGCCTGTATAGGAAGCGAAATATAAGGATTGTAAAAGTTTCCTACCGTATCGATTTGAATCCGATACTGAATTGCTGCCGTTGCCGGATGCCATTTGAAAATAGGCATTCGGTTGTACTGCGTATCCGAAACCATGGGTATGAGCCAGGGAATGGAGTCGTTAAGAATTGTCAAAGTATCCGGCGAGGAAAATACAGGGTTAAGGTTCGAATTGACATGCCAGTAAATCGTTCCCACGGGCAAACTAAATGCAACCGGGTAAATTGTGTCGGCAATGCCGTCGGAAAGGAAATTGCTATAAAACGACGGATACGTACCGATTTGGATATTGTATGAAGTTGCCCCCGGTACGCGATGCCACGCAAATACAGGCTTTCTATTCCGCGTTGGATCGGGCATATAGGGAACAAGAATCGGAATCGTTGAATCCTGAATCGTGAATGAGGAAACGGAGGAACAGGAAAAAGAATCCGCATCGTTTCTTACACGCCAATAATTCACTCCAATAGGCAAATTTGCGGTTGGAACAAAAAAAGTGTCGGATATCGGAACCGAAATTGTCAGCGAAGAAAAAGATTGATTCGGCGAAACTTGGACGCGGAACGTTGAAATTGAAGAATTCGAATGCCAACAAAGCTGCGGTCGCCTGTTAAAAGTCGGGTTTGGAATATAGGGAATGAGAACGGGATACGGCGAAACTTGCCCCGGGTAATATGACCCATTATAAATGGAGTCCACTTCCGCGGGAGTCAGCCCTCTGTTGAAAATCATCAACTCGTCGATAATGCCTTTGAAATAGTACCTACTATCTCCGCTCATACCAATATATACGTTATTCGTTGAGCGGTTTATCGGGGGCGTCGCATGAACGATTTCGGACTGAAGTATACCGTTTAGATAAATGCGCATTGTAGAACCGTCCCAGGTACCGGTGACATGTATCCAAGTGTTAAGGGCAATCTGACCTGAACCGTTTATGTAAAATTGGTCCGAACCTTGTTCCACGCCAAAGTAAAGCCCGCCCGCCATCGACATGCCGAGCTGCCACTCATTTTGCGGAATCGTTGTTGTAGTTATAGCCTCTTTAGAAACAATACGATACCACATGTCTTTGGCTTCGGGTCTGATCCAGGCGGAAATGGAAAGCCCGTTTGTAAATGTAAAAGAGCTGTTGTCGGGAATCGAAACATAACTGCTGTAACCATTAAAATAAAGCGCAGAACCGTGCATTCCCGGCACGCTCGTCGCATTATAAATGGTTCCGTTATTCCCATGATCGCTCAAGTCATACCCGTTTCCGTTTAACGGATAATAAGCAATCATATTGTTTGGGAAAGAATGGATGGGGGAAATAATTCCCGCAATGACGACCGATAAAGTCAATACGGCATGTAGTCCTTTTCTCATTATGGCCCCTTATTTAGGGATAGAGTTTCGACTGTCATAAGAATATATTACAAATCCCGTGCCATATAAATCAACTGAAAATCATTAACTTAGAAGAAATTGGCTTATGACGCATTTCACTTACGGGATTTATCATGTCAATATTGAGACGGTTCTCACCTTATAGAGGGAACTTCGCTGAATGATAAACCTGCCGCAAAATCTGAATGATTATGATAAAAAGGGTAAATTTAAGGCACCTATGGTTTAGGTGCCTCTTTGTTTTTATAAAAGAATCCGCAGGCCCAGCGCAACGCCGTCGGTCCCAAATGTTGTTCGAGCATCTTTTTTACTCTTTAATTCGTATCCGCTAATGTCGTTTGGATTCCCATTTGTCTTAAGGGAAGCGTATTGTGTTGCAGGATTAAACGCTACTGCAATACCGGTCCTGAAATACATGCTGAAATTTTTAGAAAAGTAATAGGAAGATTCCAAATTTGACAACCAACACAACAACAGCTATATTTTTCTTTTATGTAAGGTATGCGAAACGTTTGTGCTGATGAAAAAAGGAGTGCCAGGTGATTCGTTCGATGTTGCTTGTTTCGTGCGCGCTTTTATTTGTTTTTGCAATGTGCAATGAGTATCCGCACGGCGCATCGGTTGCGATTCAAATACGCGGCGCGTCTCTGAAATATAAACCTGTCGCAGAGTTTGAATCGTGGCTGACTGAACGGATGAAAACGTTCTCCGAAGCAAAGAAAGATTTTACCTTTACCGGCGGTTTCGTTAACGATTCAAATGCCGTTGTTGCCGGTGTAACCCATATATTCATCATTTCTATCGACTCAATGAATCTTGTCCCATTTAATAAATATAAGGTTGCGGTAGATTCGGCAAATTTAACCGCGGCAAAGGTAAGTCCTATTGGCTATTTAATCGGCGGATCCTATGGGCAGAATGTCGGGCAAATGCTCACCAGGATTTCTTATGATGTAAATGCCCATCCGTCCATGAGTGTTTACTTAGCTATAAAAGATATCAAGACCGGCAAAAACACATGGGATTATTCAAAACAAATCGATATTGAATCCAATGCCGCCCTTCCCGAAGAGGAGCAAGTAGGGCAGCTTTTTGCGGTTCTCAAAGGAGTCGTGTCGGACGAGGCCGGTTTTCTCTCCATAAAAAAGTGATTGGTTTCTTTCTTCCCGCTTAAACCACCTTGCTCCTTCTTTCGACTTTTTTTCCTATTGCTGCATCGAATACGCCGGCGCTGCCGCAAATAACTGCCGTCTTTTTCGCCCGTGTCAGGGCGGTATACAGAATTTCTTTGGTTAATAGCGGATGGTTTTCGTCTGCAACCAGCAGACATAAAACGTTTTTGAATTCGCAACCCTGGCTTTTATGCACGGTCAACGCAAAAGACTGCTGGAGACCTTGGATTTCTTCCAGCGCAATAGCCTCGAACCCGTCGTGACGCCGGGCCACGAAAAAATCCCTGTTCCGTAACCGCAACACAACGCCCCTGTCGCCGTTCCATAAATTCCTCTGCCGCATGTTGACGGTCACCAATGCGATGCATCCTGAAAAAAGCGCCTTCCCGCCGCCTTTGTCCAGCAATTTCCTCAACATGTCGTCTGCAACCGCATTGGCCGCGATGCTGCCGAAAATGCCCTTGTGAACGAGGCAAAGCATTGCCGATTTATCGAGATAGAAAAACAAAGCCGAAAGCGATTGTAAAACGTCGGGATTTTGCTCGTTTATAAACAAAGGCAGCGATTTGGCCCGCGCGGACATTTCCCATAATGCAACCGCATCCCGCACTGCCGAAACGTAACGGGGCCCGTATTGCAGCCCCACCCATTGCGCCACGGTCTCTGCAGGGTTGGGCGAAAAAGTCCGTAATACCCCGTGCTGAGAAGCATGCATATCCGCGTTCCACACCCGTGCCGCATTATCGCCGAACAATTGTTCGGTTGCCGCAAACGTAAACCCGGAAAAGTTCATCTCTTCCAGAGGAATCTGGTTTTTAATGCTATTGGCAATATCGATAATATCCTTTTGCGATCGGAAGCTTTTTGTGAGAACGACGAGTTTATCCGTCATCGGCGTTTGCTTTTGGGCGATGCAGATAAACTTTTTATCCAGCGGATGTCCTACAATTTTGCTCAGACGCGAATGAAGGGGTTGCGACAGGGACGGAATTATACCTTCGGCATCGGCTTTTTCCTGGGAAAAAGAAACGTACGATTCCGTAATGTCGCCCAAAACCGCTCCGGCATCGACAGACGGCAATTGATTCCTGTCGCCCAGTAAAACCAGGGTCGTGTCCTCTTTGATTGCATTAAGCAAAGCAGCAAAAATCGAAATATCGAGCATAGATACTTCGTCTATCACAATGACCCTGGCTTCGATCGGATTTTCTTTTCCGTGAGCAAAACCGCCGGTTTTAGGATCAAAACCCAAAACACCATGCACGGTACGTCCCTTTACTTCCCGTAGGCCTTTTATTTCCGGGAATGACTCCCGGCATCTAAGCGCTTCGGCGACAATGCTCTGTTCCAAGCGGGCCGCAGCCCTGCCGGTCGGCGCGCAGATCACCATATCCATTGATGCAATACTGTCCCCTTCCGCAAGCATCATTGCCATTAATGCGCCGGAAACAATCGTGGTTTTTCCTGTCCCTGGCCCGCCGGTAATGACCACGGTTTTGGCCGTACACGCCAATGCGCAGGCCAATTTTTGATTGTCGTGCAAATTGAAACAGGCAAACACCCGCGCAAGCGCTTTTGCAACCGCATCGTCGTTTGTTGATTGCACGGGCGATTTTTCCAAACGCGATAACAAAACCGATTTAGCGACGTCATGGGCAAAATGATATTTTTGAAAAAACCATCCTTCATCGGTTTTTACAATCGGTTTATGCAAAGGTCCGACAATCCCCGCATACGCGTTGTTTGCATACCGACAGAGAAAGCCGTTAATATTTTCCTTAAAATCAATATCAGCTTCCGGTTGTTCGCTTTTCGTGCCGTTACTTTTATTAATTAAAACCGCCTGGTCATGGAATTTGCCGTATTCGATGCGCATTTGTTCCTCGCCTGCCGGCAAATACACGTTTCCCTGATTAAGCGATGCGGCCATCATGAGTAAAAACAATTCCAAATCCCCGTCTGTTTGTCCCCTTCCTAACGCCAGGTCCGAAAGCGTTTTGCAGAGCCGGACATCGAATAAAGAAACCAGGTTTGCCAAAAACAGTTCAAGAAAAACCTTCTCGTTAAAAGTCAATGCAACGCTTTGGTTTAATGCCGACGCTTCATAACGGCCGAGGTTTCGCCAAAGCCCCAGGAACATGTTCTGTTTTGTCATAGGCCGTTTCCCCATAAAAGCGATACTTGCTTTTCGACAAATTCC
Source organism: Fibrobacteria bacterium (assembly GCA_037447435.1). Classification (GTDB taxonomy): domain Bacteria; phylum Fibrobacterota; class Chitinivibrionia; order Chitinivibrionales; family FEN-1185; genus FEN-1185. The sequence goes on from JBBIGR010000001.1 coordinate 262,794, forward strand.
GGCCATTCATTCTCCAACTCCCATACTGTCGGCCTGGTCATCCAGATGCCGGTCCTTTCGCCGGAAAGGGTACCCCGCAAATAAACGTAGGCAATTCCGCCGAAATGTTTCACGGGATCATACCCTGCAATGCGCTGTGAAAGCCACCAATGAAGCGCCAAACCGTATACTTTATATTGAACATCGTATAAATGGTGATCCATGTTCTTTTTTATCGATTGGGCCGAATAATCGCGATTCGCAATCAAATTCGATTTCCAATCGACAATGTAATATTTCCCGTTACGGCAAAAAAGCAAATCCATAAACCCCATTATCCATCCTCCGTGAGAATGGCGCTTAGGCATCGCGTCCGGTATTTTTTCCTTTGCCGCAAACGGCCGCCCCGTAGTATCGAAAGCAAAATAAAACTCCGCTTCGGTTTTCCTGCTTTCCTTGGGGATGTCGGCAAGGGTAAAACGATCGCCCGTATCCGCATCGTACATGAGGGAATTGAGGCTGTTTCGAACGCAGTCCGCGGCGGCTGTTATCATTTGCCAATCGCTTTCGGTTTGAGTCAGCATACCCCTTGCGCGCAAGCAATTTTCCACAAGTTTTGCGGGGCAGCTGCCGTGCGTAAAAGGCGCAGTCCATTCGGCAAAATCCGCCTGTTCCAAAATGTCGTGAAGCGCATTGCCGGTTTTTGCGGACGGTTCCAGAATCTCCCTGACGCGATCCGGGCTGTCTTGTACAATTTCCGTATCATGTATTTCGTCGGCACCGGGATTCGCCCGTATACCGAGCTTTTGCGCGATGCGGACAAGCCCCGAATACGATTGCTGGAACGTTGTGCGCTTCGCCGGAACATTGACGCCCACCGGCCATGTTCCGATGATATTTGGGGTTGCAACTCTATTTGCATCTCGTTTTGAAAATGAATCCTCTTCATGGGCTGCCCGGTCGTTACTCGCGTAGGCTGTTCGACCATTCACGGTCTTTTTCAATGCATTTTCCAATTCTTTATTGTCCGACGCCTCGAAAGACAATACGCGCGCATTGTTTTTTTCCCGCAATGCGGCATGAAAAATGCGGCTCAAAAAGAGCACGGATGCTGAATTCGCGTCGTGGCGTTTTCCGCTGTGAACAATGGAATTCGTTGAAAAATCGTAGGCGTCCCACAGAGGTAAGAAAAGCCGAAATTTCGCGCGCGACAAGGCCACGTAATACAAACGCCTGCTTTCCAGTTCTTTTTCGGTTTCGTACAGCGCTTTGCCGCAGGTTTTGTCGAACCAGAAATCCGTGCCGCCTGCTTTGTTCCGCACGCCGTAATAATCCCTGCTTTTTTCGGTTCCCTTTCCGCAAGCCAGAAAAACAAAAGGGAATTCCAGCCCTTTTGCCGAATGCATGGTCAATATTTTAACTGCCTTGGATTCGGTTTCCTTTTGGAAAATGTCCTCTTCCTCGGATTCGAACAGGTTGCCCGTATGCAGGTTTCTGAGCCGCGCCACCAATTCGGCCAGAGAATCGTGATTGTCCAGCAGCCTTCTCATGCAGTAATTTCTTAATTGCCGCATTGCCGCGACCCGCTGTTTAACATCGGGAAGGGTTTTGCACCATGACAAATATGAAGTATTGCCGAACAATTCGCCGAACATTTCCCCCCATTTTTCATTCGTCGCGAGAGTTGCGCAATGAAAAATAATGGTCACGTTCTTTTCGGATTCGGCATCGTAGGTGTCGCCATCGTTTTCCAATTCCGTTGCATGTTGTCCTATGAATTTCGTGAGCATCGCTTTTTTAAGCGCTACGACATTTTGCGGCTGCAGCACCGCATCGAGCACGATGAGTAATTGCAGGCATTCCATTGAGGCGAACAAACCCTTGTTGCGCTGTTTTGTATAGGGAATTCCCCGTTGTCTCAGCAATTTCATTATCCCGAGCGCTTCGCTGTGTTTTTCTATCAAGATGCAAGTATCGGCTAAATTGCAATTGCGGAGCGCATGTGTTTTTTCGTCCGGTATTGAAAGCGGCGTTTTACCGCTTGGGAGGCTGGTTGTCAAATACGATATGCAATCGCATATCCACGACGCAAATCGTTGCTGCTTTTCGGCTTTGGTCCGTGTTTCGTTCCCGTGCTCGGGATTAATTGCATAGAGTTGTTTGAAAACAAGGGGTTTTTTTAACAATTCTAGGCATTGCGGTTCGCAAACGACATCGGCCACCGTGTTCGCCGATCCCGCCTTCGCATAGGCGATATCGCTTTTTTGTCGCAAAAACCAATCCTGCGGCTCATGGGCCGAAAACAGGCAATTGCACGCGTCGACAATCGCGGTGCTGCTGCGATAGTTGCAAACAAGTTCCACCTCTTTTGCCTTTGCCAGCCTCAGTTCCCTGGTGGCCCGTAGATATACTGACACATCGGAACCTTGAAAAGAAAATATGGACTGCTTGGGATCGCCCACGACGTACAAAAAACTTTTTTGCGCCGGCGGCCGGATCGCGGCATCGTCGACAAATATTTTTTTGAAAATGTCCCATTGCTGCGTATTGGTGTCCTGAAATTCATCGATTATCCCATAACGGAACCGCTTTCGTAAAACCGGCAGCAATTGATTGTTTGCTTCGTAAAGCACCGCATGCATCGATAGGATCATGTCGTCGAAAGTCCGAATCCCATGCTCCTGTTTTTTCCGGATAAACGCGGCGTTTGCCCGGTTTAGTATGCCGAAAAAATCTTCCAGCCTGGCCGCGTCTTCATTTTCCCGCAACGCAGAATGCAGTATGTCAAGGTCCCTGCAAAACTCCCGAAACGGTATGGCGTTGAAGGAGCCTAAAAAACCGGCTATTGTGTCGTAATCCCGGTAATCTTCCGACGATTCCGAGGCCACGGGCAAAAGCAAATCGGTCGTTTGTTTCTTGATGACCTCACCGTCGAGCGGACTTGCTTTCATATAAGCAATGATATCGTTTGCTTCTGTAAAGCCTGTTTTGCTTAAAAGGGCCTTTAACTGCAAACCCTTCTTCGGTTTGTCTTTTTTTAATTGCAATGCGCTTTTTATGGTTTTCCAGGCAATGACGTACGGATGATTTTCCGCATTCGCAATACAATATTTCAGTTCAAATTCCTTGTATGCGGCAAGGATTTGTTTTGCCGCGTTTTGCGGCCGCAGACAATCGGCTTTCTGCGGGTCGTACGACAGTATCATGGACAACACATTGCAATAAAACGAGTCGATGCCCGACAACTTCCATCGGTCAAGCGTTTCGGAAATTTTTTCATTGCTGTCCCAGAGGCCGGCCAGCAATTCTTTTTGCATAAGATCGCGCAGCTGCGTTTGCGCAAGAGGTACTGCATCAAGATTTTCCTCGCCGAACATGCTTTGGCTTTCGAAGGCATGGGCGGTTAAAAACCTGTTGCAAAAACCGTGAATGGTGAAAATCGCGGCCCGGTCGAATCGGGTGAGGCACCGTTGTATATGGCGAATTAATTCGCTGTTGGGGTTTGCATCAAGACTTTCCGCGAGCTTTGCTTCGAGTTTCCGGCGTATCCTATACCGCAATTCCTCGGTCGCTTTTTCGGTATAGGTAACGATGCACAATTCTTCAAGGTCGATTTGCCTGTTCCAGGGATTGCCTTTGGGCTCGGTCAATATGCGGACAACAAGGTTTTCTATCGTGTAGGTCTTTCCGGTTCCTGCCGACGCTTCGATGTAGCCGTGGTTTTTAAGCGACAATGCTTCCCAGGCATTTTTTTGCTCAGTCATTTTCCACTTTCCCCCTTGGAACGTGAAAAAAACACTGAAAATCTGTTTCTGCAAATCTTTTCGCCCAGCGGATCCGACGGGACGATTTTTTCCGCCAAGGCAAGCGATTCAAGATTGATTTTATAGATTTTGTTAAACGCATTATCCGCGTCTTCTTCGAGCAGGGTTTTGATGTTTTCCTCCGAAAAATCCTTTCCGGTTTCCCAGAGCTCTTCCATGATTTCGAATGGAAAATGGTCGAATCGACGATGCGGATCCCGAATATCGTCGATCAATCGTCTCATATAGTCCTTTGCGTCGTTCGAAGTCATTTCGATCGGTACGTTTGCGCAAACCGCTTTCTTGCATTTATCGGAATATCCGACGCAACAAAGGGAATATGCGGCATTATTATTAATTGCCAATTGCGCTATGCAATACAGAATCGGTTCCAAAAGCGCTTTCCGTTTTGCGACGCCGCCCGAATTCATCGTTTTGTCGGACAAGAGAACGCAGAGGACTTCGCGCCGCAGGGGATTTTGCGGGTCGTATACGATCCTATGCGCCGGTGACCCGAGCCGTATCGTCGCATTTCCCGAAACAAATTCGTAATACGGCCGTTTCCTTGCGTTAACGACGGTTTCCAGGCGTTCGCACGGCAAACATTCCCATGCCAGCGCGTTTTTTTCGTGCGCGACGTCGGCAATTGCATTTGCCAATACCGATGTTTCCCGCGAAATTTCGGAACTGTCGAACAACGTAAATCCCGATTCCGGCGCCAATCCCTGTACTATCACATTATCGTAGACGCTTTTGAGCAGGACGTCCCATTGTTTCTGTAAATCGGGTACGGAAGGCAATGCGGGAATGGCTCCGCCTGTGTTTCCGAACAGCATCTTCAGGACTTCGTCGCAAAATTCTTGCCTTATTTTCCATCGTATCAATGAATTCGTCGCATACGCGTCCATTGCCTCGGACGGACCGTCGTTCTCTTCGTCGTATAAATGCAGGTTTTTCTTAAGAGTAAATTCGAGCGGATTTTTTAAAAACGCGGCGCATTGCACGGTTGTAAACGTCAGGACACTGTTTTGCGGCGTCGATTCGTCCGGATTTGATTTTTTAGCGGGTTTTTGGGTTATTGCTTCGTCGTGCGAAAGGATCGCCGTTTCCCTGCTAAAAGACGGCATGTTCCACACCGGACGCTTTTTATTATCGTCGGCCGACAATTCGCCTTCGGCAAGAAGCGGTATATCATGTATCTCGAATTTTTCCACCTCCTCCAACACGGCGTCATTGACAAACGACTGTAATTCGAACACCGTGCTGCAGGGCAGCAAATCCGTGTCTTTTGCCAAGTCTTTGCCCACAAAACTTATTATCATCTTCTCCCGAGCGCATACGAGCAATTCCAAAAAAGCATATTGGGCCTGCCGATACGGCCGCAAATCCCCGGGGACATGATTCCATGTCCTGAGATCGAGCGTGTCGGCATCGGAATTACCCGGAAACGATCCTTCGTTCATTCCCATAACGTACACTATTCTGAACGGGATCGCACGAGAAGGCCGCACCGCCTGCACCGTTAGTTTTCCCGTGCAATACGCGCTTTTAACCGGCAATTCGAAATCCGCATGTTCCTTTGCCAATGCCTTGAATTCCTCAAAGTCGAACGCCTTGTCTCCTTCGAACGAGTCGCGGATTTTTAAAAGCGCAATATCTTCGTAATACCGGTCGCTTACCCGTTCTTCTTCGGCAAAGTCGTCCGAAAACGCGGTCCATGTTCGCAGAATCCCGATCAGTGTTTTCGATGCCATTGTCCATGATGATACTTTTTTAAGCAAGCAAACATCGCGATACAAAGATTCTATGCTGCTTATACAAGCGCTGCATTGCTCGGCATTGTTACCGGTCGAATCGGAAACCGGTCGGATGGTTTCAAACGGGTTTTCGATTTCGGTATTGGTCCGGATATCGGTTTGGCTCACAAAACCTAAAAGCAATCGTTCGAACATTCGTTGCCAGGTATGGGAACAATCCGTATCGATATCGCCGATTTCCTTTTTATGCGCCGCATCCATGCCGTACCTCACGTTGCATTGCAATGCCCAGCTTTCCCAAATAGCAACGCTGTGCGGCGAAACATCACACGCATTTGCAACGAGCGGATTGCGCAAAAACGAAAAAACATCCGATACCGAAAAGTCTTTTTCGGAAAGCGACAATAGCGCGGTCACGGCCTTACAAAACAGCGAGGTCTTTCCTTGTTCGTCGGCTAAAAGCCAGGGAATATAAAACGGCGAATCCGCATTGTTTTCGTCGAGAACTTCGCGAAGCACGGGCCTGTACGCAAGCGGGTCGGTCACGAACACGCCGATATCGGCCGGGCTCAGAGTCGGGTCATTGCGAAGCGATAAGAGTACATAATCGCGCATGGATTCGACTTCGCGTTTTATGCCCGGAGCGTTGAGCAGGGCAAGCGACGCGTCGGGCCCGGATTCGGTTTTGCACCGATGCGTCGCGACGTTGCTGCGATGCAACACGCTTTGTTTCACCTGGCCCAAAACCGTATCGCAATCGCCGTCTTTATAATGTTCCTCAAACTGATATTCCACTGCCTGGCACCAGAGCGTGATGTTTTCTTTGCCGGCCATACCCCATAAGGTTAAAAGCCTGTTGTCGTCGGGTCCGCCTGTTTCGGCCGGTGCGTCGAACAATTCGGAAATCGATTTTTCGGACCAGTCATTATTTGTAAACGTGTCCCATTTTTTATCGTCGAACCGCAAACGGTTTGCGGAAACGCTTTTTTTTATTTTGCCGGTAAGCCGCGGCATTTCCCTTCTGGTCGTATCGACGTCTTCCCAGAACGCGGAACAAGGGTTCAGGGTAAAAACCGACACGTTTTGCGCCTGGCTTATGCCGACGAGCGCCTGCCTGTGAAAAAGGCTCATGCCCGAAACGCCGAAAACGAAAACCGGCTTTTGTAAACCAGACTCCGTTGCGGCTTGCGCTATTTTGTTCGGTGCGCTTTTCTCGCCGCTTAAGGCGCCGGGCAACGTGACATAGTTTTTTCCCAAGCTCGTTTTTATCAGGCCCATTGCTTTATTGTAAAGAATGCGCTGCCAGGATTCCATTGCCAATGCGTCGGGATTTTTTTTGCCGAAATAATTGCTTTGGGGCCACTTCCGCAAAACGCCCTCATAACGGACATTGCCGAAATTGTCGTATAAATCGGGCCTGCTGTATTCATATTCCAAAAACAGGCTCGACAATCTGCTTGCCAGCCCCACCTTGCGGGCCGTTGCCCCGACGCCGCCGTTTCCGGCCAAGTAATTGCGTAATGCGACAATATCCGCGTCGCACTGGCTGCAATCTTCGATTTCCCGCATGCAATGCAATAAGGCCTGCAAAAGAAGCGGGCCGTCTATGAGCGAAGGGTTTTGATAGGCGGCGTTCTTTTCGACAAGGGTTTTCCATAAAAATTTTTCTATGAACTCGCCGAACAACCCGATAAGCACATTGTTTTTTTTACTCAGGTAAAGCTTAAGCCACTTTTCCACATTCCGGTTGGGCACCAATAAAACAGGCGCAGACAATGGATTGTCCCACGCTTCCATGATCTTTTCCGAAAAATCCTGGGCAAGGGTTTCGACATCGTTGGAGAAATAAAGTTTCAATGCCATATGGTTTTAGATAAAAAAAGCCCTTCGCATCAACGAAGAGCTTTGACAACCAACAAATTATTCCACTTTTATCGATAACGCTTTATTTGAGCAGCTTCTTCGCTTTTTCGACGCTTTTCATAAAGTTCTTCAATTTTAGGTTTAATTTCAGAACATAGAGTATCCCTGGTTTTGTAATAATCCTCAATTGAACTAAAATATGGAGTTACACGGTTCGTATATTTTTCGGGGAGAACGAGGTTTGAATTAACACTCATTATATCTCCTTTAAATTGTTTTTATATATACAATATGGTACATTGTCAACTTTCATATGACAATAATTTTCTTCTTCATTTATCGCTGCACCATTATCAAATATTAGCATTTCAGGAAGATGGATTGCAATCCCGAATTGACTATCAAAAACATTGCGGGTTGCGTCCCAGATTATTTCTCCGTTACATTTGAAGTCTTTTAAATATAATTCCTGCTCAGAAATTTCACATACCCAGATAAAATGGGGAAATGGAAATTTTAAATAGAAATTTTTTACTTCTGGCAATGCGACATACCTTTCAAGAGCCTTTTTCTTAAAAGAGCGTCCGGTGGTTAAAAAGATACGACGGAACATTGGAACGTTTACACCATTTTTTTGGAAATAATCGATTAACTTGATATTATAGATAAAGGCCCCCGTTACGGAAGAAAGTTATCTTTTAAGATG
>JBBIGR010000002.1:0-247440 GCA_037447435.1 Fibrobacteria bacterium
GTTGCGGGAATCGCCGTCGATGAACGTAAGGTTTTGCACGGTAAGCCGCGGCGTTTCCTGATTGTCGCAATGCGACGAAGTCCAATGTTGATTTTGGTCACAGGTGTTCATGTACAAAATCCTGGTCGTGCCGCCGCCGGATAATGTCACAAGCCCGCCGCCGTCGATTACCACATCGGTACTCGCATCATTAAAAACTTTGGCAGTTTTTTTTAGGGTGATCGTGACCGGCTTTCCGCCCGTGCTGAAAACGATTTTTCCGCCCTTTGCAACTGCGGCGACAAAGGAATCGGCCGTACACGACTGCGGCGTACCGGAACCGACAATATGATCGGGGGTGGAAACGTCGATGGGGCCGGCTTCGCTTGGTACCGGAAATGCCGCATTTGGATTTCCTGCCGCGGGAAGCGAGTCTGAAAACGCCACGAGCGCATGCGGTGAAACATATGACGTCGGAACAGTTTCGGTGCTGCAGTGAATAACTGAAACCACGATCGTCGCAATGAACAATGCCCCTTTTTTATTTTGTCCCATAGTACTATAATAACAAAACGGCATTGGCGTGTGTATATATTAATTTTTACAAGGCTTTGCGGAGCATATCGCCACTAGGATGTCTGATGTATTTTTAAATAATGGAAGAAATAGAAAACCCCTTTTTAAAACTCCTTTCTTTGCCTTTTGTCCATAAACTCCATTATTTCGGTTCCATTGAATCGACCAACACGTTTGCAAAAAGCCTCACGGATTTTTCGGACAGCGGCCTTACCGTCGTTATCGCGAAAAGTCAGACAGCGGGCCGGGGCCAGCGAGGCAATTCTTTTTTTTCCTGCGAACCGGGCGGAATTTTCGCGACTATCGTTTGTCCGGTGACGACAGTTGAAAACCATTTTATTTACAATAGAGCAATTTGCCTTTCCATAGTCGACGCTGTCAAGGCTGTATACCCCGATGCGCCGCTTGCGATTAAATGGCCGAACGATGTTTATTGGTCTGCAAAAAAAATCTGCGGGATTCTGCTTGAATCGACCGTTTTTTCGGATAAGCATCTGATCATCGGGTTCGGAATCAACGTGAATATTCGCATTGAGAATTTTCCCCACGACATTCAAAACATCGCTACGTCGCTTTTTTCTGAAACAGGAAAAACCACAGAGCTTTCGGACCTCCTGTGCGATATCGTGAAACGGTTCGAGAAATTTAAAACCATTCCCGCGGACGACGCACACGAAATATACGGAAAACTGCTTTACAAAATCGGAAGCCCCATCGAAATTTCGGATATTCGCGGCATATTGTCCGGCGTATTGCCCGACGGCCGCCTTGTAGTTGAAACGGATGCGGGAAAAGAATTCCGCATTTCAGGAACCGTCAGATTTCTCTGAACAGATTAAACGGGCACCAAACATTTTTCACACGCCTCTCTTGGCAAATTCCGATTTTCGGCAATTGTGTCGGAATAAAAAAGTAATTTCATTAGAAGCCATGAAAACAAAACATCCTACCCTCGCCGTAGATATCGGTAATACCAACACCCATGCCGGACTTATCGATGTGCATACATTGCATTGCCTTAAAATCGAGGTATTTCCGACAAAGGAAATTACTCAAAAACTTTTACTATCGCTCTCGTCGCTTTGCGAAGGGTATGAGAAGGCACGCGTCCCCGTAGTCGTGAGCAGCGTAAACCGATCGTTGAGGCAGGTTATCCTGACCAATATTGACAATTGCGGTTTTTTATCGGCTACCTGGATGAAATGGCATTCCGAGTTGCCGATTTCCGTAGTCTATAAAAATCCCGAAAAACTCGGCACCGACCGTATTGCCAATGCCCTGTATTCGCACGCGGTGCATCCGGGGCAAAACAAGATCATTATCTGTTCGGGAACAGCCACGACCATTGATTTTTTAAAAAAAGGCGACACGTTTTTAGGCGGTACGATATTGCCCGGAATACTCACCCAGTTTAAAAGCCTCAAGGACAATACAAATGAGCTTCCGTTTGTAAACAGTCTTGATACCGCACTGACTTTTCCCGGTACCGACACGGAGGAATGCATTCATGCGGGTGTGATTCTGGGAACCTGCGGCGCCATTACCCATATTGTCGATAAATACAAATCGTTGTTCGGAAACGATTGCATCGTGCTTGCCGGAGGCGGCGCCTGGAAATACCTGCGGCAAAACGTCGATTTTGAACATACGTACGTCGAAAACCTGACGCTGATCGGAACCGCCCTTTATTCGGCTCAGTAGCAACGGCTGCTCTTTTTTGTCAAAACCCTCATGGCTTTGGAAATATTCCCGACGATATCGCTTGCTATAACAGAATATTCGGTCAATTCCTCGCTCGCCAATTCTCCGGATTTCGCATGGATATACGCCCCGAGCATCGCCGCATACGGCACGGAAACACCCTGGGCAATAAGGGAAACGATAGTGCCGCTCAGGACATCCCCGCTCCCGGCGGTTGCCATTCCGGAATTACCGTACGGCAACAGGAACACATCGCCCTGCGGAACCGCAACGATCGTCGGGAATCCTTTGTAAAGTACGGTCAGTCCGAATTCTTTGGCGGTTTTGCGCACTATTTCGACAACCTCCAGCGGTTCTTTGGGGAGAGGTCCGAATAATCGGGCCCATTCCTCCTTATGCGGCGTAATGACCAGCGGCGACGCATGGTTTTTAAGTTCCTGAACTTTTCCTTTGAATGCATTCAGACCATCGGCGTCCAAAACGCATGATGTCGGACACCAGGCAATAAAATTTCTTACCAACCGGGACGTTTCCTCCTCGTGAGAAATTCCCGGGCCAATGCAAACGGCCTGGAATTGCTTTGATTTTTCAAGCAGGAAATCCAAGGAGGAAAACCCGGGCGTCCCCAGGGGCGATTCATCGATACCGTGCAAAACAACTTCTGTCAATTTACCGGCAAGCGTTTGCAGTATGCCCTTGGGCGAAAAACAATGAACCATGCCGCATCCGGTACGCATGGCGGCCTGTGAAGCCAAAACGGCCGCACCCGCCATTCCCCGGGAACCGCAAATCATCATCGCGACGCCATGATCGAACTTAGACCCGTCGGGTTTGCGCGGGGGTAACAATTCCTTAAAATCGGGCAATTCCGGATAAAAGGTTTTATTCGATTGCATGTCGATAAGATCTTTAGGATACCCCAAGTCGCAAATATGCAATCTCCCGACCACGCTTCGTCCGGGAAAAAAGAATGAACCGATTTTCGGAAATCCCATTGCGACGGTTGTATGCGCATGTATGCACGGGTTCATAGGAAGAGCCTGATCGTTATCGAGGCCTGAAGGAGTATCGGCAGCCAAAACCCGTACCCCCGAATCATTGATCGCCTGTATAACCTCGGCGCTGATTCCGTGCGGATCGCCTTTTATTCCCGTTCCGAGTACCGCATCGATTATCAAACTGCATTTATCAATGGACACCAAATCCGCAACATCGTCCAAGACCATAAAATTTCCCTTAATGGAATCGTAATGATCAAATGCCATTTTGGCTTCGCCCTGCAGCGTCTCCGGTTGACATAACGCATAGCACATGACGGAATACCCTGCCTCGACGAGTAATGATGCGACGGAAAATCCGTCGCCGCCGTTATTACCCTTGCCGCAGAATACCGAAATGTCTCCGGCTTTGGGATCGGGCGCAAGTTCACGGGCAATATCGTAGAGGCCTTTTGCCGCTTTATTCATATACGCATACCCGATTTCGTGATTGCCGGCTATTGCCATTCCGTCTATTTTCCTCATTTGTGCGACAGAGAGAACAGTGATCATGGCATATCCTTTACATGTGATTGTTAATTCGCTTTTGCATGTTCGGTCCCACTCATCGGCGATGTGCTCGGGGACGCACGATAATAGTATAATTTCCTCCCGCCCTCGTGGCAAATAAAGAACAAGTATGGGTTTGAATCCGGGAACAAAGTATTTTGATACTGCGATTTTCAGTATCCCTTTTCTACACTTTTATTTTTTTTGCGTGGTGTTTTTTATGCACCGATTATTCATTGCAATTGATTTTCCGGACAAAACCAGGGACGACCTGGCAAACCTTTGTTTCGGTATTCCCGGCGCCCGGTGGACATCAAAGGACCAAATGCATTGTACCATCCGGTTTATCGGCGATACCGACGATGCGGAGCTCGAGGAGACTATTGACATTCTAGAAAGCGTCAACCGCTCCCGTTTTTCGCTGAACATTAAAGGTGTGGGATATTTTCCGCCGCGACGGAAACCGAACATTATTTGGGCTGGTATCGAGCTTTCGGAGCCGTTTAGCGAATTGAAAGATTCCATTGAACTGCGTATGCAGGAACTCGGGTACGAGAACGAGGAGCGGAAATACCATCCTCATATTACCCTTGCGCGTCTCAGACAAGAATCTCCGATTGACAGGATTATGGGCTTCATTTCCGCAAATGCCTTGCTCAAATTCCCGGACATCCCGATCAATGAATTCCATTTATACTCAAGTACGCTGACGCCGGATGGCGCAGTACACACAAAAGAAGCGTCATTTTCCCTTATTTGAATCCAGAATCCGCTTTTTTATCGCTTTGCGTTTTTCCATGAATTCGAATGCGCTGTTTGCGGTTTGGTTGACGATACGATTTTCCGGAAATCCGACGGTTTGGAGCAGAGGGCGGACGGAATTGTCGAGCCCGATTTCACCGATTGCATGCGCATCGGAATTGATGGCAATGAGGCATCCGACCGAATTGCAAACCGCAAGATATTCCATCATCAATTCTTTTGAAACGCGGTTGTTCAATATTTTTGAGTTGTTGCATTCGAGCGCCACGCCATGCTCTTTTGCAAATAATGCAAGCTCCTTAAAATCAACCGGATATTCCACGTCCTCGGGATGCGTCACGATATCGACAAACGCGTTTTTCTCGAGGGCCCTGATCAAAAGCCCGGTATTGTGCGCTACGGTCTGTTTTTTAGGCAAATGGGGATGCAATCCCAACAACACAATGTCGACCCATTGCAAATACCGCATTGGAAAATCGATTTCCCCGTTTTCTCCCGCGATGTTGCATTCCATACCTTTAATCAGCCGGATGCCCGGAACCGGATCGAATAACCGGTCGAAAAAAGTGCTTGGGGTCGTGCTTTTGAGTACGGGCCCATGGTCGGTAAGTGCAAGCGCGGTCAAACCGAGTTTCTTTGCCGCAGTAAGCATTTCTATGACACTGTGTAGGCCGCATTGGCTGAAATGCGTATGCGAATGAAAGTCGACTTCGAGCATATGGTAATACCTTTTCTACTGGATTTAAGAACAAAAATATACTTTAAGCGCAAAAAAAACCGCTGCAAGGCATTTGCAGCGGTCAATTCAATTATCCGGAAAAAGGATTTGGTTATTTACTTATGCAGATTTGCCCTCGAACGGTTTCGCTTCCCACGGACAGGACAAAGAGATACGTACCGCGACCGACTTTACCGCCTCCCGAAGTTTGACAATTCCAAACAAGCTCGGTTGAAGACCAGATTTTCGCACCGCTGAGCGCATGGACCGCAAGATGCGTTTTTTCGCTATTTATCTTGTCGACATCAAAATGAACGAACGGAGAATTCGCCTCATGCCGAATGCTTACACGGAGCCCGATTTTTTCCGCCGAAAGCCCGCTGTGGGTTACCGTCACGTCGGGGTACGGCGGCGCAAGATTGACGATATCCATATTGTTCGGATCGTTGGTCCCAAGTTTATACGATCCCGTGGCCGCAAGATTGAACACGTTTCGGGCCGCAGTTTCACGATCGGCCGGTAATCCGTTCGCTTTAAGCAGCAGCATGCCCTGATAGTCTGCCGCGACCATATCTTTACTTGCTATAATTGAATACGAAGTGTTTGTCGGGTTTCCGAAAGGGCCGTCGTTGGTACGCATCAATATGGCGTCGATAAGTACCAACACCTGTTTGTTTTTCAATGTGGGCTGGCTGCTGATGATAGAAAGCGACGGGCTCGCGGCATTGTAATAATAGGCATGCATGGCAGACTGGTCGGGCTGACCCAAGACAACGATAGTTCCCATCATGTTCTTAAGCGACAATGATACGCCGGCGATATCGGAACGCGTTGCCCAGCATACGGGCATATTGATGATATAATCCACATTGACGATAGGGTCCTGGAACTTGCAGGCGCTGCTGCCGATGGTAAACCCGGGATTACCCGACGAAGCCGGCTTATCGTTATTGTGTTGGGAAATATTGGCTGCCGGAAATTTTCCGTTCAGCATATATTGAAGCCCCTTGATCAGAGATGCCTTGACAAGCATATACGGGGTTTTAACCGTATTCACCTGATCGGTATTGCCGTTGTAGCTGCCGCTCGAACCGTTGTATTTGATGGCGATTTTTGTCGTTGACGTAACCGGCTTGGGAAATAGCGCTTCATATGCCGCGGCCTTGACAGATTGCCCCGTAAGATTCATTATGGCCTGGTCGACCATTTCCTGGATTTTAGCTTCGTCCGCTTTGCCGGCGACGTAGCATTGCGTGTCTTTGACAATAACGACTTTCGATTTAGGCGACTGCGCAAATACGTCACGCTTCAACACGGGCGACAGGGACAACGCCGTTGTTGCCGCTGAAGCGGTCTTAAGAAAATCTCGACGTTTCATATGACACCTTTTTTGGGTTACACGGTTACTTGACTGCGGCAATCTTGGTTTGAAAGGATTTTAAAAACTTGTCGGACGCATCGACCGATTCAAGACAAGACGAAAAACTTGAAAAAGTAAACTCGCAATAAAATTGCTGAAAATGCCCGAATGTCATATTCCCGTACATTGAAGAGGTGTCGACCATTGCAACATCCTGTGAAAAAGACGGAGACAGAACCGGTTTTGTCACATCATTCAATCGCATCCTGTATACATTGGTTGCCTTTGCAGCTGTTCCGAAGTCCAAAATCCAAATTTTGCAAATACTGTCGCCGTGCTCGACAAATTGAATCGCCGCCCGAACCATACCGGAATCCACAAACTTTTTCCCGGCCCCGTTTACCGCGGCGTAAAAGGCATTACTCGTGGAATATTCGGTATATCCATGCGTCGAATCGAGCGTCCAGCCGGCAACATCGGTATTGCCAAATTTGATTTGTGATAACGCAATTACATTACCTGCAGTATTTGCCGTGGATGTCGGCGAAGTGCATGCGCATAATAGCGCAACGACACATTGAACCGTGATAATAATCCTGTCTCTTTTTTTCATGATACACGCACCCTTTCTGATATGATTCCCCGATTATTAAAACTGCGAACTATGGATAATATAAAGCAATTTTGAGCAACTATCAACATTTAATAACAAAATATTTAAATTTATTTTAAAAATAATAAATTTTATAATTCATGTTTATTTATCCGAAGCATCTAACATTACCAGCAATTATTTAATAAAATTTTTAAAAAACAAGTAATAAGCAATGTACTGTTTGATTCAGTAATGAAAATTCGCAGGAGGACAGGATGATGGGATGAAAATCAAAAGGGCGCAAAATTTTGCGCCCCTACAGAATGCAAAATGAAATAAAAAAAAGCAAGGCCGTAAGGCCTTGCTTTTTTTATTCTAACTCGCCTCATGCTTCCCATGGGATAAGTTTTCTTTATGGATTATCTACGCAAAAGCGTAGATAATCCATAAATATAAGCACTTAAAACCAGCTACTTACTTTTTGCCTTTTTTCTTGGCAACAGGCTTCTTTGCAGCAGCCTTTTTAGCAGCAGGTTTCTTTGCAGCGAGGATGTCTTCGACTGCAGCCTGAGCTGCGGCCAAACGGGCGATAGGAACGCGGAACGGTGAGCATGAAACATAGTTCATACCGATTTTATGGCAGAACTTGACTGAATCCGCATCTCCGCCGTGTTCGCCGCAAATACCCACTTTGAGTTTTTCGCGGACCGAACGACCACGCTGTATTCCGATTTTGATAAGCTCGCCGACACCGTCGAAATCGATTGTCTGGAACGGGTCGATGGGCAGCACTTTCTTTGTGAGATAATCAGGCAGGAAGCTGCCGATATCGTCGCGGGAGAAACCGAAGCTCATCTGCGTAAGGTCGTTTGTACCAAACGAGAAGAACTCGGCTGTTTCCGCCATTTTATTGGCCAACAAAGCTGCGCGCGGAATTTCGATCATGGTTCCGTACATGTACGTGATTTTCTTGACACCCAGTTTTGCGCAAACTTCTTTGTAAACCTTGTCCACAAGCACCTTCTGGTCGTTGATTTCGTTGACCGAACAGGTGACCGGGATCATGATTTCAGGGAAAGCCTTCTTGCCTTCTTTAATGAGCTCGCCTGCAGCTTCGAGAATAGCACCAACCTGCATCTCGGTGATTTCAGGATAGGTGATACCAAGTCGAACACCGCGATGGCCAAGCATCGGGTTGTTTTCTTTGAGAGATTCTGCGCGACGATGAAGTTCGGTTGCGTCGATATGCAATTCTTTGCCGAGTGCGTCGAGTTTGTCTTTGGCATGCGGCACGAATTCATGAAGCGGAGGATCGAGCAAGCGAATGGTAACCGGGAGGCCGTTTAAGGCTTCCATGGTCGCCTTGATGTCTTTCTTGACGAAAGGAGCAAGCTCGGCAAGAGCCGCTTTGCGTTCTTCAAGGGTTTTGGACATGATCATTTTGCGGAGAAGGAACAACGGTTTGTCGGACCCTTCGCCGTAGAACATGTGTTCGGTTCTGAACAGACCGATACCTTCTGCGCCGAACTCGACTGCCTTTTTGGCATCTTTCGGGGTATCCGCATTGGTACGGACATTGAGAACGCGGACTTTGTCCACGAGTTTCATAAGGTCGGTGAATGTCGTGTTCTTGGCAATGTCGATTTCAACAAGCGGAAGGCTGCCTTCATAGACCGTGCCTTTTGTTCCGTTGAGCGTGATCCATTCGCCTTCCTTAATTGTTTTGCCGTTCTTTGTTGTAAACGATTTGTTGTCGTCTGCAATGGTGAGATCGCTGCAGCCAACGATACAGCATTTTCCCCAACCGCGAGCAACAAGCGCCGCGTGGGAGGTCATACCGCCCTTGAGGGTGAGAATGGCCTGTGCCTTGTGCATGCCGTCGACATCTTCGGGAGATGTTTCTTCACGGACAAGGATCACTTTTTCACCGCGTTCGCCCCAAGCAACAGCGTCGTTGCTGGTGAACACGACACGGCCTTTTGCACCACCGGGACCTGCAGGCAGACCTTTTGCAATGATCGGAGTCGCAAGTTCGGCTTTAGGATCGATCATGGGCAACAAGAGTTCGACAAGCTGGTTCGGACCAACGCGCATGATAGCG
Source organism: Fibrobacteria bacterium (assembly GCA_037447435.1). Taxonomy (GTDB): domain Bacteria; phylum Fibrobacterota; class Chitinivibrionia; order Chitinivibrionales; family FEN-1185; genus FEN-1185. The sequence continues at coordinate 9,340 of JBBIGR010000002.1, forward strand.
GTGTTGGCATCGATCGACTTTTCTTTGTACATATCGACAGCCATGCGGACAGCGGCAACACCGTTGCGTTTTCCAACGCGGCATTGCAGCATATACAGTACGCCTTTTTCGATTGTAAACTCGATGTCCTGCATGTCTTTGTAATGCTTTTCCAAACGGGATTGGAACTGGTCGAGCTGTTTGTAACAAACAGGGAACGACTGTTCGAGTGTGGGAAGGTGACGGCTCTGGTCGTTCTGGGAATAATCGTTGATCGGCGCGGGAGTGCGAATGCCTGCGACAACGTCTTCACCCTGTGCATTGACAAGGTATTCGCCGTAGAACATGTTTTCGCCGTTTCCAGGGTTGCGGGTGAAAGCAACACCGGTTGCGGAATCGTCGCCCATGTTTCCGAAAACCATACTCTGAACATTGACTGCTGTACCCCAATCGTCAGGAATTCTTTCGATACGGCGATAGTCGATGGCGCGTTTGCCATTCCAGCTCATGAACACGGCACCGATTCCGCCCCACAACTGTTCGAGCGGTGTTTCGGGGAATGGTTGTCCCAAAACGTCTTTAACGGTTTTCTTGAACTCGACAACAAGCGCTTTAAGATCGTCGGCAGTGAGTTCGGTATCGTTCTTATACCCTTTGGCATGTTTTACAGCTTCGAGTTTTTCATCGAGAACTTTGCGAATGCCTTTTCCGCCTTTGGGTTCGATACCTGCTGCTTTTTCCATAACAACGTCTGCATACATCATGACCAAGCGGCGATACGCATCGTATGCGAAACGGGGATTGTTTGTTTTTGCAATGAGCCCCTGAATTGTCGTGTCGTTAAGACCGATGTTAAGAACGGTATCCATCATACCGGGCATGGAACGGCGTGCACCGGAACGAACCGACATGAGAAGAGGATCTTTGGCATCGCCGAATTTCTTGCCCATGAGTTTTTCAACAGCCGCAAGAGCCTTGTTGACCTGGTCCTTAAGTTCTTTCGGATAAGTTTTCTTGTTGTCGTAGTAGTATGTGCAAACTTCTGTGGTAATGGTGAATCCCGGTGGGACCGGCAATTTAAGCTGGGGATGTCCTGCCATTTCGGCAAGGTTGGCACCTTTGCCACCCAACAGATTCTTCATCGATTCGTTCCCGTCGGCTTTCCCGCCGCCGAAAAAGTAAACATATTTAGCCATCTAAGCCTCCTGTTTGTATGTGAATAACGGATGCGAATGCAAATTTCGAGTTAGTCTTTGGAAAATACATCCTCTCTTAGCAGTTTTCAAGAAAAAGCCTGAAAAAAGAGCTTTGCGATAGTACCCTGCTTACATATGCGACTTCTTGGGCAAAAGACCCTGATCAAAGCAGCGTGAAAGCGAAAGCGGCGTGTCTTTTTGCGCAGTGTGATATCATACCATTGCGGAACTTTGCTGTCCATAAAAAAAAGCCTGATCGGTAATCAGGCTTTTTTCAGTATCATGACGAAATTTATGCAAGCGTCAAAAAACGGACGTGTTCCGCGTTGTTTACTTTGCGAGAATTTTCCATTCCACTCTTCTGTTTTTTTCATGGCAGGATTCATCGGACCCGCAGTTGGGGAATGCGGGACGTTCTTTGCCATACGATGTAATTTCGAGGCGGGAATCGGAAACGCCGTAGGTTGTCAGGTAATTCTTGACCGTACGCGCACGGCTTTCTCCCAAACCCATGTTGTACTCGTTGGAACCGCGTTCATCGGCGTTTCCCTCGATAAGCACGCGCAGCGTCGTTTTACCCTGTAAAAACGGCGCGATTTTTTCAAGCTTGCTCACGGATTCGGGAAGCAGATCGTACTTGTCGTACGAAAAATAAATGGGTACCAAAATTTCCCGAGTCTTGCTGTCGAGATCTTCGACCTTGAAGGAATCGGTTGGGGTCATGGATTGCGGCGCCTGCACTTCGGCGGCTTTGGGCTCGGGTGCGGGCTTTGAAAGCGGTTCGTCGATTTTTGTAACCTTTTTCGCGCATCCTGCAGCCATAAAACCGACCACGCATAACGCCGAACAAATAATAAAAAATTTCCGTAACATCCATTACCTCCTGATTAAATCCCGGGTTTTTACAATATTGGTATGAAAGTAAAATATCAAAAAAAACATCCAACTGCAAATAATGATTTAAAAAAGTTTATAATATCGGAAACCTTCACAAATAAAATCCTGAATTATATTATTGTATGTGGACTTGTCGCTGGTGTTGCCAGGGGCTTGCCGAGAAAAAAGCAACAATACAACAATCAACAGGGATCTTTCATGTTTTCATCAAAAAAACGTCATTCATGGTATTTGATCGCAATAGCGGCTTTGATATTTGCGGGAATTGTTTTTACCGTCGCCCGTTTTTTCCTTCATGCTATTGATAAAGAAGCACGCTGTCAGAAAAAAAACCATACGAAAGCTTCGAACGGCAGCTGGGAAGATCTATTCGTGTAACGCCTAAGATTTTCCCCCGGGCGTTCGGTCGTGCCATAGCGGCAATCATATCCCCGTGAGCGGTTCGGTTTTTCTTTTTGAAAAATCGATACAGAAACTTTCATCGAGCGCTTCCTGTTCCTGGCAAAACAAATTGACCCCCACGTTTTCGAACAGTTCCTGTACAAATGCGTATTCTTCCCGGGTGATGCACCGCGACAATTCGGGATAATCGCCGGCTTTGTGCATCGGCCTGAATTGCGCCATAAGACTTACGGTAATATCGGCGGGATCGAATGTTCTCGCAATAAAATCCGCCACCTCGTTCGAACCCGACTTATCGAAAGGCAAGACCAAATGCCTGATGCACGTTCCTCGGTAGGCGATCCCGTTTTTATCGACCGCAAGCGGCCCGGCCTGACGGAACATTTCCCGCACAGCAAGCCTGTTGATTTCCACATACTGCGGTGCGCGGCAATACGTGCCGGGGCTTTCGTTTGTCCCGTATTTCATATCGGGCAGATAGATGTCCACGATTCCTTTCAGCAGTGCCATTGCCTGTACCGTTTCGTAGCCGCTGCTGTTCCATACCAGGGGAAGGCATAATCCTTGTTTGGCAGCGAGCCTGAGGGCTTTTAAAATCCAGGGGATGTAATGGGAACCGGTGACAAAATTGATATTATGGACTTTTTGTTTTTGCAACGACAAAAGCGACGCCGCACATTCTTCGATCGAATATGCCGTGCCCTCGCCTTCCTGGGAAATCTGGTAATTCTGACAAAAGCAACATTGCAGCGAACAATTGGAAAAAAACACCGTGCCCGAACCGTGCGTACCCGAAATCGGCGGTTCTTCGCCATGATGGGGAAAAACACTGGAAATGACAAGGGTGTCATCTGCGCCGCAATACCCTTTTTCACCCGCAAATCGCCGCGCGCCGCACTGCCGGGGGCAAAGCATGCACGACGAGGCGAGCGCATCCGCCGTTGCGATGCGCTCGCCCCATTCCCGTTCGGATATATAAGAATAAGAAGGAATTTGCATTACTGACTTTTAAACGGATTGTCCAAAGGAATAAAGTCTTTTTCGGATTCGAGCTGATTTTGCGGCACGCTTTGCAGGTTAACAAACCCGTATTGCTGCGGATGTTCTGAAATAATAAGCAATGCAATGACGCGGGGAATGTATTCGTTGGTCTCCTCGGCCAAATATCCCATTCTGTAAATATACCAGAAATCGCGGTTACGCATCGGGTTGTCGATTTTGCGCAAAGCGCCCATGACGCGCCCTTCGCCCGCATTGTATGCGGCCATGGCGAGCATGACCGAGCTTTTACCCCCGAATATGCCGATAAGTTCCTTGAAATATTCCGCTGCGGCATAGGTTGCTTTTTCAGGATCGAGCCGGTCGTCGATTTGATCGTCGACGCGAAGGGAATACCGTTTCCCGGTCGAGGGCATGAATTGCCACATGCCGCGGGCACCGACGGGCGATAAAGCCCGCGGATTGAATCCGCTTTCCAACATGGAAACATACCCCAAATCTTCGGGAAGGTTCGATTCCCGAAACACTCTTTTTATCATGGGGAAATACTGGTCTTTACGGATCAAATACCTTCCGATGGTGCTTTTGAGGGTTCCGCTGTATATCGAAACGTGATACTTGACACGGGCGACCATTTCCTTGGGAATATGGTAATCGGTCTCCCCGAAACGCATGAGCACTTCGTCGATTGTTTTTTCCATGGGATCGGAATAAAACTTGTTATAATCGTTCTGTCGAACGTCCTGCTTGACCGACGACAAAAGCGCTTTTGCCTTGTCGAGTTCCGCGATAAGAGAATCGAGCTTTCGCTTGTTTCCATCGGGATCTTTGTTCGCAACTTCTATTTGCTGTTCATAGACGTCCAACTTCGCTTTTAACGTGAGCCCTTTTGACAAAAGCGCTTTATATTGGGCGGCCCTGATGGCGAAAAAAGAGACCGCCACGACAGATACCGCTATGACGACGCCGAGAATCAACATCCATTGCTTATTGGATTTTTTATGCGCCGAATGAACGGTTCGAAGCATGGAAACTTGCGTTTCGTTGATATTGCCGCGGTCGATTATCCGTTCGAGCCGTTTGCCGTCTTTCATGAGATTATGCATGTCGCTTGCACCGAGCTTTTTATCGAGTATTTTCTTTTCCATTTCCATGGTTTTCGACGATGATTCGAACGGGTTGTTTTGCGGCATTTTCAGACGAACATTGGTGATGAGCTCCAGGCTTTCTTTGCCCGTTGATTCCGTCGGATTGGACGACGCGAAACGATGGACATCATCTTCGACCGTGCGTATGCTCGTCGATTCGGAGGAAACCATTTTCGGCGAAAGAGGCCCCGTAGACAATTCGCGATCGGAGAAAACCAGCTTCATCCGTGGACCGTTTTTGCCGAACCCGACTATATCGCCCTGGACCAGATCTCGTTCCACGATTTTTTCTTCGTTGACAAAAGTACCGTTCGTACTTTCGAGGTCTTGCAGGGAAAAATGGTCGAGCGATTTATATATGATCGCATGATGGCCCGAAACGCTTTTTTCGGACGGGTTAAGCGCCAAGGTGTTTTGCGAGCTTCTGCCGATGCTTATGGCACCATCCGCCAGCAGATAACGACGGCCGACTTCAATTCCCTGTAACACTTCCAAATAATAATAGGTCATAAAATTCGCCAATACCGTTCCGTTAAAAAATTAAACCCTAGGATGCAAAGCGTCCCACCAAATGCGACAGAACCGCATATCCCGACGTTTCGCCGAGCGAACGCATAACTTTGTCAAGGTCTTTCTCCATTGCGGCAGCCGAACCGTAGCGGTCGGCCGGTTTTATCGCCATCGCTTTTGCTATAATATCGTTGAATTGTTTCGCGCCGGATATGCCGGACAGCGGTTCGTATGCACCCGTCGCTTTTGCGGAAATCAACGCCGTGACGTCGGTTTGCGGAAAAGCACGCACACCGGCGAGGAATTCGTACAGCGTTGCTCCCAAGGCGTAAATATCGACCTGGGATGATAGTTCCTGACCGCCGTTCATTTGCTCGGGAGCAAGGTAGGGCAAGGTTCCTACAACGGTACCGGTATCCATTGTATGCAAGCTGACGCTTTGCGGCCTGGCTATCCCGAAATCGGCAAGTTTTATTCTGCCGCTTTTCGACAACATGATATTCGCGGGTTTAAGGTCGCGATGTATGACACCGTTATAATTTTTCCCGTAAATCGTGGTGCTTTTCATATGAGCGTAATCGAGCGCCCGGCACACGACGATTCCTATTGCAGCGGTCTCCTGAGGAGTGAGTACTTTACATTTAGTCAAAACATCTTCTAGGGAAGCGCCGGGCACGAATTCCATTTCAATATACGGAAGAGAAAACCATTCCCCCACGTTGTAAAACTGGACGATATGCTGATACGACAATTTCGACAGTATCCTGATTTCGGTTTCGAACCGTGCCAAAAGATTCGACGGCTGACCGGGTTTAATCACCTTGACGGCCCGGTACATTTCGATGCGGGGATTCCAGACCAAATACACATCGGCCATGCCGCCGCTTCCGAGAAGCCGGACGATTCGTCCGCCGCACAATTCGCCGAATTGCGCTGTCTGCTCCACCGTAAGCGGCGTGGGCGCAGGCGAATCGGCAGCCTTCTCGGCATTCCGAATTCCGGGCTTGCCGTACATATGCTCTTCGATTTGCGTCCCGGAAAAAGTTTCGTGTGAAAGACTTGCATTTTTTCTCGACGCGATTGTCAATTTGTGCGCAATATGCGAGGCGGTATCCGCTTCGGGCAAACCCCTCAGAAAATCTTCTTCTTTCGGCGCAGGCAAATAATCGTGGTCCGCCTGTTGCGGCACATCGAAATTGAAAGGTGCAATTTCAATAAAACCCATGGGCCCTTTTTGCGCCGCGATGTACAAAATGGAAAAAAACCATGCTGTCAAGGGACCGGCAATGTCCCAGATACACTGCAGGGTCGAAAATGCAAACACGCCGATCGAAAACGCGCCAACCAGGAGGACGCCGCCCACTGAAAGAGACAAAACTTTTTTTTGAGGGCCAAACATGATGGCGCAACCGGGAAACAACGCCAAAGCCAGGAGAATGTTCAGTATTGTCAACAAAGCGGGTGTTTGCGAAATCCAGTTTTTTTGCAAAATATCGGACGCAGCGGTGGCCCACAGTTCCACGCCGGGAAATTGCGGCGAAACCGGCGTTGCAAAAAAATCTGCGCCGGCGCCGGCGTCGGTCACGCCGAGAAATACCAGCTTGTCTTTAAGGGTTGCCGCATCGATAGAACCTTTTAGTACATCGGCGGCCGCGATAGTTTTAACGGTGCCGGGGCGGCCTCTGAAATGAATTTGAGTACTGCCGGCATAGGACGAAATGGGTAAAGCAATATGCTTTCCAAAAAAGACATGCCCTTTTCCGTCGAGTGCAAATTCCTCGGCTTTAAGACCCAAATAGGCGGAAACGGCGCAGAGCCCGAATGAGGGATAAAAATCGTCGCCGACCCGGATGACATGCACGATTTCACGGATTTTCTGATCCACTTTACTTGTTGTAACGTTGATGACGCCGCTTTGCAGGGACGATTTGGTGAACATCGGATCCGACGGGTCGATACGGTTCGCCTTAAACAATGTCATGCCTTCGAGATCTTTGGCGCCGGTCACCATCAAAAACCTTTGGCGGAAAACCTCGGCGGTAACCGAAGTCGAGGTCGCCTCGCTTATGGCGCCCGCCCGAAAAGGCAGAATGAGTTTCGATACTCCTTGCAATGCCGCGGCCAGGCCGATATTACCCGTTGAATCCTGGGGCTTTGGCGGAAACAATACGTCGACGGCGATAACCCGCGGCGAATAAGTGTTTATTTTTGAAACGAGATCGGCAATAGTGCTGCGCGGCCACGGCCAACTGCCGATAGTCGAAATGCTCTGCGGATCGATACCGACGATGACGACGGAATCGCAGGCCGGCTGTGCCTTTAAAAAGGCAAAATTAACATCGGAGAAAAAATTCTCGACAAACCAGAGAGGCTTAAAGAACAAAATCAGCGCGAGCAATACGGTGCAGATGCAAAGAAACGCGGCCTTTTTCAGGTTCATTCGCCACTCTCCTCAAACAGTTGCGCTATCCGCTTGTCGCGTTGATAATTCCATTGCTCCCACGAGTCGGCTTCGTTCTTTTTAAATTGTTCAATGGGCCTGGGTTTTCCCTTTTTGTCTATTGCTATTTTTTGCATTTCCTGAACAATGGAAACCCATTGTTCCAGGGAAACCTCCGAGGGGCCCGAGACTTCGCCCGGCCCGCTCACTTCGCCGGGACCCGCGGCTGAAGACGGCTCGGCCATGGCCGGATTGTTTTTGACGGCAACCTCACCGGTATACACTTTAACTTCCGAAGAACTATCCGGGGCGACCGTCGCTTGGTATACCGTTCCGTGAACGCCCGCTATCGCCGTGGGAAGTTCGAGCTCGAAACGACTGAGTTTATCCTTAAATTTTTTCATTTTAGCCCATACCGAGCCCACGGAAAACCCCATTTGCGTCTTGCCTGCGTTTTTTTCGACGTCGCGGAAAGCCTCGACAACCAACTTGGTGTTTTCTTTGATGCGTACGACCGTTTCCCGGTTAATGATGAGCTCTGCCCTGCCGTTTGCTCCTGTCCGGATAACATCGGCGGGATTAACGACCGTATTGGGGTTACACGGTTGTTTTACCGTGCTTCCTTTCGGGATAAGCCATACTTCACCTTCGACATAAGTGACCACTCCTTGCGTTATTGCTATTTTCTTCTCAAAAAGCTCTTCTTTCTTGGCCGCCGGAGCCGTTTTGAATGCCGGATTATGCAATTGTAATTGCTGGTCTACAAAAATGACATTGATGTTTTTAAGCGTCGGGTTTTCTTTGGCGATGATTTTACCCATTTCCGCGGTATACCTTCCGTAAACATCTATACATATAAGACTTATGGACTCGCCTTTTTTCACCGTATACCGGAAGTATTTCTGGGTGGAGTCGACCGGTTGCATGCTGAAAACAGTCGTGCATGAGGCAATGAGAATAAGGCAGACGAAAACTTTCATTACAAGAAACTCCTCTTTTAAAATGAGAATGCAAACCGTATTGCATTACCGGAAACCGTCGTATCGGAATCTATTTCAATCGAAATTTTTCCTTCATCATCCGCGGCGGCAACGACCTGACTGGGCCGGGAAACCGCTCCGTATGCGCATAATTCCGTCGCGATATATTCCTGTAAATGCCCGGCACACGCCGCTTTATCGTCGTTTTGCGCATACCGAAGGAGCCGTATGCCCGCAAGACGTACGACCCTGTTGACGAGCAGGTTGAATAAAAACGACAAATAACCGGCCGCAACCTGATTGCAGTCTATGGCGGAAACGGCCTTGTCGAGCGATGCGTTATGCACAGAAGCCTCAAAAAGTGTTATTCCATTCCGGGCCGCATCGGAAACAACATCATTTGAAATTTCCACACCAAACACCTTGGACAATGCAAAAACGCTGTCGTGGGGCGGCAGTATGTCTTTAGCGGCAAACGGGTTCATTTCAGATAATACCATTTCGGCCCATCGGACTGCAACATACCAGCATGCATTTGAACCGGCGAGGGTCTTGTCGAGCGGCGCCAGCGACGGTCCGCAAAGACAAACACAGCGGGACGCCTGGTTTTTCCTGAACGACTTATACGGCAACATCGCAACCGAATCGAAGAAATGCGTGATATCGTTTTTATCGGCAATGCCTTCAAACAAAGCTTCCTGCATGGAAAGCGGGGCAACGAGCAGACTTTTGTACTGTTCGACGATTTGCGATATCCGGCCGAGAGACTGCATATCGGCACTCGCAAACGTCAAAGGAAAATCCCAGACGATAATATCGGGTGCAATCCCTTGTTCCATGCATGTGGACAGTATGGAGGGCAAACGGTCTTCCCTGTCGGCGCCAGGGACTGAAAAAACCTGAACGCTCATGTCTTTTGTCCGGCCCACGACCTTTGCAAGCGTCATTAAACCGCTCCAGGAGGCTTTGACGGAACTAAAAAATTGTTGAGCCATTACGGTTTGGACCATTTGCGAGAGCTTGTCGGAAAGCGCATTTATTTTAGCCTGAATCGCGGCTGCATCGATTTTTGGACCATTGTCGGAGACAACGGATTTGAACAGGGCCTCGGTTGCCGTATGCGGCAATGCCGGGCCGGATTGGCCGCTTTGGCTTTGCCCGGAATTGACCATAGATAATATATTGTCGAGCGGCGACGAAGCTTGTTTTGATGCAGGCTGGGATTTTTCGACCCGCTGCTGCGATCCAATGAGGCCCAGAACGCTTTCACATTCGGCCTGGTCCAGACCGGATTGCCTCACCAGGGCTGCAACATCGGAAGCGCTCGTTTTGGCGGCAAGGAGTTGCTGTAATGCGAATACGGTTTTCGAATACGGTGCAAGCGCCGGGGCCTTAAGCGCCACGGTATCGGCGGAAAAGTCTTTCATGGAGCTTGGCGCATAGTCGAAAAAAAACGGCTTGGCGTTGTTCTGCGGCACCGTACCTTGCAAAGTAACATTGCAGGCGGCCATGAATTCGTTCCAATCGGCAATGCGAACGCTTTGCACGCTTTTCGACGCAAAACCCAGATCGGAACAGACGAGAATATTCCACTTGTCAAGAGGAACGACTTGCTGCGGTCTGGGCGAACTGCCGCCCAAAGACACATTAAACGAATCGATGCGGGATTTTTCCTGGCTCATAGGGCTTTACATCCTATCATCGGCTGAATTTAATATATATTGTTCATTAATATATGATATTTGCTATATTTATACACATTAAAAAATCAATACGCACTCGAATTTTCACCGATAAGGCTTTCCGATGAACCGGTATAACTTTTCCCTTTTTCAATGGATATCACGGTGAAAATCGCATTATGCCAATGCAACCCCGTCATGGGCGATATCGCCGGCAACGCGCAAAAGCTTGTCGACACGCTTTTTTTGCCCCTTGCCCACAACGCGGATCTGTTTGTGTTTTCGGAATTATTCATCCAGGGATATCCGCCCAAGGATCTTCTCGAACAACAATGGTTTATTGACAAAGGGATAAAAGCGCTCGAAACGATTTGCGCGGCCTCTTTAAAAATTCCGGGCAAGGGCGTCCTGTTCGGATTCGCCATGCCGCAAACCCATGGAAGCGGCAAAGGCCTAACCAATGCCGCATTGCTGGTTTGCGATGGCCGCGTTGTTTTTAAGCAAGACAAAACATTATTGCCGACCTATGACGTTTTCGACGAATCACGGTACTTTGACAGTGCATATAAACGGGAAACGGTCCCTTTTTTAGGCGAGACCCTCGGCATTACTATTTGTGAAGATGCATGGAACGACGCGACACTCTGGGGAAAGAGGCCCTATGCCATTGATCCGGTGCAGGACCTTTCCGATGCGGGCGCGACGATTTTCATAAACTTGTCTGCGTCGCCGTATCACTGCGGCAAGGAAAAAATCAGGCTGAACCTTATTTCGAACCATGCGCGGCGGCACGGAAGGCCTTTCGTTCTTGTAAACCAGATCGGCGGAAACGACGAATTGATTTTCGACGGGGCAAGCCTGGTTGTTGACGCCCGGGGCGACCTTTGCCATGCATCGCCGTCTTTCGTGGAAAACGTGTCGGTTATCGATACGTGCGAATTGGGATCAAAAATTTCGCTGCCGCCCGGAAGCGAGGCCCAAAGCGCCCACGATGCGCTGGTATGCGGGCTTAGGGATTACGTTCGAAAATGCGGATTTACAAAAGCGCTTATCGGACTTTCGGGCGGGATCGATTCCGCGGTTACCGCGGCGCTTGCCGCAGCCGCATTGGGCCCCAAGAACGTTTGCGGCGTCACCATGCCGTCCCGCTATTCGTCGAGCGGCAGCATCAGCGACTCGCACGCTCTTGCGAAAAATCTCGGGATTCGATTTAACGAAATTCCCATTGAAGGTCCGTTCGAGTCTTTCTTAACCGCCCTCAAGCCTTCGTTTGCCGGAACCAACCCCGACTTGGCGGAAGAAAACATTCAGGCCCGTATCCGCGGCACCATACTCATGGCGCTTTCGAATAAATTCGGACAAATACTCTTATCGACCGGCAACAAGAGCGAACTCGCGGTCGGCTATTGCACGTTGTATGGCGATATGAACGGCGGGCTCGGCGTGATCAGCGACCTCCCCAAAACCATGGTTTACAAAGTAGCAGAATACATCAATCGCAACGGCGAGATAATACCGCAAAACAGCATAACGAAACCGCCGTCGGCGGAACTACGGCCCGATCAAAAAGACCAGGATACGCTTCCTCCCTACGATATTCTCGACACGATCATCGAACAATTCGTCGAGGAGGGCAAATCGGCCGCACAGATTGCGGCGTCGGGCATCGACGCCAAAACCGTAGCTTGGGTGATACGGGCGATTTGCCGCAGCGAATATAAACGCCGTCAGGCAGCACCGGGGCTTAAAATTTCCCCAAAAGCCTTTGGCTTTGGCCGCCGTTTCCCGCTTGCCGCGCAATACGAATGCTGAACCTTCCATGACAATCGTCATCATCTGCGTCGCATTATGCTCGGTTTACTTATTCATCATAACCCTATTGCGGTTCGGACTGGCGAATCTTTCCATTGCGTCAAGTCCGAACAACCACACGTTTTCGATAGTCATCGCGGCCCGCAATGAGGAGAAAAACCTGCATCAATGCCTCGACAGCGTCTTATCCCAAACCATCGGCTCGGCGCGCTACGAAGTAATTCTTGTCAACGACAGGTCCACCGACGCGACGCTTGCCATTGGGAACGCGTGGGCGGCAAAAGTCGCAAACCTCACCGTGCTTTCCATCGACGAAACACCGTACGGGCTCTCGCCGAAAAAACATGCGGTTATGACCGGTTTAAAAGCTGCAAAAAACGGCATCATTGTTTGTACGGATGCGGATTGCATCGTGCAAAGTACCTGGCTCGAATCGATTGACGCCTATTTTACCCCCGAAACCGGTCTTGTCCAGGGGATTACTTCCTATGAGCGAATTCCCGGAATGAATCCGCTGTTCTTCGGATTGCAGGCACTTGATTTTTGCTCGCATGCGGTGGTTAGTGCAGCTGCAATCGGCGCCAATGTCCCCATCAATTCAAACGCCAACAATTTTGCGTTTCGCAAAAAAGCGTTTCAAGACGCGGGCGGCTACGGCGAACACGGCGCAGTGATTTCCGGCGACGACGACATGCTTTTGCAGCGCATTGCGAACAAGACCCGTTGGAAGGTCAGGTATATGCCCGATACGCGCGCCGCGGTAACGACGTTGCCCAGCAAAAGCCCGCACGACGTTGCACAGCAAAGAAAACGCTGGGGGTCCAAAACCGTTCATTACGGCTTTCGTCAAGTTTGCATGCTCGCCTCGATTTTCGCGTTTTATTGCTGTATCCTCGACATGTTCGGCTATGGTTTTTTCGACGCATTGGGTTTTCGATTATTCGCGATCATGATGTTTGTCAAAATTCTCGGCGAGCTTTCGCTCATGATTCCCGGTACGAAAATGACGGGGCAAACGCAATTACGGAAGTTTTTGATTCTAGCGTCCGTCATTCAACTGCCGATGGTAATATGGGCCGTCTTCTCCGGCGTATTCGGTACATTTTCCTGGAAAGGCCAGGATTTTTCGCGCAAAGCATAAACGAATTTTCTTTAACCCTATTGCTTTGGGAACACAATAGCAAAATGAAACCAAGAATAGAAGAATTTTCCGAAAAGAAATTCATCGGGAAACGGATTACGATGTCCTTTTCCAACGACAGAACGTTCGAATTGTTCCAAAGCTTTATGCCCCGGCGAAAAGAAATCAAAAACAACATCGGCACCGAAGTCTATTGCATTCAAATATACGGAGACATGAATTTCGATGCTGTCGACATGAGCAGGAATTTCGAAAAATGGGCTGCGGTTGAAGTTACCGACTTTGCTGCAGTTCCGCCGGAAATGAACCCGATGATCATACCCAAAGGAATGTATGCCGTATTTTTGTATAAAGGCGCGGCAAGCGCCGCATCGGAAACCTTTCGGTATATCTTTGGAACCTGGTTGCCAAACTCGGGTTTCTTGTTGGACAAGAGGCCGCATTTTGATGTTTTAGGGAAAAAATATAATAATAATTCTCCCGATTCCGAAGAAGAATTATGGATCCCGATTAAACCAAATTCCTGAAAAAAAAGAGCCGGGGTCCCGCTTCTAAGACCCCGGCTCCGGCAATAAAACGCCGTAAGAAAAATCAGCGCTGAACGTTCAGCGTCCGGCTTACATTTCCCAGAGCGGATGTCGACTTGACAATATATACTCCCTGCCCAAGCCGAACCTTTTCATCAGAATATACGCCGCTTTTGGCGCGGCCGTATGCGATGCGGTTCCCTTTCAAGTCCGTGACGGACACCGCGAAGTCGCTTATCCCCGGTCGGCTCACGACTATGCCGAATTTTCCAACATCGACGCTCATTTCGGGATTTTTCTGCGTCAACGTTTTCGCCGGAGTGAAGGCCGGCGTGGTGCCCGTTCCCGCAAGCCAATTGAGCGCGTTATAAATCAACTTCACGAAAGTCGCATTAGTCCACGTATGGGAGTTCGCCGTGTTGGTAGTATAATTCATGTCGTTATGGCCGACATTGGTATAAAACGCCTTCCACTTGGTATTGACCCAGGCCAGAGGATAATCGCCGCTAGTCCATTGTTGGGTGGTGCCTGCCGGAAATTTATCTAACGTAAATATTACCTTTATATTGGCGTTGGAACGGGGGTTTTTGGTAAAGCTGTACCACTCGCAGACCGGCGAGGTGAATATCCGGGGGACTCCTTTGCAAATTGGAAAAGTCGTATCGTCGAGATGCATTTGGTTTGCGGTAGGAAACCAGGTATTGTTGTTGAATTGCTGGGTGCACAAAAGCGAATCGAAATACCATGGCCAAGGAGTCATTTTCGGATCGGGATCGGTGGGAGAGAAGTATGCGCAGACGTGAAAGCACATGAGCGTACCGCCGCGGGCAATGTATTTGCGAAAGCCGGTCATTTCCGCGGTAGTTCCGGGCTGATCGTCCAGCCACATGACAATATTATAAGGTGCCAGAAAAGCGGAATCGCCGACCTTGGTCCAATCCATGGTCGAATCATAGGTAAAACCGCTATCTGCTGCAAGCTTTGGAAAAAAACCATTGGTCTCATGGGCAAAGTTGATATGCGCCGCGTCTACACCGAGATACCCTTGGCCGGTTTTTGCTTTGTCGGAAAAAAAGGCAATGACCTTGAACTTGGGTGCGGCTTGCGTTGAAGCGGGTGCTATAAATCCCAAAGACACGCTAAAAAGCATAACCGACACGATACCATATATTTTGCGTTTGAAAAACATACACCCCCCTTTAGAGCTTGTTTTGGTTGACTACACGCAAGATTTACCCATAAAATAATCAAAATTAACGGAATTTGTCTTTGGATTTTATATATTTCGCATGCTTTGACCGTTGGGCCTTGCGGCGAAATAACTTCGGACAGATCGTTTATTCAAAAACAGAAGCGGCAAACCTGACAAAACCGCAACCAAGGCGATAATGCACACGGCGCGCATAAAGGGCATATCGTTGGCCTTCCGATCGATCGCAATGGACAATGCCGTTTGCATCCATATCAAAGTTCCTGTGAAGAGGAACACTTTTACACTGAGCAACGCCCCTGAGCGACGAATGAATAAAAGGCAGGGAAAAAGCACGGAAACAAGTGACAAGCCGTAATTCGAAGCGCGGAAAAAATGCGCCCCCAATAACAAACCCGCAAGAAAAACCATTCCGAAATAATACCATTTCATTGAGCGAACCCCATGACGAGCGAACTCGCACGGATATTTTGTTTGGTTTGTCCTTTACTCCGGCGCAATTGTTTGGCGATTGAACCGGGTTTCGAGATCGACTACGAACGCAACAAAGCGCTTGGTTTGCGATTCATACTCATTGTTGATTACCGCAAACTTTGAGAATAATTGCCCGACCTGCGAATCGGACAAACTTCTGTCCATCCACGGGTACAGAATTTCGTCTTCCTTTTTGATATGTTCGAAAAGCAGATCCGCATAAGCCGCGCAATGGGCTTTTATGGCAGCCGAATTATTCGAAAGCAAGCCCTCTTCGATGGCACGGCCGTGGTCCCGTCCGATAGTATGTTCTTTGAGAAACGATTGGATCACGTCCGCATTTTGATCGAAAAAGGCAAACAGGATTTTTTCTTCTTTTGCATGGTGAAATGCGTCCGCGTAGTTGCGGATGAATGCCAGACCTTTACGGACAATATCCATTGCCTCCGGGGGATCGACGTCGAAGCGGGCAATGACAACGGGCACAAGCGAAAGGAAACGTTTAATGATGCCGTGCTCTTCCACAAGCTCGCGAAGCGGCGGCGACATTTTAGCATTGGCGGGCTTATGCCGGGCGGCACGTTGGATTTTAGGAATTTCGACTTTTTGCCCGGGAAAAACGATGGCCGCAATACGCGACATCAACGCCAATTCCTGGTCTTCGGAAAGATTATGAATTCCGACAACGTCTTTAAGCATGCATGTGCCCAGGCTGCAGGTGGTGCATCCTATTCCTTGCTCGGTAAGCACTTTTTCGATTGCGGGAAATTGCGTTATGACATCTTTGACATTTTTGTTCAGTATTTCGACCATTGCGTGCTCCAATCCGGTTCGCGGTTTCGGGTTATGCAATAGTAAATATACCGCTTCATCGCTTATGAAACCTTGATGCGGATCAAGAACGGGAGCTTTTTATGGAATACCTGTTATGTCATTTCCTTCCACAAGCTTTTCATCGACGCGCAGATTTCGGCGGCCGATTCCACTCTGTCGACATACACTATCGCCAAATCGTCCTGATGCTTTTTGACCCATCGCGTGGCAATCTCAAGCTCGGGAAAATCGTCGCGATGCGGCGCCAATGTGCCGCTGTAAAAAAATGTCTGCAGTTCGGCAACCAGCGCGGCTGCGTCGCGGAAATCGGAGAAAAACGGCCGGAGAGCGGTCTTTTGGTTTTTTTTGAACCAAAACGACATGCCTTTTTCCTTGGTTTCATCGGCATGCGGGAGCAAAATAACACAGTCGCTTATGGGTACATATGCCCCAACGCGTTCGTTAATTTCCTTTTGCGTGTTAAGAGACGGCGAATGTTTTTTGATAAGCCGGTATTCGTAGATAAGGCATTCGAGCTCCGAGCCGCATACCGAAGTCACCAGGCCGAACGCTTCTTTCCGTATTCTGCCGATTTTTTCGGGCGACTCGTCGGTTTGCATAAAATAGCCCGTTAATCGCCTTTGCAAATTAGCGCTTTTTCCGATATACAAATAGGCATTGTCTTTGGACTTGAATCCGTAAACGCCCGGTTTGTTCGGCGCGTCGGCGATGTCTTGCGCCGAAAAACTTCTCCCCGAGAAATCGATGTCGGCCAATTGTTTTTGCTCCCACTCATTTACATCGGCAATTCCCCGCACGCCTTTTTCCCCTAGTACCGAAAAGAGCTGCAATGCGCATCGCGCCAACGCCTCGCCGTATTTATAGGCATACGCGTCTCCCGGATGATTGCCGAAAAGCGAGGCATAACATGATTGCAGCGAAAGCGGCTTTGCATACGAAATATTGGCAATTTTGAACAGGCCGGAAAGGCAAACGGCGTTTTCAACGAGTGGTGAATCGTCTACTGCGAACGTATCGATGAAAAGCGACTTGTCTTTCCCGGACAAAAACACAAGCGTCGCCCCGGTGCAGGTCGTCAACAACTCCCGTATCCGGTCGTTCGAGGTATTTGCATCAAATTGAGGATCGCGAACGCTGATAAGAATTTCCTGCTCCTGATGCGGCAATTGCGACGGATCCCGCAACCATGCGTTGCAAAGCAATTCCGGAGTTTGGGTGACCCTGAATGCCGAAACATGGATCGGCATCGCATTGCCCGACACCGACGCGGACAATAGGTGAATCGCGATGAACTCGTCTGTCGCAAACAGCTTTTCGTCGCTTTTGGCCTCGGGTTCGATCGCGGCGTGCCAAAGGTTATCGGGCCCGAAAAAACAGCGGGGATCCCGTTGTAATATGCCCATGACCGCGGTATGGGCCAGTTTTTCCACCGGGCTTTTGAACTTGAGAAACAGTTCCGCGAGGTCTTTGGACGAAACCCCGTCGTGCAGCTTAACATATGCTATGATATCGTCGCGCATGTATCGATCCTCTTCTTGTTGCCTCTAAATTACCACATTTCCATAAAACGACGCAAATTACCGGCCCGTTCCTGCTTTGTAAGACATGTTCTTTATTGAAAATTTACACATCGCTCTCTTTTCTCTTGCCAAGGCATTGACTAATTTATATATTCCAGGTATTGATTAACAAATGCACCCAATAGAGGAGGTTTTTTTATGCCCAGGATCAGTAAAGACCGGCTTGTCAGACTCCAAAAAACCCTTGTTACCGACGCCGCAATCGGCGCCAAATTCAAAATCTCCCGTCAAGCCATACATCAACTGCGCAAAAAATACGGTCTCGCTTCGGTACCTGGAAAAAACAAAGAACGCAATTCCAAGATACTAGCCGCCTATAAAAGCGGCGCGACGGGAACCGATATTTCGGAAAAATTCGGTTTGTCGGTTTCTCAAACGTATCGCATTCTCAACGCAAAGCCCAAGCACGCAAAAAAAGCAGGAAAAAAGACGGCGAAAAAAAGAAAAAAATAACCCTTCCGATGCACTAAGTATTTTTTAAAGGCCCACAGTCGATTTGTGGGTCTTTTTTTTCCCCTCACGCGAGCGTGTCGGGTCACGTTAGTTAGGAAAGTTTCCCCATGACATCCTCTTCGGCAAGCCATGATTCTAAAATATCAATGAAACGGTCCATTACGATTGCGTCGATCATCATGATGTCGTCGGTTTTATTATCGCGCATAATGGGGCTGGTACGCGAGCAGGTGCTGGCCGGATACGAAGGCATCGGCCCCGGCATGAATGCCTATGTCGCTTCATTTCTCATTCCCGAATTTCTCAATCACCTTTTGGCCGGCGGTTTTTTATCCATAACGTTTATTCCAATATTCCAGAAATATCTCATAACCAAAGAGGATGAAAAATCCTGGCGGGTTTTTTCCAACCTTTTAACAACCGGGTCAATCGCA
Source organism: Fibrobacteria bacterium (assembly GCA_037447435.1). GTDB lineage: Bacteria > Fibrobacterota > Chitinivibrionia > Chitinivibrionales > FEN-1185 > FEN-1185. The sequence continues at coordinate 28,038 of JBBIGR010000002.1, forward strand.
CTTGGCGTTTTGATCGTCTTATGCATGGTTTTTACCAGACAAATCGTCGGCCTCTTGGGACACGGCGCACCGCCGGAGCTTACGATACGCCTTACCCGCATCATTATGCCCGCCCAGCTCCTGTTTTACTGGGGCGCATTTCTCATGGCAATTCAGTATGCGAACAATAGATTTTTTCTACCCGCAATGCTACCGCTTTGCTATAACGGCGGAATCATACTCGGCGGTGTGCTGCTTCATCGATTTATCGGCGTCGAAGGTTTTGCCTGGGGTGTGCTATTCGGCGCATTTATCGGCAACGTCGTCATTCAATTGCCCGGTGCAATAAAAGTCGGCATGCGTTTTAAACCGGTCGTTGACGTAAAAGACCCGGATCTGAAGCAATATATTTTCCTGACACTCCCGCTTATCCTCGGCTTGGGAATGACTTTTTCCAATGAGGTTTTTTTCAGGTTTTTCGGTTCATTTCTCGGAAGCGGCGCGCTTGCAAGCATCAATTATTCCTTACGGACAATGATGATATTAGTAGCGGTTTTCGGCCAGGCAGCCGGTGTTGCATCGTATCCGTTTTTGTCGCGGCTTGCGGCTGAAATGAAATTCGACGAGATGAATGCCATGTTGAATTCGATAACAAAAAAAATCGCCACCATCCTTATTCCCTGTTGCTGCGTCATGATTCCTTTGGCACCGCAAATAATTGCCATATTGTATCAACGCGGCCATTTCAATGCCCAATCGACTGCGGCGACCGCACCCATTCTCATGATATATTTACTCGGCGCATTTCCCTTTGCTGCAAGCACTATCGTCATGCGAAGTTATTATGCACAGAAAAAAATGATGTTTCCCATGATCATTAGCACGATTATCGCGGTTGCCAGTATTCCATTGTACATTGGTCTCGGTTCATGGCTCGGATCGTCGGGCATTGCGCTGGCATCGATAATCGGCATGACCGCACAATTTTGCATTTTGTATTTCATGTGGGAAAAACGCCATAACCATATTGCCGATGCGATCAAAACGGCTTTATTCATTTTGAAAATAACCGGCGTCAGTTTACTCGGTTTCGGCATAAGCTACGGCTTGCGGTGGTACTTTACGAATCATCATCTGCTTGCGGGCTTTGTTCACATTGTTATAGGCACCGTGTTGTGCGGCATTCCATCGCTGCTCGTCGTCGGCATATGCCTGCATTTTTTTAGAATAGTAAATTTAAAAACGCTGGTGACCTTGCGACGGAAAAAAGCGTAAAACTGGTTTTACAGTCCATGTAATATCCATGTAATATTTGTTTCATTTTTACCAAGCAAAGTGTAATTTATAAAAGTTGCTTTTAGAGGGTTGAATGGCAAAGAATAAAAACGTTTTCAAACAAATTTATATAGTGGGTTCCCTGATCGGTTTGATCGCGTTGTCGACCGCGCTGTATTCCCGCTCACCGGCTCAGAACGTTTCGAATACGAAAAAAGCTCAATCGAACGTTCACTATATTGCGCCAACCGTTCACGTCGATTCTTCATTCTTAATGCCCGTAGAAACCTGGAAAAACAAAAAATTTATCGTCTTGAGCAAATTAAAGCTTTTCAGAAAATTCGGCTATGAATTATACCTTTCGAAATCATTGTCGGCAAATACCGCAGCGCTGGACACTGCGCGGGAAACCGACAAACATCATGTCCGCTATGAAGTCTTGTGCGGAAAAACGCTTATCGCAACGGAAATCATTCCGGCGGGCGGGGAATATCTGGTAACCTTTGTGGAAAACGGCACACAAACCGCGTATTATTCGAAGACCCATAAACACGCGGTCGAGGGATTGGCGTTGGCAGACGATATTGACAATGCTTCGAAGCAATGGGTGGGAAAAACCGTTTTTTCGCGTCGGCGGTCTATCGACGTATACGATTCCCTGACCGGGACATTCTCCAATATCAAAGTCCGGATACAGGACCCGTTGCGGGTTTCCCGCGTGATTTGGGGCACGTCGCCCATGCCGCCCAAGCCGGTTTGGCTTTGCGTTAAAACCGCAACCGACGAAACCGGCATAATTCCTATAATGCAAAGTTTTGCAAATATCATGACCGACAAAATCGCATCTGAAGCGCCCTGGCAGGAAGATCTTTTCGATACCGACCCCACAAAGATATACGCTTGGGACAGTTTGACCTGGAAAGAAATCAACACCCATTCCATAGTAAGCGGCATGAATAAAGAACAGGTGCTTGTTTCTTGGGGACAACCCCAGCGAATCGCTTTGGGTGCTCAAAAGCCCACCTGCACCGAACAATGGTTTTACGGCAGCCAATACTTATGCTTTGACCATGATTCCGTAGCTTCCATCGGCGGTCAATAACCGTTTGGTCCTTGTTTTTTATGCCTTTTTTCTCCGTTATTATCACTACATTTAATCGTCGTCATTGGATTATGAGAGCCGTGTCCTCGGTTTGCCGGCAATCATGTTCCGATTTCGAACTCGTTGTGGTCGACGACAATTCGACCGACGGAACTTCAAAAGAACTGTTTGAGAACCTTACCGTTCCGGTGCGATTCGAAAAACTCGATTCCCACTACGGAGTTTCGAAGGCCCGAAATCACGGAGTATCGATTTCCAAAGGTGAATGGATTGCGTTTTTGGATTCCGATGACCAATGGCACGAGGAAAAATTGGCAAAGCAAATGAGATGGCATGCCGAAAACCCGGCCATGCGGATATCGCAAACCGAGGAAATTTGGATACGAAACGGAATCCGCGTTAACCAACCGTCCGAGTATAAAAAACTACAAGGATTCATTTTTGAGCAAAGCTTGTTGCGATGTACAATAACGCCGTCGTCGGTCATGATGCAAAGAAGTCTGTTCCAGGAAATGGGCGGATTCAACGAATCGCTCCCTGCTTGCGAAGACTATGACTTGTGGCTCAAAATCACAAGCAAGTATCCTATCGGACTGGTTGATGAATATTTAATTACCAAATCCGGCGGCCACCCTGATCAATTATCGACAACCGTTATGGGGCTTGATCGTTTTCGAATACGAAGTATTTTAAACCTTCTGAACTCAGGCACGCTCACGGCAAAACAGGAATCTTTATGCCGGCAAATAGTGGCGCAGAAGGCCATTGTTGTGGCAAACGGGTATAAAAAACGCGGAAGGATTTGTGAATATGATCGATACGAAAAAATCGCCACTACTTTTGGACCTGCAAAATGATTTGCAAAACAAAATTCAGAATAGTTTCCTGAAACGCCTTGAAATATCATCGATTTCCGTAAACGAAGCTCCGAATGATTGCGCCGAAATATCCCCGATGCTCAAAGAAAACAAGCCTCTGATTGTCATGCCCTTACTCGTGTATGCCTGGAAAAATGACACATATAAGATTTTAGACGGGACAAAGCGGTTTTTCAATTTTAAACACGCCAATACTTCTCATTGTCAATGCCAAATACTCCCTGAGCCGGTTGTGGAAGAAAACACCGTGGCGCTTCGCACGCTGCTTAATTGTCACAGGCAATTATCGCTTTTCGAACAATTGTCGTTTATCGGGTGGTGCATATCGTTTATTCCACAGGAAGAGTTTTTCGGGTCTTGCCAAATCGTGGGTATAGACAGGAAAAAAGCAGGATTATTGCTTTCTTTACATGGTTTTGATGCGCAAACGAAATCAAGGGTGCTTTCGAACGAAATACATCTGGAAAATGCGGAAAGTTTTCATGCATTGCCGGAATCGGATAAAACCGCCTTTACCGGCTTTTTCCGTTCAATGCAATTGTCTATGCAAATGCAACGCGATATATTGGAATGGAGCGCGGAAATAGCATTTACGAAATCCCAATCGATATCGGACCTTTTATCGGATATAACACTTGTTGAGATCAAAAATAGCGACAATTATACGGTTCCGCAAAAAATCCAAAAAATTCACGAGCTAATTTTCTCTCAGCGTTTCCCTGCATTTTACAAAACAAACACTGAATGGAAACATTTGATGCGAAAAACCCTGGGACAAACCCACGGTGTTCAGATGACGCCGAATCCGTATTTTGAAAAAAATAAACTTGAGATTAAAATCACATTAACAAAAGGAGAACAAGCCAAACCGGTATTTGAAAATTTGGCCTCAATTCCTTCGGACACCTGGACTGCCCTGATATGTCCAATCGAATAGTTGTTTGTCGTGCAATCATTTATATTATTGGCGGTCTTTAGGCCGGTACGATATAATGATGTAATGCTCAGAAATGCTTGGTCATTATGAAACCTATAATTTCCTTTTTGCGCCAATACGGGTTTTTCCTGTTATTCACCGGTTTTTGCGTCACCGCTATCTTCATGTTGCTCTACGTAACCTGCATATATAAAAATTTAAATATTGATTTGAGGAATTTCGCCTTTGAAGCCACGTTTATCGGGCTTGGGGTTGCGGCAATCGGCAGAATCGGCGTTTTTCTCGAAAATCGCGCACAGAAGAAAGAATGGCTGTCGGACGACAAAAAGGACAAAGCGTGAAAATCCAAGACATCCTGCAAAAAAACGGCATTCTTACAAATTTGGAGTCCACGAATAAAATCGAGATACTGACTCAAATGGGAAAGTATCTTGCAACGCTCAACGGTATTACCGATTTAGACCATATTGCCAGGAAAATACTGGACCGGGAAGCCGAAATGTCTACCGGCATCGGTTATGGAATCGCAATCCCGCATGCACGAATCGAAGGAATCGACAAATTATATATGATTGCCGGAAGATCGGTAAAAGGCATTGATTTTAATGCCATCGACGAACAACCGGTACATTTGATTTTCATGATGCTTTCCCCTGCAAACGCATCGAGCCAATATACGACCATTTTATCGTCACTTTCGCGGGTCATGTCGTATGAAGAAATCCGCAACAGCCTGATCGAATCCGAAAACGCCGAAAGTTTCCTCGGAATAATAGCCGCCGGCGAGGACAAATACGTCGGGTAAGTAGCATACCCCTTCAATTTTCAGAAAAGTTACACTCCGCTGAACTGCATTTTATACAGATCGTAATACATTCCCTGGCGGGCAAGAAGAGAGGCGTGATCGCCTTGTTCGACGATGCAGCCTTTATCCAATACTAAAATTTTGTTGGCATTTTGCACCGTAGACAATCGATGCGCGACGACGATCGAGGTACGGCCGGTGATAAGGCGCCGTATTGCGTCTTGAATGAGCTGCTCGGTTTCGGTATCGATATTCGACGTTGCCTCATCGAGCACCAATATCGACGGATCGGCATACAATGCCCTTGCAAATGCGATAAGCTGACGTTCGCCTGCGGAAAATGTCGCACCCCGTTCCATGACCGGCTCTTCATCGCGCTTTGGAAGCCTTGAAATAAAGCCGTCAAGATGCGTAATTGCCGAAACATCTTTGAAGCGTTGTCGATCGAGGTCATTAAATAAAATGATGTTTTCGCGCAATGTCCGGGAAAACAGGAACACATCCTGCATGACCGTAGCGATGTTTTTGCGAAGCATTGAAAGCTCGATGGCGGAAATATCCACACCGTCTATGGTTATTTTACCCTTTTGTATGGGATAAAGTCGCGACAGTAAACTGATAATTGTCGTTTTTCCCGATCCGGTACCGCCGACAAGCGCGAGCATTTGATGCGGATTTACGGAAAAGGAAACGCCTTTTAGCACCCATTCGCCGGGAGCATAGCCGAACCAAACGTCATCAAATACTATTTCTCCCTGGAAACGATTAGCGGGTGCCTTACTACGGCCCGATGCCGCGCCGCCGGTTTCATATTCCTTGACACAATCGGCGTTAAAAACCGACATGACTTTCTCTCCTGCCGCAGTTGCGCTCTGCAAGGTGTCGAATTTTTCCGACAAATCGCCGATGGGCTCGAAAAAACTGCCGACATAGGCTATGAACATGAGAACGACGCCGTACGAAAGCATATCCCCTAATAGCAGCCTGCATCCGAGAAAAATCACCGCCGCAATGGCAAACCACTTGCAAAAATCAATAAGCGGCCTGAAAATGGCGTATATGTACAGTTGCCTGATATTCGCCGCATACAATTCGTTATTGATCGTTGTGAATTTTTGGAATTGCTTGGCCTGTTGCACGAAAATTTGCACGATGCGGATGCCGGTTATGTTTTCATTCAGGAATGCATTGAGATCCGCAAGCTTTGTCCGGATGGCGCGATATGCGTCGCGCGCTTTGATGCGGAAAAGCATGGTGACGACGACCAGCAACGGGAATGTGATTGCAACGGCACATGCCAGGTAAATGTTGACAAAAAACATGATCCCGGTGATGCCTGCAAGGATGAGTATGTCCTGCACCAAGGTAATAAGCACCGACGAAAACATTTCATTTAACGCTTCGATGTCGTTGCCGACTCTGTTGACCAACTTACCGATAGGGTTTTTATCGAAATAGGCAAGTTCGAGCGAAAGGACATGATTGAACAGGTCCTTTCGCAAATCGCGCATCGAATATTGCGACAAGCGCATAAGCAGGACGATTTGCGCATAGGAAGCCAGAAATTGTATCGTGTAAAGGCTCAGCATGAACAGTACCAAAAGCCCGACATGGCCGGAATCCGATTTTCGTATTTGCACAAGTTCTTTTACGGTAAAGCGGTGCAGCGCATTGTCCTTGATGCAATACAGGGAATCGCCGAAGGCTACGATATCGCCCGTCGTCGTACATAAACGGAATTTATTGCGGGCCGCATCATCAATGAACGACGGCGATTCCACGAGCGTGTACTTTTCCTTCGAAAACAAACCGACGGCCTTATATTCGCCAATTTGCTTTTTAGAGAAAAAACCCGCTTGCGATTGAAATAAGAAATAATTTCCTTGCCGAAGAGACACGGCCTTTTTCAGGCTTTTTTGCACGTCCTTGTCCCGGGGTAATTGCAGTTTCGAAACGTCGATCACATACCCTTGCTTAATAATATAACGGTCGAAAATGATTTTGCCCAGAAGCGGCGCCGTGAGCGTCGCGGCCGTGATGACCACCACGCAGGCGACGGACAAAAACAGCAGTTTTTTATACCGCAATACATAGCCGAACAGGATGCGCATGAGGTCTTTATTGAAAAGTTTCCCGTTGTCGTTTTCTTCCTCATGATACGGCGTCATGGCACAACCTTTTCCTCGGATAATTTTTGCAGATGAAAAAGCCTCGCGTAGAACCCTTCGGCTGCCGCAAGCTGTTCATGGGTGCCTTGCTCGATTATTTTTCCCTCGTCAAGAACGACGATCCGGTCGCAATGCATGACCGTCGAAACTCGATGCGCGACGATGATCGACGTGATTCCTTTTGCCGCGGAAATAATCGATTTGAGAATTTTTTGTTCGGTTGCCGCATCGACACTCGAAAGTGCATCGTCGAGAACCAGTATTCTCGGCGCAATGAGAAGCGCGCGGGCTATTGCGATACGTTGTTTTTGCCCTCCCGAAAGCGTTATGCCGCGCTCGCCTATTTTAGTATCGTACCCGTTTACAAACCTGAGGATTTCATCGTGTATCGCCGCCAGTTTTGCAACGCGTTCTATAGCCTGCGGCATGCAATTTTCATCCATAGTACCAAACGCAATGTTGTTTGCAATGGTATCGGAAAACAAAAAGGAGTCTTGCGGCACATAGCCTATTGCACTTCGTAATGCGGACAACGGGATATCGTTAATATCGGCTTCGTCGATTCGAATCGAATTTTCGGCAATAGGAAACAAATGAAAAAGCAATGAAAGCAAGGTTGTTTTCCCGGACCCGGGCTTGCCCATTATCCCGCACGACGTACCTTGCTTGATATGTAAGGATACGTTCGAAATGATGTCGCGCCCGTCGGGTTCGTATCGGAATGTGCAACGGTCGAATCGAATGCTTCCGGCAATCGTACCGTTTTTTTGCGGTTTTATATCCGCTATTGCGGAAACATGCACGTCGGAACGGGTTTCCAAAAGCTCCATTATTCTCTTTGAAGACGCAATACCGCGCTGTAACATATTGAAGACCCAGCCTATCGCCATCATGGGCCAAACGAGAAGCCCTATATAAAACGAGAACGACATGAATTTGCCCAAAGACAACGATCCGTGCAATACCGAAAGCCCGCCGAAATAAAACAAGAGCGAAACGGAAATACAAGCAAGAAAACTTATGATCGGAAAAAAGAAACCCCATAGTTTGACAAGTCCCATGTTTTTGTCCACATACTCGTCGCAGGCCTTGACAAAATCCTTAAGCTCCTGTTCTTCCTGGACAAAGCCTTTGATGACGCGTATACCGGAAAACGCTTCCTGACTTTTGGATGAAATGGTCCCGAATGACTCCTGTACATCCTTGAATTTAGACTGTATCATCCCGCCGAATCGAAGCATGATGAAAACAATAAGGGGCATGGGCAAAATTGTTATCAATGTCAAGGGAACATCCGTGGTCAGCATGAAAACTATGGACATGGAACCCATGAACAATGCATCGGTAAGACCGATAAGCCCCATGCCCGATGCCATGCGGATGGCATTAAGGTCATTGATGCAAAGGGCCATGATGTCGCCGGTTTTCGTTTTATTGAAATAGGAAAACGAAAGCGACATCAAATGCGAAAAAATGTCCTGGCGGATTTGCGTTTCAATTTTCCGTGAAGGCCCGACAATGCATAAGCGCCAGAAAAACCTAAGGATCACCATGGCCGCAGCCAGGCCAAGGATTTTTAAAGCGTTTGCGAGTATTATTCCCTGCGTGAATTGGGATTCGGAAAGAAGATCTAGGGTTTTTTGGATAATTTTAGGAATAACGAGTTGGCATAAATCAACGGCAACGAGCAATAACATGCCGCACATAACCATGCCGGCATGCTTTTTAAGGTATGAAAATAAAAAAACCAGAGCTTTTTTTGTGCTGACCGTATTGCGTTGCATTACGATGAAAAATACTTGGAAGCCATTATCTTTTAACAGAGGACTTAAAAAATAAAGATAGCGATCGCGACATCAAAAGCATAATCAACAGATCCAAAAAGCACTGAAACATATTCAAAAATCTCTGTAACAGAGGCTAAAAGATCATTAATAGAGATTTTTTAGAGCATTATGCCGTTGTTACTGACATAAATACCTCTGTTACATTCAATTTTCTATTTGAACATCAAAAAACAGCTCTGTTACACTACTTTTTGACTTTAAAGCGGTTATTTTTTTTGTTTAAGGGACAAAAATCCTGCTACAAAGGGGGGGTGAAATCCTGTTACAGGTTTTTTTTGGAGCGTGTCAGAATTTTTATGCAAACGGATTACTGCAAATACCTGCTTGATTCTGAAGAACTCGATGTCCCTTATTGCTTGAGCGGAGCAATATAGAGAATTTTTTTAGCGGGTATATTATAAATTTCCATGACCGGACCTTTTATTTCACGTTTTTCTTTAACTAAAAATTCGGCCATTTTAGGATAAAATTTCATAGGTCCGGTCATTGGAGACAATACGGACCTAATGGGAAATTCGCCGATTAAGCATTCTGTTTTTATGAAAATTTCCGCAGCATAGGGAGCAGAAACCGAATCAAGAAATTTTTCGGTTATATAACCGCCTTGGCTCCGCAACTCATTCTGTTTTGTCGTATGAGGATTATCGAAATAAACTGCAAAACCCTGAGTCGGTGTTAACGAGCGCTTTTTTGTGAGGTATTGATAGACATCGTACAACACAAAGCGTACATCTTTATATGGACCCTTATGCTCCCGAAACACCAGGTTATAAGGGCCCATGGAATCGATGCGTACCTTTACCGTATCGAAAATCCCGGCAAAAAAGCATAGGCAAAGGAAAACCAGTGCGCTTGCACCGACGATGAGTCCAAGTATTCGCATGAATAAGGACCGGCCTAAGCCGCCTGCAAGGCGGCCTCTTCGAATTTCACCGAAACGATGGTCGATACGCCGCGTTCCATTTGGGTCACGCCGTATAAAAGATCAGCTGCTTCCATCGTACGCTTATTATGCGTGACGACGATAAACTGCGTTTGTTCCGAGAACTTTTTAAGTATGTTCACGAAACGCCCGATGTTCGCATCATCGAGCGGCGCATCGAGTTCGTCGAGAATACAATAAGCCGAAGGCTTGACAAGATACAATGAAAACAACAACGAAATCGCGGTAAGCGCGCGTTCTCCGCCGGAAAGCAATCCGACGCCGCGCATTTTCTTTCCTGCCGGCCGGACATTGATGGTGATTGCCGCTTCAAGCGGGTCAACGTTTTCTTCAAGCGAAAGACATGCTTCTCCGCCCTCAAAAAGCGTGGTGAACATGGTGACGAAGTTTTTCTGTACCTGTTCGAACGTCAATACGAATTGAGTACGGGCCTCTTTATCGAGTTTTTTGATCGCTTTTTCCAAATCGTCTACGGCTGTTTGCAAATCGTCTCGCTGCATCGTCATTTCCTTGAGACGCGCGCTTTCCGTTTCGAACTCATTGAGCGCAGCCATATTCACATCGCCGAGCCTGCGAAGCCGTTCCTTGAACATATTGATGTTTTCGGCGACTGCCGCATCTTCTTCCGCAACGACCATTATATCGGAAGGCGGGGTTTCAAGGTCGACTTCATATGCCTGCCAAATCCGCTCGCGAATCCGTCGTTTTTCCTGTTCGTCGCGCGTTTGTTCCAATTCCAATCCGTGAATACGATTCGATAATTCTTCGACATCGCCGGATTCGGTTTTTAACGACTTGCGGATCTCATCGATTTCCAACAGAATCGCACTGTATTTTTCTCGTTGATTGTCGCGTATGGATTCGAGTTGGGCGCGTTGCTCCGTTTGCAAAACAAGCTGCTGTTCTTTTGCACCGATGCCCGATTCCAAAGATTGGATTTCCGATTCGGCATTATGCTTTTCGATACTTACGGACTCTTTTTTCGCCGTAAAGTCGACGATATTTTTGCTGAGCCGTTCGATGTCCTGCTTTTCCTGATTTATACGGTTTGCAAGCCCCATCATTTCGAGTTCGATATTTTTAAGATGCTCCGCCATGCGGTTGCGTTCTTCTTGCGTCAGGGCAAGACCGGTTCGCGATTGCTCGCCTTCGGTTTCGATCGCCAGGCGTTTCGCGCTCAGTTCTTCGCAGGCTTTCTCCGCTTCAACGATTCTTGTCTCGCAATCGGTGATGCGGTCGCGCGTTTTGGCAAGCTCGCCATGGATGTTTTGCATCGTCGCATCTATGGTCTTGCTTTCGTTTTCATAATGGCGTATCGTGGTTTCCTGTTCCTGCTGCATCTGGCGGCCGGCATTGAGTTTTTCATCCACCTCAACAAGTGCGAATTTCGCCTCATCGCGGTTGATGATGCAGATTTCCTTTTCATGCACTATACGCTGATAATCGTTTTCAGAGCGTTCGATATCGACCGCAAGTTTTTCTATCTGTTGCTTGCGCTGCAGCAGACCCGCCTGTTGCTTTTTAGGAGTACCTGCCAAGACGCATCCGTTTTGCAGGCATACGACCCCGTCGCGCGAGACGAATATGGAATCGGCATTGTCCGCCGAACGGCCGATCGCTTCATCGGAAGTCGCGGTGAGGTGCATGTTCGAAAACAGATAATCGGCAACGCAGGAATATTCGGACGCCGTTTGCACATAAGAACGGAGCTGTTCGGTACCGGGCATCGATTGGTTTTTGAACGAAAGTTTCGACAGGCGCTGAAGCGAGACCATCCGCGCATAACCTGCTTTTTCGGTATTGAGATACGCGACCGCGGCTTTAAGGTCGGCGTCGGTTTTAAACACGACCGTTTGAATCGTTTGGCCGAGTACCCGTTCGACCAAACCGACAACAGCCTCATCGGGCACGCGGACAAGGTCTGCGACGATTCCGACCGCACCGCTGGATTTGTTGGCGACCAACGCCTTTACACCCGCTTCGTATCCTTCGAACGATGCGTCCAAACCTTCCAAAAACGTCCGTTGCGACTTGTACGAGTCAATTTGCGCTTCCAGGCGTTTTTCTTTTTCAATGAGGTTCTGATAATTTTCATCCTCTTTTTCGATACGCCCCAAAAGCACCTCGCGCGACGCGCTCAGGTTCTGATGCGCCTCATGCGCCGACGCGAGCTGCGCCTTGCAACGTTCCATTGCGTCGAAATATTCGTCGAGACGCGTTTGCAGGGTCTGCAATTGTTTTTCATCGCGGTCTTTACGCTCGATACTGTTGGAAAGATTGCTGCGCAGCGACGCTATGACGTTTTTCCGTTCGCCGATGGCATTGATGATATTGATCTGTTCCGACGACAGCCGCTCCGCTTCTTTCCGGATGGCACCGACTTTTCCGTCTACCGAAGCAAGTTCGGCCTGGGCGCGCGCCACCTTTTCTTTGCATTGATCAAGCTCGGTCCCGTGTTCGATGATTCCTTTTTCGAGTTGGATTTTCAGGGTGGAGCTGTTCTCGATTTGCTCCTGTAAACCGGCTTGATCCCGTTGGCAGCGGACCACGTTCTCCTTTTGAAACGCCAGACGCTCTTTACTGACCGAAACCTCGCGATCGAGCGTGATGATTTTCTCATTGGCCTCGGAAACGTTCCGCGAGGCGATTTCAAGCTCTTTCTCCTGCTCGAGCGCGGCCAGCTGCTTTTTTTCTATGCCCGCTTCGGAGGTTGCGACGCCGGCCTTGATGCGCGTGCGGCGCTCTTCACTTTCGTCAATATCCTTTTTGCGCGCCAGCATGGCCTCGGCAAGCGTTGTAAAGCGGCGGTTTTCGAAGCCGACTTCCAACGATTTAAGATCCGTAAAGTAGCGCTTGTACCGATTTGCTTTTTCGACATGACGCGCAAGCATGCGCACCTGCCGGTCGGCTTCCTGGGCCTTGTCGTTTATGCGCAAAAGGTCTTGACGCGTTTTATCGAGCTGGCGCAAGCTTTCTTTTCTGCGTTCTTTATATTTTCCTATGCCTGCGGCTTCTTCGAACAGGGTGCGGCGTTCTTCCGCTTTATCGGAGAGAATCGTATTGATCATGGCGTTTTCGATGGTCGTATACGCCGAATTGCCCACGCCCGTATCGAGAAACATCGTATGAATGTCGCGGAGCCTGCAGGGAACTCTATTTACCAAGTATTCGCTTTCACCGCTTCTGTAAATTCTTCTGGTTATCGCCACTTCGGCATAATCCGACGGCAACAGTTTTTTATTATTCTCAATGGTAAGGGTGACTTCGGCCATATTCAGGGCCGAGCGTTTGGTCGAGCCGGAGAAAATCACGTCCTGCATATTGGATCCGCGAAGAACCGATGCACGCTGTTCGCCGAAAACCCAACGCACCGCATCGATGACATTGCTTTTTCCGCAACCGTTCGGTCCAATGACCGCAGTAACGCCTTCACCGAATTCTACTTCTGTTTTTTCCGCAAAAGATTTAAACCCGAATATCGAAAGCTTGCGCAAAATCATGGGTTATTATTCCCTCACTAGCAGGATGTTAATTAAAAAAAACATACTATTAATAGAAATAAGGGCTACAATAGATTGTCTTTAGTTTCAACTAAGATACAATATATGGGGGATATAGTCAATAGTAGATTTAGCAGTTTCCGATAATATTTGGAAGGGTTTTTGCTCTTAAAAATTTATGCAAAAACATCAACCTAACATGGTCTGGGTTTGTTTTTTATGTTCAAATGCGGAAAAGGTATGAATTCCCTTTTTTTTCAGCGTATTTATAATTTGCGGAAATGCTTTTCCCACTAATTCCGGCGTATGGGCATCCGAGCCGATGGTAATGGTCGCATCGTTTTCTTTTATTTGGGAAAGAAACATATCGTAAACGTCATAGGTTTGTCGATCGTCGATTTTAGACCACAAATACCCGTTTGCATTGACTTCGAGATTAGAAAGATGTTTTGCCGAAAGTTTCGTTATTTTCGAAAGGTATTCGGCCATTTTTTCCTGCGGAATATCGGACCAGGCAACATAACGCCATATAAAATCGACATGGGCAATGGATTGGAAAATTCCGGATTCAATGGCGGATTCGATTGCAGCAAAATAAGTTTCATAAACTTTTTTTGCATCCACCTTGGCATATTGCGACAAATGACGCCATCCGACTGAAGGAAGACAATGAATCGACCCGAGCAAGAAATCAAATGGATAGGAGGCAACGATATCTTCGAGAATGGTTTCTGCCCCTTCGATATAGTCGACCTCAAGCCCGATTCGTATGGAAATGCGATCTTCATATGCCTCACGCAAATCCAAAAGTTCCGAGAAATACCGGGCAACATCGCGCTCGGTCATACCCCAATCCCAATATCGCTTCTTTTGTATTTTGCTTAAATAATAACGACCGAGATGATCCGAAAAACCGATTTGGGAAAAGCCCAGTTTTATAGCAGTCTCGATATAGTCTATGGTCTTGCCTTGCGCATGGCCGCAGTAGGGAGTGTGTACGTGATAGTCGGCGAGCAAGAAAACCTATTTTTCTGCTAAATGGAAGATGCTATGGATGATAAGATTTCGTTTTTTTATCGATATATGCTATTAAACTTTTAATTCCGTTTTATCTATTTTGCCGTACGATTCGGCGCGAGCAAGAACGACATCAACGACGTCTTTAATGAATTCTTCGGTTTGTTGCGGTGCCCGCCCGACGAATGCCGAAACATCCAGAATACGATCCAAATCCGCTTTGGTAAGCATAAAGGCCCCATCGCAAAGAATGCGGTCAAGCAAATCGTTCGGTTTGCCTTCAAGCTTAATACCTTTGCCCGCATCCATAGAATATTGTCTGATCCGCTCGTGCAAAACTTGTCTGTCCCCGCCTTTTTTTACCGCTTCCATGAGAATATTTTCAGTTGCCATAAACGGCAATTCTTCTGCAACATGGCGACCAATTACTTTGGGATATACGACCAACCCGTTGCAAACATTTTGGCCGATAATCAAAACCGCATCTGCAGCAAGAAACGCCTCGGGTACCGACAATCGTTTATTGGCCGAATCATCGAGCGTTCTTTCGAACCATTGTTCCGAAGCGGTCATGGCCGGCGACGATGAAAGCGACAGGATATAACGTGCAAGCGAGGTCATTCTTTCCGAACGCATAGGATTTCTTTTATATGCCATTGCCGAAGATCCGACCTGGCCTTTTTCGAAAGGTTCCTCTATTTCGCGCAAATTGGCAAGTAGTCGGATATCGTTTGCTATTTTATGACAAGACTGTGCGATTTGGGATAAAACAGCAAGTGTTTGGCTATCGATTTTCCGGGAATATGTCTGACCCGAAACCGGAACCGACCCTTCAAAACCCATTTTTTTTGCAACCATGAGATCGAGCTTTTTAACTTTTTCCGCATCGTTGTTGAATAAGCTCATATAGCTTGCCTGGGTACCGGTTGTCCCTTTTACCCCTAAAAACGGCATCGATGCATATTGTTTTTCCAATGCTTCAAAATCCATCACGAGTTCATATAACCACAGGCAAGCCCGTTTTCCCACGGTCGTGAGTTGCGCAGGTTGAAAATGGGTAAATCCGAGCGTAGCCAGATCCTTTTGCTGCAACGCGAAATCCCGCAGCGAACGAATCATTTCCGACATCCGCCGCAAAAGCACCAAACAGGCCTCTTTCATTTGTATTAAATCGGTATTGTCCCCGACAAAAGCGCTTGTCGCGCCCAAATGAATAATGGGTTTGGCTTTGGGGCACGCATCGCCGAACGCGTGAATATGCGCCATGACATCATGCCTGGTTTTCGCCTCGTAGGCGGCGGCAGTGTCGTAATCTATGTCGGTAATATGCTGTTTCATCTCCTCGATTTGTTCGGTCAATATACGCAAGCCGAGCTCTTTTTCACATTCCGCAAGCGCAACCCACAATTTCCGCCACGTGCTGAATTTAAAATCCGGAGAAAAAAGGAAAGACATTTCCTTGCTTGCATATCGTTCCAACAATGGATTCACATACATATTCGTTGCTGTTTTTGAACTCGTCATTATCGTTCCCTTTAAATCGAATGTCGTGTCGATAAAAAAAATTGTACCCGATTAAAAAGCATATCAACCATTTTAATCAGGTGAAAGCCGGTCGGTTTTCAAATATAGTTTATTGGTCCGGTCTTCTCACACAACCCAAATCGAAGAAAAGCAATTTTTATTTTTATTGAGATAAAACTTGATGATTGGGCTTGGTATTGCTATTTTACATTATTAATTGATAATCAATATTATATAACATCACTTTTCCTTTGGAGGGAGAAGATACATGAAGAACGTATCGCTTACCCGTATTATGTCGGTTCTTGCCGCAATCATCGTTTTTGTCGCTCCGGTAAGAAGTCAGCAATCGGTCGAAGATCTTATGGCTTCCGGAAGTGGGCTGCTTAAAAACGGATCCTACACCGAGGCGGCCGGCATTTTTCGCAAAGTAGTATCAATGGAACCGCGAAATTTTGAAGCGCAATACAACCTTGCTTTTGCTTATTTGCAAAGCGAGCGCTACGATAAAGCGGTTGCCGAATTCAACAAAGCCTTATCCCTGGAACCTAAAAATGCGGACTGTTGGGCAAATATCGGTTTTGCGTATGAACGATTGGGGAAAACGCAAAAAGCGGCCGATGCAATATCGCGTTCCGTCGAACTCAATCCCAATAATGTCGAAGCGCGCATGAATCTTGCGGCAATGTATGAAAATGCAAACGCGTTCGATAAAGCCATTGCCCATTACGAAGCAGTGATTAAAATCGACGGAAGCCGCAGCGATGCCTATAACGGTGTAGCCCGTTGTCTTTCGGACAAGGGAAATGTTCCGGGCGCAAAAAAATACCTTCAGGAAGCAATCAGCAAAGATGCGAACAATGCCGAAGCGCATTGGCTCATGGCCAACATTCTTTGGAAAAAAGAAAATAATGCCGTCGAAGCTTTTAAAGAATACCGCACCTCGATTACGCTCGACCCCAATTCCCAGGTGTTCTATGAAAACATGGCCTTGCTGCAGGAAGAAATGGGAAACAAGGAAGACGCAATCGAAACGTGGAAGAAATACCTGATTTATTTGAACGAAGCCATTAAAAAGGAAGAAGTCCAGAAAAGAATAGACAAATTAGAGCGCGGCGAAACCCCCGGTGCGACACCGAAATCCGAAGCGAAAATCAACCGCGACAAATCGTCACAGGAAAGCGCCGAGCGCATGAACGCGCTGAAAAGCGAGCTTCGCAACGATAAAAAATCCGATGCAAAACGTCTGGAAACACAACCCGTAGACATCGGATCCGATATTGCCAATATTTCCAAAGATACGTCCAATGCCATCGATCTTCGCAAGGAAGCAAAACGCAAAGCGGAATCGAAAAAGGAATCGCAGTAACCGTAAGGATGTAGGGGTTGTTGTTGTTGTAGGGGCGTATAATCATACGCCCGTACAAAACAGGGGCGTTTCGTATTTTTGTAGGGGCGTATAATTATACGCCCCTACAATCCTACTACTACTACTACGCCCCTACTGCCTTACAAATTTTTATGACGCCGACCAATCCTCATTATTTTTCCTATCGCGATTATCTTAATAACCGTTTCAAAACATCGGTTTTAAAATTTCCCGTTAATGCCGGTTTTTCATGTCCAAACCGCGACGGCAAGCTCTCCTCTGTCGGATGCTCGTTTTGCGATAACCGCTCGTTTTCACCGGTCGCGCTGTCGGCGCAATCGGTTCTTGACCAACTTAAAAACGCTCTTGTCAAAGACAAAAACAAGCACGGCAAATATATAGCCTATTTTCAGCCTTTTTCAAACACCTATGCCTCGGTAGCGCATTTACAGGAACTATACGAACCCATCATCACGCTCAAGGATTTCGCAGGCATCGCGATCGGCACGCGGCCCGACTGCTTTACCGACAATATTTACGATTATCTCGAAGATGTTGCGAAAAGGACTTATTGCAGCGTCGAACTGGGCCTGCAAAGCGCGGACAATGAAGTTCTTTCGCTCCATAAACGCGGGCATACTGTCGAAGATTTCATCGCTGCGGTGGAAAAACTCCATGCAAAAAACATCGAAGTCGTTGCGCATGTCATGATCGGGCTTTCGCAAAACGCCGCAAACGATGCGATGAAAACCGCACGATTGCTCGCAAACCTTCCCGTCGACGGAGTAAAAATCCATCAGCTGATGATCATTCGGGGCACCGCGCTTGAAACGATGTTTGCAAATCATACAATCAGCGTTCTGTCTCTCGAGGAATATGCAAATATCGTCTGCGATTTTTTAGAAACGCTACGGCCAAACCAGCACATTCACCGCATCATGGCCGATTCCAAAACAAACAAAGGCCTCATAGAACCGCTGTGGAGCGCCGACAAAATGAAATCAATGGGTTTCATTCACGGGGTAATGGACAAAAGGAATATTGTGCAGGGAAAAAAATGCGGCATATAAAAACTTAGTTTTTCGAACAAACAATAATGCTTTTGCGCATGGTACCCGATGCGGTTTCCACCTTCACAAAATACACTCCCTGCGGCAACAAAGAAACATCGAACCATGTTTCGCCGTTTCCGTATCGCAGTGCGATCAGTTTTCCCGAAACGCCGTACAACGAAACGCTCATATGCGAGGCAGGCATTGCATTGGTCACGACAAGCCGCGAGCCGATAATGCGCGCCGAAACGCGCGGGGATGCGGGTTTTTGCAGAGCGGGAAAGAGACCTTTTGGGTCCGGTGCAACACTCACCGGCAATTGCGAGCCGCTGGTCTTAAATGGCGACGCCGGCAGTCCTGCTCCGTTGTAAAGATTAAACAACGGATAATGCGCCCAGGCGTATAAAATCTGCGTTGGCGCGCTCACCGAGGGGCTGGAAACGACAATGGAATCATGATCTATCGCGGTATTCCCCCATACCCAATTTCCGTTCGACCCGGCAATGGCAAATCCGCTCAACGCGCCGCCGCCCTTTGCGACCAACCCGCCGTCGGTATGGCTAAAATGCAGATTGATCTTGTTTCCCTGAACCGACATGCCCGTATACATCGGTCCGCTATACACCCGGGCGGTATTTCCATAGCACAAAGCATCGGCAATAAAAAACAGGCGTTTCCCCACATCCCATTTGTCCCACGCGTGCAATTCCGCGGTCCCCGGCGTGGCGTTTTCCCCTAAATCAATAGTCACCGCCATACCCGTGTTGGGGGTCGATAGTGCAAGCCGCTGCGCCTCGCGTATCATGGCCCAGGTGTCGGTCGGCCCCACGGGATTGGTCTGCAAACCGTTGACACTCGGGAGCTGCACATAGACTATGGGGAAATTCCCCTGGCCCCAAACCTTGCGCCACCCTTGCATAAGGGCCACAAACCGGTTTTGATAATGGGAAGCCGACCAGTTGGGATGCGCCGGATACGGTTCAGAGGCATTGTTTTCGCCTTGATACCAAATCAGCCCCCGGACCGCATACGGCACAAGGGGCGCAATCAGGCTGCGAAAGAGCGTCCCTGCGGCAGTGTCTTTTGCTATCAGAGAATCGGCGGCAATTGAAGCGGAATCCATCCATCGTTCAATGTCCGTTCCGCCAAGCGCGCTTAATACCACACCGACGGGAATGTTCAAGCTTTTCTGGAGATTACGACTAAAATAATAGGCTGTAGCGGAGAAATTAAGCGCCGCATCCGGCGTACAAATACTCCAGTTTCCACCGGCCAGGAAATTTAGGAACCTAAGATTCGGATAATTGGCGGTTGTAGCGGAATCCACATTGGGCCCGCCTATGGTTTTCATGGAATACGCCATATTGGATTGACCGCTTGCGAACCATACTTCGCCAACCATCACGTCGTTTACGGTGATCGCGGTCGCTCCTTGCACCTTGAGCTGAAAAGGCCCGCCGGCCTGCATCGAATCCCATAAAACGGTCCATTTGCCGTTTACACCCGCAACAGCGGTTTTAGTTTGGCCGTTGAAGGTGACCGTAACATTCTCGGTATTATTGGCATTACCCCATATCGGTACTTTCATATTGCGTTGCAAGACCATATGATCGCTGAAAAAGGAAGCCAGGCTCGTGGCCTGGACTTCCGTCACCATAGTGGCCAATAACCCAAGTAAAAGGAATATCCTTCTGCAAGCAATGAAAGACAAGTTCATTTTTTTATCCCTAAAAAAAATAAAAGGAGTCAAATTCCATCATGGTATTCAATAGTGATTTTATAATTTCCGTATACGGATCGCACACAAAATAATGGCCGAATTCATACATGAATTTGTCCAATTGGCACGCGGTTTGATTTCTATTTATGTATATATCGTCGCATGAATCAGGGGTCCACAATTTTCTATGGTGTTGTTGTGTTGCAAAAACGTGACATCGATATTGGCGTCCCGAATCAAAGTGCGAACGAATCGTACAAATGGTGGTTGCTTGCCAACATTATGGTTAGTACGTTCATGGTTGTGCTCGATGCGACCATTGTCAATACCGCGCTGCCTAAGGTAATGGCATCATTCGGCATTTCCATCGACCTGGCGCAATGGGTGCTCACCGCATATATGCTTGCATTTGCGATTATGCTTCCAACATCTGGGTGGATTGCGGACCGGTTCGGCTATAAACGCATTTTTGCGCTCTCACTTGCGATATTTTCTTTGTTTTCGTTTCTATGCGGTATTTCGTGGAACGAGAAATCGCTCATTGTTATGCGGATCGGACAGGGGTTGGGCGGCGGCCTGCTTCAGCCGATAGGAATGGCCATCATCTTGAGAGAATTTCCCCCGCAAAAGCGCGGCTTAGTCCTGGGCTTCTGGTCAATATCCGTTGCAGCTTCCGTGTCTCTTGGACCTATGATCGGCGGCTATATTGCAGACAATTTCGACTGGCATCTCATCTTTACCATCAACGTGCCTGTGGGAATCGTTTGTTTTTTCGCAACCTGGATAATCCAGCGCGAATTCAAACTAAAAGAAACACATCCGTTCGATATCATCGGGTTTTTGTCTTTGGCAATGTTCCTTGGATTTCTGCTTTTTGCCCTTGCCAGCGGCAACGCCGAATGGAACTCGGGCGGGTGGACATCCGACGCCATGATGTTGTGCTATCTTCTTTCCATCATCGGATGCGTCGTGTTTCTGGTTACCGAATTTAATGTTCGACATCCGCTCGTAGATTTGCGTCTTCTATTCAATTACAATTTTGGTCTCACCAACATCGTGCTGTTCATTTTCGGTGTGGCCATGTTCGGCAGCGTTTTCCTTATTCCGCTTTATTTACAGAACATCATGGGATACACTGCTTTACAATCCGGTATGGTCCTTTTGCCGGTTGGGATTTTGCAGGCCGCCACCGGACCCTTGGCAGGATACTTTTCCGACAAGGTAAGCTTAAAACCTCCTCTTGTTCTGGGGATAATCCTGTTTACCCTGAGTTTTCTGCTTAATACCCGGTTGTCAATATTTTCCGAACATGCCCAGATCATGCTTCCCATGTACATGCGCGGATTGGCCATGGGCATACTTTTCTCTCCGCTTAATGCGGCGGCACTGCTCGATATTTCCAGGCGGGACATGGCCCAGGCCTCGGGAATGACCAACGTGATCCGGCAGGTAGGAGGCAGCTTCGGCGTGGCGATTTTGCAAACGCTGCTTATCCAACGCGTTAGTTTCCATACCGCTGTTGCCGGCGCGCGCCTCGATGCGTCGTCGCCGTCTTACGTGGAAACCGCACGGGTAATACAGTCTCACGCCATAATGGCCGCAGGATCATCGCCCCACGACGCGATGACGCAAGCGTCGATTTCCTTGCACACGTTTTTCGCGCAACAAATGTTCGTATGGGGAATCAATGACGATTTCTTTTTCTCTGCCTTGTGCACTGCCCTGTGTTTCGTGCCAATACTTTTTCTGAAGACGAAGAAAACAATATAGGAAAGTATAGGCTGTTAAAATTTGTTAGGCGTCAATTATTACATTCGTCTGCGTTATTATCCTGCTAACAACACAGACGTCATGGACAGTGAGCCTGCCACCATCGTATCGTTAAACAATTTCAATTTGTCACGATCTTCCTGGAGAGCTAAAACATACAATAGCGGTAAATAGTGGTCGGGCGTGGGAACTGCCAGGCCGAGAGCTTTCCCTTGTTTTTTATAATCAATCAACGACGCATGATCGCCGCTTAAGACCAACGCATTCACTTTTTCGCGCGCTTCGATCGCCCAATCGTAACCGTAGCCGATCTCATCGAGCCTGTCCCAGGCGACCATGCCGAGATTATGCACGATATTTCCGCTCCCGACAATCAATATCCCTTGGTCGCGAAATACGGAGAGTTCTTTTGCCAGGTCGTAATGATAGCGAGCGGGCTTGCTGTAATCCAAGCTCAATTGCACAATAGGAATATCGGCCTTGGGAAACAAATGCTTTGCCACTGTCCAGCAGCCGTGGTCCAAACCCCATTTTTCGTCGAGGCCGACAGCGGTTTTTTTTACGGTATTCTTTACTTCTTGCGCCAAAGCGGGATTTCCGGGAGCAGGATACTGCACGGCATATAATTCTTCGGGAAAGCCGCCGAAATCGTGAATGGTCCGCGGCTTTTCCATGGCGGTCGCATGCGTCCCGGACGTTTCCCAATGCGCCGATATGCACAGCACCGCGCGGGGCAAAGGGATTTCTTTACTTATAGTTCTAAAACCCGCGACGAATTCATTCTCTTCAACGGCATTCATCGGACTGCCGTGGCCTACAAACAATACCGGCATTTTCATAGTGCACGTCCTTCCTTCACTGATGCGCATTGCGGTTTGCGACGAAAAGGAAAAGCGAATTCGGCCGCTATTTTTCCTTGGTTTTGGCCGGTGCCGCTGCCAAGGCGGCAAATCCCTTATTCATCAATTCGGCTGCCTTGGTGTCTCGGGCGGCAAACGGATGCCACGGATTCGGACCTTTGTCCGCGCCCAGAACAACGGCAATGACGCGCGCATTGTTGCGGCTGGCGGTGGCAACGATCGAATAACCGGCCTGTTTGAAATAGCCGGTTTTGAGGCCGTCACAACCGGAGAAACTCGAGAGCAAATGGTCATGATTGTACATAATGAATTTGCCGTCCCTAAATTCGCGGCGCTGCGTACCCGTGTATTTCAATGCTTCAGGATGCTTAGTAACGAGCGCGCGGCCAAGCAATGCCAAATCGCGGGCGGTCGTCACATCCGGTTCCGCGCCGTCGGTCGGCGGAAGCCCGTGGACAGAGTGGAATGCCGTGTTCGTCATGCCGATTTCTTTGGCTTTCTGATTCATCAAGTCGACAAACGCTTCCTTCGATCCGGCAACATGCGTCACCAGCGCGACCGCGGCATCATTGGCCGAATGTACGATCATGGCGTATAACAGATCTTCCACGGGAAAATGTTCCCGCGGGTCAAGATACACCTGCGAACCGCCGATTTTCGACGCTTCTACAGTGACCGGCACGCTTTCGTCCAGTTTCACCGCGCCCTGGCTCACTTTATCGAGTATGACGAATAAGGTCATGATTTTTTGCACGCTCGCCGGATAGCCTTGCTCGTCGGCATGATCTTCGAACAGCACTTTGCCGGTTGCGGCGTCAATGCAGATCGCACCGACATACGGGGATTTGACGCGATCGGGAATGGTGGTGCGCACCGACGGTGCGGAATGTCTCGCCGAAACAGTGGCTGCCGAAGTCAATAAGGTAACGCCTATAATCACTGGAACGAATAAACGATTGAGCATGAGGAATCTCTCTTTCAAGTTGAAATACTGCGCGCGTTGGGAATGATCTATAAAAATACATGCATTTTCAACTTAAAAATCAAATTTGCGTATCATTTCCGTCTCATGCATCATTTTAAATTTTATGGTACCCGCATTCGCTATTGTCCCCACAATTTCGGCAACGCATTGCCGGTTTCCATAAGCGTTTTTAAACTGGAAACCACAATGGGCCATCCGTCGGTAATTCCCTTGAGCATTTCCGATCCGCTCTCCAGGTTTTCATGCGTCACTTTTATCTTTGATACGCCGCGATACGGTTGAATGGTAATGGTTACCGTGGAATGTTTCTCTTTATTATTCTCGTCCTGCGGGTCGGCCCACGTAATAACGAGGCGCGAGGGTTTGGAATACTCGACCACGGTACCGACCAAATCGATAGACTTTTCGTTGTCGGTGCCTTTATGAGTCCATTTTGAACCCGGTTTCCAATCGGAAATGTTTTCATGTTGCCAGTATTTTTCCGTCATTTTCGGATCAAACAGCGCATCCCAGAGTTTTTCCTGCGCAGCCGAAACATACATTTCGTATTCGAATTTTACTTTATCCATACGCAATCTCCTTGTTGTTTTAAATCAAACGATGCGAAAAGGCGAAACAATCCGCGAGGTACGGTTTTACTCCCCCGCTAACGATTGTTTCGCCGTAGTATTCAGGTATCGGGTCAAGAACCCGAAACCGTACTCACGATGGAAACAACCTTCATTTGGCTTTGAGCCGCGAAACAAGGGTTTGGATATCTATTTGCGATAATGCCCCGCACCCCGAATTGCAGCCGCAATTATCGCCGCTTTCCGCAGCACGGTTCAAATGGTCCAATGCGCCGGTAAGATTTCCGGAATTTACCAGTAACTCCAACCGCGCATTCCATATCATCGTAGATCCCTCGAGGATCTCGGCCTTGGCCTTTTTAATGGCGTCTATGTTTTCCAGCATATCGATTCTCCTTATTTGCAAAGGTCTTCTTGCAGGCCTATTTGGATTTCAAAGCGTTTATTTCCCTGGCAAAATCCTCCATGCGGAACGCGGCGCCGCATCCGGAATTGCATCCGCAGTTATCGCCCGATTCGGCGGTGCGGTTCAAATGATCCAAAGCACCGGCCAGGTTTCCGGCGGAAGTCAACGCATCGAGGCGCGCATTCCAAATGGTGAGGGATCCGTTTACTATCTGGGCTTTCGCTTTCTTGATTTCTTCCATTTTTTCAATCATACCAAAACTCCTTTTTCTTTTGTTTGGTTTGTCTACTTTCCCCCATTTCTTTCACGCGTCACCATTTCGCCGGATTTTCCCTCCTTTCTGCTATGCCCCCCCCCTAGAGTTCACGTGCACGGAGCAAACGCAACCGCCTTTACCATTGCCTCCCATTCTGAAATGGTCATCGGACAACAAGCCTGCCGGTCATTCATTACGGTCAAGGGACATTTTCTGCCCTGGCACGGCGGATAGAACAAACACGAAGCGCATTGATCCTCTATTTTTTCATCGATGGTGACCCATTTGGACCACCGTTCTTTGTCAAGCTGCATTTCGCCGCTTTCCGCGAGAACGCCCACATGGTTCCGGACATCGTCGAAGGCAACTGTACATTTGTAAAGAGTGCCGTCTGCGCCGACAACGATCGACGATTCCTTGGCTGCATAGCAAACATTGCCGTGCGGGCGAAGAAATTCCTTTACGGTCTTGTCCGACATTCCCGCGGAAACGGACGTCACGGTGAGGTCCTTGCGGATGCGGGCCGCGGCTTTGGCATCGCAGATTTCAAGGAGAGAATCGTTGACGCCGCCCCAGCGACCGACCGAATGAAAACTCATCGAAAACCGCGGGTCGCCGCCGAACAGGGGCACAATTTCCTTTTGCACCCATCTTGTCAATTCCAAGGAATTGACAAGATTATAATTGACCCGGATTTTCACCCGGAAATCGCCGTTGTTCCGCTGAAGCGCTTTTAAATTTTCCAGTATTTTTTTATAGGTTCCCCTGCCGTTTCCGAGTTTTCGCGTCGAATCGTGCGAAGCTTCCGGACCGTCCAGGGTGATTTGGAAATTCCTGATCTCGCTATGCAGCAAGGAATCGATGAGTTCCGCATTCAGCAGATACCCGTTGGTCGTCATGCTGCTCGTATACGGCACACCCGCTTTTTGGCAACTGCGTATAAAGGATTCCGACAGGTCAGCCACTATTTCTTTTGCAAGAAGCGGTTCCCCGCCGAACCAACAGACCGATACCCGTTTGTATTCCGCGGCTTTGCGGTCGACAAGGGATTTCAACCCGGTTACGACACCGGGCGCCATAGCTCCCCGTTCAAATTTTTCATAGCAGTATACGCAGCGGAAATTACAGTTTTCATGCGGAAGAACTATGACGCTGAAAACGGAATTGCGTTCCCGTTCAAGCACCTCGTTGACCATTTCCCGTTCCCGCACATGAGACGGAACAAAAAAGCCGCCGGTACAAAGTTCCTTCAGCATCGGGTCGTCGAGCCGTGATTCATCGTCAAACTCCCCTTGTTCCAGGATGCGCAGGATCTTTTCCGATTGATAAACGGGTATACGCGCAATGGCACCCATGTAACTGTTGTAGAGAATGAGTTCGCCGGTATCGCATTGCAGCGAGCATGAATACGATGAGGTACACCAATGGATCATAGGTTTTCGCCTCCAATTGACAAATAGTTACTTTTGTCCGATGACGCAGAATCGTCCGCAGCTTGGGAGTAAGGCATGTACCCCATAGTCCCGGAAAACAGGGTACTTATGAATGGTTTATTTTTTGTAGCGCAAAAACCAAGCCAGTTGAATTCCTGCGTAGTGGCGGGGTGGCGGCAAACGTCTTATGCCGATTATTTCTTATTATTGAAAAAGTATTTCTCAAAAACGGAACTTGCGGCACTGGCGGCGGATCCGGGTTTTTATAAATTCCAAAACACCCGGCTCGATTTTATTTTATATTGTATATACAACTTACGGACGAGTCTGAAATAAAATGAAGATTGATGTCCGAAACTTTGAATGTGGCAGATCGCTTAATACTATAACTTTTTTAGGGGGCTTAATGAAAAAATTCTCCATTCCGGCAATCATTTTTGCCGCAGTCGGCCTTGTCGCTGCGGCAAATGTTGCACCGTCACGAGTGCATCCGGGCACTATTTCTTTGGCGCAAACGCCGCAATTCGTTTGCCTCGGGTCCGACGACAATTATTATCCCGACGGCCTAAACTGGATTGTCAAACTTATCCAATCGAAAACCAACCCAACCGAAAACCCGGTTGTCGCGGGTACTTTCGACGGTATGCCGGCAACCATGTCGTTCTATCCCAATACCGACAACAGCGAATGGTACGACATCATAGACACCACGGATGTGAACGAATACGGCGCCGACAGCGCATTGAAAATCCAGGCATCGCTTCGGGAGGCGCTGGCGCACGGCAGCGAAATCGGCAGCCATACGAAGCACCATATGTCAAGTACGTCCTCGACCCTTGCATACTGGTATACTGAAATGGATAGTTCGCTTAAGGACCTTAAGACCATCGGATTTCCGACCGCAAGCATTGTCGGATTCCGGACTCCTTTTTTACAATATAACGATTTCACGTTCAAGGCCCTCGATTCCCTGAAAAATTTCAAGTACGATTGTTCAATAGAAAGCGGTTTGGACGATGCGACCGACGGCACCAATTTCGTGTGGCCGTACACGCTCGATAACGGCCCCTTCACCGGCGACACCGGCTTTCTTGCGGCAACCGACCGCGACACGATCTTTATGAACGACGGCGAACTTGACACAGAGACCATCATGGTCAAAATCGGCAATCATCCCGGCCTGTGGGAAGCACCGGTATATTGCGTGATCGTACCGCCGGCGCTGCGACATAAGATTTGGCTGCAGACAAAAGACACGATCGCGGTACAGCTGTACAAGCATAATCCCGACGGCACGATCGCCACAAACAGAAACGGAGACGCCATCGATTCAGTCGTTGTGCCGGATTCCGTCTTCAGCGTGGATTTCGATACGACAACCGGGAAAATCACCGGACTCGATTATAATATGTGGTCTGCCCCGGCAAACGACGGCGTGGGTATGGACAGCGCGGAGTTTGTCGAAACGATGAAGTATACCCTCGACAGACATCTGTCGGGCAATAGGGCGCCGTTCAATTTCGGCATGCACAGCAATATTTTCTACGATACGTCAGGGTTTATCGATGAGAGCGCCCAGCAATACGGCAGCATGACATCGCCGCCGCGGGCAACGGTCACGCAAATGCGTAACGCGATGAATGCGTTTATCGACTACGCGATCAGCAAACCGGCAGTCCGTTTTGTATCGCAAAGCAACATGATCAACTGGTGCGCAAACCCCGTTCCGCTCAGCGTCCCGCTCGGCGTCGTCAACAATGTATCGTCGATCCTTGCAAAAGAACCCGTTGTTTCGTATGTTGCGGGTAAAATTATCGTCCGCGATTTGCCGACACGTTCGCACGTAACGGTATCCCTTTACAATGTTTTGGGCAAGCGCGTCGATCAAGTGACCGCGAGCGGATCGTCGCTTGTCTGGAAACAGGGCAGCCGTTCGGCAGGCACGTATATTCTCAAAATCGCCGCACCCGGCCTGGTACGCACAAAATCCATTGTCATGGAATAATTCCCGCGACTCGGGATACCGATTTCTATCGGTATCCCGCCTCTTGCTTAAAAACAGCCCCTTAAATCACCTTCTGGCATACATATTGCGTTATATAATTCAAATATCGCAATCATCAGGGGCATTAAAACATATGAAAACCATTCCGATTTTTGTAATGGCTTCGGCACTTTTTCTCGCGGCACATTATGCCGCAGCAAGCGAATCGCCCGACTATATTTCTCGCGGCGATTCCGTAGACACCTTTCGATACACCGGCGGAAACGGAAAAACCTATTCCGCACAATTACCAAAAAATCGCGCCCCAAACGATTATACGCCAATCGGGTTTGTCAAGCAGCCGTCCTTTATCCGCGGTTCGGGAACGCTTAACAAAAACGAACATGCCGTTGTCTTGTCTCTCGACGGCGACCTTATTCCGTCGCCGCTCATGCTCGGATACCGATACGGTCTTTTTTATTGGTGGGACATGGGCGGCGCAAACGGCGTTTTTCAGGCATTCGTACAAACCCGTATGGAAAATTTAAAAACCCGGGAAACCGAAAAATTCTTTTGGTCGAACGAGTTTCGGGCCGGCTACAAAGTCCATGATGCAAATATCAATAGCAATCTCCGTTTCGACGATCGTTCACTTGTAGGAACCTTCGATAATTCGCTCAGCTATCGGCTCGGCAATGCCCGCAGGCAGGCATTGTACCTGCTCTCGGTTTTGTATGTCGATTACGACCTTCATACGCCCCGTCGCCAAACCGATTATTACGTCATGCCGGCAATTCTCGGTTTCGAAACAATGATCAAGGAACACGACAGCTTTTTTATCGAGCTCGGCGCCGCATATTCCATAAACGGAATGCAATTCGGCGACAATACAAAACTCTACGAAAACACCTGGTTCCCGGTTTTTAGAATCGGCATGGCCATTCGCAGCGGCGCAAATACCGCGATTTATTACACCCGCGAAACCAAACCGTTGTCCAGAGGAAAACAACCCAAAGAAGTCAAATAAACATTCCATACATTTACCCCTAATACCCCAGATGGCTGCGATTGCATTCGCGTGTGTCGCATTAGTTTTTCCGCATGGTTACCCAAATTCCCGTTTAGTGCGATTGTACATATTCTTCATTATTCATAAAACCTCTTCCTTTCGCAAATTCAATGGGAGAAAATGGGAGTCTTTACTTCAAAAAAAAGAATGATTTTGTAAATATTTTAGCGCAGATTCAAAAAAGGTTGCTTATATTACCTTAAATAAGAAGGAGGTACTCATGTCTCACATCATTAAGGCAGCATCGGTTGTCTGCTGCATGGCTGCGCTTGTTTTGTCCCAAACGCCAAGAAAGCAATTTGAACAATTGACAACGGCACGATTGGCCCTGATCCCCGATTTCGTTTTGCCGGACATTTACAAAGACCGTGTTGCGCATCCGCTTCCGGCAAGTGTCGACAACAGTAAACTCAAATATTTTCCTCCCTATAATTGGAGCATCGACGGCTGGGCGTGCGCAAACGCAGTCGGAGCTTCGTATTGCTATAATTACGAGGTCCTCAATATGCAGGATTCGGCAAACCCGAGCGGCTCGCCGAAATTCACGTATGAATATACCTATCATATGCTCAATAGCGGAAACCAATCCACGGGCGGAGACGGCTGGATGTTCATAGATGTCTTCGAGCAAGCCAAGAAAACGGGCATCCTGACAAGCAGCGATTTCGGCGGTTTTGAATGGGGAGGCCAATTCGCAGGTTGGGCAAGCGGTTATGATAAGTATTACCGCGCAATGAAACTGCGGGCCAGCGAATATTATAAAATCGATGCCACGCTCGCGACGAGCCCGGAGTTGATAAAACAATATCTCTATGATCACGGCGACCAATCCGCACACGGCGGCTTGCTTGCGGTCCAGGTCAACGATGCGACCTGGGCAACCGGGACCGTATCGGGCAAACGAGTTTTTACAAAAATAGGAGGCGGCGGCGGACACGCCCTCACAGTATGCGGCTACGACGACAATTTCGACGGCGGCGCATACTTGCTTTGCGGTAACTGGGGCGAAGGCTTTTACTGGGCCCCGTACAGTTTGTTCAAAAACGGCGCCGGCTGGTATCCCGACAATACGAGCGATCCGTTCCAGAACAACAAATATTTTATGGGCGTGCGCATCAAGAAAAATTACTCGCCCCGTTTCACTTTTAAGGTCAGCCTTACCCACAATCAACGGAATAATGTAACGCTTTCGACCGGTGCCGCAAATTCCACGACAGCGTCGGTGCCCACCACGAGCATGAATTACTATGCATTGGTCAATAACACCGGCGGATCGTTGCCTATGTGCGGCGGAGGCCAAAGCTCCACTATCGAGCTCGGGCTCGACCTCACCGATTTCTCTTCCGTCGTTGCCGGCGGCCAGGGCACTTTCTTTCTTACCGTGACATCAAAGGGCGGCACCGGCCAGGTAAACAGCTTGTCGCTCATGGACTACAGCGGTGCGACCGTTTCCACAATCGCCTGTACGCAATCCAATGTGGGAATCAACGGCACCATTACCATGAAAATTCCGTGGACCGGCCCACAATTACCGCCCACGTCGGCATTCGATCGACAGAACGGCATCGTCACCCATCAAGCGAGCGACCTGCAGGTTGGCTATGAACCCGGCATGCAGGCGTTGCGTTTGACGATTCCTGCGGCCGCGGGCGAAGTACGCGGCGGCACGGTAAAAATCATGGATGTCCGCGGAAACATGGTACTGTCCCGGCCGCTGTCTTCCCGCACCTTCTCGTGGGACCAAAAAGACCGCGTGGGTAACAAGGTGGCCAAAGGCGCATATATAGCATCTGTCAACCTTGTCGGCCGCGGCGGCGAATCGAACCTTTTAACGACAAAAGTATTAGTCAAAGACTGATCCGGATTCTTGGATAAAAAAAAAGCCCGGTCCGCAAGAAAAATACCGGACCGGGCTTTTTACTTTACGCAATCATTCCCCGAAATCGTCTTACCCGCTTACCGCAATTTTATTCAGCATATCCGAAAGTTCTGCAATTGTAAAGGGTTTGGTCAGGCTTGCGGTGAAACCGTATTCAACGGGATTTTTCATCACCAGGTTATCGGCATAGCCGCTCACGACAAAAAGGGGAATTTTCGGCAAAGCGCCGTTATTCGATTTACGCATCTGTGTTATAATCTCAAGGCCGCCCATTCCGCCGGGAATCGTAAGATCAAAAATCATCGCCGTCAATTGCCCGTTCCCTATTTCATTGTTGTAATACTCAACCGCTTCTTTCCCGTCGGCTTTGCACACGACCGCGTATCCCAACGATTCAAGGGTTTGCCGCAACGTGTCCCGAACGACTTCTTCGTCGTCAACAACAAGGATTGTCCCGCTTCCCCGATGCCCGGCATTCGCGGCGACGGATGCGAGCGCAGCCTCGGTCGAAGCAGGAAGAAAAACATGAAACAAGGCGCCTTTGCCCGCTTCCGATTCCACCTCGATGCATCCGCCGTGCCGGTTGATTATCGAATAACACGTGGCAAGCCCCAGACCGTGTCCCTTTGTTTTTGTCGTGTAAAAAGGGTCAAAAATGCGCGGCATGATGTTTTTGGGAATACCGATGCCGTTGTCTTTTATCGAAACCCTGACATAATTTCCTTTGACAAGCGGCGGATGTTCATTTTCTTCAAACGATTGGTTTTCCGCCGATATTTCAATAGACCCGCCGTTCGGCATTGCCTGCTGCGCGTTGATGACGATATTGTCGATCACCTGACCGATCTGGTTCTTGTCTATGTTGCATGGCCATAAATCCCCCGCCATCGAGAATCTGCAGGAAATATTCGAACCCGAAAGAGCAAACAGCGCCGCGTCCTGGACAATGGATTCGATCGGCGTGATTTTTTGAGCCGGTGCGCCGCCCTTGGCAAAGGTTAAGAGCTGCAGGGTTAGCGCACGGGCGCGGCCTAATGTCGCAATCGTGGATTCGAGATAATTTTCTGCCTTCGAACCTTTCGAAACCGACCGGGCCAGGTCGATGTAGCCGTAAATTCCGGTAAGTAAATTGTTGAAATCATGCGCGATACCGCCGGCAAGAATACCGAGGGAATCGAGTTTCTGCGCATTCGCGAGCAGCGTTTCGGTCTTTTTCCGTTCGGTAATATCGGTGAGCAGGTTGAGGGTGGCTTCTTTCCCTTTCCAATCGATGGGCACCGGGTTTATTTCAATCCAGCAAATTCTTCCGTCCGCGGTCATGATCCTGAATTCATACCGCTGCAGCGGCAATCCGCCTTTGGCCCGCCTGCCCCTATTCTCTATTATCAAATACCGGTCGTCGGGGTACACGAATTCCATGAAGGGCCTCGTCAGGAATTCCTTTTCGGAATATCCCCACAGCTCCACGGCCTTGTGATTGACAAATTTGCACATGCCGTCCTGCGAAACGAAAATAACCTGGTTCGCATGGTCGACCAGGTTCCGGTATTTCTCCTCGCTCTCCAACAGGGCCAATTCGGCCTGCTTACGTTCCGTAATGTCTTCGACAATGGACAAGATGCAGGATTTGGTACCCTGCCTGATTACTTGCGCCGAAAAAAGCACGGTTCTGATATTTGTGTTTTTTGCCCGAAGCCGTGTTTCAAAACGCGTCACCGATCCATATTCGTGAAGCACGGCAACCATTCGTTCCCTGTCCGTATCGGTGACCCACAATTTCAAATCGAGAGTCGAGCGGCCCAATACTTCTTCTCTGGTATACCCGGAAACGCTCGTGAACGCGGCATTGACTTCGATGATTGCGCCGTCTTCCAAATTCGCAATTATATATGGATAGGGTGTTGCTTTAAATGCGGTCGAGAACCGCTCTTCACTCTCGCGAAGGGAATTTTCCATATGCCTGCGCTCGGTAATGTCCCGTCCCATTCCTTCAATGAACACGACTGCGCCGTTTGCGTCCCTTACTAACCGAATGTTCAGTTCTACCCATACGACACCGCCGTCTTTTTTCCGGCACGACACTTCAAAACCCTTTACCGTGTCGCTATGTGCGAGTAAGCCAAGCAATTTTTCGCGATCGGCCGGATTTGCATAAATGCTGTATTGTAAATTGCCTGACGTTGACAGCAATTCTTCGGGGGAATCGTATCCGAGGGTACGGGCAAGGGCCGGATTAATGTTGACTAAATCCCCTTGCGGGGTCGATTGGAAAATGCCGTCTGTCGAATTTTCAAATATTCTGCGGTACGTTTCTTCACTTCTAATAGCAGCATCGGGATTTGTTTGTCTGGCCAAACTGTCTTTGGTCATAAACGTCCTGTTCGTCTCGGACTGCAGGGTAGGAGCAATCCCGCAGCGAAGCGGGGGCTAGTTTTCCATTTTAAGCTGAGCAACCAGCTTGACGGTTTTGGCTTCTTTGTTCGACAGCCGGACGCCCTGCGCCTTGACGCCTTTTACGAGGTAATCCGCCAAATTGAACGATTCCTCCAAAACCCGCAGATAGGCCTTGGGTTTGTATTCGACCTCTATGGTGCCTTCTTTTTCCGTTGTAAACATCTGCACGCTTGCGCCTTCGGGAACCAAAAAATACGCCTTTTGCATGATGAATTGCTCGATCGTGCAGCGTTTGACATACGGGACCAACGTCTGCGGATGCTTGTAGACAACCGAATAAACCGTGTCTTTGTCCACGAACCCGCAAAACAGCATGCCTTTGTCGACAAAGAGTTTGTCGGGCACGTTGAGTACCGAATAGACGCCGTTTTTGCGGATAACGAGTATCCGGTCGTATTGCGACACGTCGAACAGCGAACTGCCGTTGACTTCGTAGCCCAAATAGCCGTTGTCGCGGTCGTATCGCAATTTCAAATTGCGTTGTGCGACTTCTCGGACGTCGACCTTTTCAAACGAAACGACCTCGGTTTTCCGGGGATGTGCGGCGCCGTATTTGATGATGATGTCCTGCAAAAACCCTATCGAATAATCGATGATGTTTTCCAGAGAATGCTTGATTTCCTTGAGCCGCGTCTTGATTTCGTCCATGTCTTTTTTTGCTTTATTGATGTCGAAGGCCGAAATCCTGCGTATCGGAATTTTTAAAAGCGTTTCGACGTCGTCGCCGGTCACCGTGCGCTTTATGATGTCTTTGAACGGTTCCAAACCGTCTATGACCGCCTGGAAAACGGTCTCCTGCGTTTTCTTGTCTTCTATTTTTTTGTAGACGCGGTTTTCTATGAAAATCTGTTCCAGGGTTTTGGCATGCAACTTGTCGCGCAAATGCCCGTCTTCATTTTTAAGCTCGCGCTTTAATATGTCAACCAACCGGTCGGCATTATGCGCGATGACGTCCGAAACGCTCAGGGTAACGGGCTTGCCTTCCTTGATGACCACCAAATTAGTCGATATCGACACTTCACAATCGGTAAAGGCGTACAACGCGTCGACCGTGTCCTGGGTATGCACGCCGCGGGCGAGCCGGATTTCGATTTCGACCTGTTCCGAGGTGAAATCCGAAATACCCGCGATTTTTATTTTATTTTTCCGCGCCGCGTCTTCGACGCTCGAAATCAGGCTTTCCGTGGTCGTACCGTAGGGAATTTCCCGAACCACGATGCGTTTGTCGTCGCTGGTGTCGAGCCGTGCACGCACGCGCACCTTGCCGTTGCCGTCGTTGTATTCCGAAGCATCAAGCATTCCGCCTGTCGGAAAATCCGGGTCAACGGAAAACGGTTCTTTACCCAAATAAGCGATTTGCGCCTGCAGCAGTTCTATGAGATTGTGCGGCAATATCTTCGTGGCCATCCCCACCGCAATGCCTTCGGCCCCTTGCGCAAGCAGAACGGGAAGCTTTGCGGGCAACGCGATCGGTTCTTTGTTGCGGCCGTCGTACGAATCCGCGTAATCGGTGACTTCGGGGTTGAACAGCGTCTCTTTTGCCAACGGGGACAAACGGGTCTCGATATACCGCATCGCCGACGCTTCGTCGCCGGTGAAAATATTGCCGAAATTTCCCTGTTTATCAAGAAAGAGGTCCTTGTTGGCAATGCCCACAAGGGCGGAGAAAATAGACTGGTCTCCGTGCGGGTGGTATTTCATGCACTGCCCCACCGCATTGGCGACCTTGTGGTATTTCCCGTCGTCCATTTCGAAAAGCGTATGGAGAATGCGGCGCTGTACCGGTTTCAGACCGTCTTCAATGTCGGGAATGGCGCGGTCTTTGATGACATAGCTAGCGTATTCGATAAAGTAGTTCTTATATAAATTCGGTACGAATGCCATTACAACAAATTCTCCATGATAAAGTCTTTTCGCTGCGGCGTGTTTTTTCCCATGTAAAATTCCAGCGTTTCGGGGATGTTCTTGATCGATTTCACATTGACTTCCACAAGCCGTATGTCCTCGCCGATGAATTGCCCGAATTCATTGGGCGAGATTTCCCCCAGCCCTTTGAATCGCGTGGTCTCGGCGTCGCGTATTTCTTTCAGCGCACTGTCGCGTTCCTTTTCGCTGTAACAATAACGGGTCTCTTTTTTATTGCGCACCCGAAACAGCGGGGTCTCCAGTATGAACAAATGGTTCGATACAACCATTTCTTCGAAATACGTAAGGAAAAACGTCATGAGCAAATACCGGATGTGGAAACCGTCCACGTCGGCATCGGTCGCTATCACGATCCGGTTGTAGCGCAGCTGTTCGATGCTTTCTTCTATGCCGAGCGCCATCATCAAATTGTACAGTTCTTCGTTCTGGTAAATGGCCGCCCGCGTTTTCGCATAAACGTTTTCAGGTTTGCCCTTGAGCGTGAATATAGCCTGGTTCAGCACGTCGCGAGCGGAGACGATGGATCCTGCGGCCGATTGTCCTTCTGTCAGGAATATCGTGGATTCCTCGCCGTGCTTTTCATCTCCCAAATGATATTTGCAGTCCTTAAGGCATGGGATTTTAATTTCGATGCGTTTTGCCGCTTCCTTGGCTTCCTTTTTGACCGCATTCAATTCCTTGCGCAACCGTTCGTTCTGGACGATTTTGCTCTCGAGCGATTTTGCGCTTTCGGGGTTTTTATGCAGAAAATCGACGACGCCGCTTTTCACTTCATTTAAAACCCAGGAGCGGATTTCCGTATTGCCGAGCTTGTTTTTGGTCTGCGATTCGAAAACCGGACTCTTGAGCTTTACCGCGATTGCGCCGGCAATGCCTTCCCGCACGTCCAGGCCCGAATAATCTTTTTTGTAAAACTCGTTGATCCCTTTGAGTATGCCTTCGCGAAACGCCGACAAATGGGTACCGCCGTCACTGGTGAGCTGGCCATTCACAAAAGAGAAATACGTTTCGCCGTAGGTCTGCGTGTGCGTGAACGAAAATTCAAGAAACTTCGTCTTGTAATGGCCAATGGGATAAGTAATGCCTTCGCCCACTTCTTCCGCCAACAAGTCCAGAAGCCCGTTTTTGGATTCGAAAACCTGCTTGTTGAATATGAGTTTGAGCCCGGTGTTGAGGCAGGCGTAATTCCACATTCTGCTTTCGATATATTCGTAATTATACGTATATTCGCCGAAAAGTTCATTGTCGGGCGTGAATTCGACGTAGGTCCCGTTGGGTTGGCCTTTTACCGGACCTTTGCGTTTGGAAATAAGTTTTCCTTTTGAGAAAACTGCTTCGAAGAATTCGCCGTCGCGATACGACGTGACCTTAAAATGTGACGACATGCCGTTCACCGCTTTTGTGCCGACCCCGTTGAGACCAACCGAGAATTGGAACACGTCGTCATTGTATTTGGCGCCGGTATTTATCACCGATACGCATTCGATGACCTTACCGAGGGGAATTCCGCGACCGTAATCGCGCACCGAAAGGATGTTGTTTTCAATGGTGATTTCAACTTTTTTGCCAACGCCCATGATGAATTCATCGATGGAATTGTCTATCACTTCCTTAAGCAGAATGTAAATCCCGTCGTCGGGATTCGAGCCGTCGCCGAGCCTGCCTATGTACATGCCCGGCCGAAGCCTTATGTGGTCAAGGGAGCTTAAGGTCTTGATTGTTTTTTCGTCGTAAACTGGAGCTGTGGTTTTATTCATGCCTAATAGGTAGTACCAATTGAATGGAAATGTACAATCACTAGTGGAAAATTATGGTTTTAATATAATATCTGCAATCCGTGAATTTTGCGATGCACAAAGATTTTAATTTTTGGTTTTGTGAAAAAATTCTAATGTAAAAAGGTGATTTGCGGTTCCCTATTTACCACGCTCTTGCAAATCGCTACAAACTCCTCCGGGGTGAAATTGCTTTTGCAGGTATTGATCAGCCAGCCGCAGATTTCGAATTGCAATTCTTTGGCTTCCGGATCCGTGTGGTCTATTGTAGGAAGCAAGGCAAAGTCGTTATACTCAACGGTGAAGCCTCCCTGTTTTTCACTCACCCATGTCCCGATCTTTTCCCAGGCAAGTCTATCTCCTGTAAACGGATCGAAAAGTCCGCAGGCAATCACGGCAGCGTGAATTGCCCGACGGTAAATCGACATCGTCGCGCCGATCGAACAGATCCTGCCGCGCCTCTGGTCCCGTTCCAAAATGTATTTGGCCTTGCGAAGTATCCATTTACGGTATTCCTTGAGCGTGCATATTCCCTCCAGAAAAGCCGGCAGTTCATACACCGGAATGACCGACGTGCCAAATTCGCCGCATTTCCGATGCGCGATAATTTTCCGGCACATCGCAATAAATTCCGCAGGGGTCTGACAGTTTTTGCAGGAGTTGATTTTCCAGGAGCAAATCTCAAAATCCACCGTTTCGCCTGCCGGATCGCAATGGTCAAGCGTCGGCATCAGTAGAAACCGTTTTACATACGCTCTATTGTCTTTCGCTTTTTTCGCGTCCCATTCCTCTATCAGTTCCCATTGCAACGGCTCACCGGTAAACGGGTCCTTTTCTCCGCCGTTGCATACCGCTTCATGAATCGTATTTTCATACAGTGTAAAAGTCGCGCCGTTTGCACAGGGCCGGTTTCTTTTCCGGTCCTTTTCAAGTATTTCGCCGGTTTTTTCCCGAAGCCAAACATTGTAATAACCCTTGGTAATCGTTCCCTGTAAATATTCCGGCAGAGGTTTTGATGGTCTGGGCATAAAGAACCTTTCTTATGCCGATTTGCATTCAAAAAGAGTGGTGACGCGCAATGTCTCTGCAGGCGCCTTCTCTAAACAAGACCCAAAAGGAATTTGTCGGCAGAAACAATCCGTATACCCGATATCATTGTATCGACGCCTGACGTCTTGACAACCTGGTAACAGAACGGGATTTTCCATTTTTCCTTAAAAAGCGCAAGTGCCGGGGAAAGCGAAATATCGCTGGTTTTCACCTCTACCGCAAACCACGGCTTGTTGTCGACCGTTACGACAAAATCAACTTCTCGCTTCGACATGTCTCGTAGGAAATAAAGCCCTGTTTTGTATCCCTCAAAATCATAAAGGTACTGAACTAATTTTAATAAATGCGATGCGACCATATTTTCAAATCGAGCAGATTCGCCGGAAAGTTCCGACCAATCCCACAGATATAACTTTGGTTCTTTCTTGAGTGCTAATACGGATTTTGAAACAAACGGATATACACGAAAGTGGTAATAAAATGTTTCCAGTATATCTAACCAATGGGCAACCGCGCGAAAGCTTACGTCAAGGTCCTCACGGATCGCATTTGTAGACAATAGCGATCCCACTTTTTCCGGCAACAAATCGCTTAAAGCCTTCATACTGCCAAGATCGCGGATTATCGCAATATCCAGAATATCTTCGCGAAACATCCGTTCGATTTTTTCATTGTGCCATCTTCTGAGCACTCGGTCGCTTTGTTTCGTTAATGGCTCAGGAAACCCGCCGAAACTCATGAGGTCATTAAATGATTTTGGGGCAGAGCCGGTAGGTATATCAAGCTCATGAAACGGCTTAAACATATTTTTCTTGTTTTCCAACTCGGCAACAGAAAACGGATGTAAACGATAAAAGTGATATCGCCCCTGTAACGAATCGCCACCTTTGCGAAACACATCCAGGCGGCTGCTGCCTGTGACAATAATACCGAAACGATCCTTGTTCTTGTCGTATTCGCCCTTGATAAATGCTTTCCATTTTTTGTACTTGTGGATTTCATCAAAGGAAACAAGATCCGCCTCCGTCGGCCACGCCGACGCCATGATTTGTTTTCTGTCTTGACGGTTGTCCCAGTTGAAATATGCGGGGCTTTTATACGTTTTTGCGACAATCTTGTTGGCAAGGGTGGTTTTTCCTACCTGGCGAGGGCCGCCCAGGAATACCATCTTTTTTTCGTGCAAATCTTCAATAATTGGCTCTGTGAGGTACCTTTTTTTCATGATCCCGTATGCCCCGTTCTTTTGCCTTAAACATACAATCACCGCGTTTTAAGGTCAAGAAAGATTTGCGTGTAAGCAAATCTTTCGATCGAAACATTTGCCTTAGAGCAAATGTTTCACGTCACCGTTGTGATGGGCGGCCTAACAACATGTCCTTAAGGACATCTCTATATTTATGCAATGTCACATACACTGCCTTATCCGGCATTGGCACTTCGCGGGGAAAAGGCCTGGAATAAATGCCGGTAACCGTATGATGCAGCACATGTTCACGGGAATCGTTATGGGTTAAAAACAAAAAAATCTTTTCCAAAATCCCGTTGCTTCGGAGGTTTCTCGTCCACAGGTTCCGCTCCTTCCAATCGCCTTCCATGATGAGGTTTCCGTGTTCGACAAGCTGCGAATGATGGAGAATAACGGAGCCTACCCAGAAAGCAAGCACGTACGCCATGACGATATCGCCCGGGCGCACCTCGAAAAGCAACGAACTCGCCAGTCCGGCGCAAAAGAGGTAGACGACCCAGACAAAAAACGAAACCGCCGCTTTCCAAATGCGGTATCTGTCCCTGAAATGCGCATTCCGCGGGACGGTGACAAGACTTACCGCCACCAGATAGGCGATGCCGATGAAAATTTCCAACAGGTTATTGACTATTCTTAATAAGCGGGTCTTAATTTCCCCGTACGGGTGGAATTCCATGTCGCTCCACGTGTGGATATGCGTATGGTGGTGGCCGTGTACCATTTTGTAAACCTGCGGATCGCTTACCAGCAAGAGTGCATACACGTTGTACATCGTTTTGTTTGGGATAGTCGGAACGTATTTATGCCACGTCTCATGCATAAGGAAACCAAGCCAGGTAAAAAGAAATGCGCCGGGAAAAACGGCTGCAATTACGGCAAGCGCCCAATGGGCGCGATATATCGCAGGCAAGACGATTAAAAAAGCCACCCATGCGATGGGGGCAAAATAAAACTTCCACGTCTGATGTATAATTTGCGTTTTGGTAATCATGCGGACCTTTTGCTATTTAAAGATGCAAACCGGGAATCACGACCGAACGGAAACTTTTTTCGAATGATAAAAAGAATATAAATACCGGCATATGCGGTACGGCTTTTGTATGGTTGAAGGAATTTTTCATTTCGGGCGTATAAATCCATAAGACAGCCGTATCCAATCTTTTATATTTATCCAAACAGCAAGTCACCGATAAAGGAACGTATGATCGCAAAACTCGGTTCAATTACTTTTTTCGGGAATTCCCTTTTGAATTATGCAGTGAGTATCGGTATAATTCTCGGGGGAATCGCGGTGGTTTCCATAGTTCGGTCTATTTTGAAAAAACGCAAAGCAGGTCCGGGCAAAAAAGACGCCGAGCAATCGACCTCGAACATCGTCATGTTGGTGCAACGAGTAATCATTCCGTTGCTTTACCTGCTCGTTATTTACAGCGGGATAATGCACCTTACCATGCCTCAATTCGTCGAAAAAACGTTGCGCACGGTTTTTACCGCAGCCTTTACCGTTGTCGCCATAAATATCCTGATCGCTTTTTTAAATTCGGTCGTCCGGCACCTGATTCTTGACAAAAGCAGAGACGACGCGCAACAGCGTTCTTTTGGTGCCGTGTGGCCCATCGCGCAAGCGCTCATTTGGTCCATCGGTATCATTTTCCTTTTGGAAAATATCGGTTTTAAGATCACCACGCTCGTTGCCGGACTCGGCGTCGGCGGCGTCGCGGTGGCGCTTGCAGGCCAGGCGCTGCTCAAAGACGTATTCGGCTATTTCACGATATTGCTTGACAAACCGTTCGAACTGGGCGATTCGATCGCCGTCGGCGAATCCGCGGGAACCGTGGAACATATCGGCCTCAAAACAACAAGAATAAGGAGCCTTGAAGGGGAGTTGTTGATTTTGACAAATACGGCGCTCACGGATTCCCGGGTCCACAATTACAAAAACATGGCGCGACGCCGCGTGCAGTTCGGCATCGCCGTGGTTTACCAGACGCGACGGGAGCTCCTCGAATCGATTCCGGGGATTATCGAGGCGGCGATAAAGAGTACGTCCCAAACATCGTTCGACCGGGCGCATTTCGCCTCATTCGGGAACATCGGTTTTGTCTTCGAAGCTGTTTATTATGTGGAAAATCCTGATTACAATTTGTATATGGACCGCCAACAGGAAATCAATCTTCGCATCGTTCGGTCGTTTGAGGAAAAAGGAATATTACCGGCTTG
The DNA here is from genome assembly GCA_037447435.1 of Fibrobacteria bacterium. Lineage (GTDB taxonomy): Bacteria > Fibrobacterota > Chitinivibrionia > Chitinivibrionales > FEN-1185 > FEN-1185. Next base: position 70,036 of record JBBIGR010000002.1, read on the forward strand.
TCAAGCATTGCCTCGCGCGCCGCATACATCGGCTTAGCTTCCATTTTTAAACCCTCCTCTCACCCTCGCAACAGTACTATTTGGCGTCCTGCCGTAGACCAATTTTTACAATCAAGTCATCATTTATAGCCAATTTGAAAATTGTAACAAATTGATAAACAAACAGATAAGTGTTTAATTACGTAGTCCAAACGGTCTACACTTTTTGGTTTTTCACAAACCAATGCGTGTTTTGGCGTGCTATATTTATTTGCAAGGGAATTTAAATACCGAAAACCGGGATCCGTATCACACACAATAAAGAGGAGGTCGAGTATGGTCCGAAAGTTCAGTTTGCTTATGTCAATTATCGCGCTTTGCGTCTTTGCCGTACAGGCGGCAACGTTAAGCGGCACGGTGAAAGTCGGCGACTCCACAGGAGCCGTTATCGCAAATGCGGTTGTCACGCTACGGGCGACCGGCGGCGGCGGGCAAACACTCGCCGATACGACGAACGCTTCGGGCGCATTCAGCTTTGCAAATGTTCCCGTCGGCACATACCGGCTTGTCGCGGCAAAGACCGGATACCTGGTAGCGAATTCAACAACAGTACAAATCACCGGCGCAACCGCTACCTATACGCAGAATTTGTTCCTTGTCGCAATCGGTCCGGCTGTTTTGGGAAAAATCACCGGTACCGTCATGGATTCCGTTGCCGGCACGGCGGCAACTCCCTTAAGCGGCGCCAAGGTAATCCTTAGTTCGGGTTTCGGCGCGACCGCGACAAGAGACACTGCCACGACGGCGGCTAATGGTACCTATACTTTTGATAGTGTCGCTCTCGGCACGTATACCCTTACGGCATCTGCCGCAAACCATTCCGGCCAAACCGCGACAACGACCATCATCAATGCAACAGCCCGCGTTGTAAACTTTAAATTGATCGGTGTTCAAACGGCATCCATCACCGGCACGGTTACCGACTCGGCCACTACAACAGCCATAGTCGGCGCAAAAGTGTATGTGCTTACGCGCGGCGGCGTCGCGACAATCGTTGATTCCGCCGTCACCGCAGCGGGCGGCGCATTCACCTTCAGCGTCCCGAGCAACACAAATTATACGGTCCGTGCAAGCGCAAGTGCTTACGTTACAAGCAATATGAACGTGACGCTTACCGGAACAACCGGCCAAGCTTTAACGTTCAAACTTGTCAAAATAGCAATGGCGTCGATTACCGGGACCGTTACCGATTCTACGGCTTCGGGCGTTGCCCCGGTGGCTAATGCAAAAGTCTATCTGCGCACGACCGGGGGGACCATACTCGATTCGGCTACCACGCCCGCAGCAGGGACCTATACTTTTACTAATGTTCCGAGCGGCGTTTCTTACACGGTACGTGCAACTGCCGCCGGATACGTGACCGGCAACATTAATGTCAATGTGACCGGCACGTCCGCGGTTACGGTCAACATCCGACTTGTCAAGACTCCGTCGGCCAATCTGTTTGTTCTGGTGAAAAAATCAAGCGATAGCACGGCGATCGCCGGCGCATCCGTAACTGTAAGCGGCACAACGGTATTGAATGCAACGACCCCGGCAAGCGGCTTGGTCGCTTTCACGGGTATCGGCATCGGCAATTACACAATCACGATTTCCGCCGCTAATTTTACCGCCCGCAGCGTTACAACGGCCCTGACCGCAAACGCAGTCGACACGGTAAAAATTTATCTGACAGCCGCAGCAGGTGGAACAAAAGTACTCAAAGGAACCGTCGTGGATTCATCGTCGGCATCAAAGGCTCCTCTTGCCCATGTCGCCGTTATCCTTACCATCCAAGGCGCAGGCATCGGCGGAGGCACTTTGACGCTTATCGATTCCACCGACGCAACCGGCGCCTATAGCATCGCCGGCATCCCGTCGACACGGACTGGCGGCACGATAACCGCAACCCTGAGCGGCTATCGCGTCTATACCAACAATGCATTGACGCTTGGCCAGGTCAACCTCGCCGACACGACGACATTCCGTATCGCGCTTCTCCCTGTCGCGTCATCGGTCAATAGCCCGGTTGCGATGGAAAACCCGGTTGCCCGCGGATTCACCATGACCCCCGGAATGCTTCGGTTAAGCAACTTGCGCGACGCCGGAGCGGTCAGGGTCTTTTCCGTAAACGGACAATTGCTGTTTAACAGCAAAATAGCCCCGAACACGTCGATTGTCGCAATCCCCGGCAATCTTGTAAAATCCGGAAGTGTGTACGTTGTCAGCGTTTCTCAGACAAATGCGGTGTATCGCAAACAGGTATTTGTCCCATAAAAATGGCGTAGTGTTTCTGTCCGGTATGCGCCCCGCTCTCTTCTACAAAGGAAGCGGGGCGTTTTACTATGCGCTCGAACATAAGCTGCAGGCTGCGCCCGTAGACCATTAACAAGAATAAAGCATCTGATTTAAATAGCACAAAACCATTTAACACGCTGATAATTATGAAATTAACTTTTTTATTCCGTAGTACATATGGTCTACATTTTTTTACATTTTTGTTATCGTTTTAATCTCTTTCGCGGTATATTATATGTATAGTACAACAGAGGAACCTTAATTCATGATAAACATTTTCGATTATTACGATTACCAAAAATTCCTACGGGCTTACTACGAGAATAAAAAGGCCGTGGATCCGAATTTTTCCTATCGCTTCATTCAACAGCGCGTCGGAATAGACCCGGGCTATCTGCTTAAGGTTTTCCAGGGTAAAAAAGATCTTACCGATCGTTTTGTCCCCAAGTTCACCGCGCTGCTCAAGCTTTCTAAGAGAGAAAGCGAATATTTTTCTCTCATGGTCAGGTTCGGAAGGGCAAAAAAGAACGTCGACATCAAACGCCATTTCGAACATATGCTTTCTTTTGTCGAATTCAGCAGCAATAAAGTCGATGCCGACAAATACGAATTTTATCAAAAATGGTATTATACCGCGGTACGCGAACTCATCGGCATCATCCGTTTTTCCGACGATTACGACGAACTCGCCCGTATGGTGGAGCCGGCAATCAGGGCGCCGGAAGCAAAAAAGGCGATAGAACTTTTAGTCAGACTCGGGTTCATCCAGAAAAACAAGGACGGCATTTACGAAGTGACGTCCCGGTTCATCACCACCGGGGAAGAATGGCGTTCAATAGCCATTCGGACGTTCCAAAAAGAGGCGCTCGGTCTTGCCCAGAACGCACTGGACTCCATTGCAAAAGACCAACGCGACATTTCCACGCTGACCATGAGCCTGTCGGCCGACGGTTTTTTAAAGGTTCGCGAATGCCTCGCAAAATGCCGCAAGGAAATGCTGGATATCGCCCATAAAGACCTGGACGTGTCCCGGTCTTATCATGTCAATTTTTCCCTGTTTCCGATAACGAAACAAAACCCGGAGGTGGCCAAATGAAAACCGCCTCTGGAATTATTTGCTTCGTTTCTTTGCTTTTGGGAACCGTGTTTTTCCAATGCTCGAGAACCACCGTCGTGGGCGGCCCCGGGACAGGCTCCGAAACGACCAACGGGATAACGGCAAAAGCGGAATATCCCAGCGGGCAACCCGCATCATTCGCTTCGGTGTTTTTAAAACCGAAGAATTTCCTGCCCGACACTGCAGGTTCCGACACGTCAAGCATTCCCGACGCCACGACCGACTCGGCGGGGACGTTTGTCATCGACTCTGTTGACACCGGCGAATATACCGTTGAAATAAACGACAAAAAGGCGAATGCGGTCATTTTTACCGTTAAAAAGGACTCGGTTTCGAAAAAGCCGGTCGATTTCGGAAAACAAGTGCTGCAGCCGACGTCCACGCTCAGCGGCCACATAGACCGCAGCAACTTTCCGCTCTCGGTTTCGGTGTATGTCCAGATTTACGGAATGAACAAAACGACGACCGTGGATAAAAACGGAGCATTCTCCTTTTCCGATATCCCCGGCGGAATCCGGGAATTACGGATAATCGCCAGCGACAAATCGCTGGGTACCATAGACCACGATTCTATCGTCGTTAGCCCGGGATTCAACCATGACCTCGGTAATTTCCAATTACCCGTCAACTTCTGGCAAGACACGCTCATCGTCCGTGCGATTCTGGATTCCAACGGTCTGGCAAATGTCCCCGTATCCAAAGTCTCTTCCCTGCGGGACGGAAGGATTTTCCAACTCGATTTGAGCCATCGCGGGCTTAAACGGTTGCCGCAGCAAATCGGTCAATTACGCATCACGCATTTATACCTCGACAGCAATTCGCTTGAATCGTTACCGAGCGAAATCGGATCCATCGCGTCGCTGGTGACGCTCCACGCATCCGCCAATCGCCTTGGAACCATCCCTGCCGCAATAGGCAACCTCAAGGGCCTGCAGCATCTTGACTTAAGCAACAACCTGATCGATTCTCTCCCCGTATCGGTAAGCGGACTGGTTTCCCTTGTCGATCTGTGGCTGCAAAATAATGCGTTGACCGTATTGCCGGAATCGTTGGGAAATCTCGGCCAATTGCGCATGCTCAATCTTGAGACCAACAAAATCGCATCATTGCCTTTGTCAATAACACGATTGCACAGCCTTGCGTTTCTTTCCGTATTGCATAACCGGCTCGCAACGGTGCCGCCATCCGTTGCGAGTTGGCTCGATATGTATTCCACCGAAAAGGAATGGAGAGTATCGCAATTGCAATAAGGTCTGCTTTTAGGGTCTGCTTATGCGACAGGGTCGTACGGAAACGAATGTCGCTTCACAAGTATCGTCGGTGAGGTACTTGCGAAAACCCCGCTCCCCGTCTCTACCGGGAACGGGGTTTTTTATTTGCCGCCATCCGTTGTGAGTTATTTTAACGTCATGGAACTTTCCAAAATCGTCATCGGGACCATGCGCTTTCGCAATAAGAAAAGCGCGATATCGATCATTAAAAAGGCAATCGATTGCGGGTTCAACTATATCGACACGTCTCCCGCGTATTGTTACAAATCGGAAAACGAAAATTCCGAGGCCTGGGTCGGCGAGGCCCTGTTGGACGCCGGCTATCGAAACAGGGTCCTTGTTTCATCCAAGTGTTCGCCCGGAAACGGCGGCCTCGGATTTTGCCCGTTCAACCGGTCAAAAGGACTGGGCGTTGAGAAACAAGAACAATTCGACTCGGTGTTCGACCAGACGTTGCAGCGGATGAAACTGGAAACGCTGGATTATTATCATCTGTGGACAACGCATACCATGGAACAATTCGACCGGGCGATGCGGCCCCGTCATTGGTACGACGCCGCGATGCGCCACAGGGCACTCGGACATTTTTCACAACTCGGGCTTACGACGCACGCCGATGCCGCCACGGTCATTTCGTTTTTAAAAACCGGGAAATTCTCTACTGTCACCATTCCCTTCAACGTGCTCAACCGAGCGCAGCTTCCCCTCGTCGACTATTGCGAAAAAAACAATATCAGGGTCATTGCAATGAACCCGCTGGCCGGCGGACTCCTGGCCGCCAACGCCCGTTTAAAGGAATTGGCGTTCCGCTATCTCCTGTCATTTCCGACGCTGCACATTCTGGTGGGGTTCACCACGCTTCCCCAGGTCGATTATGCGAAACGGATGCTCGATACCGCGCCGCAGTACAAAAAATCAAGAGACCAAATTCTTTCAATCGTCGATTCGGTCATCGATTCGAACGAAACGCGTTGCACCGGTTGCGGGTATTGCCTGCCGTGCCCCAACAACATCAATGTCGGCGCCTGCCTCGCCTATTACAATCTTTACAAATACATGAAACTGCCCGAGGCAAAAAAAACATTTACCGATAAGCAGTGGGACGACGGGCTGCGGCTCGATCGCTGCTCTTTTTGCGGAACATGCACCGTCAAATGTCCCAACCAATTGCCGCTTCGTTCGATAATCAAAGACGCCCAATCCGCTTTGTACGCGAATCAGGCGAAAAAAATCCGATAAACAGTTGACTTGATGTTCTGGATTTGCTTATACTTCTATATTATTGTATTGGTTCATTTTGCCCTCGAATTTAATTTGTTCCATATTGCCAAACTATCGCAGAAGGAGTCTTGTTATGCGCAGGGACTGTTTTAAAACGTTCTTTTTTGCTTCCGCCGTGTTCGTCTGCTGGCTTTGCTCCCCGGTTTTTTCCGACGAAGCATTCGACAAATTGATGGATGCTAAAAATTATTCGGAAGCGATCAACTATGCCGACAAGAAAATCCCGACCACCAACCGCGAAGCCGCAGTATGGGTAAAACTCGGCGTGGCCAACCTCGAACTCGGGCTTGCCGAAAAAGCGCTCGCCTGTTATCTGGTTGCTAACCGGATGGACGCAAAAAACTACGATGCATTGCTGGGAAGCGCGAAAGTATATAATTCCCTTTCGCAACCTGCCAATGCCGCCGCAGCAGCCAAAAAGGCGCTCGACCAAAACTTCACTCCCGAGGCAAGCTGGGAATACGCCCGTGCGTGCATTGCGCTGAACAAACCGGCCGACGCAAAAAAGGCATTGGAAAAAGTGGCCGAATCCGACCCCAACAATTCGGCCGCAGTCAAAGAACTCGGGCTAATTTACTTTAACGAAAAAAACTACGCAAAAGCGGTCGACCTTCTTAAAATAGCCAATGTCAAGCAGCCCGATCCCGCGCTCACGCTAAAAATCGGTCTGGCCTACAAGGAATCCAACGGTCCCGATTCGGCACTTGTCTATCTTAAGGCCGCAAAAGACAAAAAGCCGACCGCTCCCGAAGCGGCATTCGAACTGGCCAAAATTTATTTCAATACGCAGCAATTCGACAAGGCTGCGGCCGAATTCGAAGACGCATCCGCCAAGATCCAACTCGGTGCGTTCGACTTCTGGGCATGGGGAACATCCTTGTCAAAAACAAACGGCAATGCCGATAAGATCGTCAAGATATTCCAACAGTCGCTCGATAAGTTCGGCGCATCTAAAAGCAAGGAAGCCCTCGAGGCGCATGCGGCGGTCGGCACTTATTATCTCGACAAGAAAAACTATCAGGCCGCAGTTTCGCATTTCCAGGCCATTTATGCGGCCGACAGTACAGGCAAGCTCGTGCCCGACATCAATTTTTCCCTCGCCCTTTGCAGTCAAGGGCTCGATTTGCCCAAAAAAGCCATTGCCCAATTGGAACGCGAGCTTGTCGTAAACAGCGGGAACGTCGGCGCCTACGCGATGCTCGGCGACTTGTACGAAAAAGCCGGGCTCGCCGAAAAGGCGAAGGCCGTGTACGAAAAAATGCTCTCGCTCAACCCCAATAATCCCAAGATACAAATGGCGCTCGGCGACTATTATCTAAAAGCAAAAAAGCACCAGGAAGCGCTGAAATATTACCAAAAAAGCTACACGCTGGAACGAAGCGCGCTTGCGGCACAGGGAATGGCGGTCTGCGCCTTTGCGCTCGAACAGCCCGACATGGCGCGCGATGCGGCCGAGAGCGCCTTGCATCTCGATGCCAATTTGTGGGAACCCCATGTTGTTTTGTCCAAAATTTACTTAAAAGATAAAAACTTCAAAGACGCCAAAGACCAATTCGAATTCATGGTTAAGAAACAACCGAATTCGAAGGAATACTGGCTGCAGCTTGCGGTATGTTACGAACAGCTCAACGACCCGGTCCGGTTGGCCGACATCGATAAAAAAATCATTGCGCTCGACCCGAAAAACATCGCGTCCCGTACCAGACTTGCCCGTTTTACGTTGTCAATGGGCGATACGAAAGCTGCGATCGAACAATATAAGGAACTTGCCGCTATCGCGCCCAAAGACGCCGAAGTGTTCAAGAACCTCTACGACTTGTCTGTCAAGAACAATGCTATGACGGAGGCCGCGCAGTATTTGCGTTCCTACGTACTTCTCAAACCGACCGACGCAAGCGCCCAGAAATCGCTCGGCGACATGCTGTACGACAAAAAAGACAATGCCGGCGCATTGTCCGCGTACCGCGCGGCGGTCAAGGCCGATCCTGCGATAAAAGGCGTTTACAAAAAGTATATCGAATTGCTCGGTACCGGCGCGGAACCCACGGAATTCGCAAGTGCGCTCAACGGCGCAATCGCAACGAGTGAAGCCGATGCGCAAACCTATGCGATGCTCGGCACTATTTTTCTCAAACAGGGACAATGCCCCAAAGCCATAGAAATGTTCCAGAAATCAATTCAGCTCGATCCGCATAACACGAACGTCCTTACGATGCTCGCCCAATGCCAGGCTAAAACCGGCAACGCGAACGAGGCGATCATTTCGTACGAACAAGCGCTGGCAATGAACGACAAGGCGGTTGAAGAACTCAAAGCGCTCGGCGATTTATACCAGCAACAATCCAAGACGTCTCAAGCCGTGGCTTCGTATAAGAAATACCTGGCAAAAGTTCCGGCAAATTCGAAAATCGCAAAAATCATTGCCGATTACGAATACGGTCAGAAAAATTATACCGAGGCGAATGTTTACTTTGCCAAGGTTACCGGCGAAACCGCGAAATCAGCGGACATGCTTTTCAAATACGGCCAATCGTGCTATTTGGCAAAAGATTTCAAAAAGGCCAAAGAACTGTATCTGCAGCTTGCTGCGGTTACCCCGAAAAATGCCGACGTGTTTAAAACGTTGTTCGACATTGTTTCCAAAGACAGCACGGCGAAAACGGAAGCAGTGTCGTATATGCAAAAGTACGTGGCATTAAAACCCGCCGACGCGTCTGCGCAAAAAGACCTCGGCGACATGCAGTACGACCTTAAAAACAACCTCGCCGCCCTGAGCGCTTACCGTGCGGCGCTTGCCGCCGACCCCGCCATAAAGGGTGTTTACAAGAGATACGTCGAGCTCGTCGTGCTCAAGGGCACTTCCGAGGAACTGGTCAAAGCGCTTACCGGTGCGATCAGCGCCCAGGAAGCCGACGCCGCCATGTACGGGTCCCTCGGTGCCGTATACCAAAAACAGGGTAATTGCGCAAAAGCAATAGACATGTACCAAAAGGCGATCCAGCTCGACCCGCGAAATACCGCAGTGGTGTCGAGCCTTGCCCAGTGCCAGGCAAAGACCGGCGCGACCAGCGATGCCGTGGTATCGTACGAGCAGGCCATCGCCTTAAACGACAAGGCCGTCGACGAGCTCAAGGAACTCGGCGAATTATACATTGCCCAGAAAAAAACCGCCCAGGCGGTGACGATGTTTAAAAAGTACGTCGCGAAAAAACCGTCTGACGTTCGCGTCGCCAAATTTATCGCAGACAACGAATTTTCCCAGAAAAACTATGATGAGGCGATCAAATATTACGCAATGGTCACCGGTACTGCGGCGAATTCCGCCGAGTTCCTTTCCAAATACGGCCAATCGTGCTACTTTGTAAAAAACTATAAAAAAGCAAAAGAACTGTTCGTCCAGCTCGCGACGATTTCGCCGAAAAATGCCGACGTATTTAAAACGTTATACGACATTGCGGAAAAAGATCCCGCAACAAAAGCCGAATCGCAAACCTATTTGCAGAAATATGTTTCCCTCAATCCGGGTGATGCGTCTGCGCAAAAAGACCTCGGCGACATGCAGTACGATGCAAAGAACCAAAGTGGCGCCCTTGCGGCGTACCGTGCGGCGATAGAGGCCGACCCGTCGATCAAAGGGATATACAAACGCTATGTCGAATTGGTAATGGCAAAAGGAACGTCCGAAGAACTTGTCAAGGCGCTTACGGGAGCCATCAAGGCGTCGGAAGCCGATGCCGCGATGTTCGCCTCGCTCGGCGCAGTATACCAAAAGCAACTTGCCTGGGCAAAAGCCGTGGACATGTATCAAAAAGCAATGCAGGCCGACCCGCGCAACGTTTCCGTTTTGTCGTCGCTTGCGAAATGCCAGGCAAAATCGGGCAATATCAACGATGCCGTTGTTTCCTATGAACAGGTCGTTGCCATGAATCCTGCGGCAATCGAAGAATCGCAGGAACTCGGCGACCTGTACGCAAAACAGGGCAAAATGAGTCAGGCAATGGCGATGTACAAAAAATGCCTGGAGAAAAAGCCCGGCGACTATCGTACAGCCAAAGCGGTCGGCGATTTTTCCTATACGCAGAAGAACTATGATGACGCAATCAAATACTATTCGATGGTTTCCGGGCCCGAAACCAAAAACGCCGATTTCTTGTTCAAATTCGGGCAGTCGTGCTATTTTTCCAAAAATTACAAAAAAGCGGCGGAGTTGCTCAATCAACTCTCGGCGCTTACGCCGGCAAACGCGGAAATTTACAAAACATTATATGATATCGCCGTTAAAAACAACGGTACGAAAACCGAACAAATTGCCTATCTCAAGAAATACGTCGCCGTAAAACCCGGTGATGCGCAAATGCAAAAAACCCTGGGCGATTTGCAGTTCGAGCAAAAAAATTCGGCAGCGGCGATTGCCGCATATAAAGCGGCGATCGCCGCCGATCCCGCGATCAAAGGCTTTTACAAAAACTATGTCGAACTCGTTTCCGCAAACGGGCTTCCCGAAGATATTGTCAAGGCCATGAAGGGTGCCGTCAATGCGGGCGAAGCGGATGCCGCAATGTACGAAGCGATCGGCGGGCTCGAACAAAAAGCCGGCGCGTACGCAAAAGCGATGGACTATTATCAAAAGTCTATGCAGCTCGACCCGCGTAACGTCAAGGTCCTTTCGAGCCTCGCGCAATGCCAGGCCAAAACCGGCAATGTAAACGACGCGGTCATTTCCTATGAACAGGCGGTTGCGATGAATGCCGATGCGATAGAAGAATACCGCATACTCGGCGAATTGTACCAGCAGCAGAAAAAGCAGTCGCAATCCATAGCGATGTATAAAAAATATTTGGAAAAACGTCCTTCGAATTATACCGTCGCTTTGGCTGTCGGCGATTTTGCATACGGCCAAAAAAACTATGAAGATGCGGCCAAATATTATGCCATGGTCGGCGGCGAAATTTCGCGTAAAGCCCCGTTCCTGTTCAAATATGCACAATCGTGTTATAACGCGAAAAACAACAAGAAAGCCGTTGAAGTATTGTCTCAACTGGCAACGCTTACGCCGCTTAATGCCGAAGTCTTTAAAATGCTGTACGACATAACCGTTGCGGATCCGACGACTAAAAAAGACGCCAGCGGGTACCTTAAGAAATATGTAAAGCTCAGTCCTACCGATGCCGCAGCCCAAAAGAATCTCGGCGATTTGTTGTTCGAAGAAAAAAATACGGTCGGCGCGCTTGCGGCATACAAGGCAGCGCTTACTGCCGATCCCTCTCTCAAGGGTTTTTACAAACGATATGTTGAACTGGTTACGACGCAAGGTAATGCCGAGGAAACGGTCAAGGCGTTAAAAGGAGCCATATCCGCAGGCGAAGCCGATGCCCCGATGTACTTCAATCTCGGCAGCGTCTATCAGAAAGCGGCAAATTATTCAAAAGCGATAGAGATGTTTACAAAAGCGTTGCAGCTCGATGCGCAAAACATGAAAGCATTGTCTGCGCTTGCTTTGTGTCAGGCAAAATCGGGAAATGTGAAGGAAGCGACAATCACCTATGAACAGGTGGTCGCGCTCGATCCGAATAACGTCTCGGAACTTCGCGCGCTTGCCGATTTATACCTTCGGCAAAACAAAAACGACCAGGCTATGGGCATGTATAAAAAATGCCTTGAAAAGAACCCGGGCGATTTCAAGACCGCTATTGCGGTCGGCGACTATTCCTTAAAAATCAAGGATTATGACGCCGCGGTGAAATATTATGCCATGGTCGGCGGTGCCGACGCGAAAACGTCGGCGTTTTTGCTGAATTACGGCGAAGCGTGCTACAAGAGCAAGACCTGTTCCAAGTCCGTCGATATTTACAAAGAATTATTGGTCCTGACCCCGACCAACGCCACGGTCGTTAAAACATTGTACGACATTGCGGTCAAGGCAAATAACACTGCCGACGAGATTGTTTACTTAAAGAAATATGTCGCCCTGAAACCCGGCGATGCGCAATCGCAAAAAGACTTGGGCGATTTGCTGTACGATCAAAAAGAAACGTCCGGCGCTCTCTCGGCATACCGTGCCGCCCTTAAAGCCGATCCGTCGTTAAAAGGCTTTTACAAGCGATATGTCGAACTCGTGACCCCGCGCGGCACACAGGAAGAAATCTCCAAGGCGCTTGCCGGAGCCGCTGCAGCAGGCGAAGCCGATGCGACGATGTATGCGACGCTCGGTGCAATTTACCAAAAACAGGCTTCTTACGAAAAAGCAATTACGGCGTATCAAAAAGCGTTGTCCCTCGACCCTCGTAACATTGCAGTGCTTTCGTCGCTTGCGATGTGCCAGGCAAAGAGCGGCAACACGAACGAAGCGGTTATTTCGTATGAGCAGGCAACAGCCATGAACCCCGACGCTGTCGCAGAATACAAGGCGCTCGGCGATTTGTATTCCAAGCAGAACAAAGCCGGCCAGGCGCTTGCAATGTATAAGAAATACCTGGAAAAAAATCCCAAAGATATGGATGTGGCCAATTCCGTTGGCCAGGCGGCCTTTGCAACCAAGAAATACGACGAAGCAGTGAAATACTTTGCCATGATGTCCGGCCCGGAAACAAACAGCATGGAATTCCTGTATGTGTACGGCCAATCCTGTTATTATTCGAAAGACTACAAAAAGACCATTGAACTTTTCGAAAAATACAGAACAAACAATGCAAAACTCGCGACCAAACATGCGGGTGCAATGACGGTTGCAAAATTACTTGCCGATTCCTACGACAAATCTAACAACAGCGAAAAGGCCCTTGAACTGTATTCGCTGTATACCAAGACCGCTGCCGGCGCCAAAGACGCCGAAGCCTGCTTCCGACGGGCACAACTTACCGAAGCTTCCAGCCCGGCAACTGCGGCTAAACTCTATGAAGAGAATACGATATCGTTTCCCAAAGACTATCGCAATTTCCTGTATGCCGGCCTATACTATGCAAAGCAGAAAACAATGCTCGATAAAGCGTTGGGTATGATGAAGAAATGTGCCGCGCTTGCCGATTCCATTCCGTCGTTATGGCTGGAAATGGGACAGGTGTACGGAAAACTCGGAAAAGACAAGGAAGAACTTGAAGCGTATCGCAAGTTCATCCAACTCGATCCGGAAAACGCCGAAGCCTGCGGAAAAATCGGGGAAATCCTGCTTGCCAAGAAAAAGACGAACGACGCCATGGTATTTTTGGAAATGGCCAATGCGCTCAGAGGTAACGACCCGAAATTCATGGTGCTTCTGGCTCAAGGATATCTGACGACCGACCGTTCCAAGGAAGCACTTGATTTATTGGAAAAGGCCGACAAGGTCAAGCCCGACGACGAAAACGTCAAGAGCATGCTTTTCGAATTATACAAGCAGACCAATCAGCCGCAAAAAGCGCTTTCAGCCATTAAGGTAATTGCCGAAAAACGCCGCGACACGAAAACGAAACTCAAATATGCCGAGGCATTATATCTTGCGGGTTCCTACGCTCTTGCCGAAAGTGCGATTAAAGACATTACGGCAACCGAGCCGGAAAACATCGATGCGCTTATGATTTACGGTAAAACGCAATCGGTGCAGAACAAGCTCGACGATGCCTTGGAAACGTACAAAGAAATATCCTATATCAATCCGAATTATGCGCCTGCATTGTACGAACGCGCCGAAATCTACGTTACCCAAACCAAGATCCAGTGGGCCAAAACGTTTTACGAACGCGCGCTCAAAGCCGATCCTAATTTCGCCCTGGCCGAACTCGGGCTTGCAAAGCTCGCAAAAAGCCAAAAAGATGTTGCAGGTTATCAGCTCCATCTGGAAAAAGCAAAAAAGCTGGATCCGAACAACAGGCTCATTCTCGATGAAACCGGCGGTGTAGCAAAGCCAAAAAAAACCGGTAAATAATACATCGTTTCACTCTTCAAATAAAAAAGGCGCTTTACGGCGCCTTTTTTATTTGAGCGAAGTCTTCATCCCATTTTCCGCCCAAAGCGGCAGTTGGAATGCCGTTTCCTTGAAATATTCCATGGAGCAAAGAGTAATTTAATATATTGTACCTGAGGGCTTTTTATGAATAAAGGTCGTAGTTGTCTTTTTGCCGTTATCCTGTTTGCAGCGGGAAGCGTTTTTGTTTGTTCTGCAAAACAGGGCGACGGTCATGCGGTTACAGTTCAGCCAAACGCGGTACCATCGGCAAAAACAAGCCTTAAAAACAAAATTACCTGGCACGATGGCATCACAGCCCTCAAAGCCGGCGAATTGACAAAAGGCCTTTTGCTTCTCGACAGTTTTCGGATGAGCGGTTGCAAAAACGACACTTTCGTGGAACTGTACTCTAAAGAAGCGCTCAATTCGCTTGTGCCGCAAAAGCCCGACTCGGTGGTTTCCCTTTTTCGTCAATTCACCACCATCGACACCGGACTGTTTAACCCCGCGACCCATTTCTTCACTGTTTCGCAATCGGTCAACAGAAATACATCCAGGATAGCGCCGTGTTACACCTACGGCGCCACGTTTGAATTGCGGAAACCCTTCAGGCTGGTTTTTTCCGGTCTGGCGATTACCGAACAAACGGTAATGAATATCGGCTTTCATTACGACCCGACGGTCGACGCGTCGCTCAATCGCCAGCGATACGACCGCAAGGACATTGCCTCTTGCAAATTGTACATAGACCTCAGCGCAACGCTGGGCTCCCCGATGCAATACATCCGCGACAAAATCAACGGCAAATTCGATTCGATTTCGGTGCGACACGATTTCAGCGACAAACAGGGAATTTCATTGCGGTGCATAACGCGGTCCCGTAACAACGACGACGATTCCTATACTGCAATTGCCACCTTCGACAAGATGCTGCCCGACGTGCATACCCATTCCAATCGCCGGTCCGATACGACCATGACCCTGGTACGCTATACCCTCATCGCGCAATCCTGCAACGGCAATGCCGACCGCATCGAGGCGCGGTTTCTTACCGTACTGCATAATCTTTTATGATATTTTTTGAGAGGTTTTCTTTTGGAGCTGCAGAAAAACAAAATACCCGCCGATCCAACCGATAGCCCCCAGACCTATCGCCAGCACGATACTGCCGAAAAACCACTCTATGCCGCCGTTGATTATTGCGCCATATTTCGAGTGTGATGCGGCAACAACCATATACTGCGGGACAACTATTTTACCGATGGCAACCGCTGCCGCAATGATAAAAGGCAAAAACGGGAACGACGAAATGCTGACCCCTAAAAAGGCTAACGGCCTATTGAGCTTAAGTAAAAAGCTCAGCGCCATGAGTGAAATTACCTGAAACCCGTAAATCGGCAATAACCCGAAAAATATCCCAAAAGACAACGAACTTGCGGCTCGTTTTGGCGTGCTGTGCGCGTGAAGTTCCCGTTTGAAAAGAGCCAGGATTTTCTCTTTCCACGAGGCACCCGGCATGTCGACGATTAAAAACGGAAGCAGTATTTTTATAAGCGCCGCCTTCGAATTTACTTTTGATATCCTTAAAAAATCACGTACCGGCCTGAAATGCGACACCCTGTTTTCCCGGGGTTCGTAATGACGATGTACGGGAATGCCGATTACGGGAATGCCTTGCCAGGCCGCTTTTATCAGAACGTCCTGCTCGTATTCATATCTGCCGCCTTTACATCCGAGTGCGGCGATACGGCTCAGCGGATACGCGCGAAACCCCGATTGCGTGTCGGCAATGGCGATACCCGTGAAGAACCTGTACCAGAACGCCCCGAATTTCGCACCGACGGATGACCGCAGAGGCATATTGTCTCGGTTTCCCCGCAACGTTCTTTGCCCAATGTAAAGTGCGTCCGGATTTTCCTTTAATTTTTCCGAAAACAGCGGTATGTCCTGCGGATAATGCTGGCCGTCGGCATCTATGGTAATTGCATGGGTAAAGCCCATGGACGAGGCAGTTTCAAATCCTGCCTTTAAAGCGAATCCTTTTCCGCGGTTTATTTCAAAATCGACAACGACCAGTCCTTTTACAGAAGACTGCATTCCCCGGATAATTTCTCCGGTAGTATCGGTCGAACCGTCATTGACAATGATAATATCCCGGATATGAGGATGCGATTCGTTAACAACCCGCTCTATCGTGAGCGGGTTGTTATACGTCGGGACGATAATTGCGATGCGCACGGGCGAACCGTCGGATTTTGCCGTGTTCATGAATTACTTCGAAAGCTTGCGTTTGCGCTGATCGATGACCCGTATTTTTTTTGTGGTTGTTGCGCCGCGATAATGCTTTATGGTGGCCGCATTCGACACCAGTACGGGCAATTGCACTCGCGCCTCGGTACGCAAATGGGAAATGATCTTTTCCAAATTCGAAGGCGGCGTCACTGCCTGGATGGTGACCCGGTCCGATAACGATTCGTCGTCTTCCAGAATTATGACATAATCCTCGATACCGTCTATGGCGTCCATGACATTGGTGATCGCAAGCGGATAAATCGTCGTGCCTTTGAATTTAATCATTTGAGATTTGCGGCCCATGATGGGCCCGATGCGCAAGGAATTCCTGCCGCAGGCGCACGTACCCGGCACCTTGAAAGTAATATCGCCGGTGCGGTACCGTAAAAGCGGAATACCTTCGACGCCGAGCGGGGTAGCGACGAGCTCGCCGACCGCGCCGTCCTCGACGGGATTTCCCACTTCATCGACTATCTCGGTATACACGAGTTCCGGATGCGCATGACCGCCGTATTGGGTCGTGCATTCGCAGTACGCGGTCGAAAGTTCGGTCGACGCGTACGTGGAAAAAACCTTTGCATTATATAATTCCTCGAGCGCTCTGCCGACCGAATTCAATTCCATGTCCTGGTTGCGCAACGCTTCGCCGATGGCGAATATTTTCTGTACCGCGGAACCGCGCGTATCGAATCCTTTTTTGTTAAGCTCCTTGGCGAGCTTTAATAAAAACGACGGCACCCCGACGATGACGGTCGGTTTCAGCAATTCGATATAATGCTGCTGCATGTCGAACGGCAAGACGCCGATGCGGGCGGTATTCGCACCAAGCAACGTAAGTCCCCGATAATACGCCATGCCCGCGATGAACAGTCGGTCGAGCGAGGCCAGGATTTGGACCTTGTCTTTGGCCGTGACCCCCGCGGCATGAAACGACAATGCCTCATTAAACGCAAGGCGGTCGATGTCGGCGGCGGTCATGGAAAAAACCAGCGGCTTTCCGGTAGAACCGGACGTTACTACGGTTTCCACGATTTGCTGCGGCACGACGCCCAGAAACAAATCGACATCTTCGACCAGTTCCCGTTTTTCCGTAAGCGGCAGTTTTGCGATGTCCGAAATGGTTTTGATGTCTTCCGGGAAAACATCAAACAGCGAGTTTTGATAATGGGGAGACACTTCCTTGACATGACGCACCTGGTTGCGCACAGCGCGTACCGAGCGCGATTCTATTTCGTCTACAGACATGAATTCCCACGATAATTCGGGTCTAAAAACCAAGGATGATACCTCCTGCTGGAAAAAACATCAATTGATACACCGGCGTCGGCGCGGGCCGGGAATCGGCGTAAATTCTGGTCCATATATTTTTTTGGCCGTATACATTTTGCAAATCAAAATAGTAGATCAGTTGCAAAAAACCAAAGCCAAATCGGCGCTCCCACCGTATATCGAGTTTATGGTATGCACCGTACACGTCCGCGTTTAGCGCGGCGTCGGAATCCACATACCATCGACGATACGTTTGATCGTATACCGGCGACGTGTGCGGCCGCGCTCCCAGATACCGCCATTTCGCGGAAATTTCGTTCCGGTCGCCAATAGGCATCACCCACGACAGCATGGCAAACCAGCGGTGGCGTTTCAGCGCCTGGTACCAGGCATAGCCGAGCAGTTCTTTTTTCCACCCGCCGCTCAGCGTGACCATCGAGACAAAATCGTAATCGCCCCGGTACCACTCGCCCTCATGGCCCGGCCGCATGTCCTGCATTTCCGATTTCGACAGCGAATATGCCGCGCTCCAGGAAAACTCATTTGTCAATTTTTTCTGGGCGAACAATTCCAAACCGTAGCTGCGCCCCTTTCCAACCGATACCAGCGTGTTGGACTGGGAAAACCGTTCGGCCGGCGATTTGGACGCATTCGACAAAAGCAACGACGAATCGAGGGGCATGTCCGACATTTTTTTGTAATATCCCTCGATAATGCATTTGACGCCGGTTCGTTCGAACACATATTCCAGCCCGCCGATACCGATCATGATGTTTTTCGGCTTCAGCCCTCTGTTGAAATCGGCCTTGACAATATCCGCGTAGTCCGGGTCCTGGTATTGTATGCCGAAGGCGGCTGTCGCCTCCAATGCCGACGACAGCATATACGACGCGCCGAGCCGGGGCGAAACCGTAACGCTCTTGATATACGGGAACGCGTCGAAACGCAGGCCCGGCATGATGCGGATGCGGCTTGCGGGCCTGACAATGGAAGAAATGTAGCCGCCGTATTTATACGCGACATCGGCGCCGTGTGCCGCCGATTCCTCGGTAACGGGCTTGCCGTTATTATCATATACGACCGTGCCCGCCGAATCGCCGGGACCGGCGTATGTTTTTAGGGTGTCGCTGTTTTGCCTGATCTCGATATCGAAATTCGCGCGCTTCACTACGCCGCCGATCATAAGCCTGTTGTTTCCCGGAAAATCGTAGGCAATTTGGCCTTTAAGCGCCTGTTCTTCTTCGGAAGAGGTATTCTTGTATACCGTGTCCTGGCCCGTGTACTCTAATCTGTCAAAAGTATTTCCCACCCCCGAAACCGTAAACGATGTCGAAACCGCCTTGGAAACGCTTTGTTCCCATGTCGCTCCCACCGCATAGACCTTGCCGCCCGAAAGTATGGTCGACCCGACGGTACCGTACAAGGAATCGGCATTGTCGATTTCAATGCTGTTGTCGCCGTAAACGCCGTTTGCGTACACTTTCGTATCCGCCGTGTTATACGCGAGCCTTGCCTGTGCGCCCCAGTATTTCGGAACGGCAACCGCTTCGGTGTTAAACCGGGAATTCGCAATGAAATCCAAATAGCTTTTGGTGGCCGACACCATGAAATTCGATTGCTTGGTCATCGGACCTTCGGCGTGAAAGCCCAAACCGGCAACGCCCAAATCGACACCGCCCAAAACCATGTCGCTGTTTCCGTCGCGCAGTTTCACGTCCAAAACCGACGAGGCCTTTCCGCCGTATTGCGCCGGAGGAGCGCCGGCATTGAACGTCAGGCCCTTTACCAGCAACGGATTGACAAGAGAAATGACCCCGCCGCCGCTGCCCTGTTCGGCAAAGTGGTTTGGGTTCGGTATTTCTATATTGTCCAGAAGAAAGAGGTTTTCGCCCGGCACGCCGCCCCGGACCACGATTTCATTGGTCTTGTCCCCGCCCGACGCAACACTGGGCAGGTTCTGCACGACACGCTGCACATCCATGATCGCACCGGGCGCACGTAAAAGCTCGTCGTAGGTTATGATCTTTGTCGACGACGCCATGTCCGGAGGACGCCGAAAGGCATTTGCACGGACCACCATACGGTCAACCGGTGTCGCTTTGGCTGCGGGTTCAAGTTCGGCATCAAGCTGTTTTTTCTCCTCGCCCGATACGTACGCGTCGCCGATGAACGTCGCCTCATAATTTGGATGGGAAAATAAAACCGAATGGCTTCCCGGCGACACCGAATCGAAAGAATAATTTCCCGACTGGTCCGTGTGCGCGGTACAGGCCGGGGCCGAGACGATCACGAGCACCGACGGTATTTTTTTCCCCGTTTGCGCGTTTGTCACCGTGCCGGCAATGATTCCGGCAATCCCCGGGAAATAACAAATCAAACAAAAAAAGCAGATCGTTTTAAAAAACCGCATGCTCATCGTTGTGCCTTCCACCGAGGGAAATCGCTGAGGCTGACTATCGTATCGCGGGCAACGATGACGTGATCCAAAAGCGGCATTTCAAGTAATTTACAAATATTATACAGCCGTTCGGTGATTTCCCAGTCGGCCGGCGAAGGTTCCGCGGTGCCGCCCGGATGGTTATGCGCAATGATGAGCGATGTCGCCTTGTATCGCAACGCTTTATCGATAATGGTGCGGGGATACACGGCGCATTGATTGACCGTTCCCTCGTGGACGATTTCGGTTTCGATCACATTGTTGCCGTTGTCAAGGAACAGCACCGCGACATATTCGTCCGGCTTATACCCGAAAGCGAACCGCAGGTATTCCTTTACGTCGTTACGATGATGCACAATCGGTTTTTTATGGTATTTCTCCGCGAGGCAATAGGCGGTCACGTCCCTGAACAATACCAATAAGAGGCCGGCCTTTCTGCCGATCCCGGGGACTTTCTCAACGTCCTCGCTGTCGGCGTGCAAAAGCCCGGATAGGGTTTTATATTTGCGCAGCAGTTCTTTTGCAATGGGTTTTGTGTCTTTACGGGGAATCGCAAAGGTCAATATCAGCTCGACGATTTCATAATCCTGCAGCGACGCGCAGCCGTTTTCTTCGAATCGCGAAAGCAAACGGCCGCGATGTCCGGCATATCCTTCGTCGGGCATAAACGTTCCTTTTGTCTTACCACTCGATTGCCAAGGCAGCGATGGTCACCCCTGCCCCAACCGAACACAAGACGATTTTGTCGCCTTTATGCAGATCTTTCTGTAATTCCAGTAAAGCAAGAGGAATGCTCGCGCTGGAGGTGTTTCCAACCCTGTCGATATTGATGTAAAACCGTTCGAACGGCACGCCGCCCTTTTGCGCGGCAGCCTTGAGAATGCGTGCGTTTGCCTGATGAGGAACAACCCAGTTTACATCCTGGGGCAACCATCCGCTTTTTGCCGCAGCTTCCGAGATAATGGAAGCAAACCCGCCCGTGGCGAATCGGAACAGGGCATGCCCGGCGGTCCGGATCCAGGGGTTCAGGTTTTCAATGCCGAACGGGATTTTGAACCCGGGTACCGATCGCTTTGCAAGCAATAAACCCTTGGAATCGGCCTTGAGGACTGCCTGCTTGATTGCATGGCCCGGCCTGCTTCCGCTCACGATGGTTGCGCCGGCGCCGTCACCGAAGAGGAAATAGGTGCCCATATCTGTTTTGTCAATGAGTTGCGATTGAATTTCCGTACCCACGACCAGGATATTGTCTGCGGCACCCGATACGATCATGCCGCGCGCCATGGTAAGCGCGTATAGCCAGCCGGAGCAGGCAGCCTTGATGTCGAACGAGGGAATACCTCGTATGCCGAGCAAGTCCTGCAATATGCAGGCAGTGGACGGCATGGCCACATCCGGAGTCTCGGTCGACACGATGATCCCGCCGATGTCCTTTGCTTCAAGCCCGGAACGCTTGATGGCCTCTATTGCCGCCTGATACGCCATTTCCGATGGTTTTTCACCTTCTTTTGCCCAACGGCGTTCCCTGATGCCGGTCACGCCGAAAATGTAATCTTCGGTAACGGCGGGAAATTCTTTCAATAATTCTTTGCTGGTCACCACACGGTCGGGCAAATAGCCGCCCAATCCTAAAATGCAAACATTACCCGCAACCGTAACGCTTGGCGAAGGCTGAGCAGGGAGCACGTCGGATTTCTCCACGTCCGATTTCACCGCCTGTGCTGCGGGAATGGAGTTTTTCATGCTCACGTCGCTTGTTTCAATTTCCAAAACAGCTGCTTCAAACGAAATGGTCTCGCCTTCGACGCACAGCACGCGAACGACGGTTCCGTCACAGGGCGCTTCAAAATCGAACGCAGCCTTTGCGCTTTCGATTTCACCCAAGATCTGACCTTTTGTAAATTTTGAGCCGACCGACACATTCCACTTCGTAATGGTGGCTTCTGTTTCCGCTGCGGCTTGGGACGGCAAATACAATGCGATGGTAAATACGTCAGCACTCACGATTTCTCTCCAATCAATTGTGATAATTCTTTTGCAACCTGCTCACGCGATGGCCGGTAAAACTGTTCGAGCTCCGCGGCAAACGGTACCGGCATGGGCGGAGCGCTTATCAAAACCGGCTGTTTTTTCAAAAAGGAAAAACATTGCCTGCAAACATGAGAAATGATCTGGTCGCCCAACCCGGCGATCTCCGTGCTTTCCTGAACGACAAGCAATTTCCCCGTCTTTTTCACCGATTCCAATATATTATTCAGGTTGAGCGGCGCCATGACGAAAGGATTCCATATGTCAACCTTCGCCTTGATGTCCTGACTCGCGTTGATTGCAATGTCGCACATGGCGCCGAACGCGACGACCGTACACTCGTCGCCGTCGGCATATTTGCGTTCCCGCCACACCTTGGCGCAATCGCCGTCGAACCGCACGTCTGTTCCGCGCACGCTGTTGTACAGCAATTTGTGCTCGAAAACAAAACAAGGGTTGGGGTCGTAAAAACCCGCAACAAGCGCTTCGAACATTTCTTGCGGTGTAAACGGATATAAAAGCTTGACGCCGCAGAATCGCGACCAAAGCCCTTCGAATTCCCCCGAATGAAACGCGCCCAGGGTGACGCCGCCGCCGCACGGCAAACGGAACAGCACCGGCGCTCCGTTGCCGCTGCGGAAATACCAGGTGCCGCAATTGAGACCGAGTTGCGTTGCGCATTCGGTTGCAAAATCGGCAAATTGAAATTCGACGATCGGCAGCGCTCCGGCTTGCGATGCGCCGAGGGCAAAACCGGTTATTGCCGATTCTGCAATAGGCATGTCCATGACGCGGTCGGTGCCGTATTTTTCAAACAGGCCTTTACCTGTTTTAAATGCGGAACCGTACGGCCCCACATCGAGTCCCAAAAGCGCGGCACGCGGGTTATTGGATAATATATAATCCTGCGCCATGGTCACGGCGTTGATGAACTTGACTTTTGTCGCCTGAAACGGCGGGACGGTCCGAGAATGGTCCCCTTCCTTAAAAACGGGCGAATGCCCCAGCGCGACGACCGGATTGGGCCGCGGCGGAATCAGCGCGGCCTTGACCGCGGCTTCGACTTCGGCCGCAATCGGCTCTTCTATGGCAGCGATGGCATCGTCCGTCAATCCGACGTCCAAAAGTGCGGCGCGCGCCCGCATCAGCGGTTCGCGTTTGAGCCACTCGTCTTTTTCCTCTTTTGTCACATACTCGGCCTTATCGTAGACCGCATGACCTTCCAATCGCAATGTTTGACTTTCAAGAATGAACGGCAGAGACGTTTCGTCCATTTCTGCGAGGGCGTCGCATACGGCGCTGTATACTTCCCAGACGTCGGTGCCGTCTATCGTTTTGCCGTTGATGCCGTATCCGCGCGCACGCTCCGAAAGGTTTTTGCAATTGTATTGGAGTTTTGTCGGCGTGGAATAGGAATAGTGGTTGTTCTCGATAAGAAACAAAACAGGGACCTTACGCACCGAAGCGATATTCACGGATTCGTGAAATTCGCCTTTGCTGCTGCCGCCGTCGCCGATAATGGCCAGGCCGAAGGCGTCTTCGCCGCCCTGGCGCGCGGCCCAGGTTCCGCCCACGACAACCGAAAGCATATTTGACAAATGACTAATCATGGGAAAACGCCGCATGGCCGCATTGCCGTGATGGACATTGCCTTCGCGCGCGTGCGACGGGCTGTCGGCATTGGCGATGTATTGGCAGAACATCTGATAGGGCGTATCGCCCAAAATCATATGCGCGGCAAAATCGCGTTGCATCAGGGACGTCACATCTTTACCCGGGCGAAGCGGAAGGCTCATACCGACGCTGGTCGCTTCGTTTCCGACGCTCAGAGTAACGGTTCCCTTTACATACCGTTTAACGTAAAGTTCATTGAGCTTTTCTTCCATTTTCCGTGAAAGAAACATCCAGGAATAGGCGAGAGGAAGAAAATCCTCTTTCTTCATTTTTTGCGGATAACGCGGAATTGCGGTATTCAATGACCCTCACTCGGCAAATATAATGGGTTTATATGATTCTATAATATACGTTAGGCTTTTTATGTTGGATTTGATTTTTAGCCATGAAGAAAATCTAATTCGAATTTTCCTTTATGATTATTATTGTCATAATTAGCGGGTCATAAGTAGAAACGCACGAGAGTATATTAATATCTATGGAACAAAAGAATACAATACAAGTGGTTTGCGCCATAATTGAAAAAGACGGAAAAATTCTCGTTGCCAAGCGCAGAATTTCCCAATCCCAGGGCGGATTTTGGGAATTTCCCGGTGGGAAAATCAATGGGCAGGAAACGCCGGAACAAGCGGTTATTCGCGAAATACGGGAAGAACTCGGCATCGAAATACTTGTGGAAAAAAAGCTGGACCCCGTTTCCTATTCTTATCCCGGTAAAGAAGTCCTGCTTATTCCTTTTATTGCAGGTATTATCTCGGGTACGCCGTTTCCGCACGAACACGACGCCATCGATTGGATCACCCGCGCCGGTTCGGACGAGCTCAATTGGTTGCCGCCGGATATTGAAATCGCCGCTTCCTATTGGAAAGAAAAAGCGTATGCCGTGATTTAATTTTCCCTTACCGCATTCTCTCGTTGCATACTTGAAATAAGCTCGGCCCAATGATAGTATAAAAAAGACCTCCTTTTCTCTGGAAATCGGGCATTCATTCAAGACACGGGCCATCCCATGATGCTGCTTTACAAGACTTTAAAAAAACACGCCGTCGCTATTGCATGCGCTTTGTTTTTGCCCGGATGCATATTCGATTCGAACACCGGCGATTCCGTGTTGACCTGTTCCTATCTCGGCATCCAGCGGGACACCGTGTCGCCCGAGCCGACGCTGCGTTTCGCTTTTTCGTCTCCTCTTTCGTCAACATTGGATTTCGATTTTTCTCCGGCCATCGGGCAACAATATGCCATCACCTTCGATTCGGCGCACGACACGGCATCGCTTTCATTACTGGAACCGTTGCCGTCCGACACCCGGTACGTCCTGACTTTTCATTCTTCACTAATAGGAAAAGACGGGAGCAGGCTTGATCCCGGAAAAGACAGCGTCGTTTTCATAACCGGGCATGCCGAAACCGAACCCAACAACTCTCCAAGCCTTGCCGACACCCTGACCTCCTCGATATATGGTTTTTTGTCAACGAGCCGGGACACGGATTACTACTGCGTTGTCGGCAGTCATGCCCGGTATTACTGTATTGCGTCCGAAAACACTCTGTTTTCGGTTTCCGACAGCGCACATAATCCCGTGCAAATCATCACTTCCGGAAGCGACGCCAGCGCGTTTTCAGTACCCGATTCGACGCGATATCCGATATTCGTGTGTTTTTATTCCTTGACAAAAGGTGTTGTCGAAAATTATAAATTCGGAATTTTGAAACAATAGCAGGGTGACCTTATGGAATTCAGCAAATCGGATTTGGAATTATTAAATGCAATAAAAGACAAATCTGCCGACCCGGCAAAACTGCGGGACGCAGGCACGTTGTATTGGAACGCCATTGAACAAGGGGTTGGCGATTGCCTGCGGAAAAAAAGCGACATCGCCGCCTTTTGCGACAAGGACCGCGATTTTATAGATTTTGGAATATCGGCCCATGTCTTGGACCGGCCCGTTGAAATACGGAAAAAAATCACTGACAATGTTCCGAAAGAAAGTTTCCTGTCCGTCCTCTATTTTTCAGACTGGATAAAACAGCTTTACGCTAAAATTATTCAAGGCGACAAAAAAGAACTGCTGGAAAAGGAAATATCCTTCACGAACATCCAAATATCGCGGCTCGAAAAGGAAATTCTGGAACTGCAGCAGCAGCGCAAAGACGCCCTTTTGGCCGAGCAAGCGAAAACAACGGCAACCCGCCAAACTATAGACCAGAAAAGCGGCATCGATATATTGGAACAATACGATACGCTGCTTCGTCAGAACCTGAAATTTAAAAAAGCAGTTTCCAAAGGTACTTTTTTTTCCGTTACCGACAAACGCAAACACTGCGAGCGGGAAAACACACTCAGCGCCCTCAAAGCAAAAGCAGAATCCTTTCTGGAATCGTATCAGCCAAAAGACCGCGCTACGGTCAAGGGTTTCTCGACCCAAATAGCCGACGATTTCGGAAAGATCACGGATTTCGACGACAATGTCGCGAAAATGCAGGCGGAAATCG
Source organism: Fibrobacteria bacterium (assembly GCA_037447435.1). Classification (GTDB taxonomy): domain Bacteria; phylum Fibrobacterota; class Chitinivibrionia; order Chitinivibrionales; family FEN-1185; genus FEN-1185. The sequence goes on from JBBIGR010000002.1 coordinate 96,137, forward strand.
GCGAACTTATCAAAAAGAAAGAGTCAATTTCGGCCATAGAAACCGATGCCCGTATCAGGCAGGAAATCGATTATATCCATGACCTTGTCAAGCTTGCGGCAAAGCGTTTGCACACCGAAAACTGCCCGATCATTCGGCCCGACGAAAGCTTTTTTACCGCAAGCATCCTGCACGATTGCCTGAACCGTATCATGGAATTCGACCCGCAGGTTTTTCACAACGACCGCGTGGCTATTTTCGGAAAACCATCTGTTTTGCTCATTCCCGGAAACGGCAATACCTTGTACGACTGGAAAAACAACCTCATCATCGTCCCGATACTTCCCTTTGGCGGAAATTTCATGGCCTCCATCGCGACCGGGCTCATCGAATACCGTATCGATACCGACGAAGACAAACGCCTTACCTCGTCGTACAATCAACTTCCTCAGTACGTAAACGTACGGTCCATATTCCAGCTCCGCGCGAACTTGACAAAAGATTATATAACGTGGATGGTATCGGAATTCAAAGGGTATAAGAACCTTGCCAAAGAGGTGAGAAAATGGTTCGAACACGAAATAGCCCCCTCGAAAAACGATATTTACATTCCTCCGCAATACCATTCCTTTGTCATGGCTGCCGACGAATTCTCGAAAAACCTTGACTCTTGCGAGACCCGGCTGTCGTCGGGGCTTGCGACCGCCGCCGAAAACGACCTTTGGGTCGGAAGCATTTTGCATTACATGCGTGGAAATTTCGACCGCAGTATCGAATTGCTTAAAACGCTTATCGTTAAAAACCCGAAACATGAAAAGGCTTTTTATAATTTGGGATATATATGTATGAAACTCATGTACAAACAGGATGCCCTGCATGCCTTTACGGAGTATACGAAGTTGAACCCCCAAAGCTGGTATAGCGGCGTTGTCATGGATTTTACCCGAAAGCTTTCTGTAGGCTAATTACGGCTCAATATTGACTCTGAGGCAAAACATAAGGTAACTTTCATCTCGCACTATTCTCAACAACCATCCGTTAGGCCTCAACGGATGGTTGTTGTTGTGATCTTACGCAAAATGCGTTGCTAATTTTTATTTAGATACTAAGGAATCTCTTTTGCTTCCAATCGTTTCCATTGTCGGACGCCCCAATGTGGGCAAGTCTTGTTTTTTCAACAGAATCCTGGGAAAACGGGTAGCCGTTGTCGATGACTATTCCGGAGTGACCCGGGACAGAAATTACCAGACCGCGCAATGGAATAAATGTGCGTTTTCCCTCGTCGATACCGGCGGACTGATTGTCGGCACAAAAGATTCAATGGCAATGGACATCGAAAAACAGGTTGCCATCGCCTGCGATGAATCCGATGTGATTCTTTTCCTTGTAGACGCTAAAAACGGCATAACCGACATAGATCTTTCCATAGCTCAAAGACTCCGGAAGCTGCAACGGGGAAAAGTCATGCTGGTTATTAACAAATCAGAATCCAGGCAGGCGCAATACGATATCGGCAATTTCATGAAACTGGGACTCGGCGAAGGACATGCGGTTTCGGCCCTTCACGGCTCCGGCGTGGCGGATTTGCTCGACGAAGTATGCGTATATTTGAAACGGACGGTCGGCAAACGCGCCAAGCCCGACAATATTCCCGTCGACACCAGCATGCGCATCGCGATTGTCGGCCGGCCCAATGCCGGTAAATCCTCCTTAGTAAACAAGCTTTCGGGCGTGGACCGTATGATCGTTCGTCCCGAAGCAGGCACCACGCGCGATTCCATCGATTCGCTTATCGAGTATAAAGGCACGCCGATATCGCTTATCGACACGGCCGGGCTCCGTAAAAAATCAAACGTCAAAATGGACCTCGAGTATTACTGCAACTTGCGCGCCATCGCCAGCATACAGCGATGCGACATTGCGGTGCTGCTCATCGATGCCGAACAAGGCCTCGGGGAACAAGACCTTAAAATCGTCAAACAAATCGTCGATATGAGAAAAGGCATGATCGTCTGCTTTAACAAATGGGACTTGCTTAAAAAAGACCATTCGACCTTCGACGAAATCGTGTCGTATACGAAAAAGCAGTACCTGGAATTCCACCACGTCCCGGTGTTGTCGATTTCGGCAAAAACCGGACAGCGAATTACGTCGGTGCTCGATGCGGCGCTCGCGGTACACGCGAAAATGAAGACCCGCGTCGACGAAAAAGAACTGTGGGCCCAAATGCGGGAATGGATCGTGGTGCATCCGCATCCCGTGACCGCGAACAAACGCGTCGTCATTAACGGATGTAAACAGGGCAATGCTCCCTATCCGTTGTTTCTGGTAAACGCGACGAACCCGCGTGTCGCCACTCCCGCGTACAAACGTTACTTTGCAAATAAAATCTATGATTTATATGATTTTGACGGATGTCCCCTGGTTGTCGAGTTCATTCCGGCAAAACGGCAGGTCAATACCGGAAGCGGCCAGGGCGATCCTTCAGTGTTCTTAAAAGGAGAAGACGAGTCGTGAATATTACCATCCTTGGCGGAGGCAGTTGGGGCATCGCCCTGGCCGTATTGCTTTGTGGAAAAAATCATTCCGTACGCATGTGGGAATTTTCCCCAAAAGACGCTGCTATGCTCCGCGAAAAACGCGAGCATGTATTGAAATTACCGGGCATCAAAATACCCCAGGACGTCATCATCACCAGCGATATCAAGGAAGCTATTGATTCTTCGGAATTCGTATTGTGCGTAGTACCGTCGCAAACTATGAGGAAAACCTGTAAAACCCTTGTCGCTTCGGTGGAAGCATCCACTTTGAACGCGGTCAAAGGATGGATCATCGCGTCCAAAGGAATCGAATGTACGACGCTTAAACTGATGACCGAAGTCCTTGTCGAGGAAATTCCCGGCCTGACCGGCGATAAACTCGTTGTCCTTTCCGGCCCTTCGCACGCCGAGGAAGTGTCCCGCAATATTCCCACAACCGTGGTCGCGGCTTCCGAAAGCCAGGAATTGGCTTCTCGAATTCAAAAGGAATGCTCGACCGACACGTTCAGGATTTATACCAACAACGATCCCCGCGGCGTGGAACTTGCCGCAAGCGTCAAGAACGTCATCGCCTTGGCGGCCGGGATTTGCGACGGACTTGGCCTGGGCGACAATACTAAGGGCGCCTTGCTCACCAGAGGCATGGCAGAAATCGTCCGGCTCGGCCATAAAATGGGCGCCGCGGAACAAACGTTTTTCGGGCTTGCCGGCGTGGGCGACTTGATCACCACCTGCATAAGTAAACATTCCCGCAATCGCAACATGGGAGAACTCATCGCTTCCGGCCTGACGCTCGAGCAGGCGCTCGGTAAAATGGTCATGGTCGCCGAAGGCGTCGAAACCGCAAAATCCGCGTACGCGCTCGCGCAACGGTATCAAATCGAAATGCCCATCACGACCGAGGTTTACAAAACATTGTTCGAGGGCAAACCGGTCAAGGAAGCGGTTCGCGATCTCATGATGCGCGAAAGCAAACCCGAACGCTGGGGACATGTTTCCTGATTTTTACTCAATACCCTTTTGGGTGATATTGCTGCAGATTATATTATAATAATGCTGCACATAAGCTAATTGTCATAACCAACCTAATGAAAAGCCTTTACGGTACATCGAATGGCCGAGAATAAAAAGACATATTATTCAATCAGCGAGGTTTGCACCAAAACCGGTTTGGAACCTCATGTCTTGCGGTATTGGGAAAGCGAATTTTCGCAGCTTCGCCCTAAAAAGAACCGTGCCGGCAACAGGGCATACCGGGAAAAAGACATAGACATTATCCGCTATATCAAGTATTTGCTTTATCAGGAACAATTCACCATTCCTGGTGCAAAGAAAAAGCTTTTGGAGGCCCGCGATTACGAAATCCCGCACCAGATGCTGCTTCCTTTACAAATATTAACTCCGCCGCCTCCGGTCGTTGCGACACCCCAAACCGCGGCCGTTGTTCCCCCGTCTCAAAACGGCATCCTGCTTGAAATAAAAAGCGAATTACAGGCTTTGCTTGCCCATCTTTCGCGAAAATAATCTTTTCGGTCGCGTGAAAAAAAAACGCGTTCAATGATTATGAACGCGTTTTCCCGTTTCTTTAAAATAAGCCTCGCTAGTTTTTTGCCTGCTTGCGTATTTTATACGAGCTTTCGACCATATTTTTCAACTGTTTGAAATCCTCGCTTGTCATGAATTTCTTCAGCATTTTTTCCGTTTTCTTGAATTCACCGTAAGCCGCCTCTATTTTATTGTCGCGAATATAGCTGTTTATTATGTCAATCGATTCCTGCTCCGGCAACCTCGGTTTTGCCCGGGCGGGCTGTGCCTGCGGCTCGGCCGGCGCGGACGCCTGCGACTGTTCGGCGATTGCACTTTGAACGACCGATTGTTCAAGCACGTTGAAAACCTGGGCATCGACGAACTGGGCAATGAATTTTCTGTTTTGTTTGAATTTTTCCAAAGCCTCGTGCGACTGGTTCTTGTCCATAAGATCGTACAATTCCATAAGCTGTTCCTGCGCTTTTTTACGGTTGTCGTTCAGGCTTTGCAAATACGCCTGTGCATTCTTGGAAAGCACCGGAGGTTTTTCAGCTTGCCCTGCTTCCGGATGCGGTGTAGAGGCAATGACCACTTGCGGTCGGGGCGGTTCGGGCTGTTTTTCAGCTGCTACCGGTGCACTTTCCTTCCGCTTCTGCTGCTGTCGTTGTTCTTCCAAAGCAGCTCTCCGTTGTTCCTCGAGGGCGGCTTTTCCCTGTTTTTCCTGTTCAGCAAACGCAACGATACTGTCTTTGCGCATTTGCTCCCTTTGCGCAATAATCTGTTTCTGGCGGTCGTTGTTTTTAGATAAAACCCCGGGCTTTTGTTGTTCCGCAACCGCGGGTGCGCTTTCCCTCTGGGCCGGCTTTTCGGCAATCGCTTTATTTTGCTTTTCCTGCGCCGCAATCGCAGCCAGGCTGTCTTTACGCATTTGTTCCATTTGAACAAGAATCTGCTTTTGACGGTCATTATTTTGGCGCGCCAGCTGTTCCTGCTTTTGACGGTCTTTTTGCTGCATCTGTTCGGCAAGTTTCTGCGCCGTCGCAATGCTGTCCTGCCTTGCCTTTTCTTTTTGCGCTAGTTCCAGATCCCTGCGCTCCTCTTCTTTTCTTGCCTGTTTTTCCTGTTCCTTTTGCGCCTGCGTCAGTTTTTGCAGACGCTGTTTGTCCTGCTGCGCCAATTCCTCCTGCTTACGGAATGCGGCAACACTGTCTTTGCGCGCTTTTTCAGCAACGGCCATTTGCTGTTTCTGGCGTTCTTCTTCTATTTTAGCAAGACGCTGCTTTTCCTTTTCCTCGGCTTCCGCTTGCTTGCGCTGCTTTTCCTGTTCCGCCAGACGGATTTTTTCGTCCTCCTGCCGTTGTTTTTCCGCTTTTTCCTCGGCGACTTTCCGTTCCTTTTCCTCTTTTTCCAGGCGCGCTCTTTCAACTTTCTGCTTTTCTTCCATTTCCTTGCGGTTTTTCGCGTTTTCCACTGCCGAAATACTATCGGCATGCGCCTTGATGATTCGTTGCGCCGTGCGCATTATATACGGATCGATATTTTGGTCGAGCGGTTCATTGTTTTGCAGTGCTTTGACCGCGCGTTCTATTTGTTTGCGTTCCAGTGACTGTTGTACCTGGGGGGCTTCGTCGAGAATTTGCTTTTCAACGGCGTTGGCCCGTTTCTCCGACACGCCCATCATTTTCAACTCGTTTTGCAAATAGGCGAGCGCGGGTTCCACTCCTTGATTGTGCAGAACGTCAATATTGACTTTTGCCAACGAATCCTCCTTCGCAGAGATCCGTTGCGAATAGCCGTCTATTTTCTGTTGGAACGTCGCGGCCTCATCCTTACCGATACCGGATTTCATCTGTTTCAATTTATGGTTCAACAACTCAATCTGGCTTCTTGCATTCGATAATTTGTTTTGAGACAGGAATTCCTCGGTTTGCGTCATGTCTTTTTGCAGATTTGCCTTTTGTTTATTGATATCGACGTCGAACAATTTTTCCTCTGCCGCAGCAAGTCCCAGGTAATTGATAAAGCCGCTCGTTGGTCCGACGATTTGCTCAACCAAAGATGCACCTGCGGTCACGATGAACACTGCCGCATATAACGCCGATTGCCGTAAAATCATTGTGCGTCGAAGATTTTTCATCCGATAATTCCTCCTGAAAACAATCATAAGAAAAAGCGTCGGCTTATAATTTCTAAAAAACGTTGTATGGCAAACCGACGGTTTCGTCAGATTAAAATTCGCATTATTTTGGCAATAGGAAATATAACGTTTAACCGGTAAAATTTCCAAAAAGAATGAGGCCTTTTTCTCAAGCCCTTGTTTTGCGGGTTTTTCGTTGGAACAGCATAGGGCCAAGCGTTTGCAAAACCGTCGAAACCGACAAATAAGAATCTATGGCATAATACTGGTACCAACCGCAATTACGCGTGCAGGTTGCCATCGCGCGACGGTATGCGGCGGCGCTTTCGCTTTTAAGCCAGCTGCAAAGATCTATAGTCGCAAGATCAGGCCCCTTGGTTCCCTGAATGTGGCACGGATAATACAAATTGCCGTCGGGGGCAATGATGACCGACGCGCTCGAACATTTTGCGCCTTTAAAGGCCTTAAAATAGCCCGCAGGCGTATGTATTGTCAGGGGATACATTTTCCGCAGCCGGGCCAATTCCTTTTCAAGTTCAGCGATATTCGGAAAAAAATCTTCTGTTTTGTCCATATGGGTTGCGGGGATAATCACGATATTTGCGCCGCAGGCGTGGCACGCACGTACTTTTTCCTCAAGTGCGTCAAGCGTTTGTTTTGTAACGACAACCTGCACCGACACCTGGCTTTTTAACCGCGAAACAAGCTGCGGCAATGCATCATACAATTCACAATTGTCATGACCTTCGTCTATGGAAATATGAAAAAAATCAATGCATTTCCCGTATTGTTCCAACGGATACGATAAAATATTTTTAACGCTGGTGGTAAACAGAAGGTAAAATTTCCCCTTCGACCGCGCATACTGCAATAATTCGCCTATATCATTCCGCAGCAGCGGTTCGCCGCCTTCAAAACTTACCATAAGCACCGGCGATCGTGAAAGATTGTCCAGAATGTCCTTAATGGCCGCTGTGGACAAATCCGGCACCGGGTCTTTTTTTACATTACAAAACGGGCATCCGAAATGACAGCGCGACGTGACTTTGAATGAGGCATAAAACGGAAAAACGGCTTTTCGGGCAACAATATTATAAATCAACCCTTTCAGGGTAGACCAATAGGTATTCAAAGATAACAGTCTCATAGATTCGCCTTCAGGTACCGCAGGGCATCGTTTTTCGCAAACTAAAACCCGGCTATTCCAATTCCAATTTAACGCGCACGCAACCTTGCTTGCCCAACCCGATCGCCTTTGCCGCAACCAGGGACAAATCGATAATATGGTTGCTGCCGAACGGTCCCCGATCATTGATCCGTACCACAACCTCTTTGGCATTGTCCAAATTGGTGACCCGCACTTTGGTGCCGAACGGCAACGTCCTGTGCGCAGCGGTAAATTTATTGATATCGAACCGCTCGCCGCTTGCCGTTTTTCTCCCGTGAAACTTCAACCCGTAATACACTGCCGTTCCTTCCTGGTAAAACGACGATTTTGCAGCGCCGGGAACGTTTTTTTGCGCAGGTTGATCGTTGTTTTGTTCGATATCCGTATCATCGTCGTCCGAACGGGCCGTATCTTTTACTTCGGGCAAGGCCTGCTGCCTGGGCGGCATTCCTTCCCCGGTTTTCTCGGCCGGCCCTGCCTCTTTTGTATTCTTATGGGTAAATTTAGGCGCGGGCGTGCATACGCAAAATAGCAAGCCCGCTGCCGTGCAGAAGCAAAACAATTCGGTTCGAAATCGCATTAGGGGACAAACCTGTGAAAATCGTTGATCGAGCCGAGTTTTTCCCGTTCGGCAAACTCGCAGATTTCTTTTAAGACCTTGGACACGGTTTGCGGATCGACAAAATTTGCCGTGCCTATTTGTACCGCGGAGGCACCGGCAAGCAGATATTCCAATGCATCGCGACCGCAACTGATGCCGCCCATACCGATGACCGGAATCGACACTGCACGATGCACCGCATAGGTGGCGGCAACTCCCACCGGCCGAATCGCCGGTCCGGAAAGACCGCCGGTTTTCATTTGCAACACGGTGCGTTTTGCCTCGACGTCTATTGCCATACCCACCAGGGTATTGATGCATGAGACCGCATCGGCACCGCCCGATTCGGCCGCTTTCGCAACCACACGAATATCGGTGACATTGGGAGTCAGTTTGATGATAAGCGGTTTTCTCGTCCGGTTTCGGATGGTACGGGTAAGCTGCTCGACCAACACGGGATCGGTGCCGAAAGCAAGGCCGCCATGCTTGACATTAGGACAAGAGATGTTTATTTCGTAGCCGAAAATCCCTTCGCATGTTTCAAGCCTGTCCACCACGCTTGCGTATTCGTCGATGCTGGAACCGGCGACATTGACGACAATGGAACAGGGCATTTTCGCGCATGCAGGCATTTTTTCCTGTATGAACCGTTCGACGCCGACATTTGCCAGGCCGATTGAATTGAGGATACCGCTCGGCGTTTCGATGATGCGGGGAATATCGTTACCGCTTCTGGGCAGCATAGTGACCGCCTTGGTGTACAATGCGCCGATGTTCTTCAAATCAATAAGTTGCTCGTATTCGCTGCCGTAACCGAAGGTTCCCGAAGCAACACCGACGGGGTTGGAAAGCGTTTTATTGCCGATTGCGACACTCAGATCCATACTACCCTTTCGGCGGGAAACACCGGCCCTTCGATGCAGGCACGGGCATATCCCTCTTTCGATTCGTTCATGACCTTTACCGCACATCCCATGCATGCGCCGACGCCGCAGGCCATAACTTGTTCGAGCGACACAAAACACGGAAAACCGCAATCCGATGCCCATCGGGCGCATCCCCGCATGAGCGGAACCGGGCCGCAGGTAAATACCGTGGTGTTTTTTTCAAGGTTGTTATTTATTGACGATAAATAATCGAGCGGCGTTCCCTTGAATCCGGCACTTCCGTCGTCGGTCGTGAACACCGGATCGCATGCGGAAAGGGACAAAAGCGACGGTATTTGCGAACGAGTCTTATATCCCAATAGCAATGTGCTCTTTTTCCCTTTTAATGCGGCCCAGCGCGCTAAGAAAAGCATTGGCCCAAAGCCGGTGCCTCCTGCAACGCAAATAAGCGTTTCGCAGTCTTTGTCGCAAAACGAAGATCCCAACGGCCCGATAATGTCAAGCGAATCACCTTCGTTCTTTGCAACAAGCAGCCCGGTCGCAGGCCCCCGCTGCTTGTAAATTATCGAAGCGGCTTTTGATTGAGGGTCGTAATCGGAAAAAGCGAACGGCCGTCGCAACAGCGGTGCCGAATACGGTGATACCCGAATCGTGCAAAACTGTCCGGGTAATGGATTTTGTCCATTGTCCCATGTAAAAGACAATTCATAAAATGAATCGGAAATCCGATGATTCGAAAGTATTGTCGAAAGGCTTTGTTTCATAGTTTAATAATAACTTTTTTGCACAAACGAATTCCTATTAAAATACCTTTTGTTTGAGCGCGGGTCATTTCCTTTTTATTCTCAATGTGCATGATAAGCTAATTTATTATATTAAAACGTTAATCGAATCCCTTTTTCAATAAGGAGCGCATCCTGAATACCAAACATTTTTTCCTTTTTGGGCTTTTTATTTTGCTCGCCTCGGCCCTAGCCATACCCCCGGTTTTCGCATTGGATTTATCAGATTATAAAAACCTTTCCAAATTAGCATCACAAAACGGAAATACGGATGAGCAACCATCCTTGGAGTCGCAACCCGATAATTCCATAGACCCTCAAACCTATTATATCGGCGGCGGCGATGTTTTTTTAATATCCGTCATCCAATCGCCCTCAATTCATTTTACCGGAACGGTCAACGAGAATTGCGACATATTCATCAGCGATTTGGGACTTATAAAAATCGGAAAACAAACGCTTGCCCAGGCGAAAATCACCCTGAGCGATTTCGTCACCTCAAAACTCAACAACCGGTATTCGGTTTACGTTTCCCTTGTTAAGGTAAAAACGTCGGTGGTCACGGTCAGCGGCGGGGTGGCAAATCCCGGAACGTTCACGTTAAAGGGAAATGTCAGGATACTCGACGCAATACGAATGGCAAACAACAATGCGATACCGGCATTAAACGAACTTGATTTTCGGTCCGTGCGCTGTTCCAATCGCGACACGGTAAACAATTACGATCTTTTTTCGTTCTTAAAACAGGGCAATCTGACCCAAAACCCTTATGTATATCCCGGGGACAACATCTTTTTATCATTTGCAAAGCAACGGGTTTTTATTGTCGGCGCCATTAAGTCCGCAACGTTCGGCGATGTCCCTATTCAAAACAACGAAACGCTTTCCGGTTTTCTTTCCCTGTTCACCTTCGAAGAATCGGCGGATTCGGATCATATCGTTGTGGAAAGAACGGATTCCAATGGGAAAAGCGAATCGCGTATCATGTCGGTCCGCGAAGCGCAAACCTTTACCTTGCGCGACAAGGACCTGATCATTGTTTCTCAAAAGAAAAATTATCCGAAAGTCCTCACCGTATCCGTTGGCGGCGAAATTGCCCGCCCCGGGCTTTACCCGTTGCTTAAAAACGTTTCAAAGGCCTCCGACATTATCGAATTGGCCGGCGGCCCCACTCCCGAAGGTCAAATTGAACGGGCATATGTGATACGACGGAAAAAAATGCTTTCCGACGAATTCAAAAAAAATGTTGCATCGGTAAAGCCTTCGATAACGGGCGGGACGAGCGACAATTCGGTACGCCCCGAAATAAACACTTCCCTGTTTCATATGAACACCGCAAACGACTTTGCCGTGCTGCGGGCAAGCGACCATTCCGAAGGCATTCTCCTTGAACAAGACGACGAGATCTTTATCCCCAAGCAAGAACATTACGTCTATGTCTCGGGAAGCGTCCGCATACCCGGAGCGTATGCTTTTGTCGCGGGGAAAAACAAAGAATATTATATCAATCAGGCCGGCGGGTTTTCCTCGAAGGCGGATCACACGAACACCTCCATCGTCGCGTATTTCGGCGAAGTCCAGCAAATCAAGGACAAACAGACCGTCGAACCCGGCGATATCGTGGTCGTTCCCGACGCCGTGCAATACAAATTCCTGACCAGCGTCGTGCTTCCCATTATCGCCACTGCCGCATCGGTGGTTGCGACATTGCTTGTTTTGTCTACCAATATAAAATGGTAAAATGCAGTTCACCGACATTTTGTGCATTTCACGGAATTCCGTTTGCTGCACGTTGTCGGGCATTGTAAATTTTAGTCGCATACGGAAAAGAATAGCCGGTTATTATTTGTGAAACTGTTCCAATTTTTAAGGAGTCTTCTATGATACAAACCATTGCAACGTTTTTTAATTCCGGCGGCGCTTTCATGTGGGTCATTCTTGCCGTCGGCGCAATGGCAACCGCGGTTGTCCTCGAACGTTTGATTTTCTACTTTATCACCTGCAATGTTTCGGGGCCTAAATTATTGCAAAAAATCGCCGCGGCATTGCAGAACGGGAAAACGGACGAAGCCAAGGACCTTTTAAAAAAAGGCAAGGCGCCCATGCATGTTCTTGTCCGCACCGCGCTCGAACGTTATGGCGCAAACATGAGCGTCGCCGACATCGAGGAAGGCATCAGCGAAGCGGCGATCATCGAAATGCCGAAAATGATCCAACGGCTCAACTATCTTTCCCTTTTCGCCAACATCGGAACCTTGCTCGGTTTGCTCGGTACGATTTCCGGTCTGCAAGGTTCGTTTTCATCATTGGCCTCGGTGGAGGCCTCCAAAAAGGCGACCATGCTTGCCGCAGGTATCGCCGAAGCCATGAATTGCACCGCGTTCGGCCTTATCGTAGCCGTGCCCTGCATGTTATTGTATACATTCTTATATAACAAGCAGGCACAATTGACAAAAAGCATAGACGACACGGTCATCAAACTCCTCAACCTGATGAAACGGCTTAAAGCATGAAAACGCTTTCGCTTTCGTCTAAAACCTTTGTCCCGTCCGATGCAATGGATGCGGAAATCGACATCGACGTCAAGCCGATGATGAACGTTCTTGTCATTCTCATTCCGTTCCTCGTATCGGTTTCCGAATACACGAGGCTTGCCATTATCGACATGTCGTTGCCGCCCAATATCACCAGCGTGGGGGGGCAAGGATCATCCGAAAAACCGAAGGTAAAGTTGACTGTCGTGTTGGCGCCGCAATATTGCACCATCGTACTCGGTGAAAACATTCTCGATTCGATTGCCCGCAAATCCGACGATTATTCCTACGATACGCTGTCGACCCTTTTGGCCAAACGGCGCGCCGCGCTTGAGATAAAAGACGAAGTCATTGTTGCGCCGCGCGACGGCATTCATTTCAAATACGTCGTTCATGTCATGGACGTATGCAAAAAAGTCGGGTTCGAAAAGATCAATTTGGCCAGCGCCACCGAAAACCCAAACGCCGGACAATAAGCGTGCCCTTATTCAAGAAAAAATCATTAGCGCCGGTCGATCATTTCGGCGACACGTTTAAACCGCAAATGACGTCGCTTATCGATATTCTCACTTTGTTATTGGTTTTCCTGATTCAAAGCTTTTCCGCCGAAGGTAATCTGGTTACCCCGTCCGCCGACCTTCAGCTTCCGCTGTCGTCGTCGAAAAAGCCTCCCAAGCCGAGCCTTATGCTCGAATTGACAAATACCGGAATCATCGCCGACGGGCATCAGCTTGCCGATAATAAAACCTTTGCCGCGGCAGGCGACTTGACCGTGAAAAACGTTTACAATTGGCTCATCGCACAGAAAACCCGATTGGCTTCCACAGACGCCGACAAAAAAATCATACTCCAATGCGACAAGGATTTGGAGTTTAATATCGTCAAACGGATCATGTACACCTGCAGCAAGGCGGGCTTTACCGATTTTTCCGTCCTTGTCATCGAGGAATAGCATCATGCAACCCCAAAACGCCTCCCTGCAACAAATCCTCGTCCCGCCTCCGCAAAGCGGCCAAAACAATGTATTCACCGTTATTTTTATCATAACCGTTCTGGCATTTTTGGGATGCGGGCTTTACCTTAAAACCATAAAGCCCGTTCCAAGCGCGGCGTTCGAGGAAAAAAAAGCGGTTATGACCCAAACGCAATTCCTGATCGCCGAGAAGAAAAAAACACCGCCTCCCAAACCGAAAGCGCCCGAGGTAAAAAAGGACGCGCCAAAGGAAGTCATAGACCTTACCAAGGCTCCTTTGCTTAATCAGAAAACCGATTTCACGGCACCCGAACAACCCAAACAAACAACGGCGCCGGCCCGGCCGGTGTACGGCCTCAGACGCGTCTTTTCGACCGGATTCGGGGCCGGCGGCACGGCGGGCGATGCGGTGATCGGCAAAGTAGGAAATACTTTAAACAAGGATGTCGACACGGTCCACGCAACAAAGCAGGATCTGAAAGGAACCGTTGTTTCGATTTCAACGGTATCGACCGCTCCCCGGTTAAAACACGACGTTAAACCGCAATTTACCAAAGAAATGATAGCCGCCAAGCTCGAAGGCGTCATCAAGGCGGAATTGCTTATCGATATCGACGGTAAAGTCAAGGAAGTAAAGATACTCAATGATTTGGGATTCGGCACGAAAGAGAAAGCATTGGAAGCGTTTTTGCAATGGGAATTCGACCCTGCCATGCGCGACGGCAAGCCGGTTGCCACCTGGATTTCATATTCCATTCGTTTCGTTCTTTTGCAGGAGTGATCATGCTATTTAAATCCGTTTGTAACGTACCTCGAAAAGTATTGCCTTTAATTTGCGTTTTAGCAACAATTTTAATGGGGCAGATATCCGAAACAGTACCGGCAAAAGGAAAGGCCGACGCCGGGGCAGCGGCATCGCAACAATCGGTCCAACAGCAGCCGGACAGCCTTCCGGCCATCGATTCCATGCCGCGGCTTTTGGAGTTTATCAAAGCCGATTATCCCGCAGATTGCGTAAAAAAAGGCATTGAGGGCGAAGTCGTGCTCGACCTGGTGGTCGACACCCTCGGCATCGTCGACTCATGCGCTGTTGTCAAGGGACTTTTTCCGGCCCTCGATTCAAGCGCATTGCATACGGTAAAAAAATTCCGTTTCAGGCCTGCGCTTGCGCAGGGTTTTCCTATTCCCGTGATCATGCAGTACGCCTATCGGTTCAACCTCGATGAAATCGTCCAAAAAATCCAGCAATACGTCAATTTCAAAGGAAGACTCCTGGAACGCGGAACCCGTATACCCGTCCGGGATGCGACCGTTGTCGTCGCGTTTCCCGATTCATCGGCCGATCATTCCCTTTCAATTCCTTTTTCCGCGTATTTAAAAAAAATCGGAAGCTTTCCTAATCAGCATTGTGAAGACAAGACCATCATCACCACTACCGATTCCTTGGGCAGGTTCGAATTCACCTCGCTTCCGTCGGGCCCGATCACCGTCAAAGCAATATATCCGGGTTACGAACAATTGAAAGAAGAGGAACGTCTAAAAGCCGGCGAGCAAACCGAAGTTACCTATTATATCCAGCGGTTTTCGTACGGAGAAAACGAAATCGTCGTATACGGGAAAGCGGAACAAAAAGAAGTCGCGAAGCGGACTCTCACGCTTAACGAAGTAAAAAAGGTTCCGGGGTTTGGCGGCGATGCGGTCAAGGTTGTGCAGGCGTTACCCGGCGTTGCCCGCGCATCGTTCATGAGCGGCGCCATTGTCGTACGCGGCGCAAGCAACGCCGATTCCCGGTTTTACCTTGACGGCGTGCAAATCCCGGTGTTGTTTCACTTCGGCGGCCTCAAATCGACCTATAATTCCGATGCGCTCGAAAGCGTCGATTTTTATCCCGGAGGGTTCGGTACCCGATACGGTGACGTGACTGCGGGCGTCATAGAAATCAAGGGGCGCCAGGCAAAAAGCGACCGCATCCATGCAACGATTGACGCCAATTTGTACGACGCGTCTTTTATGGTCGAAGGCCCGGTTACTAAAAATATTTCCACGTTGCTCACGGCACGCCGCAGTTTTATCGGCGATATTTTGAGCTGGGTGATACGAAAGATCGATTTACCGGTGTCCGTGGAACCTTATTATTACGATTATATCTGGCGTACCGATTATACTCCTTCAAAAAATCAGAAGTTTTATCTTACGCTTTTCGGATCTCAAGACGAATTGCAGCTCATAACCCGTCCGATACGCGGCGGTTTGCCCAATGTCGGCGACGGTTCCGACCAGGTAAACCAGAAAACGTTTTTCAATATGGGGATTGCGGGTTGGGACTGGACCGTATCGCCGTCGGTGAAAAATTCGTTCACGTACTCCTTGACTTATGGCGACAAATACCTGTCGGTTTTCAACTTTGTCAAAAGCGATCAACGGGCATGGATACATAACCTGAGAAACCAAACTGCACTTACGCTTTCACCGGATCTTACCATGAACGTCGGTTTGGATGCGCAGGTGTATCCTGCAAACTTTTACCTCGATATGATAACCGCTGCGGACACGGTTTCCAAGGATACCGTCAACAACTGGGTATTCGGCGACATCGGGCCGTATCTTAATTTCGACTGGAAACCGTTGCCCGCGCTTGAAATAATTCCGGGCATTCGATACGACTATTACCCCGAACTTGATTATAGAGGCGGCATTGTTCCGGCATTTTGGGACTACGCACATATCGACAATCATCAAGGTACCTCGGGCGAACCGTCGTTGCGGTTGACGGTAAAATATAAACTCAACGAAAAGCATTTGGTGAAATTCGCACTAGGCAATTACAATCAGACGCCGCAACCGCTCGGCCAAACCATCATGGAAAAATGGGGCGACCCGCATTTGCCTGCGACAAAGGCGGCGCAATATGTTGCCGGATACGAATGGACCATGTCGGACCTCATCCATACCGATATTGAGGCGTATTATAACGACCAGTGGAACATACCCCGGTCCGTCACCAGCCAAGACATCGCTTCGGGTTCGCAAAAAGGGTTTTATGCAGACCAAAACGGCCGGATGTACGGCCTCGAACTCATGCTCAAACACGATCAAGGAAAGCACTTTTTCGGCTGGATAGCCTATTCACTTTCCAGAAGCGAACGCCAGGACCCGTTTACAAAACAGTGGAGCCTGTATTCAAAAGACGAAACGCATAACGTGCAGTTCGTCGGCAGTTATCGCTTGCCTAAATACTGGGAAATCGGCTGCCGCGTCAGATACGTCACCGGCGATCCCACCACCCCCATCGCGGGAATCGGATACAATGAAGGAACGCAAACCCCGCGGTTTTTTGAAATTTTCGGTCCAAAGAACTCGGCGCGGCTGGACCCGTTTTTCCAGCTTGATTTACGTATAGAAAAGAAATTCATGATGAAAAACTGGATCCTGACGTCATACCTTGACATCCAGGACTTGAGCTATTTTGTTTATAAAAGCCCGGAATTTTACACCTATAATTTCAGATACGATCAAAACACCAAAACGCCGGTCGGTGCGATAATTTACCCGTCTGTCGGGCTTTCTGCGGAATTTTAAAAGGAGATTTTTTCATATGAACAGGCGCTCTGTAAAATCGACTCTTTTTGCCGTGCTGGCATCGGGAATGCTTTTGTTTTCGTGTACCCAGTTCCCCACGCAATTCGGCTATATCGGCCCCGAATACGTGCAAACGGTAGGATTCGTATTCTCTCCCATGGCGGAAGGCGCACCCGGAGACACGTTGCATCTCACCGCGCATTTTGCAGGGCAGGCCGTACATTCCTTTGCCTGTAGCCTGTCGACGCAATACAATCTCAGCATTTACGGAAACGACACGGCAGTGAATTTCATACCGCTTGTCGATCCAAACGCGACATTCGGGCCGGATTCAATTTCATTGTCTTTTGTAATTCCTCAGAATTTTTTCGCTTCTTCGGGTCCGCTTATTCTTGCGGTACTAAAAGACATTCCCGATTCCGTTAAAGCAAAATTCAACTTGGATTCCGAATCGCTTAAAAGCGTGCCCGTATCGCAGCTTCCTATTTTCGCCGGACTGTTTTTAACCACAACCGATTTTTCAAAATCCGATACCGCAACAGCCAAAATGATGGCCCATCTGATTGAGACCTTGTCCGGCCAAATGGTTTTGCACTGTGCGGTGAACGGCGGGTATACGATAATCCGTAACATTACCGTGCGTTACAATTCCCATGTACGCGGCGATCCGTATGTCTATATCAACCACAACCCGGATCCCCAGTGGTTCGCAATGTATAAGGTGAAAAAAACCGGAAAAGTTTCTTACGATCTTCCTCATACGGAAAACGACACGTTGGTCTGCATTTACAAAAGCAACAACCTCGATTCCTCTAAAATAGCAGGACCAAGACTATTTACCGACACGGTGCTTATCGACACGGGATATTCATATTACATGATGGGCGACACGGGAATATTTATTTTCGACAGCATTACGCCGGGCGGGGCCCATGTTACCGCAACCGATACGACACTCGACAAATCTTTTTCTTTCGACAACAGAATCACCTATGAACGTTACGGTTACACCTGGTTTTACGAGCCCGACTCCACAACACTCCCCGGTGTTAAGCCGGAAAATTCGGTAATTATCGGCAATTCCGGCGGCAATGTTTCACAGTTTTTGCCGCCGCTCGATACGGTTGTACAAAAAGTCAATCTCTGGGTCCGCGCATCGGACGTTTCCGACGGCGAGCTCAATCGCCCTGTTGGGGTATCAAGCAAAAAGCTTTCTTTGGTATTGAAGTACACGGCCGCTTATGCGGCAAATGTCCAGAAGAAATGACGAAGCAGGATCTGTTTGTATCTCCCCTCTCCATTTTATGGAGAGGGTGCAAGGCCACTTTTAATCGGGATTTTTTAAAGCTCTTTCAATGTCTTTCCATATGTCGTTCAATTCGTATTCCACGACATCCGCAACCGCGACCCAGTCTTGATTTTTAAACATTAAGAATATCGTCTCAAGCGAATAATTGAATTTTTGCAGCAGTCCCTTGGGAATGCGTGCCAGCATATTCCGCATGTCGGTATTTTGAAGCAGGGAAAGGAAACCGTTCAGGGTTTTCGCAGCATCGCCATAATCCCCGCGCCTGCAATGCGGGCCCAAGACCGCAAGATATGTTTCTATTTCATGCAAACTGTTTTCCATTTAATTAAATTACTATCATGCGGCCAATGCTACAACTATTTACGGCAACTAACGGCAGTACGTCGGCCCGTGTCTCATTTGAAAACGAGGTGGTGCGCCATCTTCATTCCACCGTCGATCCCGATGCGGAAGCTGATTTATTTCAAAACATCGAGTTCTTCGGAGACATCATCGTTTTTACCGGTATCGGGCTGGGCTGGCACCTCAGGAACGCCTTGCCGAGGCTCCCGGAAAAAGCGCTTTGCATTGTTGTCGATTTTTTTCCCGAATGCATTTCATATTGTAAAGACACTTACTTTACGTTTAAACCGAATCCCGTCATTTACGTCTCTTCTCAATCCGGTTTGGGGCTTAAAACGGCCCTTGAGACGTTTTGCGAAACCACTCCAAATCCGCGATTGCAATACATCAAGCATCCGGCTTCTTTCTTTTGTTGTAAAGAATTTTACACGGACATCATGGATACGATTTCATCGTCGTGCATCCGGAAAAGCCCGGCTATCCCTCGTCCGGGTAAAAAAGCGGGCTTGTTTTTCGGCAATTTCTTTCTTGAAAAGGAATTGTCGAATGCGTTTGCCGCCGAATCGGTTGTCACGGCGCATTTTGAATATAACGACTATAAAAGCAATTTCGATTTTGAAACCGCCTATTCAAAATTTATCCAAACCGAAAATCCGGACTTTATCATTTCCGTCAACATGAAAGGGTTCGATGCAAACGGTGAGGCGCTTGCCGCCGCGGCACGAAACGGTATTCCGGTTGTCGTATGGTTTGTCGACGATCCTCGGCCGATTTTGCTGTCGCACAAATCGGCAATCGATAAAATCGCCGTTGCATTATGCTGGGAAAAAAGGTTCGTGCCTTTTTTGAACCGACTCGGTTTTGCCAAAGTCGAGTACGTTCCGTTGGCCTGTGATCCGTCCCTTTTTTCAAATTCCCGGTCTTTAGGCCCGCAAACGTCTCTGGGGTTTGTCGGAACGGCGATGGTCGATGAATTTGCCGGAAAGATCAAAGAAAAATTCCTTTGGTCCCAATCATATTCGCCTCTCGTCGAGCTTCTCAGCGATCAAATCATCGCAACCAAAGACGTGCTTTTTTCCGATCCCCTTGAAAAAGCCGCCGCGTCGCTCGGAATCCGATTGAAATTTTCCGACGAAAAAAATATGACCTGGCTCATTTCCTATATTACGCATTTCGCAAGTATGAAAAAACGGAAAAGCCTTTTACAGCCGCTCATGGCTTTAGGACTGGAAACATTCGGCGATCCCGACGGTTGGAAGGCTCTTTTGGGAAATTCGGTAAAAACACATAACAACATCGATTATCGGCACAATATCTCTTCCGTATACAATTCAATCGCGGTGAATATAAATATTACAAGCTGCCAAATGCCTTCTGCGGTCAATCAGCGCGTATTCGACATTCCCATGGCCCACGGTTTTGTATTGTCCGATAAACAAAGCGATCTTCTGGAATTATTCGATATGAATGAAATCGCTTTTTTCGAAAACCAAACGGAACTTGTCGATATGGCCGCGTTTTATCTTTCGCATGAAGTCCAAAGAAACGCCATAACCAACTCGGCTCGAAAAAGGATTCTTTCAGACCACACCTATGTAAATCGGGTAAAAAAAATCCTCAGCTTATTATAAATCAATCTCAGCCTTTGTTCGCATGCCGTTGTCGATACGGTAAAATTCAAAAACAAAAAGGAGACCTTTCGGCCTCCTTTTTGTTTTTTCGAACGTTTCGCTTCTTTCTTATTACTTGAGCAAAGAGAGAACACTTTGCGGAACAGAATTGGCCTGACTTAACATTGCAGTACCGGATTGCGTCAGGATCTGGTTCCTGGTGAATTTCGCAGTTTCCGATGCAAAGTCTACGTCGCGGATAAGCGATTCTGCAGACTGTTGATTCGTGTTGGATATGTTCAGGTTGTTGATGGCATGTTCGAGTCTATTGATATAGGCTCCCATGTCCGAACGCATTCTGTTGACGCTGTCGATAGCACCGTCGAGGCTGCTGATAGCAGTTACCGACGCTGTCTGGCTGGTAAGATGTTGCAGTGTTGCGGATCCTACGGCACCGCCGACACCAAGGCTTTGGGCATTGAGTGTTGCAATGCTGATCGTAATGCTGTCAATACCGCTGCGGGAATTCGCATCAATCCACAATGTCGATTGCGTTGCTCCGACATTCACCGCGCCAAAACGGCCTGCCGTTGTGGACAATAATTGCTGTTTGTTGTAATTCGTCACATTGGCGATACGGTCTATTTCACTGTTGAGAGCCTGAAATTCCGATTCGCTATATGCACGTTCCACCGAGGTAAAGGTATCGTTGGAAGTCTGAACCGCAAGTTCACGCATACGCTGGAGTATGGAAGACACTTCGTTCGCCGCACCTTCGGCGATTGTCAGTGCGGCAATTCCGTCCTGAGCATTTCTATTTGCCTGAGACGTACCATTGATTTGGGTGCGAAGGTTTTCCGACACGCCTAGTCCTGCGGCATCATCACTTGCTCTGTTGATGCGCAAGCCTGTTGACAACTTTTCCAATGACTTCGACATTTCTTTACCAACAGTGTAAAGAGATGTTTGCGTGACCATTGCGGCTATGTTATGATTAATACGCATAAGAGAACCTCCTTGTTAGAATGATGGCCATGCGCTAGACATCATTCGGTGACTTTGGCATCCTTGCCATTGAAGCATTTAAGAATCTTTAACCGTATCTACTTTTTTCTTTCAAACACAAATCCTCGGTCTCATTAAATACTATCGGCTTTGTGCAAAAACGTCTTTAATATTTTTCTCCACATTTTTAAATAGTTTACGCGGCTATTAAATAGCGTAGGGGAAAACCGTCTGTTTCCCCCTACGAAATGAAGCAAATGAATTTGACTAAATTATCTCAATAGCGAAAGCACGCTTTGCGGAACCGAATTCGCCTGACTTAACATCGCGGTACCGGATTGTGTAAGGATCTGGTTCCTGGTAAACTTCGCAGTTTCAGATGCAAAGTCCACGTCACGAATAAGAGACTCGGCAGACTGCTGGTTCGTATTCGATATATTCAGGTTATTTATCGCATGTTCCAGCCTATTGATATACGCACCCATGTCCGAACGCATTCTGTTGACACTGTCGATGGCACCGTCAAGGCTGCTGATGGCCGTCACCGATGAGGTCTGACTGGTAAGATGCTGCAATGTTGCAGAGCCTGCTAATCCGCCGACTCCAAGCGTTGCCGCGTTCAATGTTGCTATGCTGACCGTAATGCTATCTATACCGCTTCGAGAATTGGCGTCAATCCACAATGTCGATTGCGTTGCGCCAACATTGACTGCACCAAATCTGCCGGCAGCAGTAGAGAGCAATTGCTGTTTATTGTAATTAGTAACATTTGAAATACGGTCTATTTCACTGTTGAGCGCCTGAAATTCCGATTCACTGTAAGCACGCTCGACCGAGGTAAAAGTATCGTTTGAGGATTGAACGGCAAGTTCGCGCATACGTTGCAAAATCGAGGACACTTCATTTGCGGCACCTTCGGCGATTGTCAGTGCAGCAATTCCGTCTTGCGCATTTCTATTTGCCTGGGAAGTACCATTGATCTGTGTGCGAAGGTTTTCCGAAACACCGAGGCCGGCAGCATCATCACTGGCTCTATTGATGCGCAGACCTGTGGACAATTTTTCCAAAGACTTCGACATCTCTTTACCAACAGTATAAAGAGAAGTTTGTGTGACCATCGCGGCTATGTTGTGATTAATACGCATAAGAGAACCTCCTTGTTAGAACGATATCCATGCGCTAGACATCATTCAGTGACCTGGCATCCTTGCCAATAAGATTGAGATACATATTCGTCTGCAGATACTTTATCTTTTACAGCCTTCCGCCTCCTTCCTTTCCCATATTTTTTTGTCTCTTTCATGAAACTTATTTTAAAAATTGACGGAATTCAGGCTATTAGTTATCTCCTTTAATTTATCGGTCCGAATATTGAGCACTTTAGAAAAAAATAATAATTAAATCAAATAAATTCGGAGGCGGTTAATTGACCGCAAGCGCCTTTAATATCCTTGCCCCGGCTTTTTCGAACAGTGGCGGTTATTCCAAGATCATAAAGCCCCTGAGTGAATTTATTGACCTTGTCCTCGGCTGGAGAAGAATAAATTCCCGAAGTACCGGGATTCACTGGAATTACATTAACCTTGCAAACGATTTTCGTTAATAATGAGGCGAGCATTTTCATATGCTCGTAACCGTCATTTTCGTTTTCCACCAAAACATATTCAAACGTTACCGGTCTACCGGTTTTTTCAAAATATTCACCGGCTATCTCGACGAGCGTTTCAATCGGATATTTGTCGTTTATCGGCATTATCCTACTGCGATCCTCGTTATTGCAGGCATTAAGCGATATTGCCAGGCCAATAGATAAATCTTCATTCAGCAGTTTACGGATCGACGGAACTACTCCTGCAGTCGATACGGTAATTCGTCTGCTTCCGATGGTAAACCCGTTTTCCGATTGGATTATTTCAAGGCTCGACCGAAAGGCATCATAATTCGATAACGCCTCTCCCATGCCCATGAAAACGATATTCGTAACAAGTTTATCGTTTTTTCCGGCCAAATAATCGTTTATTCCAATCAATTGTCCAATGATTTCACCTTGCGTCAGATTGCGAATAAACCCTAAGGCTCCTGTTTCACAAAACACACAACCCAAATTACAGCCGATTTGACTCGATAAACAAGCGGTTCGCCTGTCTCCATCAATAAGCAAAACACTTTCAACGACCCATTTTCCGTCATTCGACAAAAAGCCGAATTTCACCGCATCGTTATCCTTTGATTCCAACACAACCCGGACCGGGAGTTTGTCAGTGGTGAATTGTTCCGCCATTTTCTGCCGGGAGGTTTTTGAAACATTCAGCATCCCGTCAAACGACGAAACGCGTTTCTGATATAGCCACTTCACAATTTGCGTCACTCGGAAGGCAGGTTCACCCAAGCAGGTTATGGCTTTGGACAGCTCCGGAAGAGAAAAGTCTTTTAGATTGGGTAACGTCATGGAATTAATTTTTACTTCGCTATTGTTTTTTGGTTAATCGGTTGCAGCGGTTTTCCGGACTCATCGTACAACTTTTGCTCGCCGCTCTCCTTATTGTCGACAAACTCGATTTTTGCCATGAGCATACCGCTGGGATAATAATATTTCGCCAGGCCCTGGCGTTTATCGTCGCGATATCTGATTTCCGCCTTCATGACGCCGTTTTCAAAATATTGCCGAGTCGTACCGTTCAATTTGCCGTCCTCATATTCGTAAACAGCTTCGAGTTTTCCGCCGGGATAATAGCTTTTAATGATTTTTTTTCTGTCGAAATTGCTCGATTGTAATTCAACGCCGCCCGACGGATAATACCCCCTGAACACTTGACCGCTTATCGTACCTATTCCCGGAGGAAGCGGCAAAAGCCCGGTGATGAATACCGATGCGAGGACCAAAACAATCCTTGATTTTCTCATCATATATTTTATGGAAAAGGATTTTTGCAACTCTACCAGTCTTATAAAATACAGAATGGATACGGCCATTTCACGTATGTACCTTAAAAGTGCGATATTCTATTGGATTTGCATGACGGTACTGTGCGGCGCACGATTGGGCCCTCCGGCATCGTGTCAGCCCGCCGAACCCCAGGCCGCCTATCTGTTTCCTTCGGAAACTCCAATAACCCAACTCGATCAGTGGAAACAGCGCATGGCCGATTCGATTGCCTTTAAAGAATACGCCTACGACGATTCCGCCTGGGCGACCGGTCCGAGCGGCATATTATGGGCTAATGAAAATGGCCGGGGAAAAGGGATTCGCTGGTTCAGAAAAATAATTTTCATTCCGGAGCAATTGGACTCTTTACAGGCGCTGGCTGTTTATCAGCGAAGTATCGTATGCGCCAACGATCTCTTTTGGGACGGAAGACTGATTTCACGGAACGGGAAGATCGGCAATTCGAAGGACGGCGAAATCCCCGGAGCTTCCTCCCGGATAACGATCATTCCAAATAGCCTCAGCAATCCGGGGAAACATGTCATGGCCCTCTGCGTATCCAATTACCATACCTATTCCGGGCTCGTCGAGGCACCTTTACAAATTGGCTATTTATCCGAACTATTGAATTCCATTCATCGTAACGAAACGATCCTTTTGCTTTGCGCGGGTATTTTCCTTATCACCGCTTTGTTTCACTTTGCCGTTATTTTCGGAAGGGCCACGGGCCCCGCTTATGCATTGTTCGGCCTTTTATGTTTTTCAAGTGCAGCCTATCTTCTCATTGACACCATGATACATTATTTTCCTTTCGGCCTCGACCATTATTACTCGATCGCGTTGATAAACGACATTCCCTGGTTTTGCATGATGACGTTTTTGCCGGTTTTCTTTTTATATGAATTTTCGGTGCCGTTTCGCAACATTTGCGCGGCCGGCATCGCAGCGGTCGCGTTGTGCTGCATTGTTCCGCCCCGGCTTATCATGTTCGATCTGCTGCCCGCATCCTGGCTGCCGGGGTTTGTCGTTTTAAACCAATACCTCATGTATGCGGTAACCCTAGTTGCCGCAGTTATAGCCTTTATCAATTTCTTATTTAAAAAACCCCACAGCCTGCTTTCGTTCATCGGCTGCATCGTGCTATTCATAGGCATTTACTTTTCATCAATTTTCCATATACAATACGCCTGGGCCATCGGCTTTTGCGTGCTTATCGTCATGCTGACCATTTCGTTGTCGCGCCGCTTGGCAAATCAAAACAAGCAACGACAGGAAAGCCGGTTACGCAGCGCCCGGCTCGAACTCGAATTGTTAAAAAAGCATATTCAGCCGCATTTTTTGCTGAATTCATTGAACTCCATCATTGCCTGGCTTGAGGAAAACCCGCAAACCGCTGCGAAACTGGTGCATGCGCTTGCCGAAGAATTACGGACGATCCTGGATTTCTCAAAAGAGAAACTCGTATCGGTCAATGAGGAAATCAGGGTATGCAAACTTCATCTTGAGGTTATGGGGTTGCGCCGGGATGCGGCATATACGCTTGATGCAGATGCCGCTCCACCCGGGGAAAAACTCCCGCCGCTTCTTTTCCACACGCTTTTGGAAAATGCATTGACACACGGAAATCCCGTCGCTAACAACCTCGAATTTTCCATACGAAGGTCCGAAACGTCCGCGAATATCGAATATCGAATGTTTAACGAATGCCTACCCCCTGACGGTATCGCCGACACGCCGAAAGAAGGCACCGGCATCCGGTATGTCAAGTCTCGGCTCCAGGAGGCTTTTCCAAAAGCGTGGCAAATGACCTACGGCCCCGTGCAAAACGGGTGGGAAGTAAAAATCATTATCGCAAAATCCGGGAGAAGCGTATGAACGTCCTTATTGTCGAAGACGAAGCAGTGGCAGCCCGAAGGCTTGCGCGAATGACCCGGGAGCTCCTCGGTACCGTCCTCACATCATTAACAACGGCAAAAACGGTCGAAGAAGCCGAAGCCCATATTTTGCGCAATAACACGAACCTCGTTTTATTGGACCTTACTATAAACGGCAAAAGCGGATTCGATTTGTTTACACGGTTTACCGCAGGCTCGTTTCATACGATTGTCGTCTCGGGAAGCATCGATAAGGCGATAACCGCATTTGAATACGGCGTACTCGATTTTGTCGCAAAGCCCTTCGACAAAATCCGTTTGCAAAAAGCCTTCGACCGGTTGCAGTCGCCCCATGGAAACGGTGAAAACGCTTTGAAATATTTGTCGATAAAAAACCAAAGTGAAGTCAAACTGATTCCGCTTGATTCCGTGCATTATTTCAAAGGCGCCGACGATTATGTCGAAATCCATCTTCTTGACAATACGTATGAACTATACAGCAAATCCATGGATTCTCTTTTGCAATTATTGCCTCCATCCTTCAACCGCATCCACAAATCGTTCATAGTGGATCTTTCAAGGGCGAAGACCATTCATATTCATGGCGGAGGAAAATACGAACTCGAACTGCTCAGCGGATGCAAACTGCCCCTAAGCCGCACCCAATATCCCGTGATTCAAAACAAGTTACAACCTGCCACTCTTTAATCTTCACTATTCACTCTTCACTCTTTAATCTTCAATCAGTGCATTTCACCGACCCTTTGTGCAGTTTACTGATTGCCGATTGCTCATTCGATTTTGTTGTGGTAGATTTAACACATACAGTTTTAGTTGCGGTATTGATTTTGATACCTTTAACGAATCGAGGTCGGGCATGAAAAAAAAAGCCATGCAATTGAGCGTTTCAATGGTTATCATTGGTATGTGCTTAACCAATATTTTCGCTGCAGACACGCAAAAACAGGAAATATCCGCTGCGGTCTCGGTCGATTCGACAAGCAAGAGCAAAGTAAAAGCCGATTCAGCCGCGGAACAGTCTTTGCCGTCTCTTTCCAAACCCAAAGTTCACTCGGAAGACATCAATACGATAGAGAAAATGCAGGCCGAAGCGAATAAGCTCAGATCGGAAGCCAAGATTCTGCGCGCCATGGCCGATACGTTAAACAAGGCTTCCGACGATGCCGAAAATAAAGTTGATGAGGCAAAGGAAAAAACGGAAAAACTCGACGAAGATCTGATCGATAAAAAGACTAAGCATATTGCCTACAAAGTAAAGCTGCAGGTCGAGCAAATGAAAAAACGCATCCTGGCCGATGTCGAACGGATTAAAAAACTCTACGGGCCGCAAGCCGCAAACGATTCTTTGGATAAAGTGTACAAAATGCAGGCCGACAGTATCGACACCATACTGGCCCACTCCGAAAAAGACACGTTATCGCAACTTGACAAACAAAATGCTTTACTCGCTCAAATTCATCAAAATTCCGAGGCATTGCTCGAAAAATCAAAGGAGATGTCGGTCAAAGCCCGTGAAATGGAAGACGCTGCAAAAGACCGGGAAGAAATGGCCGATGAGCTTGCCGATAAAGCACGGAAACTTGCCGAAGACCAGAATCCTTTGCCGCTTTCGAAACGATTCCCCTTTCATTTCGGTTTTCAACTCAGGATAACGCAAGTGAAGCCCTTCCTTTCCGACAATGTCGACTTGCTTCTTTTGCACGGCCTCAATGTCGGTTATTCGGTTTCGCCGCGTATAAAAATCGGGTTGGAAGACATTTCTTTATACATGCAGCAAACCATGCTTGGCAACCGTTACGCCATCACCGGCGGTCCGGCAATGAGCTATTCTATTTTTCCCTTTAAACGGCTTCAGCTGGGCGCAATTGCCGGAGCTTCGTTACAAGGGAGAGTCGGCTGTGAAAAGGCTGCACGAATGAGCGTCGCACCCTATGCGGCAATTTTCAATGAGGTTTGGGTGAGAAACCATTTCTCCATTAGCCCGATTTTGCGGATTAACTATGCCGCATACGGCCCCTATTACACTACTGCATTGAGTCAACATTCCGGTGTTCTGCCGCAAGGCGCCGTATGGATGGATTTCGGTATCGGATACAATTTCAACTTTTGACCCGAAAGGATTCTATAATGAAAAAACATATAAAAAACACAGTACTCGGTATTTTCGCCGCGGTCTGCGTTATTGCACTTAACGGATGCGTTTTCAACGTCGATCGAATCACCAAACAGAAGAGCGGTCAGGCGTCGAGCGACGGCCTTACCGAGGCAGCCATAGACATGAGCGGCTACTCCGGCGATATTACCGTCGGCGGGACCGAAGACTCTCTTGTTAAAGCAACCGTTTCCGTAAGCGAAATGGTCAAAACAGGCTCAGACAAATCCGCTTCCGACGAATTGGCAGTCACCGTAACCAAAACGGACAGCGTCGGTAGAATCGGTTTTGTTTTTTCCAGCGATAAAGACCTCTGGGAACAATTGCGTCTGGAAAACGTCACGTTGACTTGTAATAGCCAGCTTGCAATTTCCGCCAAAACCGTCAGCGGGGATATCAATGTAAACGATATCGCCGGAATTATTAATTTGGAAACGACAAGCGGCAATGTCTCTGCCGACGTGGTACGCGGGTGCAAAATTAAGGTGGTAAGCGGCGATGTCAATGTCTCCCTAAAACCCGATTCGTCTTTCCGTCTTGCAAACATAGAAACCACCAGCGGCGATATTACGGTTCATGTCAAAAAAGGGCTTAAAGCCAATCTTGACCTCAAAACGACAAGCGGCAGCATTCATACGCCAAACGATAATAATTCCTTATTAAACGGCGGTGATTCGTTGACGGCAATTACCTGCAAAGCAACGAGCGGAGATATCAGAATCGAAGAGGATCGATGAAAACTGCCTAACAGGGAATATGAAAAAGAAAAGGTCTTGTTGCATTCTTGCAACAAGACCTTTTCTTATATAAAACAATGCGGCCGGTCAGACTCGAACTGACACAGGTTTACACCCACATGCCCCTCAAACATGCGTGTCTACCAATTCCACCACGACCGCAAATTGTCAAACAACAAACCGTATCTTACTTAGCAGGTGCCGCCGGAGCCGGAGCAACAGGCAACGGAGCCTGAGTTCCTTGACCTTGCGGTAAGCCTGCCGGAGCAGCGCCGTTCTGCGCACCCATCGGCAACTGTTGGCTGCCGGAAAGGGCCGATGCCGGCGAAAATTGACCTTGTTTTTCTGCACGTTCTTTTAATGCCGATTTGCCCTGTTTTCCCGACGGATGCGATAAAAACACGGATAAAATCAAACACAAACCAAGAAACACGGATGCAAAAATAGTTGTTGCCCGCGTTAATATGTTTGCAGTATCTTGCGAACCGAGCAAATTACTTGCAGAGGCAAAACCGCCGCCGATTGCTCCGGATATACCGCCGCCCTTATCGGATTGAATAAGGATAAGCAGGCACAGGAAAATGCAAACAATGACAAAAATGAACAGCAGAATTCCAAAAATCATACATTCACCAACCTTGAAAGGTTATAATATCACTACGTTATACGCTATAAAATATTACTTCGGCTTAACAATGCCAAAGAAATCATCAGCTTTTAATGCTGCACCGCCAATGAGACCGCCATCGACATCACTTAAGGCTAAAAGCGATTTTGCATTGTCCGGCTTCATGCTTCCGCCGTATTGGATGCGCATTGCAGCGGCAGTATCGGTGTCGTACATGCCGACGACCTGTTTACGGATGAAACCATGCATTTCGTTTGCCTGCTCCGGAGTGGCAGTCTCACCCGTGCCGATTGCCCAGACAGGTTCATACGCGATGGTGCATTTGAGAGCGTCTTCTTTGGAAATACCGACGAATGCGCCTTTGGTTTGGGATTCGATAACCGAGAAAAGTTTTCCGGTTTTACGTTCATCAAGAGTTTCACCGACGCAAACGATGGGAAGAAGGCCCGCCGCAAGCGTCGCTTTGATCTTTTTATTAACGGTTTCATTTGTTTCATGGAAATACTGGCGCTGTTCGGAGTGTCCGATAATAACGTATTGAACGCCGACGCTTTTAAGCATTGCACAGCTGACTTTGCCGGTATATGCGCCTTTTGCTTCCCAATGCACATCCTGAGCGCCAAGCTTAACATTGGAACCTTTAAGAACATCAGCAACTGCTTTGAGGCTGATATAGGGAGGGCATACTGCAACGTCCACATCGGAAACAGTTCCCATTTTCTCGACAACAGCTTTTGCAAGCGCAACTGCTTCGTCCACTGTCGTATTCATTTTCCAGTTACCGGCGATAAACTTTTTACGTGCCATTATTGTATCTCCTTAAAATCGTATCGAGTTATAAGCTTTCCCGGGTTCTTGGGCAAAGCCTGTACAAAATATGTTATGTTCACTTATTGTTCAAAGCTTTTACGCCGGGAAGTTCTTTTCCTTCCACAAGCTCAAGCGACGCGCCGCCGCCGGTCGATATATGCGACATCTTCGATGCGACGCCGGCTTTGTTGACAGCCGAGACCGAATCTCCGCCGCCGATAACCGTCGTTGCGCCGACAAGAGTTGCTAGCGTATTGGCGATGACTTTTGTCCCTTCGCTGAATTTGGCAAATTCAAACACGCCCATGGGGCCGTTCCAGAACACCGTCTTGGAACCGGCAAGCGCGGCCTTGAACTTTTCAATCGACTTAGGACCAATGTCCATTCCCATCCAACCGTCGTCGATGCCCTCCGAAGCTGTTGCTTTCGAGGCTGCTTCCGCGGCAAATTCCTGCGTAACGATATGGTCGACGGGCAAAAGGATTTCAACTTTTTTCTCTGCGGCTTTGGCCATGACCGTTTTTGCGGTTTCGAGCATATCGTCCTCGATGAGCGATTTACCGACATTAAAGCCTTTTGCTTTTAAAAACGTGTATGCCATGCCGCCGCCGATGATGATTTTATCTACTTTGCCAAGTAAACTTTCGAGTACGGCGATTTTTGAGGAAACCTTGGCGCCGCCAATGACGGCAACAAAAGGTTTCACCGGGCTTTTAACGATTTTCTCCTGTAAAAACTCGAGTTCTTTTTCCATAAGGAAACCTGCTACCGCAGGCAGATAATGCGCAACGGTTTCCGTGGAAGCGTGAGCGCGATGGGCGGTCCCGAATGCGTCGTTGACATATACGTCCCCGTATGAGGCAAGGGCCTTTGCCAAGACATTTCGTTCCGTTTCGTCTTTGGAAGTTTCTTCTTTATGGAAACGCGTGTTTTCAAGAATGCAAATGCCGCCTTTGGGCAGACCTTTTACCATGGCTTCCGTTTCAGCTCCCATGCACGACGGAGCGAGTTTCACTTCTTTTCCAAGAAGTTTTGCAAGATGCGCGGCAATGGGCGCCATTTTATGTTTTCCGTCCGAAAATTTCTTTTCGTCAAACGGTTTTCCGTCTTTTTCAGCTTTTTCCTTGGCTTTTTTAATGTCTTTTTTCGGGTCCCCGACATGGGACATAAGGACGAGACTCCGGCACCCCTTTTCAAGAACATATTTAATGGAAGGAAGCGCTGCCTGAATACGGGTATCGTCTTGAATGACCCCATCTTTTAAAGGAACATTGAAGTCGACACGCATGAGAACGCGCTTACCGGTAACGTCTATGTCGCGAATTGTTTTCTTTGATATTGCCATTGTGTCCTCCGACCATGATTTTTCTGAATCGTTTACAGAATCATCGTGATTAAAGAAATGTGTTTTTTATTTTATCAAGATAAGGCCGGGGACGGAAATTCCGTCTCCGGCCTTCATTACTGTAAGTATAGTTACAAAAGAATTACTTTGTAGCCATATGCGCAATAAGGTCAAGAACCTTATTGGAATATCCCCATTCGTTGTCGTACCATGAAACAAGTTTCACGAATGTATCGGAAAGGGCGATACCGGCTTTTGCGTCGAAAACCGATGTCTTTGTTTCGCCGATGAAATCGCTGGATACGACTTCTTCGTCCGTATAACCAAGAATTCCTTTGAGATCGCCTTCGGAAGCTGCTTTCATTGCGGATTTGATATCCTCATAAGAAGCAGGCTTTGCAAGACGGCAAGTAAGGTCGACAACCGAAACGTCGGCTGTTGGAACGCGGAATGCCATTCCGGTAAGTTTGCCTTTGAGTTCGGGAATAACTTTACCTACTGCTTTTGCTGCACCGGTTGAAGACGGGATGATGTTGAAACCTGCACCGCGTCCACCGCGCCAGTCTTTTGCAGAAGGACCGTCAACGGTTTTCTGAGTGGCGGTAACTGCGTGCACTGTTGTCATGAGACCTTCAAGAATGCCCCATTTGTCGTTAACGACTTTTGCGAGCGGTGCAAGGCAGTTTGTCGTGCATGATGCATTGGAAACAATGGTTTCGCCATTGTATGTTTTGTGATTGACGCCCATAACGAACATGGGGGTATCATCTTTGGAAGGAGCAGAAAGAACAACTCTTTTTGCACCGGCTTTGATATGAAGGCCGGCTTTTTCTTTGTCAAGGAACAAACCGGTTGATTCAACAACATAGTCTGCACCGACTTCATTCCACTTAAGGTTTGAAGGATCTTTTTCAGCTGTAACGCGGATAGCTTTTCCGTTTACAACGAGTTTACCGTCTTTAACTTCAACGGTACCGTCGAATCTGCCGTGTACGGTGTCGTACTTGAGCATATATGCCATATAAGTTGCGTCGAGCAAATCGTTAATTCCAACGATTTCGATATCTTTGCGAGCGCAAGCTGCACGAAAAACCAACCGACCGATACGACCAAAACCGTTAATACCAACTTTAAGAGCCATTATCATCCTCCATTGGCTTGATTGTGGAAAAAAGGTATCCTATTCATTAGTAAACATTTGTACGTTTATTTGAAGTATCTTCATTTTTGCACGGATACTCTATAAAAATAAACTTATCCTCCGCGAAGCTTGGGATTAGTATCTTTATATAGATCCAAATAAGACTTGAAAATATACGTCTGCTGCAAAAAGCAGTCAAGAGTTTCACCGAAATCATAAAACAACAATGTGAAAAAATTACCAGTTCAAATTATCCAGCGAGGTCCCATCCATGATAAAAGCCCAATACCCTTTTTCTCCAAATAAATCCGGCAGTGGTCCGTTATTTTTTATTGCCGGCCCCTGTGTGATAGAATCGGAACGTTTATGTCTGGATATTGCCGAAACACTGGCAAAGGTCTCAATAAAAGAAAATGTCACGATTATTTTCAAGGCTTCCTACGACAAGGCCAATCGTACTTCGGCCTCATCCTTTCGGGGTCTTGGCATGAAAAAGGGGCTTTCCATTCTGGGAAAAGTAAAAAAGCAATTCGGATTGCCCATAGTCACCGACATCCACACCCCGGACCAAGCAGCCCAGGTCGCCGCAATCGCCGACGTTCTGCAAATACCCGCATTTTTATGCCGACAAACCGATCTACTGACGGCTGCAAAAAAAACCGGCAAAATCGTGAATGTGAAAAAAGGACAATTCGTCGCACCCGGCGACATGAAATACTCTCTTGACAAGGCCGGCAAAAAATCGTGGATTACCGAACGCGGAACTTTTTTCGGCTACAACAGATTGGTTGTTGATTTTGCCGGGATCCCGATTTTAAAAAGCTTCGGAGTCCCGGTTATTTTCGACGCTACCCATAGCGTCCAAATGCCCAGTGCGGGAAACGGCGTGTCCGGCGGTAATCGCGACCTGGCGATACCGCTTGCGCAAGCAGCGGTCTGCGCAGGGGTAAACGGACTTTTTTTCGAAATACATCCGACACCCGACAAAGCCCTTTGCGACGGCCCCAACAGCATTTCGGTGAAAGATTTTGTAAAGAATGTTCCGAGAATGCTGGAATTGCATGATAAGGTAACGGGGTGGCGAGCCGATTGAGGCCCTTTCGAAGGCCGAAATTAAAAATACCCGTCCGGCAATATCCAAAAGATGTTCGGCATTAATTAAAAATAGTGCAGAAGACCCAAAAAGATGTTCAGGAAAGCATAAAAATAGTGCAGAAGAGTAAAAAAGTAATGCAGCTACCGTTTTTCTTAAAATTTTTGTGTGTTCTGTACATAAAATAGCACTTCTTGGTGTGTTTCTTACTTTGCGTTAGGTCAAATTGCCTTTTCTGCACTATTTTTTTGGATTTCTGCACTATTTTTACCCTCATCCGAACATTCTATCTACCGTGCTCCCGGTCTATCTTATCCAGATCGGCAAGGCGTTTCTTTGCAAACGCGATTGCCGGCATAAATATTTTTCTAAGTTGGGTGGCTTATAAAACAAATTGCTTATCCTTTAATCTCGGAAAGGGAGTATTGACTTTTTCGACACCAATTTCCTCTAAAAAATTCAAATATTCCTCTAAATCCGGTTTGGCAATCTTTTTTTTATCAATTTTCGCAATTTGGTCAATAAACGCCTTCTCCAACTTGTCCCATTTTAAATCAAGATCATTTTCCATTTCCGGATTCCTCTGAGATTTCGTTGTAATACGATTCCATTCCGAATTTTTTGAAATATTCCGCAACCTTCTGTTTATCGTATTTCGCATGATTAAGAATTTCTTTTATATCTGCAAAATCCTTAAATTTTCTTTCCGGATTATTTTTAACAGCAAACAACTTCATTGCAATTAAATGTTCGGGGCTGACTACGGGCAATTCAAGACCTTGAAAAACCTGCCTTTTTTCAATTGATCCCAATATCGAATCAGCTGTCGCGCCGTCCACATACATAATATCAACCCTGACTGAACCAAGAGGATGCAGAAAGTTAGAAAAAGATTCTGAACTGAAAACAGTCTCAAAACCAAGTGATGTAAGGTAGGAAGTTATTTTATCGCGATTTTCAACTCTGGTAACAAAATCTACATCCCTGGTGGCTCTTATATATCCATAGGAAAAAAGTGCGAATGCCCCGATAATGCCATATTCAATTTTTTCACGAAGGAAAAACCCCGTAAGTATTTCGATAATGGATTTCAAGCTCATATTTATTTCCATTTTCAAAAACAAATTACTTGTCTTGCTTTCGCCTGCAAGACCCCATCACCGTCCGTGCTCCCGGTCTATCTTATCCAGGTCGGCCAGGCGTTTTTTTGCAAACGCGCATTCTTAGGAACCGTGCGATGATTCGACAGTTTCTAATTACAATTCTTTAACTTTGGCCTGATCGAGGAACCTTAGAACATTTTTCTTGAATCGTCCAACAACATCATCCGCCAAGCATAAAGTCCCAATCACTGTTTCCTTGTCAAAAGTAACGGCATAACCATGGGCAACAATATGCCTGAATTTTCGAAGCATTGTTAAGAGTGGAAAAAGATTAGCATCTGCAAGTATTGGTAAGCTGGGATCGTGACCATCACTATCATTAAACATGCCTATCAGTTCAGCATGCCAAAACGATCCTGAGGGCAAAGACGCATCACAATATTTAGTAACCCGTTTCAGAATATTTTCGACACCATTATAGCACTGAGCAAGATAGGTTGCGCCCGCAGTAATATCCGAACGCGAGACAATAGCATTTTTTTCGTTCTCAAGAATGAGCCGGATCTCTTCCAGCGTTTCATCCATTCTGGCAAATTCAATTGCAATATCTTCGGATAGATCATCTAATGTCATATATCATCCTGCCTCGACGTTCGTTGACTTCCACAAATCTTGTTCGAGGCAAGCCCGGCACAACGTCTACAGATGCATGCGCTTCATGTTCCATCATTCCCGCCATTTCAAAGAAAGAAGGGCCCACCACTCCTTCACAAAGCAAGTCTATGTCCCGTGCATTCTCCGGGTCGGTTACTGCACTGCCAAAAAGCACGAGTTTTCTTGCCCCATAGCGACGGGCAATTTCCACACATTTGTTTATTTGTTCACTTGTAACCATGAATACTCCTTATCCGTTGCTTTGCAACTGGATAGGTTTAGCTGTGATCATATATGTGCGTGCACTTCGATATTTTTTATATAGTTATTAATCACCTTCCATGCTCGCGATCCAGTTTATCCAGATCGGCAAGGCGTTTCTTTGCAAACGCGCATTCTTCCGACGAATGCGTCGAACAATCGGCAAATTCAAGGTAATAATTCCACGCCTTGACCGCGTCCATGAGCAGGGCCTGGCCATAATTGTCCATGGCGGCTTTTTTATCGAGCGTCGAGGCATGATAGAACAAAATTTCTTTTTTAAAATCCGCGTTCAATTGCATGACCGAGCCGGTCTGCGACGACAAAGACGCTTCGAGCCGGTCTTTCGCCTCGTCGAACATACCGAGACGGAAATATGCCTGGCCTAAATACGCGTCTATTGCCGGATCCGAATAGCTGCGACGAAGATGCTCCAATATCTTCCGCGCTTTGTCGTATTGGCGGTCGCGCTTGAGCAGCAGTGTGGCCAATCGGATTTGCGCCTCGAGGTATTCGTTTGCCAAACCGCCCTTTTCCATCGACGGCACCATCTGGTACATCTGCATCGCTTCCGACCATCTGCCGTCGTGTTCGAGCGTTTTTCCCCGCTCGAGGACCGGGATATTGACGCCTTGCGAAAGCCTCGGGACCCCCGCATCGAGAAACATGGTCCGCCACAATGCCGTTGCCGACATTAAAAGCGCCGCAAGGGAAACGATAAAAGCGATAAGCCCGAAATTCCGCTTAAAGGAAAACGGTACCTTCAGTTTTTTGCCGATCCCCCAGGCAGAATACGATTGAATGCATATCTGCAAGTCTTCAAGGATTTCTTTTTCCGATTTGGGACGGTGATCCGGACTTTTCGACAGGAGCTTGTCGATGATCTCTTCGGTGAGCGCCGATATGGCCGGTCTGATTTTCTTTATTTTGGTGTATTTGCATTCGTTGATTTTCTGTATGAGGCCGGTCAGGTTTTCGCCCACGAAAGGCTTTTGATTTGTAAACAATTCATACATAACGATGCCGAGCGAAAAGAAATCGCTCCGCACATCCAGATTTCCGCCGGCCAATTGTTCCGGCGACATATAATGGAATGTGCCCACGATCATGCCCTGCATGGTATTAGAGGTGATATTCAGGGGCTTTGCCGCGCCGAAATCCATCAATTTGACGAGTTTACCGGATGTGATCATGATGTTTTCGGGCTTGATGTCGCGATGCAGTATTCCGTGTATGACCTCGCCGCTCGGGCCCGAGATTTCCACGTTATGCGCATACTGCAACGCCTTGGTCACCTGCGACGCGATGGAAAGAATGTCCCGTTCCGAAATTTTCGGATTGGAAATCATATATTCGCGCAACGTCTGACCGCTGATGTATTCCATTTCCATGTAGAAATAACCGTTGACTTCGCCGGTATCGAACACCCGTAAAATATTGGGATGATCAAGGCGGGCCGTGAGCTGGGCTTCCTGCCGGAAACGGATGAAGAAATCCTCTTCGTCCATGAGCGACGGTTTCAGAATCTTAATGACCCGATCGAGATCAAACGGAATATTATGCGCTTTGTAAATGAACGCCGTGCCGCCTTCGTTGATCTTTTCTATGATCTGACAATTACCAATTGTTTTGCCGATGAAGGGATCCTGTTGATGGGCAATCGGCGACGTATCGACAATGAGTTCGTCGCCGGCATACCCGGATATCCTCGTATGCGACATCACTTTGCTCCGTCGATAAGGCTAAGAATTTCCTTTTTTATCGATTCCATATGCTCTCCCACTTCTTTTTTCGCCTGCAGAAGCGACAATCCCGCTGCCCCGCGGCACGATGCATAGAACTTTATCTTTGGCTCGGTACCCGAAGGCCGGGCCGTAATAATGGTACCGTCGTTGCAAATGAATTGCAGCACGTTCGATGAAGGCAGGTCGATATTCTTTTTGATTTCCTTGGTTTGCATTGTAAGGGTCGTGCTCGATTTGTAATCCTTCACATACAAAACGGCGCTTCCCCCGAAAGTTTCGGGCGGCGTTGTCCGTAATTGCGACATAAGATTATTCATCACGCCGACGCCCGATTGCCCCTTGAAATACTTCGACACTTGCGATTCAAGGAAATAGCCGTAGCGCCCGTAAATTTCGTTCAATTTATCAACGAGCGACATGCCTTTCGCTAAATTATACAAGGCCATTTCGGCGGTCAGGACCGCCGCGGAAATCGCGTCCTTGTCCCGAGCTTGCGTATTGACAAGGAACCCGTAGCTTTCTTCGGTCCCGAACACGTACTCGGGGATATTGTTTTTTGCTTCGAAATCGCGGATTTTTTCCGCAATGAATTTGAAACCGGTCAAGACATCGTAACATTCCAGGCCGTAGGCCTTCGCAATAGCGAACCCCAATTCCGTCGTCACGATCGATTTTACATAGGCGCTGCGAAGCGGCAAAGTCCCGAGTTCTTTCCGCGTGGTAATTATATACTCTAAAAGCAAAACACCGAGCTGGTTTCCGGTCAAAAGCGTAAAGTCGTCCCCGTCCGGCACCGCGATACCGAGCCGGTCGGCGTCCGGGTCGGTTGCAAGTACCAAATGCGCTTTTTCGACTTTAGCAAGATCCAACGCGAGTTTCATCGCCTTTACTTCTTCGGGATTGGGAAACTCCACGGTGGGGAAATTGCCGTCGGGCTGTTTCTGTTGCTCCACAAATATCACGGGCATGCCGAGCTCGCTCAGAGAGCGCTCGATGGGCATGGCGCCGGTCCCATGAAGCGGCGTATATACGACCTTAAGGGATGGCCCTTTTTCTTTGACAAGCGCAGGCCTCAGCACGCAATCTTTAACCATCGACACGAACGCGTTGTCCATATCCCGGCCGATCATAGTCAAGAGGCCCTTATAAAGCGCATCCTCTTTTGTCATGCTCGCGATCTGCGCGGCCGACACGGCATTTACCTCGGAAACAATCCCTTTATCGTGCGGCGCGACGATTTGTCCGCCGTCACTCCAATACACTTTGTATCCATTATACTCTGCCGGATTATGCGATGCGGTAATGACTATGCCTGCCGTTGCACCCAACCGCCGTACGGTAAAGGACAATTGGGGGGTCGATCGCAGTGAGGAATATACGAACGTTTTTATTCCATTGGCACAGAGAACTTTCGCCGCTTCCAATGCGAAAACGTCCGAAAATCTGCGGGAATCATAGGCTATGGCAACCGATGCCTTATCAATTGCCACGGCTTTTTTAATGTAATTGGCCAAACCTTGCGTTGTTTTCCGGATGATAAACGAATTGAGGCGATTGTATCCGCCGCCTATCACACCGCGAATACCTCCGGTTCCGAATTCAAGCGCCGTGTAAAAACGGTCGGAAAGTTCCGTATAATCCTTCTTCGCAATCAAATCCTTTACTTGCCGGCTAAAAAAGGCATCTTTTTCAAATTGAATATATTCTTCCGCTTTTTGCAACAGTTCTTTGGTTTCCAAGGCATAATCCTTTCACCTGAATCAGGGTTGTTTATTTGCAGTTTATTAATATAATATTTATAGATCAGGCCAAGACTTTTTCAAGCAGTAATCTTTGCTTTTGGGGTAGATTCAAATAATTGGCAATTTTATACCGGCAATTTTGAATATCGGTAACGAGAACAAGGCCGTTTGAAATCAAAACCGTTTTTTCGAATCTGTTTTCTACAATAAAACGCCTGCTCCCCGCGTTTGTTCTCACGGTCCAAACGCAGGTGTCTCCCCGGGTCTTCAAGGAAACGATTTCCAAAATGGTCTGAATTGGATTTTGTTTTTCAATAGTTTCATTCACCAGGGCCTGTTCAACGTCACTCAAGGTTTCAAGATTGTTCACTATGCCGATTTCTTCTTCGGCATAGGTATTGTTTACAAACCTTATAGAAATAAAACGTTCAGGCATTGAATGAGGAAAAAGCTGAATGAAAAACACATTTTTAAATATTTCGCCGGATTTACATACAACATCAATTTCATTGTTTCCCGACTTTTGAATTGTAAAATCGGCCGAATTAAGACTATTCATGATAAAAGGCCGCTTCCCGATAATTCTTCATTAAAAAAGGATTTACTTCTTGTCATTGAAACCATTTTGTAAAAGGCTCCTTTTTTATCGAAAAGATCCAAAGGGGTTCCGGATTCAATACAGTGGCCGTTTTCTATGACGAATATCCGGTCATACCCTTGCAAGGTGGAAATGCGATGCGCTATTGCGATCGTTGTCCTGTTTTTCGTTAAATTATCAAGTGCGGTTTTTATTTTGATTTCGGTTTCCGAATCTACCGATGACAAAGCCTCATCTAAAATTAATATGGCCGGATCCAATAAAAGAGCGCGGGCAATGGCTATCCTTTGTTTTTCTCCTCCGGATAGATTCACACCGCGTTCACCAACAAGCGAATCATAGGCATCGGGCTTTTTGCAAATGAAATCATGGGCAAACGCCGCAATCGAAGCATCAATAACTTCCGCGTGTGTCGCTTCCGGTTTTGCATAAGCAATATTTTCGTAAATCGTCCCGTTAAAAAGAAATGTCTCTTGCAAAACGACCCCAATGTTTTTATGAATATCCTGTTTCCGTAGCAACCGGACATCGAGCCCATCAATGACGATTTCACCTTTGTCTACGTCATAAAATCTGCAAAGCAAATTAATAATGGTGCTTTTGCCTGCGCCGCTTCTTCCGACAAGCCCTATTTTTTCTTTAGGAGCTATTGAAAAAGACAAATTTTTAATAACCGGTTTTTTGGAATCGTATCCGAATTCGACATTCCGAAATTCGATGGACCCTTCCCACACTTTTATTTCAACGGCATTAGGATTGTCCCGGATTTCTTGCGATTCGTCAAGAACATTAAAAATCCGTTGCGCTGCCGACAAGGATGTGGAGATGTTTCTGAGCATGCCCACCAATGTCAACAAGGGTGAAAAAAACATTGCGCAGTAGCCGCCATACGCAACCACACTGCCCAAAGTCATCTTGTTTTCCAAAATCATTTTACCGCCGAACGCCCAAACAAACACCGTACCGCTCATGATGAAAAACTGCATTAGAGGATGATAAACACCCCACAATTTCATGACCTTTATTCCGGTGTTTCGATACGTCGAACTATGTTTTTGGAATGTCGCTATTTCTTTGTTTTCCCTGCCAAAAGCCTTTACAACCCTTATTCCTGACAATGAATCGCTGGCAAATTCCGAAAGCCGGGAACGCTGCGCAAAATACGTGTTAAAATAAGAATGAACGTTTTTAAGCATGTGCCGGCCGAAGATCGTCAGAGCGATGACCGGCAATACCACATACACGGTTATGTTTACCGATAATATGCAAAGGAATACGCACACCCCTACGAGCATAAGCAGGCTTTGAATTGCAAGCGGTAAAAACTCCACGATAAGAAACTGGACATCGTCGGTATCTTGATTCACCCGTGAGACAAGTCCGCCGGTCGTATGCTTGTCGAAGTACGACAATGAAAGATCTTGCAGTTTTGAAAAAACCATAACACGAATATCATGGACTGTTCTATGGCCGGTTTTTCCGCTGAGCCATTGAAAAAAACCGCTTGAAAAAATTTGCAGGCCATAGGAAAGAAACAGTACCAGGATTGCAGGCAATAGCCACGACGCATGGGAATATTTCAAAGTGACGGCATCCGGCTTAAAAACGATATCGATAAAAACCTTGCTTAAATACGGCACAAGCAAGCTGAAGCATGTTGAAATCAACATAAAAAACAGGACGCTTGCGAGATCTTTTACATACGGTCCGGCAAAATTCATTACCCGTAAAAAGGTATTCCCTTTTTGCATTATTGCTGCATGCAAACCGTTTTTTATCGGATTCACGGTCGCCCCGTTATGCCTGTATTCATTTTCCCCATACCGTCATTTAAGGTTTTTTGACCCTCGGTCAACAATGCCACACAATATATTTTAAAGCATCGTACAACGCTTAATACTTGAAAGTACCGGAAAAATGCTCTCATTTTTGCTTCATGCCGACGACCGGATTTTTTGTCTGATCAATTCGCATCATACGCCGTTTTTCGATTGGCTATTTTCGACCATCACCTGGCTTGGCAACGGATGGGTAATCGCACCCCTATTGCTTTTCATCGCCTTTATTAAAATACCTAAAAGGAACCTGGCGGTTTTCATTACCGTCGCGACAATCGGTATTGTCGGCAGCAGTTTGACAAACTCCTACATCAAAGACCAAACGCAAAGACCAAGACCGTTATTGCATTTTGCGACAAAAAGTCCCGATTCTTCTTTGAGCTGTCGAACCGGATATACGGTGCATATCGTTGGCCCTAAACTTTTCCAACGATCCTTTCCTTCGGGGCATTCCAACACCGCTTTTTGTGCCGCGGCGCTTGTCGCATTCATGTTCGGCAATTGGTTTTGGCTGGCATTTTTTCCTGCAATTTTGGTCGCCTATTCCCGCGTTTATATGGGCGTTCATTTTCCTTTGG
Organism: Fibrobacteria bacterium; assembly: GCA_037447435.1. Lineage (GTDB taxonomy): Bacteria > Fibrobacterota > Chitinivibrionia > Chitinivibrionales > FEN-1185 > FEN-1185. Next base: position 138,356 of record JBBIGR010000002.1, read on the forward strand.
ATACCTTAGGCGGCGCAATCGTCGGTATCGTTTTCATGGTCCTCACTTTGTTTATTTACAATCTCCTTGTCCGGAGAACCCATGATTCAAAATAAAAAAGTTGTCGTTGTTTTGCCGGCCTACAATGCCGAAAAAACACTCCAGGCAACCTATGACGAAATCCCCTTCGATATTGTCGACGACGTTATTCTTGTCGATGACGCAAGTAACGATAACACCTGCCTGATTGCCGAAAAAATCGGGATAACCAATGTCATTTGTCATGAAAAAAACAAGGGTTATGGCGGCAACCAAAAGACTTGTTATACCAAAGCGCTCGAAATAGGAGCGGATATCGTCGTTATGCTTCATCCGGATTATCAATATACGCCGAAGCTTATTACCGCCATGACGAGCATCATCGCAAACGACCTTTATCCGGTTGTACTAGGCTCGCGAATACTTGGTAAAGGAGCATTAAAGGGCGGAATGCCTGTGTACAAATATATCGCCAATCGTTTCCTGACCTTGGTCCAAAATGTCCTTATGGATCAAAAACTATCCGAATACCATACCGGTTATCGTGCGTATTCGCGGAACGTGTTGGAACGGATTAATTTCATGGCAAATTCGGACGATTTTGTTTTCGACAATCAAATTATCGCGCAAATTTGTTTTTACGGATACCAAATCGGTGAAGTAACATGCCCTACCAAATATTTCAAGGAAGCATCATCCATCAATTTTACGAGGTCTTCTTTGTACGGTTTGGGTGTATTAGGAGTGGCAATCGGCTACAGGCTTCATAAGCTCGGACTGATAAAAATGAAGATTTTTGCCTAAAGATCTTCGTTGTACGGGCATGCGAAACGTCTCTACGGTCTACTTTTTTTAATCTCCCCATTGCAATTTTTCGAGCCTCGACCGTATAGCGCTTGCTTTTCTATCGAAGCGCTCCGCAAGAGCTTTGACGGACCGGCCGCGGCTATACAGGCTTAAAAGCTCCCGGTCTTCCTCTTTTGTCCATGCCTTATAGGCGTTTTGGGGTTGTTGCCGTCGGGACTGCGGGGCATTCCGTTTTGAAAGTCCTGTGATTACCTCCCGGATTTTCTTTTTTGCAAAAAGCGATTTGTCGGCATGGGGAAACATTGATTCCGGAAAATCTAAAAAATTTCTAGACCGCGTGACCGCCACGTAGGCGAGGTTGATTTCCTCGGATAATCGATCCCGGTCGAGGGGCTCTTTTTTTTCTTTTTCCTTTTCAACCAGTTTGCGTATCCGCTCTTTTGTTATAAAGTCTTCCGTCAAGGTTACAGCATCGTATTCCATGCCTTTACACCGATGGAGGGTGGAAAAAATCATATCGGCCGAATCGCGGTTTTCATCCGAAACATGCATTGCCGACAGCTTTTTCAACAAGTAGGGAATATCTTTTCCGTATTCGCCCACAATATCGATGAGCATCAACAATTCCATGTCCTCCGATTTTTCGGCATATTCTTCGAGTTCGTCGAACGACCCCATCGAACCGATAACCGGATCGCGGATCAAGTTTTTTTTATCAAGAAATAAATTCAGCACATCGTATATCGATGCCCCTTCGGAAGCATACGTGTACGAGTTGATATTCCCTTCAAAATAGATTTTCTTCACTTTTTTATCGTGCTGCATTGTCAATATAGCGTTTTTTAAAAGCGCCAAATTCGTTCGGGCAATGGTTGCCCTTGTTTTTATCTTTTGATTGTTGCCCACGCCTTTAATGCATACATGGTCCATTTCATCAAGCATTTTCTTCCAGCTTAAACATTCCATCGCCAGCGTTGCGACATGATTGTTGAACCGAAAGCTCGTCGTCAGGGAATGGGAAGGGAACGCCACCGACGACAATGCATTGACCGCATGCCGCCACCCGTAAATCTGCTGGTATATGTCGCCGACGATCACCTGAGTGCACTGCTGCGACAGAAACACGTCGAGCATGACCGGGGACGCGTCCTGACCTTCATCGAACAACACGATGTCGTACGGGAGCCGCGGTTTCGAAACCTGGTATTTTTTCAGATAGAAATCATGCGTGACGTTGATTTCTTTTCTGTCCATTTTCGCCAAAAACCGGCGTGTGCCGTTTTCTATAGCGGCATAATGACGCTTTGCAAAAGCCCTCGCGGTTTCATCGGACACGCTCGCGCAATAATCCAGGGATTGTACCTTGTCTTTATCGCTGTTGCAGAAAAGAGCACAAAACTTTTTGATGTGATTTGCGCATACGAATGCGGAATGAGGGTCCCTTCCCGTTTTCTCAAGCCCGAGAATCGACACGATTTCATGAAGCTTGTAACCGCTTGTCACCTGATACGAAAAAGGAATTACGATACGCCTGTATGCAATGGAATGGGCGGTTTGGACGTCGACATTCGACAGCCCCTGCTCTTCGAAACGTTTTTGCGCCTGTACCCGGACCGAACGGTTAAAGGCGATATATAAAATCCGTTTTCGGGGGTTTTGGCGCTTGGCGTATTCGACAAGGACCGTGGTTTTCCCGCTCCCGGCAACGGCGTTGATTTTGATGTTGTCGGTGCTTCCCAGTATTTTTTCTTGTTCTTCTGTAAAGGATATGCCCAAAACCGCGTTCCTAAAATGGTTTTACGTAACAAGTTTACAATGCGCCCATAGAGTTCAATCCTGGTCTTTGGAAATTTCCCCGGCATTCTCGTTTTGAGGCTCATCTTTCGCCTCTTCCGGTTTCTTTTTGAATATCGACATGAACTTTTCGAACGGGTTGGCCGATTTTACAGTCCCGTTTGCAATGGCGGTCCCGCTGCAATCCGCAATATCTTTAGGTGTGACTCGTTTTAAATACGATTCATAGCGGGCGTAAAACCCGTTAGGATTTACTACTCCCGCACGAAGCATCAATCCTTTTGTCAAGAACTTATGCAATGTCTTGCCGTCGCGGGGGCCGGTGTATTTTTCATTCCCTTCGCCGATACAGGATACGGTGACGTCCCGGATATCGGGTTCTGCGCCGACCGGGGAACCTCCGAGCTTCGATAAATCGAGTCTGATAACGGCGTTCCACAATCCATAGTTCGTTTTTTTGCCGCTTTTCAGCGTTGCATTGAACGGCTTTAATACGTCGTCCGTTGTCCCTGATTTTGCGAAATAAGAAGCAGGGCCGTCAAGACGCAATGCGTTGGCGTCGAACGAATTTCCCTGTTCCAAACCGCTGCTGTCGGGTAACGATGGAATGTCGTAGGCTTCCAACGCGTCGGTGCCGACGAGGCGCTTATGCAATCCGAGATACGTGGGCCGTAAATTCTGAATATCGCTGAAAGGATGGCATCGTTTGATAGTATCATTTAGGGAAACGGTATCGCCGTTTAAAACAATATTGTCAATGACCAGGGATTGATGCTCTGCAGGCTTTTCGATAAGATCGTTGTCGTATAACGCATTGAACAAATGCATCTGTTCGTATAAAGTCAACTCAAGCGTTCCCAGCGCGACCGAATACAGGCTGTCGGAAATGGGAACTCGCTTTGTGCCGTTTTCAACGGAATCGACGTTCACCCCGACGATACGTGCCAATTCCTTATATACCCTCACCCCGGTCACGGAACTGAGCCCGAGCTCGTCTTTGATCCTGTCGAAGGCGCCGATGCGATAAAACAGCTGAACAATAGGGAACGCTTCCTTAGTAACGCTGCCGTCGAGATTGAAAAGCTTTTGATTCAATCGGTATACGGTCTCAACCGCCAGGATGTTATTCGAGGCATTCAACTGGTCGAAAATGTATTGGCACCCTTCAAAAACATCGCCGTGATTATGCACTTCATACGATTTTCCCCGAACCGCGCTATGGGAAAATAAAACGCCTGCCAATTTAGATTTTTCGAATCGCAGGGTACGCTGCCAGGGTAAGTCGGCCGTTACGGGCAGGCTGTCATTCCACTTTGCAAATGGCGGAAAAATGCCGCAATCGAACATCAAGGCATTAAAAATCGGCTTTGCCGTCGAAGAGCCGTTCGGTGTACTGTTTTTAAGCAAGCCGGCCATTCGCGAGCCTATTCTGTCTTTGGAATAATATGCCAGGAGTTTGCCGGTTTTGGAATCCATGATTGCATAGGCAAAATATTGCCCGCTTACGAGAATCGGTTTTCCATGGATCATTGCAATCGAGTCGGGCCCATAGCCGCGCCCATTGACCAGCCGTTCCAATTCGCGCTGCAACGGGATATCTATTGTCAGCCTGATAAACAGGTTGCCTTTTTTACGGATAAGGGAATTCGGATCAACGATATTCATGTCTTGGCATTGCTGCGGCGTTGCCCCTGATTTTTGCAAGGTGGAAAGCCAGTATTCGTTTGCGCAGTCGACAAGCGGTCCGAAATCGGTCTGAATTTGGCGGAGTTTTCGAAACGAAAGCCCTTGAATTTCCTCGAGGACTTTTTTCTGCTTCTTTGCGTCCCAATTCATCGCCTTTGCAATTCGCGGCATATCGATGGCGCACTGATGGGCTATTTTGACCCGAACGTTTCTGCCCCATTTTACCGACCGGGCAAGATACACGCATTGCGCATCCGAAAGGTCCCGAAGGTCTTTGTCGAAAAGCGCCCTGGCTATATCTTTACAACCAATAAGCCCGTTATCGCTAGTGATGCAATGATTGACATACACTTCGAGAATGTCTTCGGGCTTGTACATTTTCCGCATTGCGCTTGCCAAGCGCATTTCCCTCAGTTTCCGGTCCATTGTCTTGCTCGTGCGCCGGTGCCCGGCGGCATCGATATCGGAAATGAACAATTTCGCCACTTGCTGCGTTATGGTTGAAGTCCCTCTCGGGGCATGAAAGGAAAGGGTGACGATGCTTTTGAATATTCCGCTGAACACCGACCGGACAACGCTCCCGTATTCGACCCCAGTCCTATTTGTCCAGAAAGTATTGTCTTCGGCCGCAACGAGGGCCTTAATGAGTGTCGGTGGGAATTCCGCTATTTTCGCCCGCTGATGGTTTGTACGGATGCGGGCTATGTCGCGGTCTTTTCGATCGACTATGCGTATTTCATTCGAATAATTTTGTACCGCATTGAGCCGCGCAATAATGGAGAGCGACGGATAATCATTGACCGAAATTCCATCAACAACAAGCGCGGTATCGTGGGTCGCCGACGAATCGGTTCCCAGCAATTTGTTTGCAGCATGCTGCATGGCATCTTCATTGATGATGTCTTGCCAGGCTGCTCCAAATTGTTTTGATAACAATCCTTTTTTCTCAAGCGCAACGAGCTTGTCGCCCCAATCGTCAAAGTATTTATTGAAAAAATGCTGGCCCAGTAAATATGCCGGATATGCCGAAACGGCAAGCAGAGAGACCAAAATGCCGGTTATTATCAAAAGGGATTTTAGAACCGATTTTTTTGCAGACGTACGATTTATCTTTTTTTTCATTGTATGCAAATGCCTATGAAGATGTATGGAGAATACTAGTGACTTCTTATTATAGAGTAGTGGTTAATTCTCTTTAGGGGTAAAATACTTTTTATCCCGGTTTGAATGGGAAACAGGCCATCACGGTTGCGCTTTTCGTATTTTCCTGTTGTTGGAGCAAACGAGCTTTGGTGTCCGGGGAAATTTAGCCCATAAATAAAAAGGATTACGCGTAATGAACAAACAATGCGCATTAGTACTATTGAGCACTGCTTTTTTGGTTATTTCGTTTTGTTCCAAACAAACAATTAAGCAAACCGTTGTCGTACAAAAAGGCCACGAAGTCGTTACCGTTGAGAAAAAAGACACAACAGGGTACATTATCTCTTTCGGCGACTCTTCGGAGAGGATGCGCTTTATCAATTCCTTTGAAAAAATGATCAAACAAATGCCAAGCGAGCGCATTGCCGGTAATTCCGATAAATTCGTCCATATAAAAATTGCCGCACCGATAAAAACGCCTTTGGAAATAAAACCGGTCGTTGGCGAAACATTAACGACCGTACCTAAAGTATCTGCCCCATTCTCGAGTCAAAAAACGGAACCGAAATTCGGCGGAGCAGCGACCGTTTATTCTCAGCGCGAATTTTTGGACCAGACAATGGCCGTTTTATGCAACGCCTATCCCTTTTCCAAATCGACATGCAATGAAACCGTTCCCAAAGATGTTGCGGGACTTTTGGACGCGAAACTCGTGTCCGACAAGCAACTGGATCTTTCCATTAAAGGCAATCTAATTTCCGCAACCGGGCAAAATTATTCCGCTTTCGATCTTGTCAACATCTGGAGCGCATTTATAAAAAAACATCCCGCCGAAGGCCTCGCATTGTTTAAAAATGTTAAAGGCATAGACGGATATATTGCCGGTAAAGAAACAATCGTTTCCGGCTTTACCGTTTCAAGCGAAAAAACCGTTTCATTGCATTTTGATAAAGCGGATCCAAACACGATGGCACGGGTATGCACACGGCGCCTCTTTCCCGCGTCCTTTAAAATGGGTCCTTACTTTTTGAAAAACGACAATGGTCAGACATTGCTTCTGGCGGCCAATCCCAAATCCGATGCTCCCAAACCGCTTCTTTCATCGTGCGCCATAAAGCTGGGCAAAGACCCGACGCCCCTGATAGCGTTTTCCCTGAACCGCTATGACGCGGTAACGCTTTTTTCCGCCAAAGATCTTGAATTTGCACGGCGAAAAGCAAACGACAAATCGGATTTAATTGTTTTTTCGGAAAGCCGGTATTTTGTATCGTGCATGCTTTTGGCCAAGGAAATGCGGGCCGCATGTAAAAAACTTATTGCAGCGAAAGAAATACTTTCGGAATTTGTCAGGGCCGACGGAACCGTGCTTTCCTGTTTGGAATGCGAGACTGCGGAGGACGGATCGGTGCCGACCGGCAGCCCGCAATTGCAAGCCCTGCCGCCCGGTACTTCGACGGTTGCTATCCTCTATCGCGTCGACGATCCTGTTTCCAAGATAATTGCGGAAAAAATTCTCGCCGATTTCAGCCGTGCCGGTTTGCAATGTTCCTTGAAGGGTGCGACATGCGAAGAGTATGAAGCATCTCTGGTTAGAAAAGATTACGGCATTGCGATAGGCTGGGTCGAAAAAAACATCGTTTCCGATGCCAGTGAAAAATTGCGGCTCGCCTCAATGTGGTTTAACGATAATACCGATGAAAAAGCACGGCTCGACGATATAAGGGAAATTCCCTTATTTTCGATCAAAACCTATTTGCTTTGCAAAAAGAAAATTTCGTTTTACGGCGATGCTTTCGAGGGGATGTTCATTTCAGAGTAACTGTTTATTTTTTATTGAGGGTTAGTGTCTTTCCATGTCGTCCCACGACTTGCCCGATTCGGCAAGGGATCCCGGTCTCATAAAGGCCAACGCCTCCTGGCCTTTGACAGAAGACAAAACAACCGTCTTGCAATGCAGTGACCCGGTTTGCGACTGCACGATGTCGGAAACTACGGCTTCGAACGAAAACCGGTCTGCAATTTCGGGACAATCGAATTCTCCCAAGCAACGTCCGCCGATATCGCATGCCGACGCAGCATCGAGGCACAACGAAAGAACCGAATCGCGTAAATTTATCCGCACCAGCATTCCGGCGATCTTGTTTTGTTCGTTATTAAATTGGACGATCACCGGAATCGCCAACATCATTTCGTCGGTATTTGCAAGAATTCCCCGTATCGAAAAGACGGAAATTGCCTGCGATTTGCCTTTGACATTGGTTTGCGGAAGCCGTATTGCGGCACACAAATGAGATGCAGGATCATACGTTTGCGCAGCCGCGAACACCTGCCAACGCGACGCAAGGCCTTCTATCCTTTGGGCCAAATTGACATTGTCGCCGATTACGGTATATTCCATTCTGTCTATACCGCCGACGTTGCCCCCGGCAAATTCCCCGGTGTTGCAACCGATACCGACATACACCGGCAATTGTTCGGCAGACGCGAGCTCGCAATCGAACATCCACACCGCGGCCTGCATTTCTATGCTCGAGCGGATTGCATTTGCCTGGGCATCGTCGTCTTTGACCATTACGTTCCAAAATGCCATGATCATGTCGCCGCCGAACTTGTGAAGCGTGCCGTTGTGACGGGTGATAATCGCCGTTGTTATTCGGAAATACTTATTAAGCAAGTCAACCACGCCGGTGGCTTCCAGCGTTTCGGAAATCGCGGTAAACCCGACGATATCGCAGAATAAAACGGTCCCGTTTTTACGCTCGCCGCCGAGTTTCAATGGAATCGTACCGTCTAAAACGCCTTCCACGACGTCGGGCGAAAGATACCGGGATAACTGCGTCCTGGTTTGCGTCTCTTTTTCAACAGCCGCATACAGTTCGGCATTTTTGATTGCTATTGCCGCTTGTCCGGCTATACCGGTGAGCATCGCAAGGTCATCGGAACTGAAGGCGTGCCTGCTCGACATGGTGTCGACATTGATGACGCCCAGGATTTCACCTTTGCAAATAAACGGGGCACACATGAGCGAACGGATCGACAAACTGACTATGGATTGCTGGGAGATAAACCGGTCGTCTTTTTGCGCGTCGGACGATAGTATCGATTGTTTATTTTCCATGACTGCGTTGACAATTGTCCTGCTCACGGGAAATTCTTCGGTCGACTGTTTGCCTTTGTCGCGGCTGCTGCCCATCGCCGGAACCAGTTTTCCGTTTATGGAATCGCGGAGCATGATAAACGCCCGGTCGGCATGGGGAAACATGTCGAAAATGCTGCTCATGATGTTTTCGAGCAGGCTTTCCGGTTTTGTCAATGCCCCCAGATCCTGCGAGACCTTAACCATTGCCTGTAGCCGCCGCAGAGCATCGTGCAGGCTCGAAGTGTTCTGTTTGCCGTTTGCATGCATCGCAAGAATATCGGATGCCGAAGCATCCATGGTCGCGCTGACTTTGGGAGCTTGTGTCTCGGAGGTAAAAATCATGGTCATGCCGCCGCTATGCGGTAATTTTGCGTTGTCCGCGACAAGGACAGTGGCGGCACTCACTTTTTTCTTCGTCGCGAGCGGGTCCATGCCTTCGCTGCGGAAAAGCATCCGTGCCGAACCGATGACGATTTCATCACCCTCGTATAACGGCTGCGGCACATGACGATGCAGGGCACGCTTATTGACAAAAGTACCGTTCGACGAACCGCAATCGACTATGGTGAAAAAATTTTCTTTTTGCCTCACAACGGCATGTTGTCGCGAGACGCTTGAATCGGGCAAATAAACGGCATTATCCGCATTTCTGCCGATAACGATTTCCGCAGTTAGTCGGACCGTTTTACCCCTATTGTTGCCTTCGACTATTTCGAGATATGCCATAAGATTTTTCTCAATTCATAAGATGCAAGCAAATACTAAGTATACCATTTTGTCGGGGTAAAAAACAGGGTGCAATGTAAACATCTTGATCTTTTTTGAATTTTCCGATATATTTAACCATATGGTTAAATTACCAGGTTAAACATTATGGTTAAAAAAATCAAGAAACCGACGCATTATCCATCCGTGGATCGGACCACGGAGCAGAAAATCCTTGAAGCCGCGCGAACGGAATTCGGCGAGCACGGCCTCGATGGTGCGAGAATGCAGTCGATCGCCGACAGGGCCCAGGTCAATAAAGCCCTTCTTCATTATTATTTCAGGTCAAAAGAAAAACTATTCGAAGTGATACTTCATTCGATTGCCTTGGAAATTTGGCAAACCATTCGGCTCGAACTTTCGAATCAGCCTAAAAACCCGGATTTGAAAACGGCAATAAGGTCTTTGGTTTCTTCCTACATTTTGACATTTGCCAAAACCCCGGAAATACCTGCGATTCTTTTACGCCTGCTTTTGACCGGCGACAAGTTTTTTCCCGCTATCGTGGAAAAAATCATCGATGCCATCGGGGACGGACCCAAACTATTGCTTTTGACTTTCGAGAAGGAAATGAAAGCGGGTAAAATTGCCAGAACCGATCCAATACAACTCATTATGAGCGTCATGGGAATGATAATGGTTACGTTTTTCGGCAAACCTATTTTCCAGATACTGCAACAAAAAACAGGTATGCCGATTGCTGTAAATACTGATACATTCCTTCAAGAAAGAATCGATTTTATAACCAATTTGGTTTTTGATGGAATAAAGGAGCATAAATCATGAGGAATTTCATGATGCGGGTTTATTGTTGCATAAGCATGCTTTGTATGGCCTGGACGGCCTTGGGCCTCAGCCTCAAACAGGCTCAGGAAATTATGTTGTTCAAAAACACCGATATCGTAATTGCGAATCAGGAATTCTGTAAAAAAGGCTATGAGGAAACAGAAGCCAAAGCAGTCTGGTATCCTTCATTGGATGTTGTGGGCTCATATAATCATGTAACGGAAAACAGCTCAACGACAATTTCAGGGCTGCCGCTACCGGGCCTTGCTCCCGGTTCCAGCGAGACTCTTCCAATCCCCAACAGCATGAACAAAACCGAACTCGGAGTAGACCTGACATACCCTCTTACCGCTGCTTTTGTCAACGTATACAATGTCCGGTATCGTCGGCTCGCCCTGACCGTAAAGGAGGCCCAAAATCAGGGCCTTAAAAATCTACTCAGCTTCAAACTCGGTGCGATATATCTCCAATGGAACATGTCATATCAGCAAACGGACGTCTATAAAACGTTGATTAAACAATTAGAGGAAATGTTGAATCAAACCGCAAAGCTGAAAGCGGGCGGACTGGCTTCCTCGGCAAAAGTATTGGATGTCAAAGCCCGGCTTGCCCAGGCGCAGTCGGATTTGGTCACCAACCAAAATCAATGCGATTCCCTGAAACTCGAGCTGCTCAATTTCATTCAATCCCCTGATTCGGGTTTTTTACCCGTCGATTATTCGTTTGCAATCGATTCTCAATCACTTTTAGCAACAGACTCGGTCGGACTCAATACGTCCCGGCCGGAATTGGTTTCACTTGATATCGGCATGGAGCAATTGGCGGTGTTCCAAAGCATCATTTCGGGCCAAAAATATCCGAATCTTATTGCGCTCGCCGGTTTGCGATATGCAAATCCCGGCCTTGCCATGGGCAAAGACCAGTACATGGGATACGGTCTTTTCGGTTTGCAATTAAAATGGAATTTATTCGACGGATGGAAAGTCTCCTCTCAACATAAGCAAACTTCCGAACAAATCGACATTCTAAAGACCCAAAGACAACAACTTATCGATATGTGGTCGAATGCTATTAAAAACGCAAAGCTGTCTATCAAACGGGCAGAACAACAGGCTGATGCGGCAAACGCATCACTTTCAGCTTCTGACGCGTATGCAACGGACGCGCAAAACAACTTTGCAGCCGGCATGGCAACCCAAACCGATGTTCTCAATGCACTCACGGCAAAATCAAAATCGGCACTACTCGTTAAGCAATCCATATTTATGAAGAACATGGCTGTTTTACAATTACTTTTTGCCTCTGGAAAAGAATTGAAATTTTAACGGCCATAAAAAATTATTCAGTTGCGATTAACCAGGCTGTTTTGAGGTCTCAAAATAAAAATCGGAAGGAAAAGATTTTATGAACGCAAACACACGGCAAACCTTGCTTTTCGGACTATTGACGTCATTTTGCTTTATGCTGAATATCAATTGCGATGCAACTAAGAATAAAGAATATATCGGTTCCGCTGTTGTCGAAGCGCAGACATTTCAAATCGCCACAACCGCACAAGGTACGATTGTCGCATTGTTCAAAGCGGAAGGCCAGCATGTGGGTCCGGGAGAATTGGTGGCGATTATAGACACCGTCCCCTTAGTTCTGAAGCTCAACGAATTATCCGCGGCGCTTGCCGAGCTCGGCAGCGCCATTTCCTCGAAAAAAGTCGAGATTTCGTCTCAGGAATCCGATGTCAAGGGTGTCGACAGGGAATACAAACGCATCTCCAACCTTGTCGAACAAGGGTCGGTGCCGTCGCAGCAAAAAGATAATCTGGAAACGCAGTTCGAATCATCCAAGTTGCGGGTACAGGCAAACCGTTCCACACTGTCCGGGTTGCAAGCCAAAATCAACACCATAAATGCGCAGCGGGCCACCTTGCTCGATCAATTGTCGCGTTGCTATGTCCATTCGCCTTCTTCGGGGACAATATTGACAAAATACAAGAACCTCGGCGAGGTGGTTCCCGTCGGAAACCCGATTTTCGAACTTGGAAAATACGACACCATGCAAATCGATTTTTATGTCACGCAACCAATGCTGCCGTCGTTTACGCTGGGCCAGAAAATACGCGTTCGATTGGACAATGAAATGGCTGGGCAAAAGGAAACGCAAACCTTCTTGCCGGCAACGGTTACCTGGATCAGCGAAGATGCCGAATTCTCCCCCAAAAACATTCAAACTCGCGAAAGCAGAAACGAGCTTGTTTTCAAGATACGCGCCCAGGCGCCGAATCAAAACAGCATGTTAAAACGCGGTCTTCCCGTCGAAATATGGAGATGAAATTAACCGTATGAATCCCATCGTTGCTATTTCGGATCTTTACAAAAACTACGCCGGCGAAAAGGCTTTGGACGGCGTTTCTCTTTCCGTAATGCCGGGATGTCTGTTCGGCCTTATCGGCGCGGACGGTGCGGGGAAATCGACGCTCCTGCGCATTTGCACCACGCTTGTCGCTCCCGACAAGGGTACAGCGTCGGTATTGGGATTCGATGTAGTGAAAGAATTCGCAAAAATCAGGGAAAACATCGGATACATGCCGCAGAAATTCTCTTTATATCAAGATCTCAGCGTCCGGGAAAACATGCAGTTTTTCGCCGACCTGTTTGGCGTAAAACCCAAAGAGCGGGATGAGCGTATGAAACGCCTGCTCGATTTTTCGCACCTCGAAAAATTCCAGGACCGGCGGGCTCGCAATCTATCGGGCGGCATGAAACAAAAACTTGCCCTTTCCTGTACCCTCATCCATACGCCGAAAGTGCTGTTTCTGGATGAGCCGACAACCGGCGTGGATCCAGTTTCCAGAAAAGAATTCTGGGAAATTTTAAAGGAATTGCGAAACCAGGGAATCGGCATCGTCGTATCGACCCCGTATATGGATGAAGCCCATTTATGCGACGAATTGCTTTTTCTCCATCACGGCAAAGCGGTCCGACAAGGTAAACCGCAGGCACTGCTCGATGCATACCCGTATCCGCTTTTTAAGATTTCCTGTACGACGGGAACATTGACTATAGCGCAAAACATACAAACGCCCGACGGCATACTGCTCATGTACCCCGAAGGAGGCAGCATCCATGTCGCGGTAAAACAGGATGTTGATGCGGCCCGGGTTTTGGCTATCATGAAATCGATCCTTCCGGAAGCGGAATCGGCCGAAAAATGCAAGCCCAAAATCGAAGACTTGTTTATTTATTTGCTTTCCGGGGAAAAGTCATGACGACCTATACGATTCAAACCAATAAACTCACGAAAATATTCGGCAATTATACCGCTGTCGACCAAATCGACGTTGCGGTAAAAAAGGGTGAAATTTTCGGCTTTTTAGGTGCGAACGGCGCAGGAAAGACAACGGCGATTCGGATGCTCTGCGGACTTTTAACGCCTTCAAGCGGTCAAGGTCATGTTGCCGGATTCGACATCATGAAGGAATCTGCCAAAATCAGGTCTCGAATCGGGTATATGTCCCAAAAATTCAGTTTATACGCGGACATGACCGTTATAAACAACTTGAAATTGTTCGGTCAATTATACGGTCTTGCAAAATCCGATCTGCATTCGCGAATCGACGAAATGTCGGACTTTCTTGGTCTTAAAGAGCTTTACCCCCGCGTTACCGGGGCGCTTCCCTGGGGATGGCAGCAGCGCCTGAGTCTTGCCTGCGCAAACCTTCACAAACCGGAAATACTGTTCCTCGACGAGCCAACCGGTTCCGTTGATCCGGTGAGCCGAAGAAATTTCTGGGACCTCATACAATCGTTGTCGGCTGGCGGCACGACCATCTTCGTGACGACGCATCATATGGATGAAGCGGAATATTGTCACAGGATATCCATAATGATTTCCGGCAAAATCGCGGCGATCGATTCGCCCCAACAATTGAAAAAACAGAACAATTGCGAAACGCTGCTCGATGCGTTTTTGAAAATCGTCGAAGGCGGTGCACAATGAACCCGCGAATACGCGCTCTAATCCGTAAAGAAGTCTGGCATATTCTCCGCGATTGGCAAACGCTTATTATCGTCTTGGCAATGCCGGTTTTCATGATGTTTTTGTACGGCTATGCCTTGGATGTCAACATATCCGACGTCGAGGTGATGGTCGAAGACCCGAATCCCTCTCCGGAAAGTGCGGCACTCATTCGCGCAATAGACCAAAGCAGTCTCTTCAAAGTGATCGGCGTGGTTCAAAGCGTCGCGGTTCCGGGTGATATTTTCAAAAAACGCCATATAAAAGCGTTATTTCGCTTTTCACCGACATTTGCCGCAGATTTACATAAGCCTTTACACCCTGCTTCGGTGCAGGTCCTCATAGACGGATCAGACCAAAACCTGGGCACCATATTGCGCAATGTGGTGGAACCGTTTTTGCAAAAATCGGCGCTCGAGATTTTGCAGGTACCTCTTCCCTCCGGCATAACGGTACAGCAGACCATTCTGTACAATCCCCAGCAAAAAAGCGCCCGGTATTTCGTGCCCGGCCTCATGGTCATTATTCTCATGATGATTTCGGCAATGCTCACCTCGCTTACCATTACAAAAGAGAAAGAACTCGGTACATTGGAACAAATGCTCGTGTCGCCGATAAAAGCCCATGAAATAATGATAGGGAAAATAGCGCCCTATATTCTCCTTGCGGCTATCGACGGGTTGCTCATCCTCGTCGTCGGTTATTTTGTTTTCGGCGTCACGATAAGCGGAAGCCTGCTCTTATTGAGCGCGGCAAGCTTGATCTACATTTTTACCGCGCTTGCCGTCGGATTGCTCATCAGTACCGTCAGCAGTAAACAAGAACACGCAATGTTGATCGTGTTGCCCGTGACGGTCATGCCGACGGTTTTGTTGTCCGGGTTTATTTTTCCCTTGAAAAGCATTCCTGTAGTTTTACAATGGATAGCGCATATTATTCCTGCGACATATTTTTTGGAAATCATACGCGGTATCATCCTCAAAGGCATCGGCTTTTCGGAATTATGGAAACCGATCGCGGTGTTGACCGGCATGGGCTTATTTCTGCTCATTGTTTCCATTAGAAAGTTCAGGGTAAAATTGTGAGATTTTTACGCCTAATGATTTGGAAAGAATTTACCCAGATCCGCTCGGATCCCATGATAATGCGTCTCATCATCATGCCCGTTGTGATACAAATGTTCATCCTGGGCTATGCCATAACGACGGAAGTGAAAAATACGGGTATTACCGTTTTGGACAGAAGTAATACCCCTCAAAGCGTTTCGCTCGTCCAAAACATTATTCATAATCAACTTTTTGAATTCTCCGGTTACGCAACGTCGGAAAGCGACGCCAAGTCGCGCCTGGATCGGGGAAATGCCAGGCTTGCGCTTATCATACCGCAAAGTTTTGCGCGGGATCTCACTTTGCAAAACGGTGCGTCGGTCGAATTACTTGTCGACGGACAAGACGCGAATTCCTCGACTGTTTCGAGCGGATACATAAATTCCATTATTTCAGGGTGGAGCATTTCATTTCTTCGGGATAAACTGGCAGCCAGAGGATTAAAAATCCAAAACATTCTTCCCATAGAAGTCCGGCCTACCATTTTATACAATCCGCTTTTAAAATCCACGTGGTATATGGTTCCGGCACTCGCGGTCGTGCTGGTCACTATGATAACGGCCCTGCTCACCGGGTTTTCTATAGTAAAAGAAAAGGAGGCCGGCACATTGGAACAATTGATGGTTACGCCCGTGAGTCCGGTTCATGTGGTGTTGGGAAAAATTGTTCCGTACATCGCGATCGGCTTATTCGAACTCTGCGCGGTACTCGCTGCTGCCACATTATGGTTCGGCGTACCGTTCAAAGGAAATTTCTTCATTCTTCTTTTATTCGGGCTCATTTATATGACTTCGTCTTTGGGAATAGGGATTTTAGTTTCAACAATTGCCAGAAACGCCCAGCAAGTATTGTTCATGCTTTGGTTTATTTTGATTTTCTTCTTATTTTTGTCCGGCTTCTTTCTCGCGTTGGAAAACATGCCCGTATGGGTCCAAAAACTTACGCTTATCAACCCATTGCGGTATTTCATGTTCATATTGCGCGAAATGTTTTTAAAAGGAAGCGGATTTGGAGAACTCTGGGAACAGGGACTCGCCATGCTTTGCATCGGCGGTTTTGTTTTTGGCGTCGCATTGCTTTCGTTTCACCGGAAAGTCGCATAAAGTTGCTTTGTCCGCGTCGAGCGATTCTATGAAATGTATGCCCTATTTTAAGTTATTTTAAATAGATGAAAATCACCTTCATTTACCCGAAATTCGAAAAATTTTTAGAGACGTATCCGCAACTTGCCGAAATGCCAGCCATTGCCGCGACCTGGGCGTTTCGCATGCCGCCTGCCATGGGTATTCCGATTTTGATCAATTTGCTGCCTGCCGATGTTTCCTGGAAAGTCGTTGACCAAAACATTGAGCCCGTCGACTTCGACGACGATGCCGATATAATCGCATTAAGCTATTTCACCCCGCAGGCAGGCTTTGCCCATGAAATCGGGGACGAGTTTTTACGGCGGAATAAAACGGTCATAGCCGGCGGTATGCATCCGTCTATGGCTCCTCACGATGCCGCGCTTCATTGCACGAGCCTTTGCATTGGAGAAGCAGACACTATTTGGCAAACCATTATCGATGATTATTCTCATAATCGCCTAAAAAAAGTATATAAAGCGACCGGCGTTCCATTGCCGGAACAAATCGTTTCCGCAAAAAAAGGGATTTTCGACATTGAGGATAAATACGATTGGCATGCATCGCTCGTTTCCATCACGCGCGGATGTCCGTTCGGTTGCGAATGGTGCAACATTCCCTTGTATCAAGACACCAAGATACGGCTGAGGCCCATCGAAACCGTCGTTGCCGAAATACAACAACTTACGGATAAGGAATTTTACATTACCGACGATATGGTAATGCTGAACAGACCCCGCATCACGCGGTACATGATGGACCTTTGCGAGCGGATCAAGGATTTCAAAGTCCGAATGTTTCTGTCCTGTTCTCCGGCAATGCACACCGATCCGGCATTTCTTGATTCACTGGCCCGGGCTGGTGCGACAAGCATGTACACTGTTTTCGCAAGCGACCCGTTCAGCCAAAGGTTTTACAAGAAAGACCTCTTGGTTTGGAATCGCACCCTCGATCTGGTAAGACAGCTTGAAGATCGGGGAATACGGTTTTTCGGATCGTTCGGCGTGGGATTCGATACCATGGGAGAGGATCAGTTCGATGTCATTTTAGAATTTTGCAAACATGCGAACGTAAAAACCGCGGAGTTTTTCATT
This sequence comes from Fibrobacteria bacterium, assembly GCA_037447435.1. Classification (GTDB taxonomy): domain Bacteria; phylum Fibrobacterota; class Chitinivibrionia; order Chitinivibrionales; family FEN-1185; genus FEN-1185. The sequence continues at coordinate 155,829 of JBBIGR010000002.1, forward strand.
GCCACGCCATTTCCCGGAACGCCTTTTTGGAATCGCGTTGAAGAGGAGCACAGGTTCATTCTTCCGAGAAACTGGAAAAAGTATAATTGCGCCAATATTGTTTTTAAACCGAAATTGATTTCCGAAGATATGCTTTTAAACGGATTTTTACGGTTATGGAAGGAATTTTTCAAAAGTACCGATCTGGAAGAATCTTTATCCTCCTTTCGACAAAAGGCCGAAAACATTTTAAAATCCAGGGAATATTCCCAAAATGTTAAAGATGCGGTCAAAAAAGGTCTTTTAAAATTGTAATTAATTACTATTTGTATCCCAACGTAAAGGGGCTGCGAACTCCTCTTTTCAAAAGTAAAGGATTAAACCTTGGGTAAGAACATAGTTGTCACGGGCGGATCTAAAGGAATAGGCAAATCGATAGTCGAAACGCTTGCTGCAGAGGGTAATTCGATCGTATTTACCTATAATAGCGGCAAAGAGGCTGCGGAACAAACGGTATCCGATCTTTCAAAGCAAGGTTTAAAAGTTTTTGCTTTCCAGGCCGACCTGTCGGATTTTGCTCAAGCCGAAAAGCTTATCGCTTTTGCAAAGGAAACGCTTGGAAGCATAGATTGTCTGGTCAACAATGCAGGAATTACCCGCGATAAGAGCCTTTTCATCATGCCGAAACAGGATTGGGACGATGTCATCAACACAAATTTGAACGGCTATTTTAACGTCACACGAAACGTTATCGGCTATTTCATGAAGAATAAAAATGGCTGCATTGTAAACATTACTTCTGTCAGTGGAATGTCGGGCGTTGGGGGACAAACCAATTACTGCGCTTCGAAAGCAGGGATTATCGGATTTACCAAAAGCCTTGCCAAGGAAGTTGCCAAACTTTCGATTCGCGTCAATTGCGTGGCACCGGGCTACATTGAGACGGACATGACAAAAAAAATGAGCGAAAAGCATCTTGAAGAAGTCAAAAAGGCAATTCCGATGCAACGCCTCGGAACATCGAATGAGGTGGCAGACCTTGTTTCGTTTCTTCTCTCGAACAAAGCTTCCTATATTACCGGACAGGTTTTTACCGTTGACGGCGGATTAACCTCATGAAAAAGGTGAATATCCGGTAAAAAATCAGTGAAAATTCCCAAAATTTTGCAATATGGGGTTTATGTAAATCTCATATTTTCGGCTTTATGCATTTACCTGTCGGATTTTATTGAACCAATTCTCTGATTAAAGTATTTTAAAAAGTTGAATGAAAATGCATTTTTAACGCGGTTTATCGCAATTTCGTGTCTGCCCATTATCCTATTTAAATAAATATATGAAAAAAGAAAGAGTCGTCATTACAGGACTTGGCGCTGTAACGCCCATCGGCATCGGTATCGATGCTTTTTGGAATGCGGCTAAAAATGGTACTAACGGTTTAAAACCCATAACGGCTTTTGACGCTTCGATGTTCAGAACCGATATCGGCGGCGAAGTAAAAAATTTTCAGCCGCAAGAATATCTTTCTTCGGCCGAAATATCCTCAATGGGCAGATCAAGCCATTTTGCAATCGCTGCTTCGGAAATGGCAATTAAACAATCCGGCATCGATATTTCCAAGGAAAATCCCTTCCGTTTCGGCGTAAGCCTTGGCACAACAATGGGTGAGCCTCAAATTCTTGAACAATGCATAGAAAAAATTTTCGCAGCAAATAAAAGAACGGAAACTATTGATTCAAATTTGCCGGGTCAATATCCTTGCGGAGTCATTGCAGCTCATGTCGCACGTCATTTCAAAGCATGCGGACCAACCATTATGATTCCCACCGCTTGCGCTGCGGGAAACTATGCCATCGGCTATGCTTTCGACCTGCTCGGGCTCGGTTGCGCTGATATCGTTATTGCCGGAGGCAGCGACCCTATTTCAAAAATCGCCTATACCGGCTTTAGCCGGCTTCTCGCAACTGCAAAGGAATCATGCAAACCGTTCGATAAAAACCGCGATGGAATGGCCGTAGGCGAAGGTGCGGGCATGCTTGTCATGGAAACATTGACTCATGCGCAAAAACGCGGCGCGACAATACTTGCCGAAGTGCTTGGATACGGTATTGCCTGTGACGCGCATAACATGACCATTCCCGATCCCTCGGGCTCAGGCGGTATTTTAGCACTCAGCAAAGCCTTTGCAAACGCAAATATCTCTCCCGACACCATCGATTACATCAGTGCCCATGGTACGGGTACGAAGGAAAACGATAAAACCGAGACATTCATAATAAAATCCGTTTTCCAAGAAAAAGCAAAATCGATTCCGATATCTTCAATTAAATCAATGATCGGACATACAATGGGAGCGGCGTCGGCAATCGAAGCGGTCGCCTGTTGTTTAATGATTCAACACAACACGCTTTTGCCGACAATCAATTATTCCGAACCGGATCCTGAATGCGATTTGGATTATGTGCCGAATGTCAGCAGGAACGCGTCGGTAAACCGTATCGTTTCCAATGCCTATGCGTTCGGCGGAAACACCTCCGCGCTCATTGTAGGAAGGTTTGGGGCCTGACTGTGAAAATCGTTATAACAAAAGCAAGTTCCTATAGCTGCCTCGGTTCGACAAAAGAAGAAATTGCGAAATCTCTGAGTGCCCCTTCGCAACTAAATTCGGTAACCGATTTCGGATTTCATTCGTTCTCTCAGCCGCAGCCCTGTTTCAGCATACCTCATTTTGACCCGGAACCGATTTTAGGGAAAAAAGGCTTGCGTACCAAAGACAGGGCAACGAAACTGCTTCTTGCTACGTGCGAACTCGGATTCAAGGAAGCATTTGAAACGACGCCCGAAGATTCACGAATGGGCATTTGCATCGGTACCGCTTTTGGAAGCGTGCAAAGCATCGGCGACTTCCTGTCCGACGCCATTGCCAACGGCCCGCACAACGTCAATCCCATGGCATTTGCAAACACCGTCATCAATGCGCCGACATCGAATGCAAATATCCGTTATACGTCGCGCATGTCCAGTACGACCGTTTCGACGACATTTAATGCGGGCATGGATGCTCTGGCATATGCCTTTACCTATATTAAAAGCGGGCACGCTTCGCGTCTTCTTGTCGGCGGGCTCGAGGAAATAAGCTACTATGCCCTTGCCGGACTTGCAAAAAGCAATGTACTTTCCGACCAGGGAAGGTGTCTGCCTTTCGGTTCAAATGCCGACGGTTTTTTACTGGGTGAAGGATGCGCGGTTTTTTGCGTCGAAACCGAGGAATCGGCACTCGCGCGCAATGCAACCATTCTTGCGGAAATCGCGGGAATACACAGCTGCTTCGATCCCAAGCAAGGCGGCCACGGATACAACCCGGACGCTTCCGGAGCACGTCATACGGTTTCGGAGGCATGCCTGCAAGCGGAAATTTCTCCAAAAGACATAACCTTTGTAGCGGCAAGTGCGAACGGTAATCCCTATGGTGACGCCATGGAAGCAAAAGTCATAGCCGATCTGTTACCCGAAGTCCCTGTTACAGCATATAAATCAAAAACAGGTGAATGCCTCGGCGCTTCCGGCGCTCTGAATATCGCCTGCGCACTGTCCGATATGGAAGCGCAACGAATCAGCGGTATCGCAAACCGATATGAACTCAATGCACCTATCAATTTGGTTTTTAATACCATTGAAGGCGTTTCGAGCCGATACGTTCTTGTAAATTCATTCTCATGCGATGGATATTGCGCAAGTTTGGTACTTAAAAACAGGCTTTAAAATTCATTTGTACATCATACGCCCAAAGGAGAAAGAATGACAACACCGGACATCAAATCTGCGATTCGCACCCTGATTGTGGATATAGCGGAGGATATGGAAATCGATGAAGCAAAAATTACCGATGATGCGCATTTTATTAAAGACATGGGCCTTGATTCCATGGCGCTTTTGGAAGTACTTGCCACTATGGAAAAGAAATTCAGCGTTACGATTCCGGAAACCGAGTTTCCCAATATCGTGACCATCAACAAATGCGCAGAGACGGTCCAGAAATATCTCGACCAAAAAAAATAATTTCATCATTGTCTATGCAGAGACGTACGTGCAGTGCGTCTCTGTTTTTCCCGATTTTTCCCTACCGAATTTCACAGTGCCGACCGCCGTATGATAAAACAAAAAATTCTGTTGGTTTACATTGGAAACGAACAAGGCTCCTGGGGATCGACGGCATTTCCCAAAGCAGCTCATTATTATGTCATGCCAGGAATTTTATATTGTGCCAAGGTGCTCCAGCAGAGCGCTTTGACAAAAGATAGATTTGAAATTTCCTATCGTTTTTTCAACAGCGCGGTGCAATCGCAAACGGAAATCCTTTCCGACATTCTCGCAAGCGATGTCGACTGCATAGGGTTTTCGGTATACTGCTGGAACGTTTCATGGTCTCTGTCCTTAATCCGCAACATTAAAGAAAATTCGCCCTCAAAACTAATCGTTGCGGGCGGTCCCGAATTATGCATGAAAAACAGTGATGAATGCGGACTATTTTTTAAAAACAACCCCGGCCTCGACATGCTTGTTTTCGGAGAATCCGAGTCAAAGCTTCCAGAACTTATGGTCGCGTTGTTCGACAACACTCCGTTGTCGCCGCACATTACGGGCTTCGCGTTTTCCCGGGATTTTGGTGCGAGCGGAGAATTTACCAAAGGATATACCCTAATAACCGACGACATTCCGACTATCTACCCTTTTGCGCTTGAGGTCAAACGATCTGCATCATGCGGTATCGCCGTGGTGTACGAAACGGGTCGCGGATGCCCGTACAAATGCATTTATTGCCAATTCAGCCATCGCAACCACAAGCCGTACCGATACGACGTTACCAGGGTCGAGCGTGAATTGGAATGGCTTTTCGAGGAGAATTTCGAATGCATACATTTTGCCGATGCCGTGTTTGATCTTGACATTTCGTATGCTAAAACCATTTTAAACATATGCAAAAAGCATAACCGGGCGACATCGTTATTCTTTTATTGCTCGTTTTACAAGATGGACGAAGAGCTTGCAGCGTTATTTTGCGAGTCCCAAGCGCAAATATGCGTCGGAATTCAATCGACCAACAAGGATGTTCTTTCTAAAATCAATAGGGCACTGAGCCCGCGCCTGTTTCATGACATAAAGGATACTCTTTTAAAATATCCTATCAATTTCTATGTCGACCTTATTTTCGGGTTACCGCACGATACGCTCAAGTCCTTTACAAAGTCCCTATCCGACACTTTAAAACTTGCGCCCAGTTTCATCATGGTATTTCCGCTCACGCTGATAAAAGGAACCCCGCTGGATACCAATGCCGATGCGTATGGAATAAAAGTGCATTCCCCGCAATCCATAAACTCCTTGGACCTCATGTGCGACATCGAGTATAAAAACATCGCTTTGTATAAAGACTTCCTTATTGATGACCTCATCGAATTCGACGATATCGCCTTGGCTCTTTTTTATTTTTATTCCCGTTTCAGGCTCAGCCTCAGTTATTTGGAAAAACGATGTGGGGAAAATAACGGCTCCCTGTACCAGCGAATCGGGCAAAAAATCAAATCATTTTTAAAACAGCGAGGGATTGTCGCGACAAACACAAATTTCATCGAAGGGTTCGAAGACGAAATCAAATCCATCTTTTTCTTTGAAGCGAAACGTTGTGGGGCCATGCAACGCGAACTACTTGCTTTTGAGGAAATTTTCAAACTGGACATTTACCGTATTCTCATGGTCTCGTCGCCGCAGCGCGAGAAGCTTTTCAAAACCGGTTTAAAAATGAGACAGGCCGCCGTTGCGAAGGAACTTCTTCCGGAAACGGCACTCATGCGAATTGCGCCGGGAAAAGCCGTTTCAATTCCATTTTCCTTTAATGACCTTCTGTCGCTTTCTACCATCAAAGAGGAAATTCAAAATAAACCCGATATTGTTTACGTTTGTTCTCCTTTTTCCCGATGGGATGTTCTCATGATGCCTCTATCGCCGTTGCAAAAGTTCTTGCTCGACACAATTCCGGTCGACAGGCCGGCAAAATTCAAGCAAATTCTACAATCCGCAAAGATCGGTTTTTACAAAGCTTCCGGTATTGACCCTGATGAAAATTCTATATTTCAAAATGTCCGGATGCTTGCTTCCTTGGATATTATTTCCTTTTGAGTTTTGATATTTTCGCTGTCGTCATGCATATTTAACCATTATTTTCCCAATACTCCTCACATCGAAAGTATTTGCATAAAAGTATGTCGCTTTCAAGTCATCTTCAGTCAAAAGAATTCATGCACTCGCTTCCCGATTTATCCTTAGAAAAACTCAAGGATCATATCCTGTCAAAAGGCCGTCAATGGTATGACTCCAATCCTTTGGAATCCGAAACAATCAAGAAAAACTGCCTCGAATTCGGCTTAGATTGCGACGCACAAAGATTAAAGAATATCCAACATCATATTCTACTTCATTATTATGAAAAGCTTATTCCGTTCACCATGACTCCGCATCGCTATGCCGAGTATTTAAAAACCAGAATGACCTTGGCAAACGAAATTTCGTTTATTAAAGAAAGTTTGTCACAAAAAAAAGGCGTGCTGTTGGCAGTATGCCATTTTGGTGCGGTGGAACTGATCGGTCCGCGTCTGGCCTGCGAAGGAATTCCCTTTACAGGAACTTTGAAATTCGCAACAGCAGGATTGTCCAATGCCGCAAAAAGCGCCGCGCAAAACCTTTCAAAAACCGGACTTTTTGCCGAAATACAATTCATAGAAGTTGGTTCGACAACTTCCGCATCGCCGCTGGAAATGGCTGCCGTACTGAGGCGCGGCGAATTGCTTATGTCGGTTTTCGACGAATTGACCCGATACAGCACGGAAGTCACTTTGTTTGGTAAAAAGGTTTTGGGCGGCGCAGGCCTCCAAAAACTCGTATCGTTTATGCACGGCGAAATTACGGTCTGCATCGCATTTGCAGTGAGAAGGGAGAACGAAACCTATACGCTGCACGTCGCGTCGCTCGATACTCGTGATAAATCGATAATTCAAACAATGTACCGGTCTTTTGAAACAATCACCGCAGGCCAATTGGATCAATGGTATTTTTTGCATGAAGGAATACCTTTTGTCAAATAATTTCGACGTCGCAATTATCGGCTCCGGTATCGGAGGGCTTACGTGCGGCGCGATCCTCGCGCAAAAGGGTTTGCGCGTTTGCGTGGCCGAAAAACATTTCCAAATCGGCGGATGCGCTCAGAGTTTTTCGCGCAAAGGCTTTACTTTTGATTCTTCGGTGCACTCGGCGCCCATGGCCGACGACGGTTTTATCTGCGGCATCTTGCATGACCTCGGCATTCGAAAAGATTTACGCATTATCCCTTATACGAATGCAATGCAAACGGTAACGCCTTCGGGGCTGTATTCGTATCCGCGGGGAATTGCGGAAATGCTTAATCGATTCGGAGCCGATTTTCCAAATGAAAAGGACTCCCTTGTTGCCCTTTTCAACGACACGGCAAATCGATTGTCGATTTACAAAGGTAAGTCTAAGGATATCGAAAAACCTTTGCCGCCATCATCAATGTCGTATAGGGAATATATCGCTTCATTCATCCGCAATCCCCAATTGCAAGAAAAGTTTTTTACCATTTGGCCGTTCGGCGGCACATCTCCCTCTTTTGCGCCCCTTTTTAATGCGTTTATATTCTATGTCCACACCGTAGAGGGGTCTCATTATATCGAGGGTGGGTTTTCAAAACTCGCCGATGCTCTGGCGTCGGTTATCGTAAACCGTAACGGTCAAATCAAAACGAATTGGGACGCACAATCGCTGACTATTTCCCACTCAAAAAGGGCTACGGCACTTGTAAATAGCAACAGCGAAACGATCCGGGCGAACGCCTTTGTTTCGAATATCAGTCCGTATCTTTTGCATACATCGGTTATCCCGGAGTCTTTTAGAAATAAATTGTGGCTATCCCGGCTCAATAACCTTCGCCCTTCCCTTTCCGCTTTTTGCGTTTATTGCGGGCTTCAAGGCGATGCGGCGGAGTTCGTCCCGAACAATATTACGCTGTGGTTTGCACATGACGACCACGACTCGATTTACAAAAGAATCCTTTCGGGTCCGCCCGATCAAATCGATCATTTGTTAATCATGCGTCCACCGGGCTTGTCGGAAAAAAGCACGCTTACCTTCATGTATTTTATACGGCACGACGCCTTCGAAAATTGGGCGGCGGCGAAAAACGCTCTGCGCGACGCCATAGTGTCGAAAGCAAAATCGCTTATCGGCGATTTTGCCAAACAATTGGTAGTCTGCGAAACCGCAACGCCAAAAACCATAGAGCGGTATACCGGAAATACCAACGGTGCCTTGTACGGTTTCGAAAACATAAAGACTCTGTATGGTCAAACGAAATTGCCGTCGACAACGCATATCGCCAACGTGTATCAAACCGGTCATTGGACCAAATCGGGCAACGGAATGTACAATGTCATGGCAAGCGCCCAAGAAACCGCTTTTGCCGTTTTAAACTCATAGAAACGACACATGAAAATAAGATTGATTTACCCGAAATTCAAAAAGTTCCTCGAGGACCATCGCGATCTGCGTAACTCGCTTTCGAATCACGTGATCGGCGATTATACCATGCCGCCGTCGCTTGCGTTGCCTATAATCGCGGCTTTGACCCCCAATGATATCGACGTGGCACTTACCGACGACAATATCGAAACAATCGATTTCGATGAAAAAGCCGATCTTGTTGCAATAAGCTGCTTTACGCCGCAAGCCGGGCGCGCATATGAAATTGCCGATGCATTTCGAAAACGCGGTACCAAAACCATTTTGGGCGGCATTCATCCAACAGCCATGCCCGATGAGGCACTTTTACATGCCGATAGTGTGTGTATAGGCGAAGTCGAAGATCTTTGGGAAACGATTTTACAAGATGCAAAAACCAATTCTTTGAAACCTAAATACAGCGCATCCCAGTATTCGGATATCGCCAAACACCCGATTCCAAAGCGCAAAATCTTCAATGAAAACAATTACCGTTGGAACGCGCACCTTGTCCAAGTTATGAGAGGGTGCCCGGCGCCCTGTGCTGGCTGTCCTGTTCCCTATATGGGCGGCACAATGTTCCGGCTTCGCCCCGTAGACAACATCGTTGCCGACATCCTCTCGATGCCATACAAGGAATTCTATTTTACCGATGATACCGTGATGTTGCCCGGCAAAAAACCCATGAAATTTTTACTTTCCATAATGGAACGAACCAAGGAACTTTCCGACATTAACATATTTTTGGCTTCCACTATGATGATGGCGCCTGATCCGCAATTTTATAAAAAGCTAAAAGAGGGCGGCGTCGCTTCCATGTATACGGTTTTCGGCTTCGATCGCCTGTCGCAAACATTATTCGATAAAGATTGTTCCAAAGCCGACTGGCAGGCGGGAATCGACTTGGTGAGAATGATCGAAGATAGCGGCATTCATTTTTTCGGTTCGTTCGGAATCGGGTTCGATATTCAGGACGCCGGCGCTGCCGACAGGATTTTACAATTCACCCGTGACGCAAAAATCGATTTGGCGGAATTCTATATTCCCACGCCGTTTCCCGGTACTAAATTCGGCAAACAAATTATTGAAGAGAACAGGCTCTTACACCGGAATTATTCTTTGTGGAACCATGCGAATGTCGTCTTCAAACCCAAGAATTTTTCGGAAGAGGAATTGTTGCAAAACTTTTTTTATATTTGGAAAGAATTCTTCAAGGACAAAAACCCGCGAAATACGGTTCGCAGTTTTACACTCAACGATAGCAAAACCGGAAAGTAGTACCGTATTGTTTTTCATTATAAATCAAGGGCGATTGATTAATCGCCCTTGCGCAACGGCAAAAGGGTTTTTAGCTCTGCCTATATGTTTTCAAGAAATGACCGAGCCTGTTTACCGCCACGGTAATGTCTTCGACGCGCGGTAATAAAACGATACGGAAATGGTCGGGATGCGGCCAATTGAAGCCGGAACCATGCACGATGAGCACTTTCTCATCCCTTAAAAAATCAAACGCGAACGTTTCGTCATTGGTGATATTGAATTTTTTAATGTCAAGTTTGGGGAATATGTAAAACGCGGCTTTCGGTTTTACAAAAGATATACCCGGAATTTCAGAAAGCGCATTGCAACAGGCTTCACGCTGCTGATATAATCTCCCGCCGGGCGCGATAAGGTCGTTAATGCTTTGATACCCTCCCAATGCCGTTTGGATAATCGATTGGGCGGGGACATTGCTGCACAGCCGCATCGAAGCAAGCATGGTAAGGCCTTCGATGAAATCTCCCGCATTGCGTTTGTCTCCCGAAACAACCATCCATCCCGATCGAAACCCTGCGATACGATAGGTTTTAGACAGCCCGCTCATGGTGACAAATAAAACGTCCTCGGCAAGAGAGGCGGTAGACACATGCTCGGCACCGTCATAAACGATCTTGTCGTATATCTCATCCGAAAAAACGATAAGGTTATTCTGCCGGGCAATCTCGACGATTTGTTCCAGCAATTCGCGAGGATACAACGCGCCGGTCGGATTATTCGGATTAATAATGACAATTGCTTTGGTGTTTTTCGTAATTTTTTTCTTAATGTCGTCGATATCGGGAAACCAATTTGCCTGTTCATCGCAGATGTAATGCACCGGTTTGCCGCCGGCCAAATTGACAGCTGCAGTCCACAACGGATAATCCGGTGCGGGAATCAATATTTCACTGCCGTTGTTGCATAACCCTTGCATAACCATGACAACCAACTCGCTGACGCCATTGCCGGTATAAATATCTTCTATGGTGACATTTGCAATTTTTTTCTGCTGATAATACTGCATGATGGCCTTACGAGCGGAGAACAGTCCTTTTGAATCACTGTATCCCTGCGTCGTGGCCAAGTTGTGAATCATGTCATGAATTATCTCGTCGGGCGCCATGAGTCCGAACGGGGCCGGGTTGCCGATATTCAGTTTTATGATTTGGTAACCTTCTTCCTCTTCCATGCGTTTGGCTTCCTGCGGTACCGGTCCTCGAATATCGTACAGCACATTTTCAAGCTTGTTTGATTTCAGATATTTATCCATGAGAATTTCCTTATTAAAGGTGATCTATGCTGTTTTGAAATATACATTATGATACGGTTTTCCAATTTTATAGGCTTTTTTCGTTGTAGACGCATTGTTTGGGCAATTCTTTTGGACACCTGCCGGAAAAGATTTATGCCCCTCAATCCGTAGTATACAGAGGCTATTTCTTTCTACAATTAATGGAAGAAGGTGTATTAAAATGGCAAAAAATTACCAGACGATTTTTAATGCAGATCCGGGTAAACAGGAAATCTTTATTTCCCGTGAGTTTGATGCGCCAAGGGATATTGTTTTCAAAGCTTTCACGGATCCCAAACTTTTTGTCCAATGGCTGGGCCCAAGAGATCTATCCCTCAAACTTGAAAAATTCGAACCACGAAACGGAGGAATGTGGCGATATGTGCACACGGATAAAAACGGTAAAAATTTCGCATTTCACGGCGTATATCATGAAGTTTTGTCACCGGAGAGGATAATCCAGACTTTTGAATATGAAGGACTTTCCGAGGCGGGGCATGTTATTCTTGATATTGCTAAATTTGAAGCATTGCCCACAGAAACGACCAAATTAACCGAGCAAAGCATTTACCTGACGGTTGCCGATCGAGACGGAATGATTCAAGCCGATATGTTCAGAGGCGTCAATGAAAGTTATGAACGGCTTGACGAACTTTTACTACAGGAATTAAAAAAAATCCGTATGAAAGTTGAAATAACCTGATCATTTGGAGTCTTTTAAGGAACGCTCCTGTTTCTTCCATATCAACATGCGAAGAGAGGGGAGCGTTCGCGTTAATTGCTTGCTTTCGCTTTTCAAAGACTCTCAACAATTTGCGCTTTTATCGTATAATCTCAGGTATATTTAACCTTCTATTCATAATGCTTTCTTCGGATTCGTCGTTCAACAATAAGGACTTAGTAAATGGCACAATCGGAACTTAAAGTCAATCAACGGGTTGAGGGTTTTGTCTGCGAGAGGATTGAACCGATCGCGGAAATTCGATGTACCGCCTATATTTTCAAACATATGAAAACCGGTGCGCGGCTTATTCATTTATACAACGACGACCCCAACAATCTTTTTTCAATTGCGTTTAAAACGCCGGTGTCCGATTCGACCGGCGTTCCCCATATTCTTGAACATTCCGTCCTCGGCGGCTCACAAAAATTTCCCCTCAAAGACCCGTTCCAGGAGCTTTTAAAAGGCTCGCTGCAAACGTTTTTAAACGCACTGACCTATCCGGACAAAACGGTCTACCCCGTTTCGAGTCAGGTCGAAGTTGACTTTTACAACCTTGTCGACGTTTATTGCGACGCCGTTTTCCATCCGCTTCTCACGCGAAACACCTTCGCGCAGGAAGGCTGGCATTTTGAAATCGAAAACGATGGTGACGCGGTAGGAATCAAAGGAATCGTCTACAACGAAATGAAAGGCGTATTTTCCGATTTTGCAAGCCATGTCGAACGCAAAACCGTTTCTTTTTTATTTCCCGACACGTCGTACTTTTATGAAAGCGGCGGCGAAGTCGAGCATATTCCCGACTTGACATACGAAAAATTCCTGGAATTTCATAAGCGGTTTTATCATCCGTCGAATTCCTATATCGTTTTGTACGGGAATCTTGAATCACAAAAAACCCTGACGTTTTTAAATAAGGAATACCTGTCGGGGTTTGATATGTTGGCGCCCAATTCCGATATTGTCGCTCAGCCGGACTGGAAAACGCCCCGCCGCGCGGTCATCGATGCGCCGTCTCCTGAAAAAGACGACGGCCTGGCTACCGTCGCAATAGCATGGAAATTCGGAATGTCCGCGGATCCGCTCAATTCTCTTGTCGGCCGTATCTTATACCGCTATTTCATGGGAACCGAAAGCAGCCCGTTAAAACGGGCGCTTATCGATTGCGGACTCGGCGAAGACCTCGATGATATTTGCGGATTCGGAACCGAATTCGTTCACGGGATTTTCAGCGTTGGTTTACGAAAGACAAAACCGGAACATGCCGATGCCGTAGAAACGCTTGTGTTCGAAACAATTCGAAACGAAATAGCGCAGGGGTTTGATGAGGAAATTCTTGAAGGCGCCATTCGCCAAACCGAATTCAAACTACGGGAAATCACCGATGCCGGCCGTTTTCCTTTTAATCTTTTGCTCGCAGAGCGATGTTACCGTTCATGGGTATACGGCGGCGATCCAATTGCGCATTTGGCTTTTGAAAAGCCGATTTCGATTATTCGAGAACACGCCAATGCCGGAACGATGTGGTTTTGCGATAAAGCAAAGGAGTTGATTTTAAACAATGCCCACTATCTGAGGATTACGGTTCGGGCATCGTCTTCCCTTGGAAAAAAGCTCGAAACGCAATCACTTGATCAGGCCAAAAAATTAAGCGCAAATTTTACGGATTCAACAAAAGAGGAAATTCGCAACCAAACCAAGCTGCTCGTTGCCGAACAAAAAAAGCCATCGGCCCCGGAAGCGGTTGCCACGCTGCCCCGCCTTAAAAAGACGGATCTCCCGAAGATCAACCAAATCACCCCCGCACACATAACGACATTGTCAAGTGCAAAAGCATTTTTACACCCGCTTTTCACTTCGGGGGTTGTGTATTGCGATATCGGATTCGATTGTCGCGCCATACCGCAAGACCTTTTACTGTACTTGCCGTTATATACCGAAATGATTACAAAATGCGGTGCGGCGGGACTTTCCTACGAGGCGATGTCGAAACGAATATCGCTTTCCACAGGCGGTATCGACAGCTCGATAGTCTGCGAAACAAAAGCAAGCGCAAAAAACGACGATTTGGTTTTTTATTGTTTCATCCATGCAAAGGCATTGCTTTCCCGTTGCGATGAAATGTGCGGGATTCTCGCGAACCTTTTCAAACTTCCCGATTTATCGAATAAAAAGCAAATTAAAGACCTGCTTTTTGAAATGCGCAACGATATAAATGCTTCCGTGATCGACAGCGGCCATCATTTTGCGGTAATCCATGCTTCTTCACATCTCATTCCTTCACGAGCACTCGACGAATCGCTTGAAGGTATCACGCAATTACGGTTTCTCGATAAATTGATAAAGAGTAACGGTACAGATGATATCGTGAAGGCGTTACAATCGCTTCATTCTTTGATAATCAACAAAAACGCCTGTGTCGTGTCGATAACCGCAGACGACCCTTCAAAGGTTACCGGTCAAATAGCCGGACTTGTCGAATCCCTGCCATCGCACGAATATAATCCCATAAACCTCCCTTTTTTCCAACACCGGACATTTAAAGGAATTGAAATAAGTTCATCGGTAAACTTTGTCGCAAAAACGTGGGATATCGGTATTCCAACGCCCGAACAGACCGGGCACTATTTACTTTTGTCCAGAAATCTGTCGACAGGTTATTTGTGGGATAAAGTCCGGGTCGAAGGCGGCGCTTACGGTGGAATGGCAATGGCCCAAAGCGGACATCCGGTTTTTGCCTGCGCTTCCTATCGCGATCCGAATCTCGCCACCACCTTGAGCCATTTTGAAAAAGGACTTTCCATTGTCGCAGGAGGACTCGACTCCGCAAGTATCGATCAAAGTATAATAGGAACGATAGGGCGAATCGATGCGCCGCGCACCCCCCATGAAAAAGGGTACGGCGAAACGCTTGCCTTGCTTTGCGATCGCACTGTGCAGCATCGCCAGCAAGTTCGTGAATCGGTTTTAAACGCAAACAGCGAATCTCTGGCAAAAACCGCGCAGACGATCCTTGACATAAAGGATGAATCCATAACCGTAGTCGGCAGTGCATCCTCATTTGAAACTGCGGAAAAAGACCAGATTTTTTTGGTGCGCGAACCTCTTTTATACGAAGACAATTAATCATCCGTGGCTTTGCAAAAGATAAAAGCGCAGTGTCGGAGAACCAAGAAAAACGAAAAGTTACCTGAACGTATTTTAAACTTTCGAGCCGTTTTGGTTTTGCAACATTTCCTTGCGGATTGAATCGATGACGCCGTTTACGAATTTTCCCGAGTCGTCGGTCCCATATTGTTTGGCAAGCTCAACCGCCTCATCAATGACGACCTTAAACGGAACATTTTCACCTTTTCCAAGTTCCGCAACAGCCATACGCAGTATGTTTCTGTCTATAGCCGTCATTCGCTTCACGTCCCAGTTTGCCGTGTGCCGTTGCAAAAGGGCATCGATTTCCTCCCGCTTCGAATAGGCTGCAATCACGAGATCCCGGGCATATTGTCCATCCTTGGGGTCGATACCGGATTCCACGATTATTCCCGATAAGACTTTAGTGCAATCGGTATTATCGCCTATTTCGCATGCGTAAAGCGCCTGTAACGCCAACTCGCGGGATTTTCTTCTGTTTTGCTGCATGAGCGACACACATTGTTTCTATATTAACACCGGGGACAACGGAAAACGTCCCCGATTTTAACGTTGTAAAGGTTTTATTTCAGTGATTATAACTTCGTCAACAAATCGACCATTTCCATTGCCGATAATGCCGCATCCCATCCTTTATTGCCGGCTTTGGTACCGGCCCGTTCGACAGCCTGGTCTATGGTTTCTGTCGTCAGGACGCCAAAAATAACCGGGATCTGGTGTTCCAAATTGACCGATGCAATTCCCTTGGAAACTTCGGAGGCGATATAGTCGAAATGAGGCGTTGACCCTCGGATTACCGCACCAAGACAGATGACTGCGTCGTATTTTCCGCTGGCGGCACATTTTTTTGCAATAAGCGGAATTTCAAAAGCACCAGGGACCCAGACTATCGTTATTCCGTCTTTGTCGCCATTGTGTCTGATGAGGCAATCAATGGCTCCCTCCAAAAGCTTTTTCCCGATCAGTTCGTTGAACCTGCTGATGACAATTCCGAATCGTTTTCCCGCTGCGGACAATTGTCCTTCAATTACGGTTGACATAATGCTTCTCCTTCAAGAAGGTGACCCATTTTTTCTTTTTTTGTCATTAAATACCGTCGATTTTCTCTTCTGCCGGGAATTTCAATCGGCACCCGTTCGACTATTTCGATGCCATATCCCGAAAGCCCGACGATTTTTTTAGGGTTATTCGTCATGAGTCTGATTTTTTTAATCCCCAAATTTGCAAGAATTTGAGCTCCTATCCCGTAATCCCGCCGATCGGCGGGAAATCCGAGCTTTTCGTTGGCTTCGACAGTGTCAAGACCGGTTTCTTGCAAAGAATATGCCTTGATTTTATTTATTAACCCTATACCTCGGCCTTCCTGGCGCAAATACAGAATGACCCCGCCTTGTTTGCCGATTTCCTGCATCGAACGATCGAGTTGTTCCCCGCATTCGCATCGAAGCGAACCTAAAATATCTCCGGTGAAACATTCGGAATGTACTCGTACCAGAGTTGGTTGACTGGGATCGATGTCCCCTTTTTGCATGACGACATGAACTGCTTTCGTGATGAAATCCTCATAGCATTTCATCCGAAATTCACCGTACTTTGTCGGCAAAGCGGCTTCTGCGTTGCATTTGATAAGGCTTTCATGCATTGTCCGATACCGGATCAAATCTGCAATTGTCAATATCAACAGTTTATGGGTCTTGGCAAATTCGGTAAGTTGCGGCATTCTCGACATGGTGCCGTCTTCGTTCATGATTTCGCAAATCACGCCGGCAGGGAAAATCCCCCCGAGCTTGGCCAAATCGACAGACGCTTCAGTTTGTCCGCTCCGGACCAAGACTCCGCCTTCTTTTGCCCGGATAGGAAACATATGTCCGGGCCTTACGAAGTCTGCCGCAGTGCTGTTCGGGTCTACGAGTTTTTTAATTGTCAAGGCTCGGTCCGCTGCTGAAATCCCGGTTGTCGTTCCGTCGGCCGCATCGACGCTGTCGGTGAATGCGGTTTCGAACCGGGAAGTGTTGTTGCACACCATCATTGGAATCGCAAGCTCGTCCAAGCGCTGTCCTTCCATGGTTACACAAATAAGCCCTCTGCCGTATTTGGCCATGAAATTGATTTTTTCCGGGGTGCACATTTGCGCCGCGCAGGCAAGGTCTCCTTCATTTTCCCGGTCTTCGTCATCGACGATAATTATAATGTCGCCGTTTTTGTACGCGGCAATAGCCGCTTCGACATGTGCGAATTTATTCAAAATCCAAGCCTTTCCATTTTGTCTAATAATGAGGACCCGTCGGAACCGCTACCCGGTCCGGGCGATTCGATTCCCCGATGATGCATAAGCCCTTCGAGATACCTGGCTATGACATCGCATTCAAGATTCACGAAATCGCCAACGCCTTTCAAAGCCATTGTCGTTTCTTTAAACGTAAAAGGGATGAGGGAAATTTCGAGCGTATCGGAAGACACGGTCGTAATTGTCAAGCTTATTCCGTCGACCGCCACAGAACCCTTTTCAGTGAAATATCGTCTTTGTTCTTTGGGAAAGCGAATCGATCGAACCGTACTATCCCCCACTTTCCGGTCTGCGACAATAGCCCCGACTGCGTCGACATGCCCTAGAACAAAATGCCCGTCGATTCTCCCGGTTACCGCTAACGCCCGCTCGACATTGACCCGGTCGCCGATTTGTTTTTTCCCAATTGTCGAACGCTCGAGCGTTTCCGCAACTGCGGTAAAACATAAGACATTGTTTTTTATCGATTCCAAGGTCAAGCATACGCCGTCGACGGCGACAGATCCGCCAATAGCAACATGAAAATCCGGCGCTGAAACGGCAATGCCGATTAGCGCGCTTTTATTTCCGCGGTTAATTGTCTGAATCGAACCGATCGTTTCGATAATGCCCGTAAACACCTATTCCATCTCCTTAAGCAAGCCGGTCACAAAAATATTGTCGCCGAGTTGTCTCATTTCCATCTGTTTCAAAGGAATCGCATTTTTTATATGACAAGGCGATACGAAGTCCAGGCCGTTTATCCCGTTACCCATCAGTTTGTTGCCATAAAACAAATACAGCCGGTTTACAAGATTATGCTTGATGAAACTTGATGCAAGACGGCTCCCGCCTTCTATCAAAACCGAACATATGTTTTCCTCATAGGCCATAGACAAAAACGATTTCAGATTGCCCGAATCGGTCTTGCTTCCGGTATACCACAATTCAACACCTTCCGGCGAAACGCTTTTATGTCGTCCGGAACCGCCGCGAACGACGCAAATTCTGCGTTGGGCCATGGCTTCGCCTTTGTTTAAACTGGACACAAAGTAACTTTGCAACGGCAATTTTGAGGTCGACGAAAATACGATTCGCGCAGGACAAGCTTCAAACCCGTGCCGGACCGTTAATTTCGGATCATCTGCGATCAAGGTCTTTCGCCCAATAGCCACCGCTGCATGCCGTTTTCTCAGTTCATGAACAAATGTTCGGCTTGCAGGTGAAGTAATCCACTTGGACTTTCCAAACGAATCTGCAATCCGCCCGTCTAAAGTCATTGCCAACTTTACGCTTACCCACGGCAGTTTATTTTTAACCCAGTAAAAAAAATCTTCGTTGATTTTACGCGCCTCTTCGGCAAGTAAACCGGTAAAAACGGTCAGGCCCCTTTTTTTTAATACTTTCATTCCTTTCCCGCCAACCAGAGGATTGGGATCGATTATTGACGCAAACACCGTTTTAATGCCTGCCGCAATAATTGCATCGGTACAAGGGGGCGTTTTCCCATAGTGACAACAAGGTTCCAAAGAAACATATAGAGTGGATCCGCTCGCCTTTGAACCCGCCATTGCGATAGCATTTATTTCAGCATGCGGTCCGCCATAATGGGACGTTGTGCCGGTCCCGATTATTTTTCCATTTTTAACGAGTACTGCGCCGACACTGGGATTTGGGAATGTATTTCCTTTCCCGGCCCGGGCCAGTTCCAAGGCATGGGACATAAACCGAACATCGTTGGAGGAAAACTGTTTCAAAGAACCGTTTGTTGGCATACTGTTTTAGGGAATAATTGTAACATATTAATATATTGATAAAATATTTCATGCAAGATTATAGCATCAACATAAGGTTTGAAAAAGTGATTTCTGTAGGAGTAAAGCACAAATTGCATGGAATGATGAAACCTTTAAAAAAGAATTATTAAACCTGTCTGCATATATTTATTTTAAACCAATGATAAACATTCAAGATCAAAACCATCTATTGCAGCACCTGGCAAAAAAAGGTGATCCCTCTGCTTTTTATACTTTAGTCGAGCCTTTTTCCCGTTCTCTTTACCTTGGAATTCGGAATTCTCAAAAAAGTCATAAGGATGCCATGTCCATTCTTATTCCATTCCTTAAGGTTTTGTATAAAGATTTCCCCAAAAAAAGCAACGAGGTCGGTTTTGGTGAGTGGTTTGCCATCAAGCAAAAAGCCCAAGCGGATTTTGCTTCGGTACATTTTCAAGAAAGTTCGGAAGAGGTTTCCTTAGAGCAAATTTCAAGTCAAGATTTATCGCATCTCGATTCGCAAGTTAAACTTGTTTTCATGCGAAATCACGGCAAAAGTCCTTCTGCGTCAAGCAGTTTCTTTGGAAGGGGACAATTCGGTTTTTTTCCTAAAAACGTTCTACTGCGATTAGTCTTCATTCTCGTTTTGATCGCCTGTTGTTTGTTTGCTATCTACGGGTATTTAAAAATTACCAACAGCACCTGCACGTTTACTTTTAAAAACAATAAAAGCTCGCATAGTATCACGCTTCCTTTTAACCAAACAAATGAGAATTACCGTAAAGATATCATTCAAAAAGGACAAACGGCAGTGCCCGACAAGCCGTCGGTTTCTTTCGACACGACTGCTCCGGCGATTCATGCCGTTACAAAAACGGACACGGTAAAAAAAACAATCTCTTTTAAAAAACTGCCGAAGCCGCCGACGGTAAATGATTCAACAGAGCATAAAGAAATGCAATCGGGGCAATTTCAACCAACGAAACATTCGCATTCTTCAGATACTTTTTCTTCAAACCCTTATTCGGCAAAAGCTATAATTACAGACCCATTGCAGCCGCAGATTTCAAAACCTAAATCGTCTTCCTCGGACAAAACCAGTAACTATCTCTCTACTCCATCTAAAAAAATTAATTCCACCGATACCAGCCTTCTTGGTCAATAATTATTCCATAATTTATGATGCCTGGGCTTCATACAAGGTCTACATCGAGTATTTAATTACCCATTTAAACCTTGAATTAGCCATTTTAATAACTTATAATTAAATATCTTATATAGATTCATTGATGAGCTGTTTATGTTTTTGCTCATGAAAAATAATGGAATTGCCGATTACTGTTTATAGTGGAAAATTTTGGTGCCGGCATTATCGTAGTAATCCACTACAGTTTTAAATTCTGAAAGCAGTGACTTTCGGTTAAGTTTTTTTGCGCAACAAGAAGGGTACATTCCGAATAAAGCCTATGCGTTTGCTTTATCTGCCGTTGTTTTTACTCTGCGCATTAACTACTCTCAGTTTTGGTGAAGCGGAAGAATATATTCTGCAACCGGGCGATGTTATTTCAATTTCCGTTGTGGAACATCCCGAATTTTCAGGACGCCACAAAATACGTCCCGACGGCAGAATCAATTACCCCGTTATCGGTGAAATCGACGTTGCATCTCTTACCTGCGCACAACTTGTTAAAATCATGCAAGGGAAGCTTTCTTCGTATGTA
Organism: Fibrobacteria bacterium; assembly: GCA_037447435.1. Taxonomy (GTDB): domain Bacteria; phylum Fibrobacterota; class Chitinivibrionia; order Chitinivibrionales; family FEN-1185; genus FEN-1185. The sequence goes on from JBBIGR010000002.1 coordinate 176,596, forward strand.
AACAACCCCGTTGTTGCGGTTTCCATAGAAGATTATTATTCAAACAAGATATATATCATCGGCGACGTACGCTCTTCGGGCCAATATCAAATTTACGAACCAATCGACATCATTAAAGCCATAGCCATGTGCGGCGGCGTAAACAATCCTAAAATAAAACTGATTAAAATTATCCGCGCCGACGGAACCATTATCAACGTGGAAACGAGAAGTATTTGGGGTACTGAAGGGAAACGCGATTCGAAAAAATACGTCTTATACCCCGGCGACACCATGTACGTACCTGAAAGTTTCGGCATTAATTGGGCCGCTATTGCTTCAGTCCTCGGCATCATAAGTATCGCCTTGCAAATCGTGTATTATTCCAGCACGCTCAGTAAATGATATTTTCCACTTTTCTATGAGTGACCCTGTTTTTATTTCCGTTGGCGGTGGCAAAGGCGGTGTCGGGAAAAGCACTTTGACTGCGAATCTGGGAGCAGTTCTGGCAAAAAAGGGATTTCGAATCGGGTTTCTTGATGCAGATCTTGCGGGTGCCAATCTTCATAATTTCGTCGGTGTCAAGCGGCCTCAATTAGGGTTACAGGATTTTTTAGCCCAAAGAATCACTGCTTTTCCACAAATAGCATGTGCAACCCAGATCCAAAATTCCTGGCTCATTTCCGGAGCAAGCGACGTGTTCGGTCTCGCAAACCCTAAATTCGCACAAAAGCAACGCATTATTTCACATTTAAAACAGATGCCTGCCGATTATATTTTTATTGACCTCGCCGCAGGTGCAAGCAATTCCGTCTCGGATTTTTATGCCGCGTTTCAACATGGTATCATTGTTTCCGACAGTTTGCCGACATCCGTGGAAAACGCATATGCATATTGCAAAAACGGCGTCATCCGAGGACTTTGCAGAATATTCGGAAATAACAAAGAACTGGTTGCTCATATATGCAGACTCTCGGACCCAACGAACAAAAACGGGTTTTCGACAGTACAGGAAATGATAGCTGCATCCGTCAAGTTTTTCCCGGAAAATGCGGCGACAATGCGCGAATGGCTTATGGTCAAGAAGCATTATCTGGTGCTTAACATGGTACGGGACGAAGAAGATATCCGTATCGGTAAACGGTTCGTTGAAATGGTTAAGAAATATCTTTCGCTGTCGATACAATATATTGGGTATATTTCCTATGACCCCGCTTTCCGTGAAAGCGTGCGAAAGAGTAATTGCGTCTCTTTGGAAAACCCACGCATCGAGGCGTGCTTTGATGCGATTGCGGATTCCCTGGTCAAATTGACAAAAAGGTAAAACCGATATGGGATATCAAAAATACTGGAAACTTTCTGAAAAGCCTTTTGAGGAAACCTGTAATACCCGGTTCTTCTTCGAAAGCGACGACCATCGTGAAGCGCTGGACAGAATGCTGTATGTGGTAAACGACCGTAACATGAATATGGGCCTATTGACCGGGGAAGTCGGCTGCGGTAAAACTTTGACAAAACATGTTTTTGAAGGCTCGCTTTCAAAGCACCAATTCGAAGTGATAAGCTTTGAAAATTCAAATTTTCCTTTCCTGGATATATTATACGATATTCTGTCGCGTATGTCTTTTCGTGACGCACGGCTTGCAATGGTCGAAGAAACGGGATCGTTAGATCGACGTGATAAGTACCAAATGATGCAAACGTTTAAAAAGCGAATCGAAACCCTCGTTTATGAGGAAAAACGGCATTGCGTCCTGATTTTCGATGAAGCGCAGCAAATGGCTCCCGAAGTTATCGACGAAGTAAAGAACTTGACCAATATCGCATCCGAAACCCAGAACTATCTGACTATTTTCTTTGTCGGCCAACCTGAACTTCGCGACAAAATCAGAACAATACGACAGGTCGACCAACGGATTTTTTTACGATTTCATTTAAATACACTCGATTATAATAATACGACAAAATACATCCAACATCGTCTCCGTATTGCAGGAAGCAACAATATCGGCCTTTTCACAACCGACGCCGTTGAAATCATTTTCCGCTCAACAAGCGGCGTTCCCCGAGAAATCAACAGGCTATGCAAACTGGCACTTTCATACGGATTTGCGCAAGAACTGGAAAATATTGACAAAGACGATATTGAAATAATTCTTGAAGACATGCGAAAACACGATTCATGAGTAAAAAAGAAAAGAAGAAATTCAAATTAGGCGATATAATTCAAAAACTCAATGAAGCGCAGGCTGCATCGGGTGAATCTTTGCCTGCAGAGGAACCAAAGGAAACAACAAATACCTCTAAAAGCGGTTCCAAACCCAGGTCTTTTTTTGGCCCGGAAGAACTTTCTTTAGAGCCGGAACCTTCTTCAATTCCTCCCTTTGCCGAATCAGACTATGATAGGGCATCCGATAAAAAGTCTCAAGGCGCATCGCTATCGAACGAGACTCAAGATGAACCTTTGTTCGGAAATCGGAAATTATCTAAACCTGAGTCACTTCAGAAGAGCTCATCACACCCTCTCACTGCGGACCCGATTCCGCAAACAGCAACTCAACAAATGCAAAAACCGGTTTTCGACTCCATTCAAAGTGAAACGGAAGAACCGGAATTCGACCTCATGCGATATGTCGGCGTTATTTTCCGTCGGAAAAACATCATCATCGTTTGTGCCATTTGCATGGGAATATTTTCTTTATTTGGATATATCAAAGCCGTTAAATTTTACTCAGCGCACGCGCGGTTGTTATTTTCCCCCGGCTATCAGGACATCATGGGAGATAATACCAATGCATGGATGATTTGGGGCAGAGATGATCAGAAATTTAACACGCATTTGGAGCTTTTAAAATCAAATACCGTTGCCCAACGTACTGCAGAGCAATTAGGTAATAAGATAACGGCAACTGATATTTCCGGCGGCCTCGCCATTGCTCGCGGAGAAAGCGGAGGAGAAAAAAACGATATCATTGATGTGACATACAAAAGCAATGACCCCCACTTATCTCAAACTGTTGCAAATCAACTGTGCAAAACATATGTCGACTATATGAAAGAGGTAAGCGTCCAAGATATCACCCGGCTACTTATGAAACTTCAGGACCAAATAGATAAGGTACAAGTCGAGCTTGACCAAAAAGAAAACCTTCTTAAGACCTTTAAAGAAAAAAACAGGACGGTACAACTGTCCTCGGAAACAAATATTACGGTATCAAAACTTTCGCAACTGGAACTCGAGCTGCAAAAGACCCAATTAGATATATTGGAAAGCAGGGAACGATTTACCGGAATAAAAAAAGAGATCGGCCAGCAGAACATAGACGTGGTACAATCCATGACCTATTCGAACCCGTTTCAGTCGAAACTCGCCGAACTTGAACTCGAACTGAACAGTCTCTCCGCCGAATACAGCCCGGAACATTTCAAGGTCAAAATGGTAAAGAGCCAAATCGATAAAATCAAAGACGCGATGAAAACCGATATCACCAAAGAAGCGGCCTCGCGAACTATGGTGAAAAATCCCATCCGTGAGGAGTTATTGCAATCTCTTGTCAATTTATCGATAGAAAAAAGCGCTCTTGAATCCAAGGAACTCGCCCAAAAACAACTTATCAAACAACTTGATGTAGACCTCGAAAAGCTGCCCTCAATCGAACTGCAATATGCGCAACTGACCCGTGAAACCGAATCATTGATCGAGGTTCAAAAACTGCTTAAATCCCGATTTGAAGAAGCGCGTATCAAACACGATTCCCAGGAATCGGACCTTAAAATCCTGGAATGGGCCCAATTACCCGTTGCCGGCGTTTCCAGTGTTCCCTTCACAAAAGTTTTACTCGGTTTTCTAATCGGAATAGTCATCGGAATTGCCCTGGCATTTGGTATAGAATTTTTAGATCAGTCAATTAAGGATCCTCAAAGCATCGAGCGCGTCATGGAGTTGCCGCTATTAGGCATCGTTCCTATCATTGAAATGGAAAAAGCAATCATCGACGGCACTTCCGAAAAATGGCGCACGGTTTTAGAACCCTTCCGGGCTCTGAGAGCTACGCTAAAGCATTTGGCAAATGCAAATCAAATTAAAACCCTTATTATTTGCAGCGCGGTCAAAGGTGAAGGAAAAACCACTCTTGCGGCAAATCTGGCAATCACGTTTTCCCTTGACGGAAAAAAAGTTATTCTTGTGGACGGCGATCTTCGTCGGGCTCAAATGCATACTTTATTTAATATTCCAAAATACAACGGCCTTTCCGATTATCTTTTAGGAACCCGCGATACCGAAGAAATCCTAAAACCGACGGTACATGAAAATCTTCGTGTCATAACTGCCGGCGAACATCCCGATAATCCGTCGGAACTGATTGGAAGCGCCCGGTTCGATCAATTAGTTCATGAACTCCGTTCAATGGCGGATTTCATAATTTTCGATTCCCCTGCATTACTGCCGGTAAGCGACGGCTTGTCGATGGCACCTAAAGTCGATGCTTGCGTAATGGTTTTTCGCGCATTGTGGACTCCTTTAAAAGCAGCCCAGCAGGCAAAAAATCAGCTCAAACGAATTGGATGCAATATTGTTGGAGGCATACTTAACGGCATATCCCATTCCCGCGGGTATTATCCCTATTATTATGGGTATTATCGATACTATGCTTATAAATACACCTACGAAGAAGATCATGATCGTCCGCATAAGGCGCCGACATTACGGGAAGTCGGATTAAAAATCGAGCAAGTTTTTCGAAACAGCGTGAAATCATTTGTATTTTCTTTTCCGCAAATTCGTGCCAAGTCGCTTGTTTTTATGGGGCAACTATTCAGAAAAAAGACCTTCTGGTTGCTTTTATCCCTCCTTGTTTTAATTCCAATTATTTTCTCGATATTAAAATTCGCCGGAATCGGAGTCAATAACCGGGACATCGTTTATATGACAAAAAAGGATACTATCCAATATCTATCTCCAACCGCGACGCCTTCCGCAATTGAAACTATCGGCACACCGCCTTCCGCCATAGGTGTCGTAGATACCGCGTCCGCATCAGCCTTTTCAATGTCCCATTCCGGCCTTCAATCCGGATCAGACCAATTTGAAAAACAGCAAAAAGCAATTAAGGTGGCGATTTCGGCCCCCCCCATTCTTCTATCGATTAAAGACAGCATTGCTCAATGGGAGACCGCATTGAATGCCGCGAACGCCGAAAGATTTGTTTCGTTTTACGATTCCCTCAGGTTTAAATTTCCCGGGAAAACATTTACCGAATGGAGAACCGAAATCTCGTCCGTTATAAATAATTCGTCAAAGCCGCAACGCATCGTCGTGGACTCGATTTGGTCCGATTCTATTGCAGCTCCTTTTTTTCAAACGTCTTTTGCCTGCTCCCTCTTTACTTCGGTCGATACGCTGATGCGGACCTACAGTCTTGTATGGCAAAACATGAGCTCCACTTGGCGGATTATCCGCGAAAAGCACAAGGACCAATTATGAGCCTTTCAAGGGTTTTCAAAAGACGTATCGCCACGATGTCGATATACGCGGTTTTGGTCGGCGCAATTGCATGGCAATTGAGTTATTACATACCGAAATTCCTCGGCCGGGATTCTGCGGATGCCGTTGACCACATTCTGGTAACGGTCAGCGGAAATGTGCTTCACCCGGGACAATACAAAGTACCTTCGGGAACAACTCATTTCGAAATTCTAAAGGTTGCCGGAGTCAAACCGACCTCCGACATTTCAACGTTCAGTCTTGCGCAACAAATAACCGATAATCAACAGCTGCAGGTCGGTACAATGCCTAATCCGGTTTCGCTTAAACCCGCAAGCGATAAAATTCGTTGCGAGTTTTTTCTCGGCGACGTCGCCGTTATCGCTGCCGACGGACATACAAAAGCAAAAGAAGACGGATTGGAAATCACCCCGGGAGACCGCCTCCTTACCGAAGAGAAATCCCAGACCGAACTTTCGGTTTCAACATTTTCGCGCATTGACGTCGACAATTTTTCGGAACTTGTTTTTGACAAGATCGGCGTCCAGGAAAACAACAGGAGTACGACCTGGCTAACGCAAAAATCCGGCATTTGTTGGTATAAAATCGTATACGGCTCAAAGGGCGAGTTGTTTCGCGTGAGTACGCCGCTTGCAACGGTAACCGTTGCCGGCACCGGTGCCGACTTTACCGTTACGGTTAAGCCCGATGAAATAACTATTGACAATATGGACGGCCTTCTGCTCATCGAAAGGACCGGGAGTACGGAAGCAATCAACCTGATTTCGGGGCAATCCGCATCTATTTTCAACGATAACAGACCGTTTCAGGTTACTTCGCTGACGGCGGAAGGGAATCCGTCGGACCGGTTTTCCGGATTGACTAAAGAAAAAGCGAACGTGGTCATGCGGCATATGCCGCTTAATTTTGCTTTTTGCGGCGTCCCCGGCGTTTATTATTTCGGGTCCGTCGACTTTGAACGCGGGCTTATTTCTATTGTAAACTTGCCTCCCGAAACTTCGGTCGAGGAGTACGTGCAGGGTTGCGCAACGATCGATCAGGCATTTTTATACGGAGGGGGAATATTCGTCACGACCCTCATGGAGCAAATATTCGGAACGAGGATCCCAAAATTCTTTGTGTTGGAAAAAGAAGATGTAATCCGGATCGCAGGATCTATAGGAGGTTTGAAAATTTCCGTCGACGATAAGGCCGCCAGTCTCATGAGACTTTCAAAGGGCTCTCAGAAGCTTACCAGTCATCAACTTGCTTTATTTTTAAAACCGGGTTTATCGGGAATCGATGACTTCAGAAACAGACAAAATACCGTTTTAAAAGCGGTTTTCGATGGATTGAGTTCAAAAAACATCGTTATGACATCCCTTTTGGCGGAACAAATTTTCACTAACACTCACACTAATTTTTCGACAAAGGAAGTCATGGACGAATATACAAAATTTACCAATGTCCAAAACTGGCAGTTCCGGCAAAATTCTATGCCGGTAAAGCAAAACGTACGCGGCGGAAAAATGGTATTGGACCCGGATATCGAAGCGTATAAAAAACTTAACCAACAGTAAAAGCAGGACACAACTCATGAAACTCTTTATTATAGGCTGTAATGGACAGCTTGGACAAGACATGGCGATTAGCGCAAAAAAAAGAGGGCATAGTGTTTCCGGCTCGGATTTTCCCGCGATAGACATTACAAACGAACAAAGCGTTGCGAATGCCGTTGCCGAAAATTCTCCGGATTGCATAATAAACTGCGCGGCGCATACCGCCGTTGATTTATGCGAAACAGAACCCGAAAAAGCCTTTGCCATAAACAAAAACGGCGTAAAGAACATAGCGATTGCCGCCCGTAAAACCGGTGCGAAAATCGTCCATATAAGCACCGATTACGTGTTTGACGGAACTAAAAAAGGGCCCTATTATGAAACAGATATCCCCAACCCGGCATCGGTGTACGGGAAATCAAAACTTGCGGGCGAAGAAATTCTTGCCCAAAATTATGATCGCTATTTTACCTTTCGATTGGCATGGCTTTATGGCACTAGGGGCAATAATTTCCTTAAAACCATTCGATCCATCGCTCAAAAACGCGTTGAAACGCATGAACCGCTCAAGGTTGTAAATGATCAAATCGGAACACCGACATACACGCTTCACGTTTGCGAACAAATCCTTTCGGTAATTTCCACCGATAATTTCGGTTTATTCCATTCGACGAACGAGGGGTTTTGCAGTTGGTTCGACTTTGCTAAAGCAATTGTGGAAAGCTATAAGATTCCCGTGCAAGTTTTACCCTGTACTACCGCCGAATTCCCACGGCCCGCTCCAAGACCAGCAAACAGCGTTCTGGAAAATGAACGTTTGAAAAAACTCGGAATGAACATACTGCCTCGATGGGAAAAGGGGCTACAAGATTATATCAAGGAAGAAACAATATGAAAATACTTGTCACCGGCGGTTGCGGCTTTATCGGTTCGAATTTCATTTTACAAGCATTAAAAAACCATTCGGATTACTCCATAGTTAATATCGACCTATTGACCTATGCCGGAAATCCCGATAATTTGCTCTCTATCGAAAAAGACGGCCGATATACTTTTGTCAAAGCAGACATTTGCGACCAAAGCGCCTGTTCCGCTCTATTTACAAAGCATCAATTCGACGCAGTAGTGCATTTTGCCGCAGAGTCTCATGTGGATAGAAGCATAGAAGGACCAAAGGCCTTTGTACTCACCAATGTCCTCGGCACGCAAAACCTTCTTGAATGCGCGCGGAACGCTTGGAACGGTCAATGGCAAAATAAACGCTTTGTCCATGTGTCGACCGATGAAGTTTACGGCAGTCTTGGAAATACGGGATGTTTTTCCGAAACAACGCCGCTCGCGCCCAACAGTCCTTATTCCGCAAGTAAGGCCGGAAGCGATTTGATCGCCCGTTCTTATTTCGAAACCTTTGGTTTTCCGTCGATTATAACTCGGTGTTCGAACAATTACGGCCCCTATCAATTTCCCGAAAAATTGATTCCGCTCATGATTACCAATGCGATGGCAAACAAGCCGTTGCCCGTATACGGCGACGGTAAAAATGTCCGCGACTGGCTTTATGTTACCGATCACTGCGCTGCTATCGATACCGTTCTTGGAAAAGGAAGGATCGGCCAGGTCTACAATATCGGCGGCTCAAACGAATGGCATAACATCGATATCGTCAAGCTCATACTTTCCGAACTTGGGAAACCCCAATCTTTAATAAACTATGTGACGGACAGGCTTGGTCACGACAGACGGTATGCAATTGATGCAAGCAAAATCAAGCAAGAACTGGGTTGGACGCCATCAATATCTTTTGCAGAAGGAATCAAACATACAATCACCTGGTATATCGAGAACAAATGGTGGTGGGAAAAACTTTTAAAGTAACAATGCAAATTGTTCTATCGTAAAGACTATTGAACCTTTTAAGCTTTATACAAACAAAGCTTTTCTTCGAAATTCCGCAGGACCGATTTTCTGCGATCGGATAAATGCTTTCGTAAAATGATTTCTATCGCAAAACCCCGTTGTTTCGGCGATATGGTCTATACTGAGACTTGAGTATTTTAGTAAATTGCACGCTTTTTGAAATCTTTTTGCCTCAAAATATTTTTTGGGCGTTGCTTTCATTTTTTGCTTAAAGAAATGAATAAACGCATTTGTATTCATCCCCACAAGTTGAGCAAGCTCCCCGTTGGCCAGCTTATTTCCTAAATTCGCATCCATAAAATTGCAAACCGTTACCAACCGAGGATCATTCAGAACAGGGGTTTGAATTTTTTCAGACATAGCACACAAAGCTTTCGCAACGATCAAATTCGAAAGCAACAAAAATCTCGGGGTTTCGGATTGTCCGGCATTCAGCAATGAAATTGCTTCGGTAATGGTCTTCTTTAATTCCGGTGTAATGGTAAAATCATATAGCCCCGGCTGCATTTGCCCGGACGAATAACTGACGGTAAAATGAATGAAAAAATGATGCACTTCGTTTTTCGTATGTTTGTCGAACGGCGTATTGGGTGGAATAAGCACTACCTTTTCAGGTCCAAGTTCAACAAGCTGCTTTCCAAGAGTTAGGCTGGCTCCTTCGTTTCCATTCCAATACAATCGCCAAAACGGCGACGATCGGTTTTTGTTGGCCCATGTATCGGTACCAAACGTTTTGTAGCACAAAAGAACCTGAATCGTGAGACCTAAATCCATGTTTTTATCCTTTAATTTTCTTGTACCCGGAATAATCGGGCGAATTCCATGAAATAAGCGTACTTTGCCATAACATTTTTAAATCGAATTATTGAATAAAACTTTATCATACTTGAGGGGTCGTATGTAAATCTTGCATAAATATTCAACAAATCGTACCGGCTTAATAAAATGAAACTACTTTCCCTCTTCGACTTTCACACGTAATTACTGTATACTTTTAAAATAATAGGTACCGTAAGTACGATATGATTATTATACATAAAATAGATGGATTTATCAATAGATTTTTAAAAAAAATGCATCGATATTATCAAGCAGAGCAATAACTGGAAGTCCATTTTTTATTAACCTTACTGCGGAGCAATAAAATATGAGGAAAAACAATGTCCCCTTTTTTTCAAAAATGATAGTGTGTCAACTCCTGGCGGTTTCGTTGCTATTTGCGCAATTTTCGAGGCAGCACTATACCCTCAACTCGCTGGCCTGGAAATTCAAGAAGGCCGACGTAAGCGGAGCCGAGGCTACAGCGTTCAGTGATGCCGCGTGGCAAAGCATTACCATTCCGCACGATTTCAACGGCGGAATAGATAAAGTAAACAATGACGTTTATACCGGCCCCAAAATGTACCGCGGCATCGGCTGGTATCGCGTCCATTTTCCTATCGATGCGAAATATCAGGGGAAAAAAATATTCATCGATTTCGACGCTGCGTCGCTGGTAACGGATGTTTGGATCAACGGTACCCATATCGGACAGCATAAAGGCGGGTATACTGCATTTTCTTACGACATTACCCCAAATGTTACCATCGGCGGCGACAATGTCCTTGCAGTTAAAGTGAACAGTGCAAACGATCCGAAAATCGCTCCGTGGATGCAAACGCCGTTTGGAACATATCCCACCAGTTACGATTATGCCGTTTACGGCGGAATTTATCGGAGCGTTTGGATAACCGTAACCGACCAGGCAAAAATCGAAGCGACGTTCATCACCACGCCGGGCGTTTCTGCCGCATCTTCGCAAGTGCGTGTAAAAACAGAGGTTACCAACTATGCCGCGACGGCGCAATCGATTACCCTCACCACAACCGTCGCGGATTCGACGGGTGCGACGGTAGCAACATTAACAAATACGCAAAGCGTTAACGCCGGTCAATTATATACTTTTGACCAAACGACCGCAAGCAACGTCAGCTCCCCGCATCTCTGGTCACCGTCCTCGCCGTATCTTTACAAAGTGCATTCAACGCTTACCGTAGCCGGCACAGAAATCGACCAGTTCGACAGTCCGCTTGGATTCAGATGGTTTTCCATGCCGAAAACAAACGCCCAGTTCACGCTTAACGGCCAGCCGCTTTTTATACAAGGCGTCAACCGGCATCAGGATTGGATAGGCCTTGGGTGGTCATTGACAAGCGATCAACATCGTTACGATATGCAACTCATTAAAGACGGCGGATTCAATTTCGTTCGCCATGCCCATTATCCCGCGGATCAGTCTGCGATGAAAGCCTGCGACGAACTGGGGCTTTTGTCCTGGCTGGAAGTTCCGGTAACGGTTTCAATATCCACAGACCCGGACTTTTTAGCCAATGCGAAAAGCCAGCTCACTGAAATGATTCGACAAAACTACAACCACCCCAGCGTCATAATCTGGAGCATCGGAAACGAATCGGACCAAGCTGCGGCAAGTGCAAACCCTGCTTTGACCGAATCATATGCGAATTCTTTCAACAATTCTCTCAACGACCTTGCCCATCAACTCGATGCGACCCGTACCACGGCAGGCAGCAATTTCAAGCTTACATCCGACCAGGCAATTTCGGACATTTATTCACCCCATGTATTCCTTGGATGGTATGGCGGTGTTTATACCTCATACAGCCCGGTTGTATTTACAAGTGAATATGGTGCCGACGCGGACGTAACCATCCATAAAGAGCCCGGCAGCCAAAAGCTTGACGATTGGAGCCAGGAGTATCAGTGTCTGCTGCATGAAGCCTTTGTTGCCCGCGGTCAGGCAGTCAAGACTCAGTTTACCGGCCAATGCTTGTGGGTAATGTTCGATTTCGCATCACCCCGGGCAGATAGAGTTATTGCCGCAAACAGCAACACGATAAATTATATGAATCAAAAAGGACTTTTTGGAGCAGATCACACCACCCCGAAAGATGCCTACTATTTTTATCAGAGTTTTTATACGGATAAAACCAAAGCCCCAATGGTTTACATTGTTTCGCATTCATGGCTTAACCGTTGGACCGCGGCCGCAAGTAAAACGGTTTGGGCGTACAGCAATTGCGATAGCGTTGAACTTTTCAATTCCTTTGGGAGCGAATCTTTTGGCAAAAAAGCAAGGACCGCCGGAGAAAACACGATTAAAACCCGTTTCCAATGGGATAATGCATCGGTCAAATACAACATTCTTTATGCGCAAGGCTATGTGGGCGGTAAGATAGTTGCAAGGGATACGATCGTGCTGAAAAACCTGCCGAACCCTCCGGGAGTTTCGTCAATAGTCGGTCTTGGCCAAAAAGCAAAACTATCAACTCCGGAAATTAAAATTACTTCGACAAACGGTCAATATTGCCTAACCGGCCGAATTCCGGCAAAATATTCCGGGCAATTATCCCTGTATTCAATTACCGGCGTTAAAATTACCACACTTCAAAACAGCAGCGCCGCAGAATCGGGCGATGTTTCCGTGGTGTTAAATGCCGGAATGCTTTCAAAAGGAGTTTATTTACTAAAAGCCGAAGGAAAGGCAGCAACCTGGGCTAAACAATTCTTAGTTTTTTAATTAAAATGCCCATACATTTTTTTTAAATTGTCAAAAAAAACCCTGCCCGCAAATATTTGCGGGCAGGGTTTTTTATGTAAAATTGTCATATGTACATAAATCGGTTTTTAAAAACCGATAATTTTCCTTGTTTTTTTCGTTATACAGTATATAAATAAGCATTTTTTAGTTTTTAAGTATCTTATGAGTTTTCTACATAAAATAGATGGGGTTATAAATAGCATTTTATTTTAAATGAAACGATATTATAATTAATTGATTGAAGACTTTTAACGACATTCAATAACGGAAAATAACCATTTAAAAAAAGGAGTACCTTCTATGTTGAGAAGAAGCATTCTATCGATCATCGTTGCTTTTTCGCTCGGGGCTTTTGCCGACACTGTTGTCAAGAGCAGTGCCGCTTTCGCTTTTCCTACAAGCGTATCAACCACAGCCTGGACATTTGCACAAGCCAATGAAGCCTCGTTCAATTTCACGAAGCCACTGGCAGGAAAAAACATCGTCGAATTTTCTTGGAACCTTCCGAAAAGAATTAACCAGGGAAACATAACGGTATTTTCCGTTTCCGGCGCAAAAGTTAAATCGTTTCCCATCACATCCTCCTATGGGACCGTGCAATGGAAAACAAATGCAAGCGGTATTTATTTCGCACAGTTATCGGGTGGTTCATTCAAGAAAAATCTTCAAGTCTTTTTATACAGATAAGAAATTAACGGAGGAAAATCATGCGAAAAAGCATTATCGGTCTTTTTATGTTTCTTTTTGCGGCGAGCGCAACGAGCATTTTTGCCGTACCCACAACGTTGGACACGGTGTCGGTCCCGGTAAAACTTCTTAAATGCCTTTCATCATCTCCAACCGTTTCCTATTATGTTGGGAAAGTCAACTACGACATGCACATTCACGACAATGATTCCCTGAGCATCGTATTGTCTTTTGATCCTGTCGGAGCGGGCGGCGCGGTCACCGTCGATTCCGTAAAGGGCGATGTCGGTATTGTCCCTCTTGCCAATGGAATAAACGGGACAAACGAAATTTATTTCTGGTGTCATATTACCGGCACGCCGGCAACGACCTATACGGCTAAAGTGACGATCAATGACGGTCAAAGCAATATCGAAAAAACAACAAATGCCTTGGTCGCACAAATGACCAACGGAGAAAAAGCAGCTCAATGTTATTCGAATGGAAACCGGGAATACCCCGATCTTAACAAATACGGCGGCATTCCGGGATTCTACATGGCCAACGGAACTTCGGGTCCGTGTCAGCTCGTAAGCGGATATTCCACATCGTTTCCTACCGGTGCCGCAATGACCTGCACTTTCGATAAGCAGCTTATGGATAGTGTCGGTACTGCCATTGCGCAGGAATTCTGGGCAAAAGGCCATTATATGATCGAGGCACCCATGATCAACATGGTGATTGACCCGCGCGGTGGAAGAAACTGGGAAACTTTTGGTGAAGACCCGTATCTTGCCGCCCAACTCGGTCTTGCGTATTGCAACGGCGCTCAGAAATTGAATTGCATTATTACCCCCAAACACATCATTTGCAACGACCGTGAAACAAACCGTTCGAAATACAGCTCAAATATCACGGAACGTCCGTTGCGTGAAAATTATTTGTTGCCTTTTGAATACATCGTCAAGGAAGGCAAAGCGTGGGGCATCATGAGTGCATATAACCAGGTCAATAATACCTATTGCCCTGCCAACACCCATTTGCTGACCGATATCCTGAAAACCGACTGGGGATTCAGAGGCTTTACGATTTCCGATTGGGACGCGATGAACAATAACACCGCCGCACAATGCGCAAACGCGGGTCAGGACGTTGAATTGCCGGATGCCGTCGTGTATTCTCAGCTTGCAAACGTGGTGCCCAGCCAGGTTGCGCAAACGAGGCTTGACGATATGGCAAAAAGAGTGATTCGGACAAAAGTATGGTCCGGCGTCATCGGTAAACTTGGGACAAATGCAAACACGAAATACGCCGCAACGCTCGAATCGCAAAATCACAAAGACTTGGCATTGCAAACCGCCTTAAAATCAATCGTTCTTGTGAAGAATGCCAATTTCGGAACACCGGCCGCACCTACATTGCCGTTAGATCCAAACAAAACCGTTGCGGTTGTCGGAACCTATTATAATCAATGCAGACAATGGGGAGTCGGAGCCATTGCAAGCGGAAAACCGTGTCCCGACCCTGCCGCCGGTATTCAAGTAGCTCCGGATGCCGGCATCAGTGCCAGAGCGGGCGCAAAGTATCTTGCGCAGAATTGGCAATCGGCAGACCAGGTCGTAGTCGTCGTGGGTGTTTCCGGCGAAGCTGAAAACCAGGATAGATCTTCATTGTACATTACGCCCGCCAACACGGATAACGCGCTTATCGCGTCGATTATCGCAGCCGGAAAAAAATGCGTCGTCGTAATGACCGGCGGAAGCCCTGCGGTTCAGGAAGGCTGGGCAAATGCAAATGCGGTACTTGTCGAATGGTATGGCGGCCAAGCTCAGGGTACGGCGCTGGCCCAGATTTTATACGGCGATGTAAACCCCTCGGGCCGACTATCGGCTTCCTTTCCTGCAAGCGCAGGTCAATTGCCTGCATTTTCCGATGCGCCGACCGCTATCCAATATGAAAACTATACGACTGATTTTGGAAGAGGATATCGCTATTACGATCAGAATAATCTCATCCCGTTGTATGCGTTCGGCTACGGTTTAAGCTACACGACATTCCAATACAGCAATTTAACCATTAATCCCAGCCCTCTGTACGTCGGTCAATACGTCGTTACGGTCGACATCAAGAATACGGGAACTAAAGCCGGCGATGAAGTCGCCGAACTGTACATTCATCCGAACGCTTCGCCGAAACCCAGACCGGTTAAGGAATTGCGAGGCTTTAATCGGGTAACGCTGGCGGCAGGCGAGACAAAAACCGTGTCCTTTACCATTCGAGAAAGAGAACTTGCCTATTTCGATGACGGCACGGGCGTGAACAAATTTGTCGTCGCACCGGGCGCGTACACAATCCTGGTTGGGCCGTCATCGTATGCCGGACAAGGGTTGACCGCTTTCCCCGTTTCCGGAACTCTTACGGTGCAATAGCGAAATCGGCTGACTCTGGTATTGAACCTGATGCTTTACAAAAAATCTAAACTCATTCCCCGAAGGTATCGCCGATAAACGGCGATACCTTCGGGGCCACGATCGCAAACAACGGTGCCGTTTACCAATTGACACAATCCGAGCAATCGACGAAAGGGGTCTTATGAAGAACATGACAGCAAAATCATCCGTACTGGGGGTACTGATTGCTGTATCGCTTTGTTTCGCGGACAATCTTGACACTATGGAATCTCCGACGACGTTAACGCCGCCGCCGCCCGCTGCAGCGCCGGAGGCTTCGGGAGTAAAAATAAAGCAAAGCGGTTTTCTGGGATTTGAAGGCGGCGAAATCGTTGAAGGAACCATGGATGCAAACCATTCGACCGAAACCGTCTCAAACGACGGCGGGCAAGGGCTTTTCGAAAAAGCGTGGATGGAAAGGATGTTGTTTCAGTGGGTCAACGATATATCCGTGACCGATCGCATCAAATTGGTGCTTGCAATCGAATGCCAGATGGGTTTCCACTTTCCGTATGATCAGACCGTTCTGTATGAATCGCATCAACCCGCATTCACCTTTTACCCGGACAGGGCCGAAGGTACATATACGTTGGGCGATTTGGACAGACCCTGGTTGCAAATCGGATTCGGTTATTTCCCTTTTAGAACCGCTCCCGACGTCCGAAACCTCGGGGAATATTTGTTCCGTACAAATACCTATCCCGTCTATGTCATGAACAATTTCAATCGGCCTTATTCAAGACTTCTCGGATTTCGATTCAGCAGCACGTTATTCGACAGTCTGCATATGGACCTTCTCTTGACAAGCTCAAACCTTCTTCCGCCCCTGGTCGATTACTCATTATCCTTTGTCGCCAGCTATCGAGTGCTGAAATGTCTTGATATCGGCGGCGGAATCAGCGCGTGCCATTTGTTCAATACGTATGACGCCCAGGAAACCAATAAAGATTACCGTTACATTAAAGATAACGGGGATACGGCGCAATACACGTTTGAAGGCACAAAGCTGATGGCCCGTTTTGCGTTTGACCCTAAGCCGATTTTCGGATTGCAGAATACGTTCAGTAAAGCGGATCTTCGGCTGTACGGCGAATGGTGCATAACCGGCGTTTCCGACCAAAAGAATTACGATACCGTATCGACGGATCCGACGAATTTCGGCGGACATTTTTATGATAATCCCAACGACCGGATGCTTTACATGATGGGATTGAATCTTCCGTTTTTCAGGCTGATTCAATTAGCGTCTTTTGATGTCATCAAAGAGACTCCCGACGATGTCTTTTCGATCGAAGTCGAGCATTTTCCGAATAAATATGCAAACTCGGGTATGGAAGTTTTCGGCAGAACCGGGCCCTGGAAACCGATTCCCGATCCGCCGTCCAATGCATTGGTCAGCTCCGTCTTTCCCTGGTTCTGGTCGTTTTATTTTAAAAAGAACTTCCTCGACCATTTCGCTCTTATCGTGCAATTGGCCCGGGACCATATGCGTCCGGTCGCCAACAATCCCAACTACTATTACACCGAGGATGTTCTCGAAAGACAACAAGACTGGTGGTGGAATGTCCGTTTGAACCTCAACTATTGACCCTTTGCTTGAAATCAAACGGCACAATCGATCGATTACCGCAATACGGCAACGTATTGCGGACATTACAACAGTAAAGGAAAAAGCCTTGTGACAGACGCAAAAAAAAATACCGGATATTTCAGATGGATCATTTGCGGCGTCCTCTTTCTTGCCATGACCATCAACTATATCGATCGGCAAGTCATCAGCATACTGAAACCCATGATAGTATCCTGGCCCGGTTGGTCGGAACTCGAATATGGCCGGGTCATATCGTTCTTTCAGCTTTCCTATGCGCTTGCCATGATCGGCGCCGGCGCACTGATTGACAAAATTGGAATCAAAAAAGGCTTTATCATCGCAATTACGTTTTGGAGCCTTGCAGCCATGGGGCACGCGATTTCCGGAACCGTCGTTTCTTTTATACTATGGCGGATTCTTCTGGGAATCGGCGAAGCCGCGAATTTTCCCGCCGCAGTGAAGACCGTTGCGGAATGGTTTCCGAAAAGTCAACGCGCCCTCGCCACCGGCATTTTCAATTCCGGCACCAATATCGGCGCCTTCGTTACGCCGTTTGCCGTTGCATGGATACTGACGTCGCTTGGAACATGGCGCTGGGTTTTCATTTTGACCGGCGCTATCGGGTTTTTGTGGCTTGTATTGTGGCTCATCATTTACAAAAGACCGGAAAAGCATCCCCGTCTCTCGCCGGAAGAATTGGCATTCATTCAAAGCGAACCTGAAGAAAAAATCGAAAAGACGCCCTGGCTTTCCCTTTTCGGCCATAAACAAACCTATGCCTTTTTATTGGGAAAATTCCTTACCGATCCTATTTGGTGGGTATGGCTTTTTTGGGTGCCCGGCTTTTTAAACAAGAAATTTCACGTCAATATTACCGATATGAAAACGATGGGCATTTCTTTGGTCGTCATTTATACCATGGCCAGCGTCGGATCGATTGTCGGCGGATGGCTGCCGGCCTTTTTCATCAAACGGGGACTTTCATTGAACGTCGCACGCAAAAGCTCGATGTTGCTTTGTGCGCTTTGCGTCGTGCCGGTCGTCGGTGCGGCATTTACGGCAAATATCTGGGTTGCGGTTTTACTTATCGGACTTGCCTGCGGAGCGCATCAAGGCTGGTCGGCAAATATGTATACCCTCGGTTCCGATATGTTTCCCAAAGGCGCTGTCGGATCGGTTGTCGGAATTGCGGGTGCGGCCGGCGGAATCGGCGGATTCATCATGGCAAACTATATCGGTGCGATTCTAAATAAGAACGCCAGTAATTATTTGCCGATTTTCGTTATTGCCGGATCGATGTATTTGCTGGCTCTATTGATTATCCAGGTTATCGTACCGAGACTTGAGAAAGCAAAAATCGCCTGAATAGGTGGATTTACCAAAAGGTACCGACTATGAAATACGTGTTCGACAGCAAAAACAGCAAACGATATGCGTTTCCTACTCACAGCAACGATTTGATAATAGACAGGGCCGATGCGTCCGCATCGGAGGTGTTTATTGTCATTGTAGAACCGGGAAAAGCGGTCCATTTGCATTCGCACGAAGATGTCGAACAGATTTTTTATATTTTAGAGGGAGACGGGATCCTCACGATCGGCGAAGCGAAAGATGAAATTGAAGTTCATCCGACAAATGTCGTAAAAATTCCTCCAAAAACCCTTCATACAATCCGGGCAAAATCCGATAAGGAAATCCGTTATCTTTGCGTGGATTGCTTTTGTTCGCAGCAAAAAGTAAAGGAACCGACGTGGGATTCGCATGTGAAAGTGATGTGCAACGAGCAAGGCTACAAATTCGAAGATATCATTAAATTTCAAAAATAAAATTCTTACATGGCATAAAAGGAGCACAGCGCAATGGGACAACAAGCAGATATTGCCGTCATCGGTCTCGCAGTAATGGGACAAAACCTCATTTTAAATATGAATGACCACGGCTACACGGTCGCAGCTTTCAATCGAACGGTTAGCCTTGTAGACGATTTCCTTGCCAATGCGGCCAAGGGTACGAACGTCGTCGGGGTACGATCGATTCAGGAAATGATGAGCGTTTTAAAACGACCTCGGAAAATAATGCTCATGGTCAAAGCCGGATCTCCGGTCGACTCCACAATAGAACAGATTCTTCCGTTTTGTGAAAAAGGCGACTGTATCATAGACGGCGGGAACTCCTACTTTACAGATACGATACGCCGCACAAAATTCCTCGAAGAAAAAGGCATATTATTCATCGGAACCGGCGTTTCCGGCGGAGAAGAGGGCGCCCGGAACGGCCCGTCCATCATGCCCGGCGGAAGTGCCGCCGCCTGGCCATTAGTCAAAGATATCTTCAAGGCTATTTCCGCAAAAACCCCCGACGGTTCTTCGTGTTGCGAATGGGTGGGAAACGGCGGCGCGGGTCATTATGTCAAGATGGCGCATAATGCCATCGAGTATGGCGATATGCAAATCATTTGCGAAGCATATCACCTTATGAAGAATATCGGAATTTCCGCCTCCGAAATGCAATCGATATTCACCCAATGGAACAAGACCGAACTCGACAGCTATCTTATTGAAATAACAGCCGAAATTTTAGCGGTCAAAGATTCCGACAATACTCCGCTCGTCGACAAAATCCTGGACCTTGCCGGGCAAAAAGGCACGGGAAAATGGTTCAGCGTAAACTCCTTGGACCTTGGCATTCCGGTAACGCTTATCGCCGAAGCCGTGTACGCACGATGTTTGTCGGCGCTTAAAGACGAGCGTGTTGTTGCATCGAAAAAAATCAAAGGACCGTCGACTTTGTTCGGCGGCGATAAAAAGGCGTTTATCGAAGATATCCGCCAGGCGCTTTTGGCATCCAAAATAATTTCCTATGCGCAGGGGTTTATGTGCATGCGTGAAGCGCAAAAGGAATACGGCTGGACGTTGAACTTCGGCGACATCGCCCTCTTATGGCGCGGCGGCTGCATCATACGCAGCGCGTTTCTTGACAAAATTAAATCGGCATTCGATAAAAACCCCGATCTGGCAAATTTGCTGCTTGACGACTATTTCAAAACCGTTGTCGAAAATTGCCAGGCGTCCTGGCGCAGGGTCGTTTCCCAAGCCGTGCTGATGGGTATCCCGTTACCCGCCTTTTCATCGGCGCTTGCGTTTTTCGACGGGTATCGAAGCGAGCAACTGCCTGCGAATTTATTGCAAGCGCAACGGGATTATTTCGGCGCTCATACATACAGCAGGACCGATAAACCGCGCGACCAGGTATTTCATACCAATTGGAACGGGCGGGGCGGCAACGTGACGTCGAGATCGTATCTTGCGTAGTTAAACATTTTCCGAACGGAACATATTCACAATGTCATATATGTCGAATAATTTTTTGCTCCACAACAAGACGGCCGAGACGCTTTTTCATTCCTATGCGGAATCGATGCCGATTTTGGATTATCATTGCCATCTTTCCCCAAAATCGATTGCCGAGGATGAAAAATTCGATACCATAACGCAATTGTGGCTCGGCGGCGATCATTACAAATGGCGGCTCATTCGCGCCAACGGCGCGGATGAAAACAGTATTACGGGAAGCGCATCGGATTTTGAAAAATTCCTCAGGTGGTCTTCCACCCTGTCGCGGGCGATTAGAAATCCGCTTTACGATTGGGCGCATCTGGAATTGCAACGCTACTTCGGCATCGACACGCTCTTGTCGGAAGATACTGCGACGGCAATCTACGGCGCTTGCAATGAGAAACTCAAGGAAGAATCGTTTTCCGCGAGAAACCTTCTCAGATTCATGAAGGTCAAGACCGTCTGTACGACCGACGATCCGATAGATTCTCTTGCATACCATGCCAAATTGCGGGACGACGGATTCGAAATCGCGGTATTGCCGTCGTTTCGGGCCGATAAAGTAATGGCAATACAAAATCCCGGCCAATTCAACCGGTATCTCGATTTGCTGTCGGAATCGACATCGATATCGATACGGTCTTTCGAGGCCATGATCGAAGCTCTTGACATGCGACATGAATTCTTTCATGCCCAAGGATGCAGGGTCGCGGACAGCGCCTATACGATTATCCCGACCGGGCAATTCACCGCGTCCCGGATCAAATCGATTTTCGAATGCCTTCGGTCGGGCAACCCGGTTTCGAAGCAAGAAATACCGGTATATCAGTATGCCGTGGCGCTCGAACTCTCGAAAATGAACCATAAAAGAAATTGGGTTCAGCAATTGCATTGCGGCGTATTGCGCAATGTACGGACGGCATTGTTGGGACAAATCGGTCCGGATGCCGGCGGCGACTGTATGGGAGATTATCCGATCGCCGAATCGCTGTGCACCTATTTTAACGATCTTGACCAAAGCGGGCAACTGGCCAAAACGGTCATGTACAACATCAATCCCCGGGACAATGATTTGCTCGCAAACATCGTCAACACGTTTATGGACGGCTCCTGTCCGGGAAAAATCCAATACGGTCCCGCCTGGTGGTTTTGCGACAACAAAGACGGCCTTATTTCTCATTTGAAATCACTTTCATCGAGCGGCCTTTTGGGAAGATTCATCGGCATGACCACCGATTCGCGTTCCTTGCTCTCTTTTGTCCGGCATGAATATTTCCGGCGCATCCTCTGCAATTTCCTCGGCACTGAAATGGAAGCCGGAGATGTTCCGCAGGATATTCCGTTTATCGGCAGACTGATTCGCGATATCTGTTTTTACAATGCCCAGGAATATTTCGGATTCAATTCATCACAACAAACATCAATTCGGAGAGAACAATATGAATGCGCAAATGCCCTCTGATCTCAATAACAAACGCGTGATAATCACCGGGGGCGCTGGTATTATTTGCGGCGAAATAGCGACCTTCCTCGCACAAGCCGGTGCTTCGGTTGCGATTCTTGATTTAAGCGCGGAGCGGGCAGAGCAGAAAGCTTTGGAAATTTCCAAAACCTGCAACCAAAAAGCTATCGGCATCGGCTGTAACGTTCTTGACAAGAAATCCTGCGACGCTGCCAACGACAAAATCAAGGAAGCCTTCGGCGGCGCGGACATCCTCATCAACGGAGCCGGCGGGAACTCTCCCAAAGCAACAACCGCCTGCGAATTCATCGCCGATGCGGACATCGACAACCTCGACCAAACTTTTTTCGGACTGGATATCGACGCATTTCGAAACGTTTTCGATCTGAATTTCATGGGCACCCTGTTACCGACCATGATTTTTGCACGGTCGATGGTACAAAACAAAGACGGCGTCGTATTGAATATTTCTTCAATGAATTCATACCGGCCGCTTACCCGAATTCCGGCATATTCCGCAGCCAAAGCGTCCATCAACAACTTCACGGCGTGGCTCGCCGTTCATTTGGCAAAACAGAATGTCCGCGTCAACGCGATCGCTCCGGGCTTTTTATTGACAAACCAAAACAGGTTTCTTTTGACCGACCCCAACACGGCCGAGCTGACCGCCCGCGGATCGAAGATCCTTTCAGCCACACCGATGAACCGGTTCGGCACACCCGAGGATTTATTGGGTGCGGTGAAGTTCCTTGTTTCCGACATGTCTAAATTCGTCACCGGTATCGTCATCCCTATCGACGGCGGCTTTTCCGCATACAGCGGAGTATAACGATGATTATCGTTGTTATGGGGGTTTCCGGGTGCGGAAAGTCTACGATTGCGGAATTACTTGCAAACAAACTCGGCATTTCTTGGTATGATGCCGATAATTTTCATCCGCAAGCCAATATCGACAAGATGAAAAACGGAATACCTTTGACTGATGCCGACCGGATGCCGTGGCTGAACCGCCTTTCTTTTGAGATGGTTTTTTGGGAAAACGAAGGCGGCGCGGTGTTGGCGTGTTCGGCGCTTAAAGAATCCTATCGTACGATCCTACGGGGGCAGGAAAAAGGTAACGTGAGGTTTGTGTATTTGCAAGGAAGCAAAGAATGCATTCTTAACCGAATGAAGCAACGGAGCGGTCATTATATGCCGACGTCTCTTTTAGATAGTCAATTTGCAACGCTCGAGGTTCCGCAAAACGCAATTACCGTTTCAATAGAAGAATCTCCTGAAACCATCGTCGAAACCATTGTATCGCAATTGAAAAAGGCGAAATCACCACATGATGCTCTTTGAAAAAATAAATACGACGGAGTATTTGTCCGACCTTGAATTAAAAAACGGTATTTCCACCGCTCTTGCGGCATTGGGAACCGTTACGAAAATGCTTATCGTACCTCCCGATATCACAAGACTCCATTCGGAAGCGGGCAAATTGACCCGTTTTGCCTACGATTTTAATCCTTCCGCCATATCGGCGATTATGCCCGCATTGGGCACTCATGTCGCAATGAATGAAGAAGAGCTTTCGAGGATGTTCGGCGATATCCCGAAAAAACTTTTTAAAGTCCATGATTGGCGAAACGATTGCGTCAATCTTGGGGCAATCAAACGTGATTTTGTCAAAGAAGTTTCCCAAGGGGCGGTCGATTACGATATTCCGGTCGAAGTAAACCGTATCCTCGTCGAGCAAAAACATGATTGTATTTTGTCTATCGGTCAGATCGTGCCCCATGAAGTTGCCGGAATGGCCGGGCATGCAAAAAATATTTTCGTGGGCCTCGGCGGCGCGCAAAACATTCACAAAAGCCATTTTCTCGGCGCTGCGTTCGGCATAGAGAAAATCCTCGGTAAAACCGATTCTCCGGTCAGAAAAGTATTCGATTATGCAATGGAGACCTATTTGGGTTCATTGCCCATTGTCCACGCTCTAACCGTTATCGGACGGGATAAAACCGGAAAATTACGGGTAGCGGGTCTTTTTATCGGTACCGGCAAGGAATGTTTTCTGCACGCTGCAGAGCTGTCGCGCGCGATAAATTTCGAACAGGTGCCGACTCCCCTTTCTACGGTTGTAACGTATCTTGACCCTGTGGAATATAAAAGTTTTTGGCTCGGCAATAAAAGCATATACCGCACACGAATGGCAATTGCCGACAACGGTCGTCTCATCGTTATCGCACCGGGATTGAAAGCATTTGGAGAAGATGCCCAAATCGATTCGCTCATTAGAAAATACGGTTATAAAGGAACGCCGTACGTTATGGATTGCATACGGAAAAACGATGATTTGAAAAGCAATTTAAGTGCGGCGGCGCATTTGATACACGGATCGACCGAAGGCCGATTCACCGTCACGTATTGCGTTTCCCATATGAGCAAACACGACGTGGAAAATGCGGGCTTTGAGTATGCGTCCGCAGAGGATATGCTCAAGCGTTACGATCCGTCTGCCTTGACACCCGGCACCAACATCCTTGCCGACGGAGAAGAAATCTATTTTATTCCGAACCCTGCCACGGGCCTTTGGGCCTACGAAGGCAGAATCTCTTAAAGTAAACAAGATCGGGGAACTATGGCGTACCGAACCGCACGTTGTTCAGCATTGTTTTTATGTATCGTTTTTTTACTTTTCACACCGATTTTTGCGGCAACATCGCTGACGCTCGCCGTTTCGACCGACAGCGTTCGCTTCACGATACCGGATAATTTTATGGGCCTCAGTTACGGTCCGGACGCCATCGGCGATACGACGCAATTGAGTCCGACCGATAATGCGATGCTGTTGCTTTTGCGCCAAATCGGGCCCGGTGTCCTGCGCTTTGGCGGAAATTCCATGGACAATAAGGGAATCATTCCTTTCGATTCTTTAAAATATCGGCGAGCCTTGGATTTCGTATCGGCGATCGGGTGGAAAACAATGATGGGTTTACCTCTGGGCACCTTTGACACGACCGGTGCAAAAAGCATCGTTTCATTCATATCCTCTTACGGCAAGAAGAACCTGATTTCCTACGAAATTGGAAACGAACCGGATTTATATTCGCGAAACGGCTTACGGGCAACCACGTATGCGGTGACGGATTATGAAAAGGAATTCTCCCAATATTACGCTGCCGTCAGAAAAATAGTTCCCGATGCTCCATTTTCCGGCCCTACCACCGCAACCGCGCCGTGGGTCGTTCCTTTTGCCGCAGCCGCCGCTTCACAAATCATGCTGCTCACGCAGCACCACTATGTCGAAGGCCCGGCAGGAGACCCGAGCGTTACTATTGCGAAACTGCTTAGTCCTTCGTCGAAGCAGGCTATCGTTTCTAAAATGAACACCATGTACGCAGCAGCTGCCGCAGCCGGCGTTCCGGCAAGATTATCGGAATGCAACTCGGTATACAGCGGCGGCCAAAAAGGCGTGAGCGATGTTTTTGCCGCAGCCCTTTGGACGGCCGATTTCATGTTCTCGATTGCAAATGCCGGTATCGTAGGCGTCAATTTCCACGGCGGCGGCACCGGCCCCTATACGCCGATCGCCGATTCCGCCGGCACGCTGAAGCCGCGCCCGGAATATTACGGCATGCTGTTTTTCAAGTACGCCTCATCGGGAAAAATCGTCAAATCGAAACTCAATGATACGACAGTCAATGTCGGTGCATATGTCGTAAAATCGAGCGGCGATTCGGTAAAAGTCTCCCTTATAAATAAAGACAGCGTAAACGCCTATACGATAACCGTGCAGGGAATATCGTCTCAAAATCCGGGAACGCTTGTCCGTTTACAGGCCGCATCGCTTCATTCGACAAGCGGTATTACTCTTGGCGGGGATTCCATCGGTATAGCGAAAGCATGGTCTCCGAGCGCGTCCGAAACCGTCGCGCGCTCAGCCAATCAATATGTGGTGAGCCTTCCGAAGGCAAGCGCAGCCGTTTTAACCGTTCCGACCGGATTGACATATACGGAACAAAGCAGGAATGCGCCGCGAAAAGAAAACGGTACGTCGATACGTATACTTGTTCCCGGTTCCAAATTCAAACCGCTAAACAACGCGCTTTACTATTCATTGCGCGGTGAAAAAATGGACGGGTATTTTGAGGCGGGAAATCGTAACCGGCAAATCCTCGTCGAACGAAAGAATACGGGCGAGTAATACCGCGTACCGAAAACGAATCATACTAAATCCGGCCCGTTGCGTATCGAAAACACCTCCGGGCCGTTATTTTTACCTGGTCAATTTACTCTTTGAACCCTGCTTGCCGATGTCGCTGCCGCGCCTGTGCCGTTTATCACATGCGTAATTTCACTTCCGGCAGCTCCGCCCAATCGAAGCGTCAACATATGATGCATTTTAATTCCCGGGCCTGTCGGCGCTTCGACGGCATTAAAGCAGCTTACCGCATTGGTAAAGACGCAATACACTCCTATTCCCCACGCCTCATGGCTGGTCACGGCATCCGCCACTTTGTATGACGCGTACCCGTTTATGCCGTTATGCTGCCAGGAAGCCTGATCGGGCGGATCATAGGGCAATTCCGATTGATACATGTACATACGGCCGCCGTTGCCGTTCCAGACCGTTTGATACTCCTCGGTATGCTCAGCCATAAGCCCATAAACGGTCATGTTGTTCCCATTGACAATAAGCGCATGGAGATTTTTATTGGCATCCCAACCCGGAGTCGCCGCTCCGTCGTCGGCCCTCCAAAGCCACGTATGATCATACAAAACATTATTGCTGCCAACGGTAACAAAGGTAGTGGCCAAACCGTTAAACGCGCCGCCGGCCCGGCAAAAAATATCATACAGACAAATCGGATCGGTCGAATGAGTTTTTACCGTGCCCGAATCCCCGATTTGCAACAGGGTTTTGGAATTGACCGTACCGGCTTCAAAAAGAATTCCGCCGATTTTCACGCCGTCCACATCCGAGACCACGATCGCCGGAGTACCTTTGTCGGGAATAAGACTGGGAAATCCTATACCGAGAACGATCGTTTGAGGCCGCGCGACCTGAATACTGCTTTCCAAATGATAGTTACCGGGCGTAAACAGCACGTTCTTCCCCTGGATCAGGGCCGCATTGATGCTCGCCGCATTATCTTTTGCGTCGTGTGCGATGTAGAATAAATCGAGGGGGATATATGAGCCGGCCGATTTTCCCGACGACCAACTCGTGCCCTTGCTGCTGTCGGTAACAAGCGCGGGCACGCAAACGGAATACGTCCCGTTTTTATCTATTGTTAAATACGGTTTTTCCCGTATGAGCGGGGTCTTGTCTATGGTCGTATATAGGGCTGGGACGGCCAAGTCCCCGAAGGAGGATTGACGTCGCCCACAAACACGAGATTCCACGATCCGGTGTTCGGCCCCCACGTTCCCCATTCGCAATTCCGAGACAACCACTGTTGTTGAACGCCCGGATCTACCGTACCGTCGATCTTCGAATCGGCAAGGAAACCGCCGCTTGCCCAGCTTTTGTCCCATAATTTCAAATTCCCTTTGATATGCAGCCGCCGTAAGGGAGTCGATTGCGCGACTGCCCACACATTTGCGTTACCGCTTTGCGTCGGGACCACGGAAAGATTTTCGACGCCGCGCCAAAAATTGACGCATGCATTACCCCAGGTCGTTCCGTCCATGCATCGCACGGCCCCGGTGATTTCAACGCTGTCCGGCGAAAGGCCCAACCCGAGCACCTGAACATAATAGCCGACCCCGACATCAAGATTGTATTTACCGGGTTTGAAAAGATATGCATAGCGATTCGTGCCGAATTCGTTTGGTTCCTGCTGCTTATAAATCGTGTTCAATTGGGTTTGCATCGCCGTCGTCGACATAGTCGGATCAAACATAAGAACATTCGCACCAAAATCAGGAGCCGTATACCGGTCTAAAACAATGTCGATTGTTGCGGATGAAGAACTCAATTGTTCAACATGCGACGCGTAGCCTGCTTTTGTTGCCTGCAGCCAATCCGCTGCCGCCGTTTTTCTCAACAAAGCTTGGTCGGCCATCGGGCATTCCCCCGAAACGGTAAAATCGCATCCTTCCAGCGGAACAAATTTATAATTCGATCTTTTATCCCCGGTTCGTACGCTCATGACGAATGCCTTGCGGCCCAACTTTTCAAACGAGAATGGAACGACCGTAATACCCTGCTTTGCAATCCCTTCGTATACCGTAGCGATCAAAACCCCTCGGCAATCGAACAGCTTAACCGAAAAAAAAGAAGGAGTTGCCGTTGTAAAGGCAAACTTGTTTCCTTGATACCGAAGAACATTTGCAGCTTGTTGTTTCGCATTTGTTCCCCGTATCGGGGTCGCTGCATTGGTCAAGGTATAAGCGCCGTTTGCATCCGAGGTGTCCGTCAAACGGGCCGACAAAAGAGTCACGATTGCTCCTTGCAACGGTTGGCCCGATTTGTCGGTAACCGTCCCCGAAATCGAAACGGTTTGACCGAAAATTACTTCGACGAATATGATGATTGATAGTATGATTTTTTTCATTGGACCCGCTTATTTGTTTTTATCCTTCATGAGTACCTTATCGAGCTCAAGATTCTTTTTTACAAAAGCCTGTTTCGAGGTTACCTGCGAATCGAATTTTTCCTGTGAAAATTTGCCGTCATTGCGAACCGATATTTTCTGACCTGCAACGATCGAACGCCATTGTTCCAATGAGACCTCAAAAGGCCCGGGAATTTCCTCAGGCCCGGATATCTCGGTCGGCTGCTCCGCTTTGGCCGATTTCTTCTTTCCCTCGAGGTCCAATTTCTTTTTAAGTTCGTCGGAGGGACCGACGGCGACTTTCCCCTCATATACGCTGACCGCTGAAGCTGAATCGTCGGCGGTCGACATATTGTAAACCGTTCCACGGATTGCGGCGACTGCGGTCGGCGTCGCAACTTCAAATTCCTTGCCGGTCGAAATAAGCTTTCGCATATTGACCCATACATTGCCGATCGCGCTTTTGGTCTTCAATGTTTTTTCGGATGAAGACTCCAGCGTGATTTTAGTTTTTTCGTCCATGCGAAGCACGGTGCCGATGGAATACCGGATTTCGGCAAAGCTTTCCTGTTGCGTAAAAACCTGGTCTCCTACTTGCAAAGGCATCCCCGGTTTTACATTCTGCCAATCGGAGGAACCGTTGCGCAGCAGCTGCACCGTTCCTTCGATCGTGGTGATTTTTGCAACCATTTCGGCATGTGCAACCGCGTAAAAATTCATTAAAAGCAATAAGCACAACGAGATTTTATTTTTCATTTTCCGCTCCTTTTCGCACTCTATTCACAATGGAATTTTATAGTTAAGCAATCCATCTTCGGTCGGACGTTCCTTCCACACCCTTGACCTTTAACTCAAAGTCGTCGGGATTGCTCGCATTTTGCTTTGCCGTTTGAAACGTGATTAAATCGTCCCTGAAAAGCTGCAATAAAGACTGGTCGAAAGACTGGGAACCGTATTGCGTGTATCCTTCGCAAATTGCGGGCATGATCAAATGGGATTTTTCCGGATTGAGTATATAGTCGGCAACGGTGGCATTATTAATCATGATTTCGGCGGCAGGGACAACGCCCGAATTGTCCTTTTTCTCCAAAAGCCGCAGCGAAATAACGGCAACAAGGACGCTCGACAGAACAAGACGTACCTGTTGATGTTGATGCGGCGGGAAGAAAGAAAGTATGCGGGAAATGGTTTCCATGGCATTCATGGTATGAAGGGTACTCATAACCAAATGCCCGGTATCGGCCGCACTCATGGCCGTGTCCATGGTATCCTGGTCCCGGATTTCGCCGATAAGAATAACATCGGGGTCTTGGCGGAAAGATGCCCTCAGCGCATTGGCAAATCGCTGCGTATCGGTACCGACTTCCCGTTGAGCGATAATACTCATCTTGTCGCGATACAAATATTCGACCGGATCCTCGATTGTCACGATATTGACTGACGTATTGCTGTTAATATGGTCTATCATGGAAGCCAAAAGCGTCGATTTACCGCTGCCCGTCGTACCGGTAACCAGAATAAGGCCGCGCTTTTTCATCGCGATGTCTAAAATGACGTTCGGAAGGCCCAACTCCGAAAACGAGGGGACATTGGTTTTGATGGAACGGATCGCCAGTGACGGCGTTCCTCTTTGACGAAAGGCATTTATCCTGAACCGGCCGACGCCTTTAAGCCCAATGGCAAAATCGAGCTCGTTTGTTTTTAAAAATATTTCCTTTTGGTCGGGTCGCATGATCGCGGTGCAAATGCCTTCCATTTCATCGGCCGTCATGGGCTCGGTTTGCGCCCGGAACAACATTCCGTTTATCCTGAACGTGGCCGCCGTTCCTACACGCAAATGAAGATCCGATGCATTTTTGTCTATCATTGTTTTTAACAGTGCATTGATGTTCATTGCAATACCTCGATTAATTCGCGTTCCGTTTTTGTCAAAACTTCACAGCCGGAATTTGTCACAACGACCATGTCCTCGATTCGGACGCCGCCGAACGAAGTATCGTAAATACCCGGTTCGACCGTTATGACGTCGCCGTTTTCGAGCACGGTTTTATCGGTTTTACTGATTCGGGGCTTTTCGTGGATCCGAAGACCGACGCCGTGACCGGTTGCATGTCCGAACAGCTTCCCATACCCTTCTTTGTCAATCACCGATCTGCAGGCGCGGTCCACATCGCTGGCCGATACGCCGGCATAAACGGCCTCTTTACCGATGTGCTGCGCCCGATACACGACATCGTAGATTTCTTTTTGCGCGCGAGTTGCTTTTCCATAAACAACGGTCCGGGTCATATCGGAACAATAGCCGTTTATCGTGCAGCCGAAATCGCAAAGTATCCAATCCCCTTTTTTAAGTCTCGCCTCTGCGGGCCTCCCGTGGGGAAGCGCCGCACGTTTGCCGAATAAAACGATCGTATCGAACGAAGGCTTTTCGGAACCGTTTTCTTTACAGAATTCTTCGAGCGCAAGCGCCGCCTGTTTTTCGGTCATCCCGATTTTTAAAATTGAAAGCAATTTTGTAAACGCAGTATCCCCTGCCTGTGCGGCACGTCTCATACATTCGATTTCATCGTCCTCTTTCGGAATCAAAACCGTTTTGGCAACGGCAGGCATTTTAACGAATCGTTTTCCCTTGCCGAAAGCCTTTTTAAAATAGTCGAACTGGTCGACGGTGACCGCGTCGGACTGGTAGGCAATTATGCTTTTTGACGGGAAATATTTTGCCAATCGTGAGAAATCGTTTTCGCGAATTTCAACGAATTCCCAATGGGGATTTTTTTTGCAAAAGGTTTGGGCCGCTTCCTTATACCGGAAATCGCTACAAAGCAAGTTCCTTGACTTTGAAACAATGCAATAGGCATTGGAAGATCTGAACCCCGATACATACTCGGCGTCGATAGTATCCGAAAAGAAAAAATGGGTGATCGGCCCTTTTTTTACCAGTTGCGTAAGTCGGGAAAGCCTTGTTTGGTTCACTTTGATTTTTTAATTCTGTTTTTGTACATTTTTTTTATTCGAACGCCGGTAAGCGGTTTTGCTTTTTTCTGTTTCTTGATATTCTCTTTTTTCATGGCAACGGGCACAACCGGTTCTTCAACCGTATTTTTGCGAGGCATTTTATTTTCCGTAACTGCGGCCGGCTCGATTTTTTCCTGCGCCGCATCCATGAGCGAAATATGCTTTTGAATTTCTTTGATTTTTTCCGCAATCGTCTCATTGTCCGGGTCCGATTGTAAAATTCTTTGGAAAATTTGCAATGCCATGACCGGCTGTCCCTGTTGGAAATAGATGTCCGCAAGCGTAGGAGTAAGAACATGGTCGGGAATCGAATATTGGTCCGTCGCTGCGGCATTTTCATCGTTTTTTTGGATTTCGGGCATGAGCAAGGTTTCGGAATTATCTTGTTCGTCAATTTGTTCGGGTTCCATATCATCATCATCAATCCGGTCCGGCCCCGGTGTCAAGACGATATTTTGCAGCGGATCCAGGGTGTCGTGGTCAAGAAAAATATCCGCCTGCGGCTTTTCGACGGTTTCATCGGCGTCTTCAAAGACTTCTTCATCGGAAATTTCGGATTTTTCTTCTTCAACGTCGTCTTGTTTGTCTAATTCCGACAACATGATTTCTTCCGATTTTGAAGTCTCGGCATTTTCACCCGACATCGTGTAAAAACCCTGATTGACTTCAGCCTCTTCCTTTTCACCGTCGGGAATCGAATCGATGCCCCCGGCGCCGGCTTCCAGCATTTTATCGGAAAAAAGCTCGTCCAACCTGCCGACGACATCATCCCCCGACATTTGCGGCTGCTCATCCGCTGCCACATCGTCGTCGATACCGTACTCCGCCGCCGCCGAAGGTACCGCGGCAGCTTCTTGATTGACAATCGTATTTTCTTCGGGAGGCAGGGCAATAGTGCCTATCATCGTCGCATCGTCGGAAGGCATTTCTTCATCGGAAATATCGCCGCCGATCATAATGTTTTGTTCTTCAAAAGCGACATCGGGCGCATCCGACGCGACCGGGGTATCGGAAATGTCAAGGCTTTCAGTAACGCCCGCGTCCTCCAGGCTGTTAACTTTGTCGATTTCATTTTCCTCGTCCTCAAAAATCGATTCCAAACGGGAAGCGACATCGTCACCGGATATCACGGAAGCAACGGCTGAATGTTGCAAATCCTGTTCATCGATAGGGCCGGGCATGGTTTCAAGAACATCCATGCCGTCACCCCGATTTTCTTCTTCCTCATGGTTATCCCTCGGAAGCAGGTCCTCCGGCATCTCGGCGGGAATATCGCTTTCCGAAACGGCCTTTTGTTCTTCATCGAGCATCGTACTGTGCATGTCAAGCAATTTCCCGATTTCGGCCAAAGGCGCTTCGATCGACGATGTATTGTCTGAAAACATTTCATTCAAACGCTCGGTAACATCCTCGCCGGAAATGTTCTGTCCCTCAATGAGCGAGGGAGCGGACTTCGGCGGATCGATAAGAACCGCTTCGGTTGATGTTGAAAGGACTTCCGGCTCCTTGATCATTGCTTTTGGATCATACGCTTGGGTAAAATCGGATACCATATCCGTATCTGCCGGTTCTGCTTGAGGCGTCGTGTCTCCGAACAATTGCTCCAGCCTCGAGGTAATATCGCTTCCCGAAACAACGGGAACGGCCGCAGCCTCTTGTATGTCTACCAATGATGCCGCGGAAGTTTCTTCATGCAGGATTCCCTGATCTTCGGCAACGCTTTCGATTACTTCATTTGCTTCGCCCGAATCTTTATCGAGTGGTCCGGCCTCGTTCTGGGAAATATCCGGTACGGTAAGCTCTTCCGATTCTCCATTGCCGAACAACATCGACATTCTGGAACTGACATCATCCCCGGTTATTGCGTCGGCCTGTTTTATTTCGGGAGCATCGCTATCGACCAATTGCTCGGTGCCGGTCAATTCTCCCGGCTTAAATTCCTGCGTTTTTACGAACATTTCGCCGATATTCGAGGTTTGTTCCATTACAGGCGAAAAAGGTTGTGTGGACAAATCCATTTGAATGGTTTTATCCATGTCTTCCACGGAGTCAAAATGATCTTGCGAAGAAGACGGAGCTGCCGGAGTTTTTTGAGAAGACACCCCGAGAATTTTCAGTATGTTGGTTTCACCCGTTCCGGCGGACGCATTTGCAAGCCGGGCTAAAGACTGGTTTTCCGGGTCCATTCGCAATAAATACGTGTACAAATCAGCCGCTTTTTCCTTCATCCCCTGTCGCGCGTAGATATCGGCTATCATTTTTACCGCTACCTGGTTTCTTCTATCGAGCTCGACAACGCGGACAAACTCCCCGATCGCTTCTTTAATCTTTTCCTGTTCAAGATAGCAACGTCCGAGGATAACCCTTCCCGTGATATAATTGGGGTGAACGCTCAGGCCTTGCGTGCAAACGCCGATGGCATCCTGGATTTCCCCTTTTTTCCTAAAGCAATCGGCGAGCCGTGAAAAAACCAATGACTGGGAATTTTCAGTCAAGGCTTCCTGATAAAACTTTATCGATGCTTCTTCCTGCCTCACCATAGACATTGCTCCTCAAAAGGGCTGATCCGTTGCGGGGCAACGGATAGTTTTAACCGGATAATTTTTATATACCGAACGGAGTACCGTACATACAATCTTACTATGAAACGCTTTTTTTTTCAATCGAGAATATTCTTATTTGTTTATTTCAATTTTTTTAACGAGCAAGGAAGTGGAATGGTCTTTTAAAAATGAAACGATTTGAACCCTGCCGCCGTATTTTTCAACGACCGGCTTTTCGAGTATATCCTCGGAATAATCGCCGCCTTTAACATGGATGTCCGGGCGAATTACCTCAAGAAAGGCACGGGGATCGTTTTCCCTAAAAATAAAAGCAAAATCGACCATGGCCAAGCTTGCCACGATTGTCAGCCTATCTTGCTCGCTTTGCAACGGTCTTTTGGGTCCTTTTAAATTCCTGACCACCTCATCGCAGTTGATACCCACAACCAGGTAATCGCCGAGTGAAGCAGCTTCGGACAGGTATTGAACATGCCCTGCATGAACAATATCGAAACACCCGTTTGTCGTTACGATTGTTTTGCCGTTTTTTCGCGCTTGGTCCAAAGCGGCTTTAACGTCCATAGACGATGCCAGGGCTTTTTGGGAAACTATAAAATCCTTCATTACATCAAAATAATTTTCGTCAGGAGACAATTGGCTGGCGATCACTTTTTTTTAAAGAATGTGACGGCCGTCACATTCTTAGGGTTTTGCCCCGAATCATTTTTCACAGCAACGCATTAAACGCAGGAACTGAAAATCCTTTAATTTTTTATCTTTAATCATGTATATTGACACAGCAATAATAACCAAAAACGCCGCTCGAAAGGGATGAAAATGAAACGCGCAATTCTTTTTGTGTTAGCATTGACGACAATTCTTTTTTCCCAAAACCCTTGCGATGATCCCCGATACCTTGCGCTCAAGAAAAAAAACATAGACAGTATGTCGCAACGCGAATTCGAATATTTCATGCTCAAGGAAAAGTATTGCATAGACGATGCGAGCAGGACCTCATCGCGGGCACAATGCACGTTGAGCGTTACCATAGACTCGGCCATAATCGACGGCAAAGAAAAGGATTTCAAACTGTTTATCGATGACGTTGAAATGCCTGCGAAAGGCCATTGCATCGTGAGTCCGATTACTCCCGGCGTTCACAAGATAAGCCTTTTTTCCCTGGAGGAAATCGACGACTTTGAGAAAAAAATCAATCGCCGCATTATGACAAACGATAGCAAAAGTCATTTCTTCGGCATCGGCGTCATGGAAGTGCGGCTGAGGCAAATGAAAAACACGGTAAAAACCATCAGCGCCTCGCTCGGCAAGAAAATCAACGTTCATTATAAATTTTTCTGCGATACCGGGAAAACCGGAAAATGTACCGACGACGGATGGATTTTTACGCCGGAATCGAATTAACAAATCAAAAAAAAGGCCCTGTTTGTTTCCAAACAGGGCCTTTTCAATAGAGACGCGGATATACCGCGTCTCTACATACATATCCCGATTACGGATTATATTCTTTCAATACTTCCTTATTGACAACCTGCATTTCAACCCGGCGATTGATTTTTCTGCCGCCTGCAGTGCGATTGTCGGCCTTGGGTCTGTCCGGACCGTAACCGACCGCGGTCAGCCGGGTGACAAGTTCCGGCGCTACCTGAAATAAATACTGCCGAACCGATTCGGCCCGGGCGCTCGACAATCTTCTGTTCGCTTCGATGCCGCCGATATTATCGGTATGTCCGCCTATCTCGATGACGAGCTTGGGATACTTTGTCAACATTTTTCCGATAATATTAAGGTACGGTTTTGAATTAATGGAAATTTCCGTTTTTCCCGTTTCAAAATAGACCGCATCGAGAATGAGCATACCGGTAGAGAGCAATTGCTTTTCAGCATCGCTTCGTTTCGACATTTCCTCCTGTAACCGTTTTTTCGCATCGACAAGAGCGATTGAATCCTGATGTATCTTGGCCGCAAGCGAATCGGCCCGGCGCTTTTCGGCCTCTTGCCTTTGTACCGCGGCAACGGAATCGGCTTTCATTTTTTGCACCAAATTAAGGGAGTCGGATTTCATTTTCCTGGATAAGCTGTCCGATTCCGCGATAAGTTTCGCTTTGCTTGAAATCAGGTCTTGTTTTTCCTGAGCCTCTTTGGCGGCTTTCTCCTTATCTGCTTTTCTCTTTTCAGCAAGCAAATCGAAGGTAAAGTCAAGTCCTGCAAAAACACGATATTTCGCCAATGCCGGAGCAAGATTCTGGTCCGATCTTGCTTGCGAAACGGAAAAATCGGCGCCGAGAACGACATTCATAAAATACGGCGTTCTAAAATGCAATGACGGCGTCACCCACATCGGGTCCGACGCGATCGTTGCATTATCGCTCCAGGTGCTTCGTGAATTGAATTCTATTCCTATCGAAAGCAGGGAAAGCGGATTGACCTGTAACCCGGCGGCAAACATGATATAGGTACTCCTGTTGCTCTCGGTGGAGAACACGGCTCCTTCGTTAAAGTGAAGCATTATTCCCTGCGATACTTTACCGAAAATAAACGATTGGAGCAGTTTTCCCATGAAATCGTAACCCGTTCTTGTTTCAAAGTAGTTGTACCCGTCGGCTTTATTGGAATCAAGCTGATTGCCGGACGTTCCTCCGATTACAATGCCTTGCGCCGCTAAATGAAAGGGAGACGTGCTTGGAAAAGGAAGCGCGCCTTCAATGCCGGCCAGTATCGTGCCTATCCCCGATTTCGGCGTAGCATCATAGTCCCGAGTGGTAAAAATGACGCCGGATGCGAAAATATCTATAAAGGGATTTACACCGAAAGACATTGCGCCGATACTCGTTAAGATCTGAGCGTCTTTATTCGGAGCCAAATCGAGCGGATTTTGACCGACCGCATCCTGCTTATACCAGGTTTGCAATAATGAAAACGACAACCTCCCTGCTCCCAACGTTTGCGCAGAATGGGTTTGTACCAATCCGCTCGTTCCTAAACAGGTGAATGTAGGATTTGTCGCATCATCGTTTTCCGTCTGACTAAAGCCGGGAAAAATCAGGCAGGTAATTCCCAAAAACAACAAACTCATATGCTTGAGAATGACGCGCATTACGGATTCCCCTTTCAATAAATTATTCGACAAGTAATATGCTATCAAATTAGGTTAAAAAAAATCATAAAACAACTATTTCTTTCAATCGGCAAAACCGGCGGATTTTAATTACAAAATTCGGCGATTGCAGACACGAATTTCGCGTTTTCATGGGACAATCGTACAGCGATACGCAAATAAGGATGATCGTCGTTAAATTTATGCGAAATATCTTTAACAAATATGGAATGCCGCGACAATAGATTATTGACAATTTCGGCAGCCATGTTTTTTTTGCCCCGAAGTCTTGCTAAAAAGAAATTCCCCTGGCTGGGAAACACGGTATCGACACAGGAAAGTTTCGACAATGCGGTCATAAATTCCTGCCGGTCTCTGATCGTGTCCTGGAAGGATCCGGCGAGACTTTTACGGTGTTTCAAAATGATTTCCATGGTAAACTCGGCCATTGAATTCATGTTCCAAATCGGAATTTTATTTCCTGCAAACGCCATGAAATCCTTATCGGTACTATACACATATCCTAAACGAAGCCCGGGCATACCCATGGATTTACTCAGACTTTTAACGATTATGACATTTTCGAGCCCGCCCTTTTCACATGCGGGCATAATCGATCCGGCAACGGAAAATTCGATAAACGATTCATCGACAACAATCGTTTTCTTCGGGTTTTTTCCGGCGTATGTTTCGATCCATTTGGCATCCAATGAGGAGCCCGTCGGGTTATTGGGGTTGACAAAGACAACAACGTCGCAGGGGCCGGCCTTTTCTTCGATTTCCCGGACGTCAAAACCGACCGCATCTCCGTAGGTTTTTGCATTGGGAAATATCCGGGTGTATTCTCCAAAAGTAGGGCTCGGAATGCAAACCTTCTTTTCCGAAAATCTCATTTGCAATACCGGGAAGATCTGCGACGCCCCTCCCAATGCATGCACGTTCTCCTGCCTGCACAACAGAAACCAGGCCATTTTCCGGTCGAGCACGCTTTGGCGAGAACCGTAATTGTATAATAATTCGGGCAAGCTGTTGCGCATCTCGGAAATTATCGAAGAATTGGGGAAATACATGTTCCTGATAAAGGCGAAATCGAGTATGTCGTAATTCCAATATCCGCCGAAACCTTCCTCAAGAATAGACAGTCTCTTGTTTTCGTCGAACGCAAATTCGGCAACATGCAGATCGTTGGGATCATCGACTTCGGCCCATTTTTCTCCCGATAGTATTTCCGCATGCACGGTTTCTTGCTGCATATAAATGAGAATACCCAGTATCAATTCGTAATAGCAATTATCGTTTATGACGGTTGCATAATAGGTGAGGAGCTTTTTAAACGTCGAATTGCAGAATTCTTTGGAAAATTTGTAAATATTCAGCGTCTTATACTTATCGGAAAAATCGAATTTTTCATCCTGCAAATGCGGCGGGATCACGCTGGAAATGACCCCGTTTTCCACAGTCACCACGGTCCCGTCCATACCGCTGCGGTATTTGTCCACCAAAGCCGCATTTTTAAAAGGCGACTCTATTATCCGCCGTATGACGGCACCTTGATATATCAGATCGGATTCGATAAGAATGATATCGTCGTCGATGACCGTATTTTCGAAAGCCCTGGCCATCGAATAAATATTGTTTGTCTCGCGATATCTTTCGTTGTGCACGAAATGCAATGATACGTCCGGATATCTTTTGGTAAGAAACGTCCGCAGTTCCGCATCCCTGTAACCGGTCACGACGATTATCTCATGAACGCCGTTATCGACCAATCCGTCGACTATCCCTTCGATGATGGTTTTTCCGCAAACCGTAAGCAATGTCTTGTGAACATTATCCGTCAACGGGCGCATGCGGTTTCCATAACCGGCGGCCAAAATAATAGCCTTCATGAAATTAGACCTTCCCTAAAAAAAATATCCTTAATTTTCCTCGTGTTAAAATATATCCTTTTGCTTTCTATAGGTGCAAGATCGAGAGGCGTTTTAAAATCGGACCGGATTCAACAGGTATAACCGCAAATTTCGGTGTGATTAATTATATTTGTATCAATACTCATTCCCAAGCGGTTATGAATGCCAAAAGAACTAATAATTATGCCGAATTGGATAGGAGATTGCGCATTGGCGCTATCCATTGTCCATCGGAAAATAGTGATGCAGAATGCCGATGTGACGCTGTTGGTTCCTAAAAATCTCGCCCCAATGTGTACAATCCTTTCCGGCCTTCCCGTCATACCCTGGACAAAAAGCGGTTTGAAAGAAAACTGGGCTGTATTGAATCAAATTCGTAGCCGGAATTTTGATTCGGTCTATGTCCTTCCCCATTCGTTTTCTTCGGCATTATTCGCCTTTTTAACCGGCATAAAAAAACGGCGAGGGGTGAACAAAGAACTGCGAAGTATTTTTTTCTCGCAAGCGCTTCCGTATTCCGTTCGAAACCGAAGCCAACATATTACATATGAATACGCTTTGGTCCTTGAAACGGATTTCGTCCCGCCCGATTACTGGCAAGGCGTCGATATAGATAAATCGGTCGAACATGCGGGAAAAATCGTTTTCTGTCCCGGTGCAATGTACGGCAAGGCGAAACAGTGGAGCGGCTTTACCGCTCTTGCGCAATTGCTCCCTTCGAAAAAAATAATCGTCCTGGGCGATAAACGCGACTATGACATTGCAGCGGAAATACAAAACGGTTCCCCGAATAATGTCGTGAACCTTGTCGGTAAAACGAATTTGCTTGAGGCGTGCAGGATCATTGCGGGAGCGTCGGTCGTCGTATCAAATGATTCCGGACTTATGCATTTAGCGGGCTATTGCGGCACACCGGTAATCGGTATTTTCGGATCGACCTCGCCGTTATGGACCAGGCCGCTGGGGACAAAGGCAAAAATAGCTTCGGTCAAGTACGAATGTTCCCCCTGCCTCGAACGGACCTGCAAATTCAAACATTATAATTGTCTGAACCTTGTCAAACCGGAACAGGTCTCTCAAATGGTCTTGGACCTTATCGCGGATCCTTCTTCCCATCATAGGCACGGTCGATAAGTTTCCTCTTTTCCCGTTTCATGCGCACGTTCATTGCAAATAATGAAATATAAGAGAGAACCGGAAGAAGTTTTCCCAAAAAAGGCGTTTGTATCCGGATTGCCCGGCTCGGACAGCATTCCTGACAGCAAAAACACCGTATGCATCGGCCGTATCGATATTTCGGCGGGTTTTTGACTCCTTGCTCTTTCCAGTCAACCGCTTTAGGCGATACCGGACACGAGCGTATGCAATTTCCGCATTTCGTACATTGGGAAGCGTTGATTACCGGACGAGGCACCAAGGCGTTTTTTACCATTCGCATGATCCGGTTTGGTCCGACGGCAACCGCAGGAGCCCGGCTGACCGCAAAATCGGGAGTGATTAAAGGCGTCACGTCATCACCCACGATAGTGATGCTTTGAGGCAAATAATTTCCGCGCCCCGCATTTGCATGGGCGACATTGGTCGGTACGAGTTCCGGGGAAAGTCCTATGATGCGCGCCGCGACGCTGTCGCAGGCGCAAGGATCCGTTGAAAAAAGCAATACGCCTAAATGCCTCGGATCGCCGCTTTGCGGCCCGTTGCCTTCCATTGCCGTAATACCGTCCAAAACATATAAACGCGGCCCTACAAACGCGGTAATATCCGAAAGCAATTTTGAAAATTCCATGACGTCGGGAATACGGGCGTGATATTGGCCCTTATATAAACCCGGAACGCATCCGTATTGGTTTTTCACCGCGCCGGTCATTCGGGTCAACCCATGCGTTTTTAATTTCGCTACGCTGACGACGCCGTCGCTTTCCAAAACCCCCTTGGCTATGACAAACGATTTATAGGCGGCGTTTTCCCCCGCGGCAACGGTTTCCCCGTTGTCCATATCGGCCATCGCCATGCCGAAGTCCCGGGCGATTTCAAAATAGCCGCATTTTTTCATGGTCGGACCGCATTTTCCCCATCCGGAATACAACGCGGGAGAATCGCCATAAGTCAATTTGCATCCGGTTGTTTTAAGAACCGCACAGACGGCCTTAAAAACCGCCGGATGGGTGACGACGCACAACGCAGGATCGGTCGCATTAAGCGCATTGGGTTTAACGAGCACGGTCTCATGCGCTTTTGCGAAAAGCGCCGCTCCCCCCAAAAGGTCTATTCCGCGTTTCACCGCCGCAAAAACAGCCCCGTCGTCATAGGAACGGCAGGCAACGCAGGCGACGGTCGATTGAGGAAGAGGTTGCATGATCATGACCGCTTGTCTAGAATTCGTTCTATTGCGAGACAAATTTCTTGGGAAGGGATTTTGTTTCCCAATTTTTCGCGCAATGTCCCCAAAGTCCGAAACGTGCCCCGGTAGACCTGCGGAGAATCGACGTACTCTGAAATTGATTGTGCAATTCCCAAAGCGGACGCTTCATCCTGAATCAATTCCGGTACTATTTTTTCCGACGCAACGATGTTGGGCAAGCCGATATACGGCAGGGTTATCATCCGTTTCAATAAAGCATACGTCAAGCGCGACGTTTTATAGCAAACGACCATCGGCACCCGGCACAACGCGGTTTGCAGCGTTGCCGTACCGGACGTGACCATTGCGATATCGCTTTTTTGGAGAATGTCGACCAAGGGCTCATCGGTAAGAACGATGCTTTCCGCATATTTATCGGTAAACTCACGGCAGGCATTTTCAAAAAGGGTTTTCGGTAATCCCGGGCATTTGGAAACAATAATTTGAAAAAGCGGATATTTTTGTTTCAAAATCATGCAGGCGTCCATCATCGGGCCGAGCAGTTGCTTGATTTCCTGGACCCTGCTGCCGGGAACAACCGCGCAGCGGATGCGGGAATTCCGGTCGAAACCGGTTGGTTCGCTCCGTGTAACGGCTTGGTCTATTTTTTTGTCAAGGGCTTCGGCGAGCGGATGCCCGACAAATTCCACCGGAGCGGCATACCGGTTGAAATAAGCGACTTCGAACGGAAACACCACGCCGATGAAAGATGCGTATTTGCCAAGTATCTTGGCCCGTTTTTTCTTCCACGCCCAAACCTGCGGAACTATGTACCAAACAACCGGTATTCCGCGTTTATGCGCTTCTTTCATAAGAGGAATATTAAAGCCGGGATAATCCACACAGACCAGGACGTCGGGTTTGGTGTCGCTGAGCACCTTGATCAAAGTAGCCTTTGCTCTCAGGAAAAACGGCAAATGCGAAACGACCTCGACCAGGCCCATTCTATTGAACGGTTCGAACGGCATGAGTTGTTTAAATCCGGCAGCGACCATATGCGGTCCGCCGATTCCGAAGACATTCGCGTCGGGTTGTTTTTTGAGAATCCGGGACACGACAAGAGATGCGTGTTCGTCGCCCGATACATCGCCCGCAATGAACATGATGGAACGAGGCATAGGAATTAAAACAATTCCGCGGGGAATTTTTTATCTTTCATCATGCCGAGATATTTTTTCAAATCCGGCAATAGCGGCTTTGCAATCGCAAGCACGGCATCGGGCGTTACGACCAATACCGTATCGCTGAGACCGATCGAAGCAACTACCTTATTTGAAGAATTGAAAATGATTGAGTTATTGCAGTCTTGTTCCAACACGCTTTGCCCAACGGCTACGGAGTTTTTTGCGTTTTTCGCATGGATTCTGGCAATCGATTCCCATGACCCAATATCGTCCCAGAAAAAATCCCCGCATACCGCGGATATCTTTTTCGATTTTTCCATGATACCGAAATCTATGGATTCCTTGATGCATTGCGAATAAAAACGATCAATTGCCGCCTTTGAAAAACCGGCCTTTTCCACCGCAGTGATTTGGTCGAATAATTCGGGCATATGCGTTTCGAATTCACGCAGAATGACCGATGTTTTCCATACGAACATGCCGCTGTTCCATAAATATTCTTTGGACTTATAATATTTTTGCGCAACGGGCAACGACGGTTTTTCGACGAATCGTTTTACCGAAAAGCAAGAAATGCCTCCCTTTTCGCAAAGCGGTTTGCCGATATTGATATAGCCGTATCCCACGTCGGGACGCGAAGGCCGGATGCCGAAGACGACAAGAGAATCGTTTTCCCGGGCAACCGAAGCGGCAACCTTGACCGCATTTACAAAGGATTTAACCGGCCGTATCGCGTGATCGGCCGATACGACGACCATGATCGCCTCGCCGTACCGTTTTCGTATCCATGCTGCGCCCAAACCCACTGCCGGGGCGGTGTTTTTCCCGACCGGTTCCACA
This sequence comes from Fibrobacteria bacterium, assembly GCA_037447435.1. Lineage (GTDB taxonomy): Bacteria > Fibrobacterota > Chitinivibrionia > Chitinivibrionales > FEN-1185 > FEN-1185. The sequence continues at coordinate 220,128 of JBBIGR010000002.1, forward strand.
ATGCAATCGTACGAGTTGGATTTTCCCAGGGCTTTTTTCATTGCCTTGGCGCAGTCGCTGCCGGTAATCACCAGCGGTTTGGCGTTCCGTACATTGCAAAGCGGCATTACCCGCAACAATGTTTCTTCGATCATGGTTTTGGATCCCAATAAAGGAAGAACCTGTTTAGGCCTTGACGATCGGGACAATGGCCAAAAACGTTCGCCTTTGCCGCCTGCCATAATCAGTGGAATGGTTATCATTATTACGATCCTGAAATTGAGGAGCTCTTTACTTTTTCCAGTTTTTCCAAAAGGCTTTCGATGGCGCCGTACGGAACTTTGGGATTCCCGACCTCGGATTTGCTTTGATGGCCGTTATGAAAATCGGAGCCGCCGGTAAAAGCGAGATTATGTTTTTTACAATATTGCATATAATAGCGCTCCATGGCGCCGATGTGTTCCGAATGGAACACTTCGATTCCCATGAGGCCTTCGCGAATGAATTGCGGAATCCGTTCGTCGACTTTAGTGACGCCGGGATGGGCAAGCACGGGAACGCCGCCCGCATTGCGGATAAGCTGAAAAACCTCTTCGGGATGCATGGATAATTTTTCAACATAGGCGGGAGACTCGTAGCCGATGAATTTATCGAATGCTTCGCGGAAAGAATATACTAATTCTTCTTTAAGTAACGCTGCCGCTATATGCGGTCTTCCAATGGCCGCACCGCCGGCAATATTCAATACGGTTTCGAATCGAAGGTCGATTCCTTGTGCATTGAGATTTTCAACGATTTTTTCGGCCCTGGCGTATCGGGCCTTTTTTAATTCTGCGAGCTTGGCAATAAGATGTGCGTTATGAATATCCATATAATATCCGAGGATATGGATATCCGCTCCAGCAATTTCACTTGAAAGTTCTACCCCAGGAATCACTTCAACGTCGAGCTTTGCACCAAGTTCCTGAGCAAGAGGATACGCATCTATACAATCGTGATCGGTTATCGAAATCGTTTTAAGTTTCTTGGCCGCAGCCATTTCAACGATTTCCTCTACAGCATGCGTTCCGTCTGAAAACTTTGTATGAATGTGGAGATCTACATACTTTTTGCCTGTAATTAATTCTCGAAACATTGTCCTAATGAGGGTGACTGGTTTATATAGAATTGTATAAAATAACCGAAAATGATTTTAAACGTCAAGAATAAAGTGCACTTTCGTCTTTTATACTAAAACCGGATGATTTACTCGCAAGAAAAATCACTTATGTTTTCGGATGAAATTCCGCAAATTCGAAATTTGCAAGAGTTCCCACGACGGGCCGGGCAGGGTTTCTTCGAGGTTGACCAAGTACATTTCCGCGATTTCCCACTGCTGCGATTGAATCGCCTTTTGCGCGAAGAAGAGCTGATAGCCGATATCGTCTTCTCCCGGATACATGGAATTCCAGAATTCCCGCAGCTCGTCGTCGGAAACCATTCCCAAATAATATTTCGCGATCATACGCGGCACGATGAAGGGATGATTGTTTTTTACGACGTCGTCGAAAATCGCCCTGGGTTTTTCTTCACTTGAGGTAAATTGCGCCAGTTCGCCCATTTTTAACCGGGCAAACCACTTGGTGGACAGCGATTGCGGACAATCGTCGAAAATTTTCCGATACGTCGTAATCGCATCCGTAAGGTTGGCGTCGTATCGGTAAATCGCGGCAAGTTCCATCCAGGCCTGCCAAAGCGCCTCGGACGGTACATACGAGGCGATGCATTGATTCAGCAGGTCTATGGCCTGATTTTTTTGCACTTTCGCCAAATACAATCTGGCCAAGTTGACCCGGGCTTGGGATAGTATTTCATTGTCCGCGGCATGCAGTTTGACAATGGTTTGCCCGACGTCTATCGCCGCGTCAACTTCCTCGTTGTCCTGATAGCCGTTCATGATTTGCAAATGCACTTTTCCCAAAAACCTGGAGAATTTCGGATACGTTTCCGTCATGTACACAATTTTGTTCTGCGCGACCTGCTGCTGATTGCGTGCCAAAAGGTCAAGAGACTTTTGCGCCATGCAAATCATTGCTGCGGAAAAAACCGGATGAATGCTCGACGCATTGCCGATGGCGAAATACGCGCTGTCGGCCGAGGACGATTCATGCATGCGGTCAAGAAGCACGGCTTTTAAAAACAGTTTTTTAAACTCCGTGTTCTGGTCCACGTTTTTGAGCGCATCGTCGCCAAGCGTTTGTTTCGCTTTATCGTACCGGCCAAGGCGAATCCAGCATTCAGCTATACGAGTAAGAATTTCCTTCGATATGGGAGACGAGGGAAAATCGAGCATCAGTTCCCGATATTCGTCTATTGCCGACGAAAAATCGCCGCGTTCCAATAAGCGGTCGGCGATGAGCGTCGGGGACGGCAATTCGGGTATCGCATACCGGTACACCTGGACATTGTTGATCGCGCATTTCGAACCGTTCACAAAGAAACCAAGCCCCTGATGGTCCTTGCCGATCGGCGGAAACAGGTCGCTTACTTTAGAAATGAGAATATCGTTGATTTTGAACGAAACGACATTTTCCTTTCTTTCCACCGATACGTGGAAACGTTTTAACGGCGGCAAAGAAAGGGTATTGTACTCGGAGAATAAAAACGATTGTCCCGGCATCGTCAAACCGCATTCGGCATTAGGCCCTCTGAATAAATGAAAACCGTATCCCGAATCGGGTTCGTTGCCGTATAAGAAAAAAGAAAAGTTGTAAAAGCTGTTGTCCAGAGTGCGCACGTCGAATTCGACCCGCGCGTCGCGGGTTATCGGCCTGTCGAGCCGGACAAACGACGGTCCGGCCGGCGAATTAAGCTCGCCGTTTTTTACCACCCAGCCCGACACCTTGTCGGATTGGCCCGGATACTGCGACCATTCGTCGCCGATGGCAATCCCGTTGAAATGTTTCGTGTACATGAGCTGCCAATACGGTTTTTCCTTTTTACTTTGCACATACGATGAATAAATCAAAAAAGCGCAGAACAGCGCGATGAGCGCCGATATCGCCAGCGCTGGCCAATGCCTGCGGACAAGATGCCTTGCCTTTGAAAGAATGGACGGCGGATTCGCCAGTACCTGCTCGCCCTTTTGATATCTTCGTATGTCAAGAGCCAGTTCCTCCATGGTCTGATACCGGCCTTCGGGTTCCTTATGCATGGCCTTCAGGGTAATGGCCTCTATTTCGACCGGAAGCCACATGACGAGTTTTCGCGGCGGAATGGGATTTGCTTCGATCACGTTCATGGTGGTTTGATGGATCGAACGCGGATCGAGGTAGGGATTTTTAAATGTCAACATTTCGTACAGCATGATCCCCACGGAACAAATGTCGCTTCGGGCATCGGAGCTTTTGCCGAACAATCGTTCCGGCGCCATGTATGCGGGCGACCCCATGATTTCGCCGGTTTTCGTCAGGGTCCCTTCATCGCTTTCCAATGCCTTGGCAAGACCGAAATCGATGAGCACCGGCGTTGTCGGATCGCGCATAATCACGTTATTGAGCTTGAGGTCCCGATGCACGATTTTCTGATGATGCGCGTACGAAAGCGCATCGGCAAGTTTTGCCGTGATTTCGAGCACGTCGATGAGTTTTGGTTTCTGGAAATTAAGGTAATAATAAAGATTGACGCCCGGGATGTAATCCATTGCTAAAAAGTAAACGTTATTTTCCACCGCGACTTCGTGGATGTTGACGATATTGGGGTGATTGAGTTTTGCGACCGCATGCGCTTCGGATAAAAACCTGTCCACGAACCGCCGGTTTATGGTGATGTTTGCCGGTAAAACCTTGAGCGCGACTTCACGGTCCAGATCGAGCTGCAAGGCTTTGTATACCACTGCCATGCCGCCCCGGTCGATTTCCTCGATTATCCTGTATTTGCCGATGGTCGACCCGATGGACAAATAGGTCCGTTCCAGCGTGGGCATCAGGTTATGGACCTTGAGCTTGCCTTTGTCAAGAGATTTTATCAGCGATCTGGTGGTATCGTCTTCAGCCATACGAACCTGTTTTCGGCAGTTTATCCGATTAAATTACGAAAGGTATTTTTGTTCGGCCTATTAAAATTATGACTTAATTGTACTACGACGCAAAGAAAAATGCCCGATTTATTTAACGAAAAGAACAATCGGGGCGAATGGATATTCGCCCCGTAAAATCGGATCAGCGAAATCCGCGTACGAGGACTATTCCCGTGCCCGCAGAGCGGGGAACGGAAATTTCCGCGTTTGCCGGTTCATTTCCCCGTTTCCATTGGCCCAGCTTTGTGCCGTTTATGGAAAAAAACTCCATGCTGTTGTATCCTTTGGCTTTCACTTTTTCCAGTGGTATGAGCGTTTGTGAAAATGAAGAAGGAAATGTTTTCGTCATTGCATGATTTTGGTTTCCCTGTACGACGGTCACCGGGTCGTCGCCCCAAATCTGCACTTCGGTAAAAGCGCACCATTTTGCGGGATTGCTCGCGACAAGATTTGTAAATGTCACGGAACTGGTTTTGACTTTGGTGATGGTAATGGTTTGGCCTTTTGCCGTTGAGTCTATTTTTATGTTCTGCTTGCTGCTGTCCGAAAAAGCAAGCGTCGCGGATTTCCAATAACTATCGTGCGGTGCAGGTGACGTAGAAGTCCAATCGGCCCTGAGCCAAATCACCAGTTTGTCAATTTCCAATTGTTTGCCGAATTCCACGCGCCAATACAGTCCCGGAACATTTAAATTAGGTCCCCACGACGCGTATTGCATTGATCCGTGCGAAGAATTGAGCGTGTCGCCGTTGATTGCATTCAATGCATAAAAAACATCCTGGGCAGTTCCGCCGGGAAAGGGATATTCGCTATTTGACGAGGCATGAGGATAACCTTTGCTCGCGTTCCAAACATCCATATGAACGTCGTTTTTATTCAAGGCAACGTTGCGATACGCCGCCTCGCCCGACGAAATTAAAACCCCCACACCAATCAAAGAAACCAAAAAAACTCTCAGAATCCCAACCATGTAGCCCCCCAAACTTAAACGTTTTAAATTCCCCAAACACCTCTCTATAAAGATACTGTGTTTTTTAAAAACAATAGTAAAAATAACTGGGGCAAGGGATAAAATGAAAAATCCAATACCATATATATAAGAAGTTATTATCATCGGAATTGGAATTATGTTCGGATTATTTGGAATGGCGTAGAGACGTAGCGTATTACGTCTCTACGGATGCGTGTTGGTTTTTCCCGGTTTGGAAATCGGTTGGCAATTGTCATTCCATATTTTAATCGTACCAAAATTGCGTTCGTATGTCATGAAAGGATTTTTTTTCCGCGATAAATAGCTCCGCATTATCGTTATTGATAAAAATCGCGCAAAAAAACACAAAAACAATTTTGCGGACGCGAGATCTATGCCAGTTTTATTCAAAAACATTATTGGGGTTTGCGAAATCTGTACAATTCTAAGCAAAAAAAATCTTGCGGACAATAAAATTGCGATATTATTTGCCAAACCCTTCTTGTATATGGAAAAATTCGCCCAAAAAAAGGCTTAAAAAAATTTTTTTAGTGATTCATGCTACGTTTTTATGCATCAAAAAGTTTTTTACGCATTTTATGCTGGAAAAGTAGGCTTAAAAAGTTTGTTGGAGGAGTTTTTTGCGAGAAATTCGGAGCAAAAAAGAATTAGTAAAGAATTAAGGTGAAGGTTTATCGGCCAATTTATATTCTTATTAGTAAGACGAAAACCAACAAGGAAAACTTTATGCGTGCCAATGAAGATACAACCCGTAAGGGGAATTCCATTGATGAATTTGAGGATTTACTCAACAATGCCAGGAAACAAGCACGTAAGACCGGTTTAAAAATGAGCGATATCGGCAAAGCAATAAAAAGGGTAAGAAAAAAACAAAGGAAAGTGATTCTTGTTACCAAGGTGCTGGTTTCCGGAATAGCTGCAAACAATACTATTTTGGGTTTCCCCGAGTATTTTGATGCCTTCCATACAGAATTTTAAGGCTTTCACAATAACTTTTCCCATTTCCATGCCGAATTTATAAAGAGACAATATATCTCGCTCTCTTTACATTAAAGTATTCCATATATTCATGATTAATTTAAAATCCTCCGCGATTAGTTTCTTATTCATTTATATGCACGGCAAATATTCATTTCGCCCCATCTCTTTCGCCACGATGGCATGTTAATCGTTTTTTTCTGTTTTTCATAACATATTGGTAATGCGAAAGTTATGGTGTAATCAAGTGTTGATTACACCTAAGATTGACATAATAGTATTTAATGAATTATTTGACATTTAAGGTAGTGGAAGATGATATTAAGAATGGGACGGGCGAAAAGAGATAATGCAACTTAGGAAATTTCCGATGGCAGATTTTCACTCAAAAGGTTTTGACGACGCAACTAAAGTCAAACTCGATATCTTTAGAGGATACGTTCGGGAATGGCTTAGCGTTTTCATGACACGCCCAAAGTATGCAAATGAAGATTTTCAAGCCAAACTGAGTATATTTGATTTCTTTTCAGGCCCGGGTTATGACAGCAATAAAAATCCCGGCTCTCCTATAATCATCACTGATGAAATAAGCAGCTATTGCAGATCAAGAGAAGACTTTCGGGCAGCAATACAATGTGATCTGTTTTTCAACGATACAAATGAGGACCATATTACTAGCCTCAAACAGAATATTGAATTAATTGCGTGTGGTAAGCCCTGCTGCAAATATCACTATTCTTCGGAACACTTTCGTGAGATATTTCAGAAATGTTTGCCGATTCTTAAAGACAGCAATTCTGCAAAACTAGTAATAATGGACCAATTCGGCGTGAAAGAAGTTACACCGAATATTCTTAAGTTTCTTGCTGCATGCAATAAAACTGACGTGTTGTTTTTCATCTCATCATCTTTTGTGAAACGATTCATTGAAACCCCTGAAATTGGAAGCAAATTCAATTTGGATATATCTGTAGTAAAGAATGCTGAATATAATGCAATACATCGTTTAATGTGCAATCACTTCCGCGATGAAATTAATTCCGAAAACTACTACTTGGCCCCGTTCTCTTTAAAAAAGGGAGCAAATATATACGGAATCATATTCGGCTCATCAAGCCTTTACGGGCTGGGAAAGTTTCTTCAGGTATGCTGGAATATTGATGGTCAGACTGGTGAAGCAAATTATAGTATAGAAGATGAGAAATATTGGCACGGCCAGCAGTCATTGTTTCCAGAAGAGAACTCAATTAAGAAAATCGATTTATTCAAAAATGAACTTCTTGACTTTTTTACTGAGGCAAAGACAAATATTGAAACATACCGCTTTGCTCTTCTTAAAGGGTTTCCTCCAACCAAAGCAAATGAAATCCTTCGTGAACTGCAATCTGATAATTTAATTGAAACGAAGACGATATCCGAGAATATTCCCGGAAGAAAAAGCAGTTTTTATCTCGGCCACAGCTATTTTACCGAAATACCCAAAATCAACATAAAGGCTATTAAATGAATAAAACCAAAATTGAATGGACTGATACAACTTGGAATCCAATTACCGGCTGCACAAAGCATTCAGCCGGATGTCTGAATTGTTACGCCGAAAGAATGGCCAAACGCTTGCGAGCAATGGGTGCAGAAGCATATCAGCTAGGTTTCACACCGGTTTTCCACGAGCAACTTCTGGAAAAACCTCTTTCATGGAAAAAATCACGAATGATTTTTGTGAATTCTATGAGCGATACCTTTCATGAAAATATTACGGACGAACAAATTCTGAGACTCTTTGCGGTAATGAACAAGGCACGGTGGCACACATTTCAGGTTCTTACCAAGAGATCTGAAAGATTGTTGAAACTATCTCATAAAATCAAATGGACACCCAATATCTGGCAGGGCGTTACCGTCGAGCAAAGCGCTACTCGTTCACGAATTGAAGATTTACGACTTGTAGGATCACATACAAAATTCCTTTCTATTGAGCCGCTTATCGGGCCTATCACCGGGTTAAATCTTACGGGTATAGACTGGGTTATTGTCGGCGGTGAATCTGGTCCGGGCGCAAGACCGATGAAAAAAGAATGGGTGACTTCAATTCGTGATGTTTGCGTCAAGACCAAGACTCCATTCTTCTTTAAGCAATGGGGCGGTGTACGGAAAAAAGAGAATGGTCGAGTTCTTGAAAACAGAATATGGGATGAAATGCCAGCGATTTACTGATCCGCCTGCACTATCGAACAACAGGTTAAACAGTACTGAAACAGTCGATGTTTCGCTCAATGTTGCTCATGAAGAAAAAAAATAAATAATGACAAAAAAATATGTTTACGAGGTTAGGGAAATCACAATCGGAGGGGAATATTCCTTTGATAGAGTGGACTCCGAATATGTATTTAGTACATTACGCAAAGCGACTAATTTTGTTAAAAAACTCTCAAAGAGATATTCCTCTTTGCATTTTTTCATGACTAAACAGCCATGACCTTTGAAAATTCATCGGGCAGGGGCACGGTGATGGTGATGTTTTTGCCGTGGAGCGGGTGTTCGAAGGAAAGCAGACTTGCGTGAAGATATAATCTTTTGTTAATACCGGCATGTTTGAACAGCTCGGCATCGAGCGCGGGATTTCCGTACCGCATGTCCCCGAGAACGGGGCATCCGATATGCGCCATATGCACCCTGATCTGATGGGTGCGGCCGGTAAAAAGTTCAAGTTTCATTTTTGAAACAAGAGCGGTGGATTGCAATACCGTAAACGCGGTCTTGGAGTGCATGCCCTCTTCTTCCACGCTCATTTTGGTGCCTGCATTCACCTCCAGCATTTTGGCCAAATTGACTTCCACAACCCCTTTGGCGGTTTTGGGCTTGCCGTGGCATAGCGCCACGTATTGTTTCGTCATTTCGTGGCCGCGCAGGCTTTCATGCAGCTTCCTGACGATTCCCTTGTTTTTTGCGATAAGAATAATGCCCGAAGTATCGCGGTCGAGCCGATGCACCAATACCGGATCGGCATCCTTGTTTTTTGCCGCGTTCATCGCGATATAGCATTTGACAAGATCGATGAGCGTGGCGCCCGAAACATGGTTCGTGCCCGGATGCACGACGAGATGCGGCGGCTTGTCGCAGGCGAGAATCGCCTCGTCTTCGTAGATTATTTTAAGGTTTCTGCGATAAAAATCGGTTTTTTCGAGGCCGATTTGCGCGCCGGTGTCCGGGGCCTTGCCTGCGGCAAGTTCCGATTCGTCTATCCTGATTTCAAGAACGTCGCCGAGGACGACCCGATGGTTTTCTTTTACCCTTTTGCCGTTTACCCGTACAAATCCGGTGCGGATCATCCGGTAAATATCGGACAATGTTTTAAGAGGAAACTTCTTTCGGAGCAACCTGTCGAGCCGTGCTGCCGCTTCGTTTTCCGTAATCGGTATTGTTACCATATAGTGCTAAAATACGATGTCGCGGGAAGGTGAATAAAACAAAAGGACGTTCTTGCGGAAACGTCCTTTTGAACAAGCAAACTAGTTGCGTTTTAAATTTTGCCGAACAAACCGCTGATCGAACTGCCGCTATTGCTGCATTCGATCGCCTTGGCAAACAACGGCGCGACGGACAGCACGACAAGTTTTGGAAATTTCTTTTCTTTTGGAATTGTGACGGTATCGGTAACGACCAGCCTGGTAAGGGAAGAGGCTTTGAGACGTTCGATCGCCTTGCCGGACAACACGCCGTGCACGCAGGCCGCCTGGATTTCCTTGACGCCAAGCGATTCGAGCGCCTTGATAACTTCGAGTATCGATCCGCCGGTCGCGATTTCGTCATCGAATATCAATGCCCTTTTGCCTTTGACTTCGCCGATAACGTGGTGGATTTGCGCGTTTTCGGAATCGTCGTTGCGGCGTTTATCGAGAATAGCCAGCGGCAAGCCCAAACTGATGGCGTAATGACCGGCGCGTTTTGCGCTACCGGCATCGGGCGCGACAACCACGCAATTTTTGATACCGACTTTTTTATAATAATCGCATAGCAGTTTTCCTGCGAGCAAATGGTCGACCGGTACCCTGAAAAACCCGGCAATCTGCGGGGAATGCAGGTTCATGGTCATGACCCTGTCCGCACCCGCGGTTTCCAGCAAATCGGCAATGAGCCTTGCGGTAATGGAAATACGCGGCTCGTCTTTTTTGTCGCTCCGGGCATAGGGATAATACGGAAGCACCGCAGTGATACTATCGGCCTTCGCATGTTTGATGGCATCGATCATGATAAGCAATTCCATGATATTTTCATTGACAGGCGAACAGGACGACTGGATAACGTATACGTCTTTGCCGCGGACGCTTTCCAATATGCGTACCTTGATGTTTTCGTTGGAAAACTTGACGATTTCGCATTTACCAAGAGAAATCCCCGTTTGTTTGCAAATACTTTTCGCAAGTTCGGGATTCGAGCTGCCGCTGAAAATCTTCAATGTGCTTTTCATGACTCTCTCTTTTCTTTAAAAAAGTGCCTGGGAAGAGCTAAAAATAATTTCAGCACGAAACGAGGGTTAAAAATCGATGGGATAATTGAATTTACTTGGGCTCTTGCGGGATCGGCCCGGTTTTGCGGGCATCCCATTCGAAGGCGAGGTCCATGGACGAGTCGGTGATAAGTTTGGGCTGTGAAATTACCTTAGGTTCAAAATAGAAATCACCGTCTTCGAGTTCGAGCATCGCAAAAACCGCATCGCGTTTGGTGACATTGCGGTAAAACGCATCCACGACCTGGCCTTTTACAAATATCAAGTACCCTTTGCGTCGGCCGCAATAAATATGCAGTATGCCTTCGCGTCTACCTATTTCCAGGAATTGAATAGCATCCAGGAGCGGAGTCTGGCGCAAATTCCCTGAAAAGGCAAAACTTGTTTTATACGGCTGGTCCGAAATGGGCTTTCTGTTTATTTTGAAAAAGAAAAAAAGCCCTATGCCGCCCAGAATCAAACCGGCGGCAAAACCCGTAGAAAGAACGATAATGGTAATCGCGTCCATATTTAATTAAAATAATATCCGAATACGCCCGGTATACCATATACCAATGTAATTAGTACCTAAATAGAAATTATAGTCTATAAAAAACTTATCCTATGCGAAGCGTGGGGTTAGTAAGTATAAATAAATTATCTATTGCTTCACAACAATTCGATTTCCCGTTAAACCTACCGTAACACCTTCCAAAACAAGCAATTTTCTTTTTAATTCGATAGGCCACCCGCTTTTTGCCCCCATATATCCTCCAATATAACCATCCTTGGCAACAACACGATGGCAGGGAATAATTATGGGAAAGCGATTGTTCCTCATCACGGATGCAACGGCCCGGACCGCTTTGGGGTATCCTGCTTTTACCGCAAGTTCGGAATATGATACCGTAGTGCCGCGTTCGATTTTTCTCGCAGATTCGAGAACAGCCCTCTGGAACCGCGTGCACCATGAAAGATCCAATGATAAAAAACCAAACGATACCTTTTTACCTTCGCAATATTTTTGTATAGATTCTGCGATTTTGTCCGCACCGAAATCAGCAACGGGTTTTATCTGCGGTATACGCCCTTTTCCGGGCTCGGACAAGAGAACCGAAGTAATAATGTTTTTTTTATTTTCATGTTTCGCAAAAACGGAAAAACAGGCCATTTCATTTTGCAAAATCGCAACAATTTTATTTTCAATTTTTTGTAACATAAACAAGCCCTTTTCTGTCTAATATATAGTTGTAATTTTTAATTGAAAGCATTTCCGGTATTTGCTGTAATCGGGTATAAAATTTGCTTTCAATACTGCACGTAGTTGAAATTTTAATTCCGTTGCTCGGCTCTTCCATACTTAAAGTAATAAAAGGGAGAGCTTGTTTGTTTTTTGATTACGATTTTCTATAACCAAGATTGATTACGCAGGGCAATGAAGGCCGAGGTCGCTCCTGCATTCAAAACCCGAAAGTTATCATATGACAACGATAAATCCATATCGGATACAAAGCAAAAAAGCATTGCGCTATGTGGAAAACAAAAAGATCTTTTTGAAGACCGGCCAACCTGCCTTGAACTATAAATCCCAAGGTGAGTTACCTGCAATCTCGACAATCGTCATTGCCTATAATGAGGAAGATTCGATCGAACGGTGTTTAAAAAGCGTAAAAGGTTTTTCCGATGAAATTATCGTTGTGGATTCGCAAAGTACCGATGGTACGGCACGGCGCGCGCGCGTTCTTGCCGACAAAGTCGTCACTCATACGTGGGAAGGATACAGCAACCAGAAAACTTTTGCCGTAAGCCTTTGCCGAAACGACTGGATATTCTGGATCGACGCCGATGAGGAAGCGACGCCGGAATTGCAAAAAGAGATTTGCAAGTTGAAATTCGATAAAGCGGGCTATTCGATCAAACGGCATAATCGGTATCTTGAGAAATGGATCGATCACGGGACATGGAACCCCGATATCGTTCTCCGTTTGTTCCGCAAAAATGCCGGACATTTTTCGGACGTGCTTGTCCATGAACATGTTGTTTTAAACGGACCGCAAACGCTCCTTGAAAATCCGCTCAACCATTATTCCTATCAAAGCATTTCGCATCATTTGTCGAAAATGAACAGGTTTACGACGCTTGCCGCGAAGCAGATGTTGTCAAAAGGTAAAAAATGCGGCGTCGCCGACCTAATTGTCCGGCCGGTGATGCACTTTTTGAAATCGTATATTTTCCGAAAAGGATTTCTCGACGGCCGGCACGGCATCGTCATCGCGGTACTTGACGGATATTACACGTTTCAGAAATACGCCAAACTGTGGGAAATCGACCGCTCGCACGCATATCCTGCCCATAACCGCTGAGGCGGATCACAGCGTTATTCTATTGTGGCCGTGATAGAGTTTGTCGCGCTGCTTTTGCACATCCGGGTCGGCCATGTATTCGTCGAAATTCATGACCTTGTCGATCACGCCCGCGGGAGTGATTTCTATGATCCGGTTGGCTATGGTGCTGACGAACTGATGATCGTGCGAGGTGAACAGCACGACACCGGCAAAATCGATGAGGCCGGTATTGAGGGCCGAAATCGATTCCAGGTCGAGATGACCGGTCGGTTCGTCCAGCATCAAGAAATTCGCCCCCGAAAGCATCAGTTTGGAAAGCATGCATCGAACCCGCTCGCCTCCCGAAAGCACGGAAACGCTTTTCAGCGACTCATCGCCCGAGAAAAGCATGCGGCCCAAAAACCCGCGGACATAGGTTATGTCCGTATTTTTTGTAAATTGACACAGCCAATCGATGACGCTTTTGTCGCCCGTGAAATACTCCTGATTGTCTTTGGGGAAATAATTTTGCGTTATGGTGGTCCCCCAGGTTATTTCACCCTGGTCGGCTTCGATTTCTTTTGCAAGGATGGAAAACAAGGTCGTGATCGCGACATTGTTGGTCCCCACGAAGGCGATCTTATCGCCCCTGTTGACGATGATGTTCAAATCGTTGAGCACCCGCGTACCGTCTATGGTTTTAGTACAATGCTCTATGGTAACGATGTTCTTTCCGCAATCGCGTTCCGGCTTGAATGCGACATACGGGAATTTTCGGGAAGAAATCGGGATTTCGTCGAGCGTGAGATTGTCCAGAAGCTTTTTACGGGACGTTGCCTGGCGGGCCTTCGACGCATTCGAACTGAACCGCGCGATAAACTCCTTCAGTTCCGCGATACGGGATTCCTTTTTCTGGTTCTCGTTGCGTTTTTGCGCTAAAGCAAGTTGGCTGGCCTGATACCAGAAATCGTAATTTCCCGCATAAATCTGGATTTTTCCGTAATCGATGTCCGCGATATGCGTGCACACTTTATTTAAAAAATGGCGGTCATGCGAAACGACGATGACCGTATTTTCGAAGCGATACAAAAATTCCTCGAGCCAGGTCACGGATTCAAGGTCGAGATTGTTTGTGGGTTCGTCAAGCAGCAAAATGTCGGGGTTTGCATACAATGTTTGCGCCAAAAGCACCCGGACCTTTTGCCCGCCTTCCAATTCCCGCATTTTTTTCGCATGCATGTTTTCGGCAATTCCCAAACCGTCAAGCAATATCGCCGCGTCGGATTCCGCGTCCCAGGCGTTCATTTCGGCCATGGCCATTTCGAGTTCGCACGAACGTTCGCCGTCTTTATCGGTCATTTCGGCCTTGGCGTACAGTAATTCCCGCTCGCGAAGAACATCATACAATTTTTTATATCCCATGATCACGGTTTCGAGAACCGTACAGTCGTCGAACGCGAAATGGTCCTGCCGTAAAACCGCGAGGCGAAGGTTCGGATCCAGGATGACCTCACCGGCCGACGGTTCGATTTCGGAAGAAAGAATTTTTAAAAACGTCGATTTTCCCGACCCGTTCGCTCCGATAAGCCCGTAGCAATTACCGGGCGTAAATTTAAGCGACACATCTTTAAAAAGGGTACGTTTGCCGAAGGAAAGAGAAACATTCGAGGTAATCAACATGCGAACCGCCTGACTGAGCTCATCTTGATTTGTCTATTGAGAAGCCTACTTGCAGCAAAACTCTGATAGAAACAATAAGAGAGGAGTTCTATTAAAGGAATATGCGATGGCCATAAGGGATGAAAATATATTTCCTGCCGGCATACGCACGGAAAAAAGAATGGAAGGACCGCGACAGATTATTGGGAGGCGTTATTGCCATGAGGCAAAAGCTGCGGCAAAATCCGAAGTATATCCGGAATGAGCGGTATACACCGATTTTACATTTGCCATTTTAGCTACCGACCGGATGGACGTCGAATCCATGGACATATCTTCGGTGAAAATTTTCAGCATGGGAAAAATGATGCCTTTTTTGAGAATACACAGATCTCCGGTAAAGAGATCGCCGTCTACCCGATAGCACATTGATCCTGCGGTATGACCGGGCGTTGCAACGGCGTGGACGATTTTTTCACCAATGGTCACCGAGTCCCTATCGCTTAAAACCAAGTAGTGAGATACGGGCAACGAATTGAAGTGTTTGAAAAACAAAAAATGCCTCGGTATTTTCTTTGTTATCAACGGGACCTCATCGCGCGAAAGATACACGGTCGCATTTTTAAAAGCGCCAATTCCGGCAGTATGGTCGGCATCCGAATGGGTAAGAAAAACGGCTTTTACAAGTTCCGGAGAAACCGAAAGTTTTGTGCACCCTGCAACAACGGCTTTAAAATTGTCGGCAGCATCGAATGCGATATACCCGTCATTTGTTTTTACAAGAAAGAGATTTCCGATTTTTCCTTTTACGGCAAAAATCGTATCTGAAATTTTAGCGGTTTCGATAGGCCTAAGTTCCCGCATCTGATTTAAAAACCAACCAAAGAAACAAAGAATTCCGACAATGAGAACCGAGGAAATCAAAAGTATTTTTTTTACCATAATTCTTTCTTCGATTTGTTTTAAATTTACGGTTTTTAATCAACGCATTTAATATACTTCTTTGAGCTTTGTGGTATATTTAAACGCACCTTTATTCCAACGGTTTTCAAATGAATTTCCGTTCCAAGAAATAGTGCAAAGGGCGAAGAATGGATGAAATAAAAGAAACGGAATCGGCAAACAGCCTTTTCGCCCAGGTTGAGAATTGCATCTCTTTGTTGGAAAAAATAGCGACCGACCCTGCGCAGCTTGCCGCTTTATCCGAAGAACAAAGAATCGACCTCATGAAAGCCGCGGGAAAGCTCTCCCGTCCCAACCGTGATGAAAAGAAAAAACTGAATAAGGAAATGAAACACGCAAAGCGGCTCGCCGTCGTGGCTACCGAGCGGAAAGCGCGAGCATCCACCGGCATTCGTACGGCGCGGGAAGCTGCGGTATTTTCGGCGCCGCTGCAAATTCGCGATGCAGCAGACGCGAGCGCTACGAGTAACGAACTCGGTTCGCCCCGCACCTGCTATGTTTGCAAAGCGGAATTTACAAAACTGCATTTCTTTTACGATTCCATGTGCCCGCAATGCGCGGATTTTAATTATCAAAAACGGTTTCAGACCGCGTCGCTTGCGGGGAAAACCGCTCTTATCACGGGGTCCCGCTTAAAAATAGGGTATCATTCGACATTGATGATGCTTAGGGCCGGAGCCCGCGTTATTGCAACCACACGCTTTCCCGTTGACTCGGCATTGCGTTTTTCCAAGGAGCGGGATTTTCCGCAATGGCGCGACCGCCTCCATATTTACGGCCTGGACCTGCGGCATACGCCCAGCGTGGAGATTTTTTGCAGTTTTTTCGAGCAACAATACGATCGCCTCGATATTCTCATTAATAATGCCGCACAGACGGTGCGGCGGCCGCCCGGCTTTTACGCGCATCTTTTACAAAACGAAATGCTGCCGTTGGACGCATTACCCCCGGACGCGCGGCAATTGCTCGCAAATTTTAAGCACTGTAAAGACACTCTCGGGGTTTTTGAAAAAGCGCAAATTTCCCCCGAGTCCGCAATCGTGGTGGCCTGGGACCAAAAAGCGCCGGGTATCGGATTGCGCGCGTCGGCGCAGCTTTCCCAAATCCCCTATTCGTACGACAATGCGCTTTCGACGGAGACAGTATTTCCAAAAGGCGCGCTCGACGCCGATTTGCAGCAAGTTGACTTGCGAAAAACAAACAGCTGGCGATTGCGATTGGGCGAAGGCGAAATACCCACCACCGAAATGCTCGAAATCCAATTGGTAAATGCCGTTGCGCCGTTTGTTTTGTGCAACCGCCTGGCAGCGATGATGAAACGGGACGATACCGGACAAAAGCACATCGTCAATGTATCGGCAATGGAAGGCAAATTTTTACGGTGGAAAAAAGGCGACCGCCATCCGCACACGAACATGGCCAAGGCGGCGCTCAATATGCTGACCCATACGTCGGCCGACGGCCTGGCGAAATACGGCATTTTCATGAACGCGGTCGATACGGGCTGGGTGACCGACGAGGACCCCGCCGAACTTTCGCAGTTCAAACAAAAGGTCCACGATTTCCAGCCGCCGCTTGACATAGTAGACGGCGCAGCTCGGGTATGCGACCCGTTTTTTCTCGGCATCAACACCGGAAAGCATTGGTGCGGAAAGTTTCTCAAGGACTATATGCCCATCGATTGGTAAACGAGGACCCGTATGGAAAAACCCGATTCATCGGCAACGGTCAATTGTCTTAAGTGCACTTATTTTTACGTGACCTGGGACAACCATTTTCCGCGCGGGTGCAAACTGTTCGGGTTCAAGGCAAAGCATTTGCCTTCGCAGTCCGTGTATGAAGCGACCGGGAAACCCTGCGAACATTTTACGGACAAGGGAAAAAGCGAGCCGAAGCGGTGACGCCTACACGTCCTCTATTTCCGAAAAATCAACAACATCCTTGGTACGCGTGATTTTTTCGATTCCTTTGATTTTCTGAATCCTGCGGAATATCTGCTTGAGCTGGTTTTTATTATGGATTTGGATTTTAAACGACGCGTTTGCAAGTTCGCCTTTGACCTTAAGGCTCCCTTCCAGCACATTGACCGCCAGGCTCGAGAAAACCGCGGTAATCTCATGAAGCAATCCCGGCCGGTCGTGCGCCGACAAATCGAGGGAAACCGTATATTTTTTGGCATCGCCCTCGGCCCAGCTTACCTGCATGCTCCGGTCGCCGTCTTCCATGAACAATTTCGCATGGGCGCAATCCTGACGATGTATCGAAATACCGCGGCCTTTGGTGACAAACCCGATAATCGCATCGCCCGGAATCGGATTACAGCATTGCGCGAACCGGACCATGAGGTGGTCGGATCCGCCGACCACGACACCGGGCGCTTTGTTGCCGCCCCGTATCGTCCTAACGATCCGCGAGACGACACTTGACGGAGTAAACTTATTGGCCGCCCTGTCCTGCACCAGTTCCACGACACGTGCCACGGGCATTTCCCCGGAGCCGACCATTTCGTGCAGTTTTTCCACGTTCGGCACCGCAAGCGTTGACAATATAGATTGCAATCGATCGGTAAAAACCGCCGTCTTGTTGATTTTCTTCATATGCGCGGCGATGATTTTTTTCCCAAGATCGATGCTTTCCTGCTTGCCCGCGGTCTTGAGCCAGCGCCGTATTTTCGACCGCGCCTTCGCGGTCTTGACTTCCCGGAGCCAATCGACCGAGGGCCGTTTCGAACTCGAATGCAAAATCTGCACCGTCATGCCGCTTTTTAACACCTTATTGAGCGGTTCGATTTTGCCGTCGACTTTTGCGCCGATGCAACGAACCCCCAGATCCGTATGGACCGCAAAAGCAAAATCCAATACGGTCGCGCCTTTGGGCAATGAAATGAGATCGCCCTTCGGCGTGAAAATGAAGATTTCGGCATGAAACAAATCGATTTTGAAGAACTCGTAAAATTCGGTCGAATCGGTCAGGTCTTTTTGCCAGTCTATGATATTGCGGAGCCAGGAAAGCGAGCGGTCGTCTTTTGAAATATTCTTCGCGTCGCCCTCTTCTTTGTAAAGCCAATGCGCGGCGATCCCGTCTTCGGCGACGTGGTTCATTTCCCACGTCCTGATCTGCACCTCGATGATATTGCCCTTTTCGCCGAATACGGTCGTATGGAGCGATTGATAGCCGTTGGATTTCGGCGTCGAGATGTAGTCTTTAAACCGTTCCTGAATGGGTTTCCACATCGAATGGATCACGCCGAGGGTGTGATAACAATCGCGCACCGAGTTGGTGATCACCCGTAACGCAAGCAGATCGTATACTTCCTCAAACGGCTTGTTGCGCTGAATCATTTTGCGGTAAATGCTGTAAAAATGCTTGGGCCGGCCCACGACGGTCGCCTGTATTCCCTCATCGGTCAAGCGACGACGGAGGGGTTCGGCAAACGAATCGATGAAGGCTTCCCGTTCGTCACGCGAGGCGACCACCTTGGAAACGATGTCCTTGAACTCATGGGGATACAAAAACTTGAACGCAAGGTCTTCGAGCTCCCATTTGATTTTTGCCATTCCGAGCCGATGCGCCAACGGCGCGTATATGTCAAGCGTTTCGGCAGCGATCATACGGATTTTCGCAGGAGGCAAATAGGTCAGGGTCCGAAGATTATGCAACCTATCGGCAAATTTTATGATGATGACGCGAATGTCTTCGGCCATTGACAAAAGCATTTTTCGGTACGTTTCGGCCTGGCGTTCTTCGCGCGATTTGAGCTGGAAGCGTTGAATTTTCGTCACGCCGTCGACCAAAAGGAGAACTTGCTCGCCGAATTCTTCGCCGATTTTTTCGCGGGGGATTTGCGTGTCTTCCAATACGTCGTGGAGCAAACTCGCCGCAATCGTCACGGTGTCGAGTTTTTGTTCGGCAAGTATCAGCGCGACCGCAACCGGATGCGCGAGGAACGGTTCGCCCGATTTGCGGAGCTGGTCTTTATGCGCGTTGCACGAAAAACGATAGGCTTTCTCGATAATTGCCGCATTGACATTCGGATTCAGCCCGACGATTTTCTTGACAAAATCAGAGGCTGCCTCATCTTGCGGCACCACGGGCAAAGCTGAATCGTCGGTTGCCATTTTTTAATTTATTCGCTCAACTTCTCTTTTTCTTTACGGAAAATAGAAAGCTTGGATTCGACTTCGCCCAGCAAGAAGCGCAATTCCGACGTCTTTTCCACGGCCGTCTGCAACCGCTGCTCTTCCGACGAAAGGTTTTTGATTTGCGCTTTGATGTCTTCCATGAGCAAGGTGAGACTGTTGATACGGTTTTCCGCTTCCTTGATAACTTGTTTTTCCCGGGCGAGCTCCTTCATCCGGCGTTCGACGGACTGCATGATGGTTTCCATTTCCTCCACCTTGCCTTTGACCATTTCAATGTCTTTGCCGCGTACCGTGATGTTTTCGATATGCGATTCGGAACGCGTGATGAGTTCGGTGAGCATGTCCACTTTTTTCTGCGCCGAATTGACGAGTTCGCGCCCTTTATCGATGGCCTGAATCCGGATTTCCATATCGCTGACGACGGTGTCGACGTTTTGGATTCTCGAATCGATGGCTTCCAGTTTACCTGTGCGACGGGCAAGCTGGTCCATTTCGGCTTTGACGCCGTCCAGCACTTTTGATACCGCCGACAAATGGTCTTCCGCTTTGTCGATATCCGCCTTATGTTTTTCGATGGCTTTGATCTGGGCATTGCTATCGGCCAGGACCCCGTTGAATTGGTCGCGGTTTTTAAGCACGTCGGCATTAAAGGCATTGATTTCCTTGCGGGACACGTCCAGACTTTGCCGTGTTTTCGCCACGAGGTCTTCCAATTCCTTTTTCATGTCGAGGATATGTTTTTCTTCCTGCAATAGGGCGAGCTTTTCCTGGGCGAGCCGTTCCATCATTCCTTTGGCCTCCTGCGACTGTACGGAAATCGCGGAAAGCTTGCTCGAAAGGTCGTCGACCACTTTCTGGTCTTTGGCCAGGCTTTGGATTTTCATGTTGATGTCGCCGAGCAGGTAATTGAGCTGGTCGAGGCGCTTTTCGGTTTTGTCTATCATACTCTTGCGTGACAATTGCGCCGTGATGCGCTCGTCGATCTCGGTGACCATTGCTCCCAAATTGGCGATCTTGCTGTCTACTTCTTCTATGATTTTGGCTTTTTCTTCGGTCTGGCTTACCCGCTCGCCGGTCTTGTCGGACAGGGTCCGCAACTCCTCGATCTGTTGCGCAAGCGCCATGATGTCCTGTTCGTGTTTTCGCAATTCGGAAACTTTGGACTCCAAAGACTTGGCGCTGGCGGTGAAGCTTTCTATGCGCATGACCGCGGAATCTATTTCTTTTTTGTAATGTATGTACATTTCCTCTTTTTTGGTGGTATCGTCGATGATGGTCTGGATATCCGAAAGCTTATTGTTGACAAAATCGACGTCCTTGGACTTTTTAAGCACCACATCCACGCGGCTTTCGGTGTCGCCGAGCTGGTTTTCGATGGCCGCTATGCGCTGATTGATCGCGTCGACCGCATTCCATTCCTGGCTGACTTCCTCGATACGCACCTTTACTTTATCGAGCGCGCGTTCGTAGTCGACGATTTCGCCGTGGGTTTTTTCGAGCATTTGGGAATGCTTGGATATGGTATTGAAAATGGCTTCGGTATTGCGCGCGGCGGTATGCACTTCGTGGGCGCGCTCGCTCACTTCGTCGAGCCTGGTGCTGTTTTTTGCAAATTGCGCAAGCTTTTGGTCGAGCTGACCGTCGAGCGTGTGTATTTCCGCGATTTTTTGCGTCGTGCTTTCCATGAACTTTTCAAAATGACGGATCTGGTTTATGGATGCGCTGCTTTCCTGGAGCATCACATTGATTTTCTCGACGTTTTTCTCGGTTTTTTCCAGTTTTGTCAAACGTTCCTGAAGGTGTTTCATTTCCGCGTCGATGCGCCAGGTCAGGGTGTTGAGACGACCGGCTTCTTCGTTCGCTTTCTCGACCACGACCCGTTGGTTTTCCAATGCCTTCACTTTCGTCTTGACATATTCGGAAAGGTTGTTGAGATTATCGATTTTTTCCTTCATGAGCCGAAACGATTCCAGGTCTTTTTCTATGGCCGACAGTTGGGCCGCGGAAGTTTCGGAAACCCCGCGGACATCGCCGAAACTATTGGAAAGCTTGTCGAGTTCGCCCGAAAACGACTTCGCCTGCTTTTCGAGCGTCACCATGACGTCGGCGTTTTTTTTCATCCGCTCTTCGAGGCGCGAGAGTTCGGTAATGGCGTCTTTGAGAATGGCGCCTTCGCTTCCATGATTGCCCATTTTTTCCATGAGCGCGTCGATTTTGGCGTTCACGCCGTCGAGAAGCGATTCTTTCGAAACGCAACGATCGTACAGCGCATCCATATCGCGGAGATGCTTTTCCATGGTAAACACCTTGGTCGCGTACTCGTCTATTTTGGCGGCTTGGGCCGACGAACCTTCGATGGTCGTTTTGAGCGACGAATAATCGTTTTGCAAATCGGCGATGCCCTGCTTAAGCGACTCGACTATTGCTTTTTCGGAATGCACCTGGCTGCGCTCGTTTGCCGCAGATGCCAACAGCGAATGAAGGTCGGCCTTTTGCGCCTCCGCATTCTGAAGGATTTCCTGAATTTCGTTCACGTGTTTTTCAAGAGCCTCGGCAAGTGCCGCGGGGTCCTTGATTTCTTTTCCTTTAGACAATGAAAACTTCATAGGAGAAACTCCTCTGTGGAGAACGTTTCCTCGCGGTATATTAGCCAATGTCCGTTGTTTTTATAAAAACACAACCGCTTGGCATTTTGCTTGGCCGCTTGGTTTGATGCAGCATATTGCTGGCGAAACACAACCACGGCGGTAGATTCCGAGCAATCGACGAGTCTGATATTATCGACTGAAACCTGTATGGATTCCAAAGTTTGAAAAATGCTTTTTTTCCGGTCGCGCCAGGCATTCCACGACATCCCGCTCGAAAAGAAGCGTTGCGCATCGTAAAACTGCGAATAGGTGGCGATATTGCGGGACGCCCAGGCGGATTGCCATCCTTCGAGTATGCTTTTGAAATCGTGTTCGCGCATGACGTATTCGTTCAGGACATATTTTCTTTTTTGTTCGATCCGTGCATAATCCGGATACGCCTGGGGCTTGGAAATATCGCTTTTATCAACGATCACGACCGGCGTCCCGACCCCGAGTTTCAAAAACTTTTCCAGCTCAAGAAGATAGGTGTTTTGCATGACGATGCATCCGCGCGTCACCATGCGGTTGCTGTCTTCCGGCATTCCGTGAATCCAAATTCCTTGTCCGGTCCTGCCTGCCTGACGGTCTTCCTCGTTGGGATAATTAAGCACGTATGCCAGCGGCCCGTACAATTCGTTCAATTCCGATTTTTCTTTGCGGCCGACTATAAAATATTCGCCTTCGGGAGTCCGCCGGTCTCCTGCCGATTGTTTTTGCCCTTCATTGCGTCCCATGACCGCAGGAAACTGCGCGGCAATATCCCATGAGCTCGTCGTCATATTCTTATAAAGCAAATAAACCGTCTTGTTCGATTTATTGGCAAGGATGCAATACTGCAACAACCCGGAGGTGTCTTGCTTCGGTTGAACGCTTTTCACCGTATCCGCGTTAGCGGCCGCAGGAGGTTCTTTTTTCACCAGTGGCACGGTGTCGCGAACCATGACCGGTTTCGGTACGCCGGCGACGGCCACGGGTTTTTTGGGGGCCCTTTTTATTGCAGCCTGCTGCGACGCCTTTTGAGCCGATACGATCCATGCAAATATTTTGGGCACCGTCGGTACGATGAGGGCGACGGCAAGGGCAATGACTGCGATAATAAGGCCGAACCGGGCATACGCCATGGTCCGCTTAAATAATCGTTTGCCGACGCTCCCTTCACGATACGCGCGCCTGATATCGCGCTTGCTTTGCCACGTCCGGTATCTGAATTCAAGCGTTTTACTTTGGAAAACAATAAATCGTTTAACGATCTGCCACATCAGCGACTTAGACCTTTGAATTGTCTTGTAAGAAACTGTTTTGTATCCTGCATATTATATAATTCAAACTGCCCGCTGGGCATAATTTTGTTGATGAATTTTCCGGAATTTTTTACCGCGGTTCAATGAGACGCGTCAGGTCGTCGATATTTTGTTTGACCGCCTCGATTACACCCTGGTCGACGGCGGTTTCAAACCTGATGCCCCGCGTTGTTTCCGACTCCTTGCAATAGGCATCGTATTGATTGTGAGAAAATATGCCGATTACCGGTTTATGCAGGATATCGGCAAGTTGGAAAAATGCCGTGGCTCCCGCAATTATATAGGCGGATAAATGGACAAGCGCCGCACTGCGCGGCGCAGACATATTTGAAAACACGGGTAATTGCCTGCTTGCCAGCCATTGCATTGTCTGCTCGCCCGGTTGCTTATTGACATAAAGATAACAGTTTCGATGAGCGTTTACAAGCGCGTCAAGAAGCGATTGGGTCCAGGAAATTCCGAATGTTTCGGCAAAATAAAGCGCATCGATCCCTATCAGCGGTTTTGAAACATCGATTTTCATTTCCCCGAATTGGAGTTTTAATTCGGACAAAGCCTCTTTGGAAACGCCCCATTTTGATTTTTGTGGAGCCTTCGCTCCGAGCATCGAGGCGATCAGCAACCCTTTCTCCGCGCAGTTTTGGCGTTTATCGGAAGGCTTTACTTGTAAATTGAGAAACGGGCTTGCATTTTCGGCGGCAAAGCCGATACGTATTTGCGCCGAACTTTTTCCGCACAAATATAATAATGAAAGACTTGGTGCGCTATCCAGCAGGACGCAGGCATCGAATTTAGTATCATGGATTCTTTTTCCGAGCGCAACGATTTCCTTGGAAAACGGGTTATCGGCACTTTCGTCGTATTCGATAAAATCGTGGATTGGCCCCAACGCCTTAAAGAACGGGGTCACTGCCGAACCGCATAATACGGTGATTTTGGAATTGGAAAAATGCGAGGCCAGGGCAAGGCAGCTTTTTGCTTGATGCGAGGCAGCCAGTTCATCCTGCGGGAGCACGACGAGAATGTGCGGAGCCCCACCGAGTGCAAAGGGTAAAACAAGTCCCGGCGCTTCATATCGTTTTGAAACAACCCATGACATTACCGACAGCTTCATCGCGGGCGGCAAAGCATTCAATATATGCGCCATAAACGAATTTGCGTTTTTCTTATCTTCCATAGTAGGATTTTATACGGTTAAAGGATATTATCGATCGCCGGAACCTATAAATTAATAGACCGCGTTGAAAAAAATTATTACTTTGCATCTTTTGACAGCGTTATGCTTTTATTATAAAATAAATAAGCTTAGAAACTATATGGAAAATATCTACGCGAAAAGTGCAGATACTATTTGGTCTTTAAAGAAACCGGTTACACCATGCTTTTTCGGTCTATATCGCTCTCGTTGTCCGCGCTTTTTTGCGCGCTTATCGCCTTTGTTACAACCGGTCAAGCAGATATTTATGTGACCCGGTTCGGCGATATGGGTATGATCTTTGCGGTCTGCGCGGCACTGCTGTGCGCTGCGGTGCTTATCGCAAAGCAAAAACGGATACGGTTTTTATCTTTATCCTGGACCGTATGGCTTGCTTGCTTTTTGTCGATTTGCAGCGTCCGGTATTTCGGGCAATGCGCGTCCGCTTATTTGGGAAGCACGGTCCCCTACGGATTTTCTCCAATGTATCTTTGTTATTATGCGGTCATTCTTTTATTCTCGATGGCCGTTCCGCGGCTATGGTTTGTTTCCGTCCTTGTTTTCATACTTTCCGAATTGGCATCGTTATGGTTTGCCGGTTTTTTCCATGGTTTTTTTATTTATCCTTCAAAAGGATGGCATTTCCTTTTATTCAACCGTCTGTCCGTTTGCGCGCAACCGTTTGAACTGATGACTTTGTCTGCGGTTTTGCCTTATATTATTGGCCGGTTGAATCCTGCAACGGCTCAAAACCGTCCCGCTGCGCCAGCGGCGGTTTCCCTGCCTAAGCCCGACGACGGCTTCAATCAGAAAACAGCGCTGTTGCAACAGGACCTCATGCCGGTTTCCAGTAAGACCCAGGCATTCTTGCTCGAGCAGGACGCGGCCGCGCTTAACAAGTCGGATGTCAACGAATTGCTTTCCAGCGTCGTGTATTTCATGAGTCGCAATTTTAAGGCGTATTCCGCCATCGGATTTGTTTACGATCCGTTAAAGCGCGTTTTCGTGCTCAATTCTTTTCATTCGAAGAATTATTCTATTGTCAAAGGAACCGAAATTCCGATCGGGCGGGGTGTCGTGGGAAAAGTCGGCGTGGAAAAACGATCCTTTTTAAGCGGCGACGTGTCTTTGTATCATGAAGAACTTTTGTATTACAAGTCTCACGAATCGATTAATTCCGTGCTTTGCGTTCCTATTCTCTCGGAAGCAAAAGAACTGCTCGGCGCTTTATGCATCGATAACCAGGACAAAAATTCCTTTACCGAGCAACACAAAGAAACGCTGCTTCGTTTTTCGTCCCTTGCCGCGGCGCTTATAACCAATGTCCGCATGCGCATTTTTCAGGAGCGGGCAGCCAAAAGCTTCCAGATTTTTTACGAATCGTCACAGCAATTCATTACCGCTTTACGTGCGGAACAGGTTTTTGACGTCTTGTTTAAAATGACCGGATTGCTCACGCCGCTTACCCGTCTGATGCTTATCACCTTTGACGAGCAGCGCCGTTGCGGCGTGATTGGAAAGATCACCGGCGCCCCTCGGGAGCTTACCGAAGGCACGGAGTTTCCGATTAACGCGGGGATCTATTCCTATGCGTTTCAGAAAAGGACGATTGTAAACATATCGAATTTTCAGTTGTACCGCGGCAAGTATTACCGTTTTATCGAAACCGAATCGTTTAACCCTGCAATCGCATCGCTGTTGATCGTACCGCTGTTCGACGACGAACAACGCATCGTCGGCCTTATTTCCTGCGAAAGCGATATTGTCAATCAATTTACACAAGACACTGAAAAGCATTTGTCTATTCTTATCGGGAATGCCTCCGTGGCGATTACCCGCGCGCGTTTGTATCAAAAAATGGAAACATTGGCCTCGACCGACGGTCTGACCCAACTCAACAATCACCGGACATTCCAGGAGCATCTCGTGCGGGAAACGGAACGGTCCAAACGTCACGGACGGCCGTTGTCGCTTTTGCTTATGGACATAGACCATTTCAAACATTTCAACGATACGTACGGACACCCGGTCGGCGATTTGGTATTGAAGGAAATCTCCGCATGCATCAAGCAATCCGTGCGCCTGAACGACATCCCGGCCCGATACGGCGGTGAGGAATTTACCGTCATTATTCCGGATACGTCGGAAGAAGGAGCAATGGTGATCGCCGAGCGTATCAGAAACACCGTGGAGCGCAAAATCATCATGTCGCTCGACAGGCCGTTACGGGTGACGATCAGCCTCGGCTGCGCGACAATGCCCCTTCACGCTCAAAACGGACCCGACCTGATAGATTGCGCGGATAAAGCATTGTATTATTCAAAGGAACATGGACGAAACAAAGCTTCTTTATATGTCAAGGGAATGACTTCGGAAAAGAAAAAGGGGTAGGGCGGGATTGAAATTATTCGTAGGGATCGAAGATTTTATGGTAGGGGCTGAAAATACGTAGGGGCTGAAAATCTTCAGCCCCTACATTTTCGACCCATACGTATTTTCAGATTTTATTGTAGGGGCTGAAGATATTATTGTAGGGGCTGAAGATTTTCAGCCCTTGGTCTAGTCCGGAAATATGTTTACAGTTTCCGGAGGCAAAATGGGAGAACGT
>JBBIGR010000003.1:0-204442 GCA_037447435.1 Fibrobacteria bacterium
TGCATGGGGCGGAGCGCTTTTTTTCGTTCGTACAAATACTTTGCCGCCCGATTATCACTTGTTTACTAGTGAGCCGGTTTCTTTGAGAAGCGTGCATGGAATTCTTACCCATGCCGTTTCTTTCGACGCCAAAAGCCTCATTCAATTTGGAATCCTGTTACTCATTTGTATACCTATTATCCGGGTATTGGCACTTCTCGTTTCATTTTTCACGCAACGGGATTGGATATATACCGTAATCACACTGCTTGTATTCGTAATACTGCTTTTTTCCTTGCTGGGAGTTATGTGAATTTATGCACGAGGCATAGTGATCTCGCTGCACAAGCGGTAGGTGTTTTGAATTATTTTAATAAAAAAGATTATGCCAACCAATAGTAACATCCTTCCGAAAAAATCAAAGCCGGTACAAGTACGTTTTTTACTCGAAATTATCCGCAACTGTTTTTTAGCCCTTATCATTTCAATTTGTTTTCCTTTCGTTCTTTGGGCAAAATCCGACATTACCTTGTACCCCGGCATTACTATGGAACAACACCGGCTTGCACAATATGTGTTATTCCATTTCAATTCCATGGATTGGGACGAAACGGACGCCTCACTTAAAAAACTTCAGCAGCTCGAAAAAAAGAATTCGTTATTGCCGTTAAGCAACATGTTGTTCGTGGCTACCCGCGTGTGGCGTGTCCAAAACGATGAATTTTCCGACGCCTCACAAAAAAAACAATTGCTCAAAGAAATAAACGCATATGCAAACAAAGGCATAGATTTACTAAAATCCAAAACGTTTCCGGATTCCGTACGCTCAACACGCTGCTTTTTAGAGGGCGGGATCAGCGGTTTTATTGCCACGCTCGAAATTAAAAGCAGACCGTTTTCGGCACTTCGCAATGGGTTAAATGCGGTACGGCTTCTTGATACTGCCGTAAGCCTGGATCCACACCTTTATGACGCCTATCTCGGCACAGGTCTTTTTAATTGTGCGTTGGCCAAGTCGCCGGGGATCGTCAAAGGCGCGGTTAATCTTCTTGTCGGACGGAAAATAGACTTGGATACAGGGCTCAACCACCTTCGCATTTGTGCGGAAAAGTCGGTTTACACGAAACTTTCGGCCAAATTGTATTTGATCGAATTTCTTTCACCATATCAGAGTGACCAAGAATCGGAAAAACAGGTCATTTTCAAGTCGATACAACATGCATTTCCCGGCAATCCGTACTATGTTTTTTTAGAGCTCGACGAAGATTTGTGTTTTTTTCCGGACAAGTTTTTCAAGCCGACGACGTGTCGGTTTATCGACAAACGACTTGACAATGGCTTTTATTGCCCGTCGTACAGCTCATTGCGATATGCGAACCTGGTGAAATGGCAGTTTTCACTGTGTAACAGCGACGCGCCTTCGTGGGCGTTGCCCAGCCCGATTCTTAAGGATCGTGATTTTTCGTTTTATCCCGTGTTTCTCGAAGCGCTGAAACTCAAACACAATAAGGGAAAACAAGAAAAAAACGATTCCGATGCCGAAAAACTGCGGGATTTGGGGACCGCTGCAGTACACCTGCTATCGGCATCCGACATGAATCCTCTTCGTAAAGACTTTTATCTTTGGCATCTCCGCGATGCGCTTCACATCGAATGAATACCATCCAGACCTCTTAAAAAAGAATTTTGCCCGCTTTTTTAAACAAGTCGATCATTTCCGTATTTCCGCGCGGATCGTCACTTCGCCTGTATATTCCGTCCAAAGGAAAATAAGACAGTTTTATTCTGTTGCTCGTATTCGAGTCGAATATTTTTGGCGGTAACAGCATTATCGGGCCGGTATAATGCGCTTTTTTGAGATAATCGATGGTAAAGTCGTTTGGGACAAGTATTCCGGAGTATACCGCCTTATGGTTGATTAAAATGATAAACGATCTCATGTAAAGTTTTGGCAGCCTGGGACGGATCCTGTCGAAAACGCTTGGCATCAAATCGAAAGCGTATTCGACAGCTTTGGCGGGATCGTACCTGAGAAACGATATGTCTCGGAATTCCAGAAGCGGCAACGTGTCCATCGATCCCGGTCCGAACTTGGCGGGTTTTGATTTTGTCAAATCAACCAGGTCCGTAGACACCATCACTTCAAAGGTGTCGCTAGACGTCGGGTTATCTTTTGCAAAACCGGATGTTGAAAAAAACAATACGCATAGAGTAATTAATCCTATGGCAGCGATACGTCGTTTTTGCTTGGAGAACTTACTGGATTCCATCACTATCCTCACTTCCATCTAACGGGGCGGCAACCTTTTCTCGTATAATCGCGCATTGTCCGACAAAGCCATTATAGAACGAAATTCTCAACCTTGCGAAAAGTAAAATTACATTTTTTCTCAAAATTGCATTGCCCCCGGTGTCTTTTCAAAATTACGGAAAATTGTACGGAAATATTTAGAAATTCCACGTTCCATAGGCAAACTGAAATTGGTATATCTATTGTTATAATATGATACGCGGAAAGAAATAGAAAAAAAGAAACCGTTGTACCTGCAACGCCGATCGATTATCCACTACCATTTTTAAGACTGCCGCCTCAAAAGTCTGCAAGCGACAGCTTTGTGGTTGTGGATGCGGACAGCATTCTCAAAGCAGCTTTGCCGGCAGCTTGATTATCGATAGTCTAGGTTTTTTTTTGCAATACGATCAATCGAATTGCATCCAGGCGCGGGGTAGCGTTTTCCATGGCTTTGGTCAGTTGAAGCATTTCGGTTTCAACGGCGTCCAGTTCTTCTTTCAAAACGGATTGGTTGATTCTGGATAAATGCTCGATCCTGCTTTTTTCCGCTGAAAGTATTGTCCTCATTGCTTGCAAAGATTGCGAAATAATCGATTGAGCGATTTTTGCCGCACAGCGATCTGCATGTTGTTGCAATGCGGGAATAAGATCCATTACCTTGTCGTTTTGTTCCAAAACGTGCCATTTGTCATAATCGCAGAGAGCGGTATTAAACGACTCGCCGGAATAAATATTCGATTTATCCCGCAACATATGGTCGATGAGAATACGAATCGGCGTCGGTGCTAAAAACCTGTCTACATGCAATAACGGCGACGCGACGCATTCAAGCACATACCATGCTTCCCATAAAAGCCCGCCGCCTGGGGCGTTTTTCCATTGTGCGCAACTGCAATTTCCCTTTTCAGAGCCTAAAAACATGTCAAGCCCGTTATGGACTGCCGGATGGTCGGCGGTCATAAATTCCATGTCTTCCCGCGATAACGCTTTTGCCCGGTCAAAGGTGACAAGCGGCCTGTCGGTGCGAAGAGCGGGAAAGGTTTCGTCCAATGCCGATTCGGACCATAATTTATAGGTTCTGGTACCGAGGGGTTCCGAAAACACGCCGTGGAATTTGAAGAAGTCAAGCATGAACAATTCCAGCGTTTTGTCCGTTTCGTTTTTTACGATTTCATCGGCGATCCGGTTTCCGATTTCCGGACGAAAGGAATGAAGTTCCAGCAATCTGTCGCGGCCCAATTCCAAACGCTTCGAAACCGCGGCTGCCTGCACTTTGGCTGATGTTATGCATGTGTCAAGGTCCTTTCTCCATGAACCGTTTTGCGCCATGCATCCCTGCATGCATTGTACCAATGCGTCATTGCATGTTTCAAAAACCTCCTGACCGTAGGGCGCAATATTTTGAAAAACATCAAGCCCTTCATGAAAAAACCTGCACGAAACTTCGCCGACCGATCCTTTTATAAAAGGAACATGGACAAAAACCTCATGCTTTTGCCCTATGCGGTCCAATCGTCCGATACGTTGCTCGATCAATTCGCAATTGTTAGGCAAATCCCACATGAAAAGATGATGGCAAAACTGGAAATTCCTGCCCTCACTTCCTATTTCCGAACAAAGCAACATGCGTGCGCCTTCATCTTCGCCGAACCAGGCCGCGTTACGGTCTCTGGCGATGAGCGTCAGCTCTTCGTGGAATTGCGCTATTTCGATGTTTACATGATGGCGAACGGCTTTTTCAATTCCGGCAACCAACCCCTTATCATGGCAAATGCAAAGGAACTTGTCGCCCGGATATTTGTTCAGCAAAGCGATCAGGCACAGCAGGCGAGGGTCTTTTGTCAATGAGTCGAATTGGTTTTGCGTCTCGTTGTTGCTCCGCTCGATATCATGCGAATTTCCGTCCAAAGATATAATGTCGGCGATTCGTTTGGGAAAATTACCCACCGCGCTTCGCGTATTCCGAAACATCGCCCTTCCGATGCCGAAACGGTCTATGAGTTCATCGACCAGATGTCGGCGCATGTCCGGCGGTCGGGTATTAATGGAAACAATTTGCTCTTTTGTAAAATCGGTCGTATCCGAAAACAAAGAACAAAGCAATGCCGTATCATCGGGATCCAATTGCGTTCCGTCGACGATATTGCTGGTGATCCTGGCAATGGCCCGATGGGTTTGGGTTTCGCTTTTAAATGCCTCGAACGTGGAAAAACGGGACGGGTCCAAAAGACGAAGCCGTTCGAAATGACTTTCTTCTCCCAGCTGATGCGGGGTCGCGGTCAAAAGGAAAACATCCCGGCATGCCAAAGAAATTCCTTGCACAAAATCAAATAACGGAGAATTATGCCGCACATGATGCGCTTCGTCCACGATGAGGATGTCCCAGCCCGCTTGGGTTGCCAATGAAGCCGCCTGCGCGTTGTCCGCCAAAAACCCGATGTCGCATAAGACAAGTTGGTCCGTCAAAAACGGGTTTTGGTCGGCTGCGCGGTCGTCATCGAAATACGAGGCGTCTATAATAGTGAACAGTAAATTAAATTTGCGCAAAAGTTCGACGAACCAGACGTGAACGATCGATTGCGGTACGCAGATAAGCGCTCGTTGGGCCCTGCCGCATAAGAGCAGACGATGCAGAATCAGGCAAGCTTCGATGGTTTTGCCCAATCCGACTTCATCGGCGAGCATGACGCGCCGTTTGTGGCTCTGCGCAATATGATGGGCGATAAACAATTGATGTCCCAGGCAATCGATGCGCGGTCCGCGAAACCCGCGGATTTCCGATTTGTCGGATTCGAATCGCACATTCAGCGCACGGACCCGCAAGTCAAATACTTTTGTCCTGTCGAAATGGCCCGAGTAAAGTCTGTCTATCGGCGCGGTAAACCGTATCGATCCGCTTAAATCGGTTTCCGGAATCGGGCCTATGGTCGTTTGATAGGTCAACAGAAAATTTTCTTCGGTTACAGCCTGTACAAGCGCGCTTTTGCCGGCCCGGTTTTGTATCGTGTCTCCCTGTTTGAAGCGAATACGGCGCAACGGAGCGTTCTGTATTGCGTAATGACGGACGCTCGACGTTTCTTTAAAGGTAATTGATAAACGTTTATTTTCGATCGCGCTCAGCGTTCCGATGCCCAGTTCCGGTTCCATATCGCTCGCAAAGCATTGGCCGATGGCAAATTCGCCGTTGAAATGCTGGCGCATGCTGAAAACATCATCACCGGTACCATCGGAAGTTTGGGGATGATTTTCATACTCGTCCGCGGAATGGGAAAATCCGTTTTTTCGAGCCATTAGCCCGGAGGCCAGGCCAAATCGCGGCCCGAGAGAATGTGTACATGGATGTGGGGCACTGCTTGCCCGGCATGTTCACCGGAATTAATCACCAAACGATAACCGTTTTCGGCAAGTTGCAATTGTTTCACGGCTTTGGCAATTGCGGCGAACAACTCCGTCATAAGGCTCATTTCAGAAGCAGGCACATCGTGAATGCCTTCGAAATGTTTTTTGGGAATAGCCAATAGATGAACCGGCGCTTTCGGTGAAATATCTTTAAAAATAAGCGTGTGCTCATCTTCATAAATTTTGCTTGCAGGTATTTGGCCTGCTATGATTTTGCAGAAAATACAGTCAGGCATTTTAACCCTCTCTTTTTCCCTGGGCATTTTGCGCTGTTTCAATCACAGCCGCAACTTTCCGGTTGCGAAACAACGGTTTCGGGGGGATTTCGAACTGAAACCAATAAAATATATTTCTTTTTTTTAGCAAACACCGTATTTCTGTACTATATAATTCCATATTATTGTATTTTCCTACCCATGCAAAAATCGGAAAAAAACGGCGATAAGCCGGATAAGAAGGATTCCATAAAGCTTTTGGCCCAAAACAAAAAGGCTTTTCACGACTATGAAGTGCTGGAGCGTTTTGAGGCCGGGGTGGCGCTTTTAGGTGCCGAGGTCAAATCGATTCGACAGGGTGGAATATCGATTGTCGATACCTATGCTACGACCGACGGTAGTGAAATGTTTGTCCAGCATATGCATATTGCGCCGTACCAAGTCGGCGGATTTTCAGTGGCAGAACCCTATAGAAAACGGAAACTTCTTTTACATAAGAGCCAAATCGTTCGCATCCATAATGAGGCGGAAAGAAAACATCTTTCAATAATACCGCTTAAGGTATATTTTGATAAGCATTGGGTAAAAATGGAAATTGGGTTGTGTCGAGGCATGAAAAAGTTTGACAAACGTGAAAAAATAGCCGAAGAAGAGACGAAACGGCGTCTGGCGCAAGTGATGAGGATTCGCGGAAAACGATGACAACCCGCAGCCCACTCATAGCGCTTTTTTTATGTGCTTTTATCGCTTGCAGTGTCAATGCCGATACTTTGAAAACGGTACATCGCGGAAAACTTTCAGACACCGCAACAGGTATTGGAAATCCCGTTCCCCTGTCCCGCATCAATAGCAAGCTGTTTGTTTCTATTCCTGTTGTTTGCGAATCGGTCGGATTTAGTTGGAAATGGGATTTCGCTTCGCAAAAATTGACGTGCATAAAGAAAAATAAAAAACTAATATTTGTCCAGGGGATGCCCTTTTTTAGTGCTAACGATTCGCTGCTTCAACTGGCGGATGCGCCCGTTCGTATGGGCGGTTCGCTGTATTTGGCTCCGCAGCTTTGTGCGTCGGCTTTTCATGCGGTAGGGGTGGATTCGATACGTTTTGAAAATGCGGACGAGCTGTTTACGATAGTGAATCAAAAAGCGGGCACGGAGTCTCGGGCGCACGACAGTACGGCGAGCAAAATTCAGGTAAAATCGTCCCGCTTGGATTCGATAAAACATGCCAAGGCATCGCAAGAGATAATAAAAACGATAGTTATTGATCCTGGTCATGGGGGTATGGATCCGGGTGCGATCGGCCCCGGCGGATTGGAAGAAAAAAAGGTTGTTTTGGATATCGGGTGCGATCTTCGGGATCTGTTCAAAAGCAAATCCAAGTTCACCGTATATATGACAAGGGATAAAGACGTCTTTATCCCGTTGCAGGACCGGACGAAATTTGCCAATGAGAAAAAAGCGGACATCTTCGTTTCGATACATGCAAATAGTATCGAAGGCAATGCCAAGAAGCGCGACAACACTCGTGGGTATAAGGTTTATTTTTTGTCGCAGGCTAAAAATGAAGACGACAAGCTCGTTGCAATGAGGGAAAATGCGGTTATAAAGCTTGAGGACAAAGCGAACCGCTACGACAATCTGCAAAACATCCTAATCGATATGGTTGGAAATGAGTATCTTCGGGAAAGTCAGGACTTTTCGATAATGGTCACCGAGTCGTTTCATTCGTCTTGCAATGTGATACCCAAACTGCATCTCGGAATCGGGCAGGCCAATTTTTGGGTACTCAACGGTGCTTATATGCCGTCGGTACTAATTGAAGTGGGTTTCATTTCGAATAAAAAAGAAGAAGAATCTTTGGGCGATGCCTCGGTACGCCATTCCATCGCCGTCTCAATTTTCGAAGCGATCATGAATTTCAAAAAGAAATACGAGGCGGGATTATGAGCGATACGCGGCCGATAGGGGTTGTCGATTCCGGCCTCGGCGGGTTGACTGTTGTTAAAGAATTGCTGCGATTGATGCCCGGCGAATCCGTGGTTTATTTCGGTGATACCGCGCGTTTTCCGTACGGTTGTCGTTCCGAAGATGCCATTCGCCGCTATGGTTTGCAATCGGTGCGCTACGTATTGGAACAAGATATCAAAATGCTTGTCGTCGCCTGCAATACGATGTCCTCGGTATTGCTCGACGATATAAGCAGGGAAATGCAGGATTTGCCGTTGATCGGCGCAAATGTTCCTGTTGTCAAGGCCGCCGTAAAGCGGACCATGAACAAAAAAATCGGCGTGCTCGGTACTGCCGCAACGGTAAATTCGAACGCCTTCGACAAAACAATACGGGACATCGACCCGGGTTGCAAATCTTTTCAGAAGGCTTGCCCCTTGTTTGTGCCGCTGGTGGAAGAAGGCCTTTATGATACCGAAATAGCCAGGCTCGCGGCGAGGAACTATTGTTCCGGCCTTTTGGAACAGGGTATAGACAGCATTATTCTTGCGTGTACGCATTATTCGTTGCTTATGGAAACAATTCAGGAAACCGTCGGTGCCAATGTCACGGTACTCGATAGCGCAATGTGGATCGCGCGCGAGGCCCGAGACATACTCCATGCGGTAGGCGGTTTTTCTCCCGAGACAAGCGGTGGGGAACAACGGAGCAAGTTTTATGTGAGCGACGTCGCGCCGACGATTATTCAATGCGCGTCGGCGTTTTTCGGAACACCGATGCTCGATCTGACAAAAGTTGAATTATAGTAACTGATTAGAAGCAACGTAACCATATACACTTTATCACTTGTTTAAGGAGGTAGTATGTCCGGTCATTCCAAGTGGGCCAAGATAAAAAGGTCTAAGGGAAACGCAGACGCAGCAAGAGGAAAGATCTTCAGCCGTCTGATTCGTGAAATCACCATTGCCGCGAGAATGGGCGGCGGAAATCCTGAAGGTAATCCGCGTCTTCGTTCGGCCATGACCGCAGCGCGGGCTGCAAATATGCCTGGAAAAAATGTTGAAAACGCGATTGCGAAAGGTACGGGTACTCTCGAAGGCGCAATGTATGAAGAATTTGTGCTCGAAGGATACGCTCCCGGCGGCGTTGCCGTTCTTGTCGAATGCATGTCCGATAACCGAAACCGCACGGTTTCCGAAGTCCGTCATGCCATGTCCAAAGGGGGCGGGAATATGGCCGCCGCCAATTCGGTGTCGTGGATGTTCAAGGCAAAAGGTCTTATCCGTATTGCTAAAAGTGCAATGGACGAAGACTCCCTTATGGAAGTCGTGCTTAATGCCGGTGCAGAAGACTTGTCAAGCGACGATGAAGAATATGAAGTGTCGACACCAATGGACACCTTTGAAGCAGTACGTACCGCGGTTGAAAAAGTCGGTATCACGCCGATCAGTGCCGAGCTCACCAAAGTCGCCGAGAATTTGGTCAAGCTCGAGGGTGACGCGGCTTTCAAAGTTCTTCGCCTTATGGATGAACTCGACGAACTCGACGATGCGCAACACGTATACAGCAATATAGACGTGAGCGACGAGGATGCCGAAAAATACGCCAATCAGTAAATAACTGGTTTGTCAACGCTCCTGCCCTCTTGTAAAGAGAGCGGGAGCAAATAGAATTAGGGTACGTGCAATGGTGATTTTTGGCATAGATCCGGGTACCGTCAATACGGGATACGGAGTTATTCGCGTGAGCGGTAACAGCATTTCGTGGATCGATTGCGGTGTGATCCGTACCGAAGCGAAAACCACCATGCCGGCAAAACTTGCATGCATTCACACAGGGCTTATGGAAAAGATGCTGGCGCATAAGCCGGATAGGGTTTGCGTCGAAGAAGCTTTTTACGCTAAAAACGTTCACACTACTTTAGTGCTTGGACAAGCGCGCGGCGTAGCATTGCTTGCTGCAGTGCAATCGGGCGCGCAGGTTGCCGAGTATTCTCCTCGGGAAATAAAAAAATCGGTTGTAGGAAACGGCAATGCGCAGAAAGACCAGGTTGAATATATGATCAAAACCATGCTGTCGTTGCCGAAAACCGAATATCCGGCCGATGCATATGATGCTTTGGCCGCAGCAGTATGCGATTTTCAACATTATGCGTTTTCACGAACGCTGAGAACCATGGGGCGGTAGTCGAATGTTCGAATATGTCCGTGGTATACTTGCCGAGAAAACAGTGTCTGAGGCGATTGTCGAGGCCGGCGGCATCGGCTACATACTGACAATCCCGTTGTCGACATACGAAAAATTGCCGCTTCCCGGGGAAAATGTGAAATTGCTTTGTCATCATTATGTGCGGGAAGATGCGGAGCGGCTATTCGGGTTCTTAACCGCGCTTGAACGTGATATTTTCCGGCAGCTTATCAATATCAGCAATATCGGTCCCAAAACCGGAATCAGCATTTTATCGGGAATTCGGGTTCCGGATCTTGTTGCAAGTGTTAATGCCGGCGATCCGTCGCGCTTACGCAAAATAAGCGGCGTCGGCGATAAAACCGCTCAGCGTCTTATCGTCGAACTAAAGGGTAAATTATCGGGATTTCCGGCCTCCGAGGAATTGTCTGCCGCGCCAAGCGGGCAGGGGAAAAACCGTAACGAAGAACGGTCACAGGCTTTTGCCGCAATGGTTTCTCTTGGATATGCCGAAAAGCAAGTGCAAGCAGCCTTGGCGCGTGTGGAAAGCGTCATCGATGCGAATGCACCGGTAGAAGAATGGATCAAAAAAGCTTTACAGGTGATTTGATAACGATTTCATATTAAATGTTGTTTTTAATTTTTTGGATTTAAATTTTTACTCTTTAATTTTTAATTTTTAATTTTATTATAATGCTTGAAAATAATAACAGTGAAAATACGGACGACAGGGTCATAAGCGGCTCTATTCGCGACGACGATGAGTCGGGTGATATTCCGCTCCGTCCTCAAACATTTGCGGATTTTATCGGTCAGGAAAAGGAAAAAGAAAATTTATCCCTTTTCCTGGAAGCGGCAAAAAGGCGAGGAGAAGCGCTCGACCATATTTTGTTTACCGGCCCGCCGGGGCTTGGTAAAACGACCTTATGCCGGATTTTAGCCAATGAACTCGGGGTGAATATTCAAACAACATCCGGCCCGGTTCTTGAAAAACCCGGCGATCTCGCGGGAAACCTGACCAATCTGGAAAATCGAGATATTCTTTTCATTGATGAAATCCATCGGTTGTCGCGCGTTGTGGAGGAGTTTTTATATCCTGCGATGGAAGATTTCGTTTTCGATATCATGCTTGGTGAAGGGCCATCTGCCCGTTCGGTACGGCTCAATCTTAAGCATTTTACTCTAATCGGAGCAACAACGCGTCAAGGCATGCTCACGGCGCCGATGTTGGGAAGATTCGGTTATGTTTGCCACCTTGGCTATTATGGCCCCAAAGAATTGCAACGGATAGCATTGCGTTCGGCGGGCATCATGGGTATTTCATGCGATGAAGATGCCGCTTTGGAACTGGGGCGTCGTGCGCGCGGTACGCCGCGAATAGTGAACCGGATGTTGCGCCGCTGCCGTGATGTTGCGGAGGTCAAGGGCCGGGGCAAAATAACTCTTGATGTTGTCAATAAAACACTTGCGATGCTCGGTATCGATGCGGAAGGCCTCGACGGTATCGACAGGAAAATCCTTCTCTCCATCGTCGAACATTACAACGGCGGGCCCGTGGGGCTAAATACCGTTGCCGTCGTCGTAGGAGAGGAACCCGATACCATCGAGGAAGTTTATGAACCGTTTCTTATTCAAAGCGGTTTTTTAAAACGAACGCCGCGAGGACGGGAAGTAACTGCAAAAGTTTATTCATATTTCAAACTGAGTCCCAAGAAAAACAATTCGGCTCAAGCCAGTTTGTTTCCGGACTGAAAAGGAGCGTTGTCATGAATTGGATCGATGTCGGCAGATTCCTCATCATAGCGGGAACGGTCATCATCGTCGTCGGCGTCGTATTTCTCTTTGCCGACAAATTCCCTATCGGACGGCTGCCGGGAGATTTACGGTTTGGCAACGACAGATTCAAATTATATATTCCCGTTGCGACCTGCATTTTATTGAGCGTCGTTATAACCATTATCGTCAATTTCTTTTCGAAAAAATAAGTATGCCGACCAAGCGGTTGTCAATTACAGTCACGGGCCGCGTACAAGGAGTAGGATACCGGTATTTTGTCCAGGATACCGCAAATTCCGCCGGTATATTCGGGTGGGTGAGAAATAATCCCGACAGAACCGTTGAATGCGAAGTACAGGGTGAAGACGAAGTTTTGCAGGAATTTCTTGAACGCCTGAGAACAGGTCCCGTACTTTCCAGAGTAAAAAACGTTTTCGTTTTCGAAATGCCCGTGGACCACGCTCAAGCACATTACTTCGAAATCACCGGATAATTTTATTTGTGCACCAACCTCTCCATTTCCTCCGCAATGTTTTTTCTATGCCATTTTTCTATCAGTTCCTTTTCCAGCGTTTCAACATAGTCATCGTCCGGATAATGCCGCTGGTTTTCAGGGAGAGAGTAGGAATCTTCCAGGCGTCTCCGTTCGCTTGGTAACTCTTTCAGGGTGATCATCATAATGTCCCCCTTTGTTAAGCGTTAAACCTGCGAAACTTACACCTCATTGATGTTTTGTTTCTATTCTATGGTATTACGTTTAATAAGGAAAAATGTTGGAAAAACAGTTGGTTTTTCTCTTAAAAAAAATATGTTCAGCGGCCTAAATTATTTTATCTTTTAACTTTGCCCCAGTAGCTCAGTTGGATAGAGCACCGGTTTCCTAAACCGGTTGTCATTGGTTCAATTCCGATCTGGGGTATTTTTAAAAAGCCCCGAATTCCTGCTTTACATTACAGGATTTGGGGCTTTTTGAACAATCTGGGCTAAATGTTTATATAAAAATGAAAAGAATGAAAAAAATAGAACAACATTTTGGTGGAAAATGCGTATATTGAGGTAATGTGATTTCTACAAGAAAATTATTAAATTTTTAAAAACAATTCAACAAAAATATTGCCTTTTTTATAAAAGTGTTTAAATTTCCTAACGTTTTATTTTCCATGATGTTACTGGTTTGCTATTTCAATATAAATTGTTGATATAAATCTAAATATTAGAAAACTTAGTGACTTTTTAGGCTTTTGGGGATATAATATTAAAAAAACAAGTCATATCGCCAAATAAGGCCTGAGGAGAAACCCATGAAGGTATCAGCCTTCGGATACACCGATTACCGTAAATTCCTCATTGATAAGTTTGAAGCTAAAAAAAATGAGGATTCCAGCTTCAATTATTTTTATATCTGTAAAGAAACGGATATAAAATCTCCGGGACATTTATCGCTCATCCTTCATGGAAAAGTAAACGTCTCCGATGAAATGGCGCAAAAGTTCGCGCAACTCTGCAATTTGAAAACCCGGGAAACCAAGTATTTTCTTACCCTCGTTCAATTTAATCAAGAAAAGAAAAATGCCCGAAAAAAGGAATTGTTCGATGAAATAATTTCCTTTCGTGAGTCATGCATTTACCGGGTTGGTCCGCACCTTTACAAATTCTATGATCGATGGTACCATTCGGTTATACGTGCAATTGTCGATTTTGTCGATATAACCGACAATTACGACGATTTGGCCAAGATGGTAGTGCCGATAATTCGGCCCGACCAGGCCAAGACTTCATGTGCATTACTTGAAACATTGGAGCTGATTAAGCGAAACGATCAAGGATTTTGGCGGCCAACGCAAAAAAGCCTCGATTCGGGAAGTGCGGTAACCTCCATTACTATCAATAATTTTGTTTTGTCAATGATCGACCTGGCGAGAGAGGCCATGGATCGTTTCCCGAGAGAAGAAAGGATTTTTTCGAGCGTGACCCTCGGCGTGAACGAAGAAGGATACGAAGAAATCGTGACCGAATTGCGGGAATTCCGTCGGAAAGCCGCGGAAATAGCGCAAAAGCATCCTGCTGAAAAAGTCGTACAGGTAAATTTTCAGGTGTTTCCGGTCAGCCGGGTAAAAGGGGCTCGAGGCGAAGATGCGTAAATTATCCTCAATTTTTATATGTCTGGCAATTTGCACGATGTCATTGTACGTGAGCTGCACCTCTTTAGCCGGAACGTCCTCTGGCACCGAAGCAAAAATGGCCGGAGTTATTGTCGATGATAAAGGTGCTCCCGCCCCACATTCAATTGTAAGATTAGTGCTCGATTCGTTTGATCCGGTCAACGGCATACAAAACGATACATTGCTCGATACAACCGACGAACAAGGCGCTTATTCCATACCCGATGTTGATGCGGGTACGTATAATGTCGAAATTGTAAATCCGACAACCGGTGCAAACGGCTTGGTAAGAAACGTTGTCGTCGATAAAAAGGATGTTATGCTTCCGCAGGCCGTAATTACAAAACCGGGCACGGTCCGGGTATCTATTCTTACTGCAGTGGATACGGCTAACGGATACTTCTTTATTAAAGGTACAAATATTGCCAAGCGGATTCATGATCCCAATGTTGTCTTTATCGATTCGGTACCTGCAGGAACAATGCCCGCATTGTTTTACACGCTTCGGAAAAGTGAATCCGATCCTATAAGTGTTTGTCCAAGCTTTGAGGTAAAATCTCAGGATACGGCGCTTATTTTATTCGGCGGCTGGACTTTTACCCGTAAAATCACTTTAAACACATCCGCAACCGGAGCCGATGTTGTCGAAAATTTTACAAAATTTCCGGTACTTGTCAGATTAAACAGTACGAATTTCGATTTCAGTCAGGCCTCAAAGAACGGCGCGGATATCCTATTTACCGGAAAAAATGACAGGCGTCTTCCTTTTGAAATCGAACGTTGGGACAGTGCTGCCGGGCTTGCTGAGATTTGGGTGAATGTCGACACGGTTTTCGGCAATAATGCAACCCAGTTTATCAATATGTTTTGGGGAAACCCTCGGGCAGTATCGGCATCGAACAGCGAAACGGTTTTCGATACGGCCAATAATTATTTGGCAGTATGGCATTTCAATCAAGCCGCAACAGATACGGTAAAAGATGCGACTGCGGACCATTATTCGGGAATTCCTCATGCCGTCTCGGCTGCATCCGAAAGTCAATCGCTCATCGGCCAGGCAAAAAGGTTCGACGGTGTTTCAAGTTATATCGCTATGCCCGGTACTGCCAATAGCAGATTGAATTTGCCGGAAAAAGGAATTTATTCGATTTCCGCGTGGGTAAATATGGACACCTTGGATGGACAAATGCATATTCTGGCTTCCAAGGGAAATAACCAATTCAACCTTCAGGTGATGTATAGTTACAATACGTGGGAATTCGCGGAATGCATGGCCGCAGGCGGCTATACTATGGTTAGTTCCCCGGCCTCAACGCATGTATGGGCTCTTGTTATGGGCGTGCGGAATGGGGATAAACAATACATTTATGTAAACGGCATTTGTACCGATAGTACCATTACCACTGGAAATCCTACGTTTATCCGCTCTACCGGGGATGATTTTACTATAGGGAAAAGAACGGATGCGTTGGATTCTTATTTCAAAGGGCAAATGGATGAAGTCAGAGTATCGAATTGCGCGTATGCGCCGGGATATGCGAAGCTTTGCTATATGAATCAAAAAAAACCGGATGCTTTGGTTCAATTTAAATAATATTAATTGCTTTAATTCACCTCAAAAATTCTGCACGAAAATAACCAAAAGAGTCCCGTTGGTTTCACTTCCTATTATTTTTAATTTAAAATTATTTTAAAATTATAAATTAATATTAACATATTAAATATTAATATGTTACAGTTAATTACTGCGGTAAAAAAATATAAATATTGTAAAATATTTTAAAAAAATATGCACTTTTTTTATGTTTTCCGTATATTTTTAAGATTAAGATTTTTGATACCATAAGGGGTCACAGTAATCTTAATTGGTGCCAAGAAACGTATTGCAACAAGAAAAATAAATTCGAATTTATAGTGAATTGAAAACGCTTCATTTTATGAGGGGACAAAAAATGCAGTATTTCTTTTCGTTTACACCCGATACTAGTTTGGGGTTTTGGAAAGCCTATGATGTTGAAATAAGCCCATGGTCCAAAAAGGGAAGAGCCGATCTGACTGTTATTCAATCCAAAAGGCTGGAAGGCAAGTCGATCTTCATGATAGACGGGTATCTTTGCGACCATTCCATGAGCTATACGGGCGAAAGCAACAATGGAAATCTTAGCTTAATTAATCGGTCATAATTTTGGACATTCCCGTATTTAAATCCGCTCATTTTTCATGTGGTTCCGCTTTAGCTCGGTCTTTCTTGCAATTAAAGTGACAAAGCCTGTATTTTATAGCCACTATTACGATCCATCAGTACTTAAAAGGGGGCATTATGATTCGAAAGTTGTTACTTGTTTCTTTACT
Organism: Fibrobacteria bacterium; assembly: GCA_037447435.1. Taxonomy (GTDB): domain Bacteria; phylum Fibrobacterota; class Chitinivibrionia; order Chitinivibrionales; family FEN-1185; genus FEN-1185. The sequence goes on from JBBIGR010000003.1 coordinate 16,313, forward strand.
CGCATTTATAACCTTTTCCGCAAATGCCGCAGTGACCGGGCGTGTCGTTGACGAGAAAGGACAGCCTGTTTTTGATGCGATGATAAACTATTCCAATATCGCAAACCGTCTCATGTATGTCTATACGAATGCAAACGGCGAATTCTCAATTCCCGCGCCAACCGAATGGTCGCTGAACGATTTGCCGATGTATAAAATGCAAAATGCAACAGGGACCGTCGGCGGGAATTCATTTGTCAACAACAGAACCAACGCCGGGACAATGATTTGGCAAAAAGGCAACATTGTCTATTTCTCAATTAAAAACAATGCTCAGCGCATCGTTGCCGACCTTTTTGACTGCGAAGGGAAAAAGGTGGCGCAACTAGTCAATAAAGAATTTAATAAGGGCGTCGTTTCGATAAACGCAATGGCGCATCCCCTCTTTCGGGCGCATCAGGTTTATTTTGTGAGAATTAACAACGGCAAAGATATTGTATCGTTCAAAATGTGCTCTGCCGGGGCGACTCTGATTTCCTCTCTTGTAAAACCGGACGTGGTCTCCGTCGAACAGGACCGGTCTCTTGCAAAACAGGCCGCAATCGATGGTTTGCGTGCGGGTAAAACAGGGTATCAGCCGGCAACCGTGCAGTTGACTACGTATTCGGACAAAGTTGGCGACCTTAAAATTACGAGCATCAATATCGATTCGATAGCCGGCGCCATTCTTGCATCAATGAGTTTAGACCAGAAACTCGGTCAGCTCTGTCAATGTTCCGATGCCTCGTATTTCACGTCAAATTTTGCAGGGTCTTTTTTGAAAGGCTCATCCCGTTCTGCGATGCAAACAATGCAGAACACGGCGATGTCGACCGGAGCGAAAGTGCCCCTGACCATTGGGTCCGACTTTTTGCATGGCGGCAATCCCGTCTATTTGCCGCATAATATCGGCATCGGCGCTTCGGGCAACCCCTTACTCTGCGAAATGGCGTTCCGTATGACCGCCATGTATTGCAAAATCGGAAACAACGTCGATTTCTCGCCGACATTGGATGTTCCCCGCAACGACAAATACGGTCGCGTTTACGAAGGGTTTTCAGAAAATGTCGACGACACGAAAATCATGGCGCGCGCCGCGGTTCGCGGATTGCAGGGTACGGATTTGTCTTCCGATTATACGATGATCGCGACTATCAAGCATTACGCAGGTGCGGGCGGCACAGCCGGCGGCGACATGATGGGTACGACGAATACCGGCGACTGGGCAACACTTTGTAAAATTCACCTTCCGCAATTTCATGCCGCGGTGGATGCCGGAGCCGCGTCGGTCATGACTGCGTACAATAATTTTATAACATCGCCTACCAGCACCACGCCGCTCAGCATGACGGCGCATAAAATCCTGATTACCGATACTTTGAAAAACGGTTGGAAATTCGACGGCTTTACGATATCCGATTGGATGCAGGTTTATGTGCCCGGCACACTCGACCGAATCGCTTCGGGATTTAATGCCGGGCTCGATGTTTCGATGCAACCGTCCAATACGGCCGAATTTTTTTCCGCTCTTAAGACTCTTGTCAATAATAATACGATCCTCATAGACCGGGTGAACGATGCGGTAAAGCGCCATTTGCGCGTGAAATTGCGTATGAATCTTTTTGCCAATCCGCTCAGCCGCTCGGATTTGGCCTCGGTAACCAATACCGTTGAATACCGTAACTTGGCGCGTGCATGCGTTCGTCAATCGCTTGTCCTGTTAAAAAACGATACGAAAGTATTGCCACTCAGTAAGACCGCAAAAATTGCGGTTGTTGGCGTATGGGCGGACAATATCGGTTCGCAATGCGGCGGTTGGTCGGAAACCGGCGGAGATTCTTGGCAGGGTTCCATGACTAACGCCCATCCGTTGACCGGTGCGACTACCATTTATCAGGCGTTGCAAGCAGTGGGTGGAAATAATGTAACGTATTCTGCCGATGCCTCGGGCATAAATTCCAATGCCGATGTGGTGGTTGTGGTTGTCGGAGAAGTTCCCTATGCCGAAGGAGCCGGATTCCGCGCCGATGTTACTCTTCCTGCGGATCAGGTCAATCTCGTCCAGGCATGTAAAGCAAAAGGCAAGCCTGTCGTAACCATACTTATTACCGGACGTCCTAACGTGTTAAGCACCATTCCCGACAATTCCACGGCGCTTGTTGCAGCTTGGCTACCCGGAACGGAAGGAAACGGCGTTGCCGACGTATTATTCGGTGATTACGATTTCGTCGGCAAACTACGCTATACATGGCCTGCAAATAACAATCAGGAACCGATCAATACCGGCACCATGGGAGATGCTGTCGGTAGCGGCGGCACACCTCTTTTTGCCTATGGTTTCGGTTTGACGTATAAGTAATTGAGGTATCCGGGAAACAAGGCAGGCGCAGCGCTTGCCTTTTCCTATCGCCACGATTTCCAAACCCTTCGCTGCAAGCGCTTTTCACGGACGCGGTCCATTCGGCGGAAAAAGAAAATCAAGACCACGCCGGCGATAAATCCTCCGACATGAGCACCCACCGCGACTCCGCTGCTGTGGGATCCGAATGAGGGTACAATCCCTGCAAGTTGGATAAGAAACCAATATCCAAGCATGAAAAAAGCAGGAACAACAATACGGGTAACAAAAAAGCCTAAAAAAACAAGCATGTGAACAGGTGCTCGCGGGTATAAAACGACATACGCGCCCATGACTCCGCCAATCGCACCCGAAGCACCGACCATAGGGACCGTGCTTGTCGGGTCCAATGCCATTTGAGTTGCTGCTGCGGCAAGTCCGCACAGTAAATAAAAAAATATAAATCTGATTGATCCCATCGAATCTTCGACATTGTCGCCGAAAATTGCCAAAAACCACATGTTGCCGACGATATGAAGCCATCCGCCATGCATAAACATATGGGAAATAAGGGAAAACCAATTACTTGAGTTTTCAACTATATAGGCAATTCCGCCGCCCAAATTAACTTCGGTTCCGGGTGGAACCGTGCCTAAGAGTTCTCCGGGTATTAGGCCGAATGAACAAAGCGATTTAATAAGGTTCGGGTTAAAGCCGGCGCCTTGAATAAAAATCCAGACCAAAATATTGATGGTTATTATTAGAAAGGTTGCAATCGAAGTATGCAAAGTCGGATTTTCATCGCGCAATGGAAACATATGTTCTATCTTTCAATTAATCCTAATGTATATAAATAGCGTGGGATTCACTATCAAAATAATTGAAAAACCCCCAAACCATTAATCAGGCAACGTATTAGGAATCATACGGGTTTTCCATTCTATTTAAATTAAACCCAATGTATATTTCTATCTCTGATTTTCCAAAGGTATAAAAATCATCTGTAAAGTGATTGTGTTAGTATGAATGTGCCGAAGCATATCGGAATAATCATGGACGGCAATGGCCGTTGGGCAAAGTCCCGTGGACAGTTGCGCACCTCCGGTCATAGGGCCGGTACCGATGCGACGCGAAAGATCGTTCGGGCATGCGGGGAACTCGGTATTCAGTATTTGACCATTTACGTGTTTTCCGCCGAAAATTGGGGGCGACCCCGTACCGAAGTTTCCATGCTCATGGACCTGCTTGTCGAAATGGTAAAACGTGAAATTCGGGATCTGAATAAGAATAACGTAAGGCTCCATGCCATTGGCGACCTGTCGAAGTTGCCGCCCAAAACTCGGAAAGAGCTCATTAACGGAATAGAATCAACGAGCGCGAACACGGGGCTCAACCTCATCTTGGCGGTAAGCTACGGCGGCAGGGCCGAAATCATGGATGCTGCCAAAAAATTCGCACAAGATGCGGCGAAGAACCCTTCTCTCATCGATACGCTCGACGAAAGTATATTCAAAACATATCTCTACACAGCCAAGTTTCCCGACCCGGAGCTCATCATCCGCACCGGCGGGGACAAACGGATCAGCAATTTTCTTTTGTGGCAAGCCGCATATGCGGAATTGTATATCACCGATGTCCTCTGGCCCGATTTCGATAAGGACCGTCTTGTTGAGGCCATAAAGGACTTTAACACTCGCGACCGCCGCTTTGGAAAGGTCAAGGAATAAGCATGCTTGACAAATCGAATCTTGCCAAGCGACTCCTGTTCGCCGTACCGGCAGCGCCGGTGGGGTGGTGGTTTATTAATTCTTCATGGTCGGTTACGTCTTCGCTTTCCTTTTTACCGACCATCGTTCCCGGTCAAGTGCTTATCCTGTTCCTGGCGATCGGGGCAAGCATCGAATATAACAGACTTCTTGCCACTTCGTTTCCCAAGAATGCGTTTTGGTTTGCACCGCTCTGGATAACATTCATACTTTTTCTCGACCTTTTCGGCCATGCGATGCCGCTTAAATTCGCCATTTTCATTCTGTTGATCATCGTGTCGTGCGAGGCCATTTTTGTGGGCGAAAAAAACCAGGGACGATGGAAAAGAGCGAGTCTGCTTTTCATCGGAACCGTATTTCTGTATATAGCGGGAATTTCATGCCTTAATATGTATCAAGAACCGTTCCAGTCGTTCTTTGTTTCGTACAAGTCAATTTCTCCCATGTTGTCCCAAATGGGAATTCTTACATTGATCGGTTCGATTTTGATGTGCGATACGATTGCCTATTTTGCAGGGAGCCTTTTCGGTAAACATCATTTTAGCAATATCAGTCCCAATAAAACCATCGAGGGATCGGTTGCAGGGTTTGCGACCGCCTTGACAATTTTTGCCGTAAGTTGGTATTTTTTCGGGGCGCCGGAATATCCGAAGTTTTTGGGGATTTTAATGGGTTTTTTCATTGGAATTTTTGCGCAAGTCGGCGATCTGTTTGTTTCGCTTATGAAACGATATTTCAAGGTGAAAAACGCCTCCGATATTTTGCCGGGACATGGCGGTATTCTCGATCGTTTCGGCAGCGTGTTTTTTGCCGTGCCGACGCTTGGGCTCTTCATATGGACCGTAAATAAATTCCTTGGATAAGCAGCGCGAAAATCACCCCCAATAATTGTGATGAGGATTTGAGCGAACGTAATCCACCAATCAGGTTAAAGGTAAAACAGCCATGAAGATAGTGCTTCTCGGATCAACAGGCTCCATAGGCACCAGCGCCTGCAACTGTATCAGACGGTTTCCCGAACAATTCTCACTAGTCGCAATATCGACAAATAACAATGTCGAAAAAGCAATCTCTCAAATCACCGAATTCCAAACCAAGGCCGTATGCGTGGGCAACGAGGCGTTGGCGTCAACGGTTGCCGGAAACGTACCTTCTTTTGTAAAGATTTACAGCGGTGAAGAAGGCCTGGAACGTCTGGTTGAAGAAACCGATTTCGACGTATTGTTGAACGCCCTTGTCGGTGCTGTCGGACTCCGTGCCACGGTCGCGGCGCTGAAGAGGAACAAATGCGTCGCACTTGCCAATAAAGAAAGCCTTGTGATCGGCGGTGATTATATCATCTCATTGCTCAATCGAGGGCTTGGCCAGCTTATTCCCGTCGATAGCGAGCATAGTGCCATACAGCAATGCCTTCGCGGGGAAGATGTCGAAAGCATAGAATCCATGATTTTGACGGCTTCCGGAGGCCCTTTTCGGGAATTGCCTCTGGAACAACTCAAATCCGTGACGCCCCAGCAGGCTTTGAACCATCCGACCTGGTGTATGGGAAAGAAAATCACCATAGATTCCGCAACGCTTGTCAATAAAGGATTTGAGGTTATTGAGGCCCATCATTTGTTTGCAATGCCTTTCGAAAAATTGCGGGTGCTCATTCATCCGCAGTCGATCATTCATTCCATGATCGAATTCCATGATGGTGCGGTCATGGCGCAGCTTGGCGTGCCGGACATGGAATTGCCCATTCAATACGCATTGTCATACCCAAAGCGGTTTATGCTGAATTCAAAACGTTTGAATTTGGCCGATGTCGGTACCCTGACGTTTTTCGAACCCGATTATTCGACCTGTAAATGTCTTAAACTGTGTTTGGATGCGGGTAAGACCGGCGGGACCGCACCGGTCGTTCTTAACGCTGCCAATGAAATTGCAGTGCAGGCGTTCCTTGATGGAAAAATCACCTTCGACATGATCGCGCAAATAATAGAGGATGCTCTCGATAACCATACGGCGCTTCCGGCCGACAGTTTGGAAATCATAGAAGAAACCGATAAACAAACGCGAAAATCGATACGCTCGAAAATTTATTGACATGGAAAACACATGATTATACTTTTGCAAGTTGTTCTCGGGCTGATAATCCTTGGGATATTGGTTCTTGTCCACGAACTCGGTCATTTCTGTGCGGCAAAGGCCTTTCACATTCGGGTGCTGGCATTTTCCATCGGTTTTGGAAAACCGCTTTTTAAAAAGACAATTGGCGAAACAGAATATCGCATCAGCGCGGTCCCTTTCGGCGGCTATGTCCATATGTCCGGCGAACATCCTGAGGAAAAACCCGATGTCGAACCGGGTGATTTTACTGCGAAGCCGATTTGGCAGCGCGCCGTAGTGGCAATTGCCGGACCGTTGGCTAATTTTGTGTTTGCGATGATTTGTCTGTACGCCGTTTTCATCCTTGGCGTCAATACGCCGCAATACCTTTCTCGTCCCGTGATCGGCGGAGTGGCAGACAGTTCAATCGCTGCCCAAGCCGGTTTTTTACCCGGGGACAGTATTGTTTCACTCAATTCGACAAAGGTTTCTTCTTGGGAAGCCGTAGAACATTTGTTGGCCTTTCAACAACCGGTATATGAATTTTCCATTATCAGGGATGGAGCTGCAAAAACGCTTCGGCTTGTTTTTGGGAAAACCAAATCAAGCAGACTGCCCAAGGAACCAACCGGCGGTTTGCAGCCCAGCTTACCGGCGATTATCGGTGCGGTCAATCCGGGCTCGCCGGCCGAAAAAGCAGGGTTACAAAATAACGACACTGTTGTTTCGATAAACGCCGTTTTAGTGCATTCATGGTATCAGCTTTCCACGATTATTTCCCGTTACGATAGTACAAAAGGCCCCTTGTCCTTTATTGTCAAGCGAGGATCCATCGAAGTCTCCGCGTCCGTTGTGCCGAAATTCGGCGCCGATGCAAAACGCTTCCTCGTGGGAATTGCTATGGGGCAACCGCAAATGCGTAAGGTGCAATATGGGCCGTTGGAATCGGTTGTTAAAATGATGGATAAAACGGGGGAATATACGGTTATGATTTTCGACGTTTTATCCAAACTTCTCTCCCACGAAGTGTCGCCAAAACAATTGGCCGGACCGGTTGGCATTGTACAAATGTCCGGTGTCGTTGCACTGTCCGGATTGGTGCCGATCCTGGATTTCATGGCTCTTATAGGCATCAATCTCGGCGTACTTAATTTAATGCCGCTTATCATTACCGATGGCGGCCTTTTATTGTTTTTACTGATTGAATTTGTCAGGAAAAAACCTCTTCCGGTCAAATACCAATCGCTCATCAACAAAATTGCGATATTGTTTTTTGTCAGCCTGTTTTTTTATGTGACGCTCAACGACATCGGCAGAATTCCCGATTTGATCCGAATGTTCGGAAAGTAGGTTGATAATTGGTCTCCAAGGCTTTTGTTTTATTGTTGACCATCGGCGTTTTGCCTTGTACCTATGCAATGGACGGCAAGGTCGAGCAGGCGGACACGCTGACTGCTTTACAAAAGAATGTCGCCGATTCGTTGGACACGGCATTGCTTTTGCCGTTATGTCGAAAGGCGGAGGCGTTTTCCCGGACGCAGGAACAAGGACAATGCATTTTCAGGAAGCATAGCAAGCATCTTTTGGAATGGCTTGTTTCAAAACATACCGACGTCAAATCTATTTCCGACGAACTGCAAAAACGATACGATTGCCTTTTTTCAAACGAAAAAATGCCCATTGATACGACAACGTTTCCTATTGCGGGTAATTCAAAAGCGCCGATACTGTTAATCGTCTATGTTTCGGCAACCTGCCCCCTTTGTCATTATATCTCTCGCGAGTTGTATTCTGCGGTTACCCCAGGGGGGGCATTGTACGGCAAAGTAAGATTCATGGCAAAACCGTACGGGGTTACCGCTGCCAATCTCAGTCTCTATGCGGCAAATTCACTGGGAAAATTTTGGGACTATTTTTTGGCTCTTGCAAATGTAAATGAACGAATCGACCCGGAATTGTTTTTTCATATTGCCGACAGTTTGGGAATGAAAAAAGCGCATTTGAAAAACCTCATGGAGAATGAGAAAACCGTTAGTCTTGCGCAAAAAAATACGGCCGAGGCCCAAACAAACCAAGTAACCATCACTCCGACCGTTTTTATTAATTGCGTTCGCTATAGAAGCTATAAAGACCCCCGATGGATAATCGATGCTGCTGAAATCAAATTTGAAACGATACAAAAAACATCCCTGCGTCATTAATCATTGCACGCAGTATCAAGATGACTGTATAATCTAACAAGATAGGTACAAAAGAATTTTCCGCACCGATAGGCGAATTTATGCCCATTGCCAACATCGTTTGCATCGGATTTGAAAATAAGGATTTCAATACCCAATGCGCAGTCCATGGATATATGCCTATTATTATTCCCGCTATTGCCGGATTGATCGATGTAGACGTCACTTTTGCAATTGTTATCGTTAGTCAACAAATCGTTGAAAAATCCGATGCGCATGAAATGGAGCGGCTTTATTTCCTTTCCAGTGGCGCTCCCATCGCGGTTTTTATAGAGAACCATGAACGGATCGACGGTAAACTACGGACACTTCTTGACGAAGGCACATTGGAAAGAATGTACGGGTTCGAAATCTCAACCGGGCTGGCGTTATCGCGAATAGAAAGAATGTACTTGTCGGCATGCCTCGATTCCTCGGTACGGGCATACCAGGAAAGCGTGGGCGAGAACGAACAGCTTCACAAAGAAATTTCCCTTCGAAATCGTATTCTTGAACATGAAAGGGAATTGAACGCCAATATCACGGGATCGATCACTTCGGGACTGGTGATTATCGACATTATCGGAAATATCTTTCTTATCAATGACTATGCCCGGAAGCACCTGAGGATTGAAAAAAACGATATTTATGGCGTTCCCTACAAACAGGTTTTTCCCGAAAAAGTATGCCGGTTCGTGGATAATTCTTTAAAGAAAATGGGCGCGCAATGGCAAAAGCATGAAATGAAAAAAATCACCATCGATGAAGCGGTTCTGGAAATCGCGACCTATCGGATGAACGATTTCAGCAAAAATCCCAACGGCATGCTCATGATCATTAACGACATCACCGATCAGGAAAATACGACCGCCCAATTATTCCGCTCTGAAAAACTTGCGACAGTTGGAACCATGCTTTCGGGTATCGCGCATGAATTGCGGAACCCTTTGGCCATTATAAGCGCCCGATCCCAAATGGCCTTGAAAAAAGAGGATTGGGACAAATCGTGGGCACTGAAGAATTTCGAATCAATCGATGCCCAGGTCAATCGATGCGCATCCATTATAAACAGTTTGTTGGATTTTACCCGGTATAAGGCGACAAAACCGGCACATCATAAGGTGGGTGAAATCCTGGACGAAACGTTGACTTATGTGGAATATCAAAATATTTTCGATTCCATCAAGGTCGAAAAACGGTTCGAAGAAGGACTGTTGGTTTACGGCGACCGTTCTCGTTTTGTACAAATATTTCTCAATATAATTCTCAATGCCGCCGACGCGATGAACGGTAAAGGCCAATTGACGTTGACGACAAAGTCCGATGAAGCATCGAGGGTTTGCGTGGAAATACACGATACCGGGAGCGGCATCGATGCCTCGGTGAAAGACAGGATTTTTGATCCGTTTTTTACTACGAAGGAACCGGGAAAAGGTACCGGACTCGGGCTCGCAGTCGCCTATAAAATCGTACTTGAATCGGGAGGTGAACTTTGGTTTACCTCCGAACCTGGGAATACATCATTTTTTATCCGGCTCCCGTCGGGAAAGAAGCGGAATATATGAAGGGTAAGCTCTTATTGGTTGACGATGAGATGGATTTCTTGGACATTCTGTCCGAATTTCTCATCGATGAAGGCTATACCGTTGTCACCGCAGGCAACGGACAGGAGGCGCTTGAAAAATTGGCCCTGGAGCAGTTTGACTTGTTGCTTTCCGATATAAACATGCCGGTCATGAAAGGCTTTGAACTCATCAAAGAAGCAAAGCGATTGTATCCCACGCTTAAATGCGCCTTGATTACCGCATATGATGTGCGCGACTATTTATTTATGGCCAAAAATTACGGTATCGGCAATATCATCACTAAAACGACGCCGTTTAATTATGAGGAAGTTCGCTTACTTGTAAAGAATATTTTAACGGAGGATGTGTTCGGCCTCGACCACTATCTCCGCGGTGAAATCCATGCGGTGAAAATCCGCAATACGATGGAAATAGAGCCCATCATACAAAAAATCGTAGCGGAAATGCCCAACATGCGGCATAAACGAAAATTCAGACAGGTACTTAATGAGATAATCGTCAATGCCGTCTATTACGGTGCAAAGCAGGAACGAGGGGATAAAAAGGAATTGTGGCCGTTGGTCGTGGAGCTGTCCCCGTCCGAAGAAATCCTCATTCAATGGGGCACCGATGAAGAAAAAGCAGGCGTAGCGGTACGCGACCAGAAAGGCATATTGACAAAAGAAGAAGTTCTGTATTGGCTTGAACGCAATACCACAAAGGGCGAGGACGGTATCTCGATCGGGCTTCTCGACGAACACGGGAAAGGTCTTTTCATCTCACGGGAAACCATCGACCGGTTCATTATGAACGTGAAAAAAGGGGAAAAAACCGAAATCGTGATGCTCAATTATCATGAAGGTTTATACGATGGGTATAGACCACTTTGGATTCATGAATTTTAAGCTGCCCAAAGGCCCCCCCTGCGGACGATGGGCCTCCTTTTCTTTTATTTTCATTTCATTGTGACGATTTTACGGATCGTCTCACGGTTTTGCGCTGAGAATTTTACGAAATAAACGCCTGGTTGCAACTTTGATCGTGCAAAAGACGCAGCATGCGCTCCGGCCGTATATTCGCCATTGACAATGGTTATCCCTACTTGCCCTTGTGAATTTACAAGAGATATATTTACGCGGGATTTCTCGCTCAGCTCGAAAACAAGGCGGTTTTGGGTGACGTTGAAATACGCTGCGGGCCGCCTGTCGAGCTGTTTTTCATTTTGCGAAACCGTGGTGGTACCCCAGCCGGGCATTTCATTGAGCGAAAGCACATTGCCGGCAGTCATGATCGATTTCATGACTTCCTGGGTCTGAGTATTGGGGTTATCTTCGTCCCATCTGCAGAAATAGACCCAATTGGGCTGCGAACTGAGTTCTGCGCTTGTCGGCATGCGATAACATTCTCCGACGCCAAGGGGTTTGTCTCCGGCAATGTCGCGTGCCCCGTTATACGATGTGCTGAATGAACCGCTGTACACATCCACCGACATTATGTCGAAATAGTTGCTTCCAGGATTATATGAAGACCATCCGTTGATTCCGTTGAGGTCCTGCACGTTCCAAATCCAAATAATATTCGTAATGCCAAGTTCTTTCTCCATATAATCCCGGGTAATCTGATAGAGTTTTGCCGTGCTATTTGTACCGGTGTAGCCTCCCCACCAGAAAAAGCCTTGGTTCATTTCATGCCACGGCCTAAACATAACCTCCACTCCTTTTGATTTAAGAGTGTCAAACCATGGGGCGATATTCTTCAAACGTGTTTTTAAGGTGGTATTAAGCGCTGTTCCGTTTGTAAGCAAATCCGCAAATTGGGTTGGGCTCGGTTTATCGTGTCCGACACCGGGGTCCCATCCGCATGATTCCGTGGTAAGGGGCGAACACATATGGTAATTGAGATTGATTACCGCACCTTTCTTCCATTGTGCAATGGCGGTGTCGATCATGATCCCGCGATTGGTTTGATCAATTGCCTGAAATTGGAAATCCGCACTATAAAGACCAGGGTAAACCCCGGTTTGCTGAAATAGCCAGTTTGTCGCATGGGTTGGGGCCGAATTCGGTTCTTTATTATGGATTCCGCCGACGGCTTGTTTACCGAAAATAGTGTTAAAAAAATCAAGTACCTTGAATCCGCGGGTTGGAATTGCGGATGATTTTTTAAGGGTGCCTGCGGCTACGGTGAATTTTTCCTGAATGCCGATGGATGATGCTGCAGCATGAAGAATGTAAAATGTGTTGACATATGGTTGAAGCATGTCCGGCGTGATTATGAGTCCTTTATTGGAAGCAAGTTGATTTGAGTCCGGAATAATCGTGGTGTCCTGTTTTACAACAGACAAATACCTGTTGTTTGCTTTTGATAGAAAAGAAACGGTGCTGTCGGGGTTTTGAATCCAACTGAACAATGCTTCATCGATAACGTCGGAGGAGGAACACTGGACTTTTGCATCCGAAACCGAGCCTTGCACTGTCCAATATTTGTTTTCTCCAATGGAACGTATTGCGATATACCCGTTTTCGGCGTCGATTACCGTGATTGCGGCGCGGCTGTCGGCAGTTAGTGCTGTGGCATGAAGATCGATTGCTGTTCCGTCATTCCAAGTTACAACGTATTTGCCCGTTGCTTGAGATTTCAAAGACAAGTTTCCTTTTATTGGCGCTGCATTGCTATTCGAAAAACTGGCAATGATCAATAAAAATACGATGCAGACACACATGCCGGTTCGTAATTTAATCGCTTTAGCCCCTTGCATTTTACACCTCTTTTTGGAATTTTATACACTGCGAATTGGCAAACAGTGTGTTGGTTTTTGGCTTTTTAGCAAGAATCGTTTCGATCTTGCCATCACTCGATTATTTCCATCCATCATTTAAATATAAATAAAAAAAATATTATTGAATGATTTTATTTGTAAAAATAATAAAAATATTATAATGTTTAAAATCAGAGAATTACAATTAATTTAATGTATAAAATATCAAAATTATTAAAAAATATTTAAAAAAATAAATTCAACCGTATGCTGTCTGTGCTGCTTGAAATATGCGGTTTTAGAATTTCTGTCAAAAAGGATACTGAATAGCTTATTTTATAAAAAAGTTCCGGGATACCCGGGTGGTTATCATTATATTGAGTTTTTTCCCACCCCTTTGTCTCATTTTTATCTTCAATTAAATGCTTTTTTCGTTCTAACTTTCTACAAACTAAATAGATGCGGCACTTTTTAAAAAAATGCCTTTTCTGGCACAAAAAATGCTTGATATAGTAAACTGATCCATCATGAATTAGACTGTTCACAAAATGCCCGTGTCCGATAGGGTATTAAAAGTCATTTGAAAGAATACACCTTTATTGGTATACCGGAATGAACCTTGCAAAACTTTTTTTTCCTTTTTCTTTTCTCCTGCTGGTTTTTTCTTGTCAAATATTTTCGCAGGACTTGAATGCGGGAACAAGGGAACCGATTGTGATATACGGCGGACTCCTGCATCAGCACCAGGATTTCTATCACAAGGCATTTTCATTAACAGGCTTGGAAGCTTGTGCAATAGTTAACCATCAACTTTTTCTTGGAGTGTACGGTTCTACGTTTGTTTCAAATCTAAAAGTCGAAAATGCAGGCAGTTTCCAATATGTCCATTTATGGGAAGCTGGCTTGACATTTGGAACATCGATGAATGACTCCAACTTTTTCCACCCCGGGTTTATTTTAAATGCCGGGTACGTTTCTCTGTCTCAGGATCAAGAGGATTTTTCCATGGTACGGAATGCAGACCCGGAAATCAGGATGGCCGGAATGGTTTTGGCCCCCCAGATTTATGGAGAACTTAATATCACAAAATGGTTGCGGTTCAGGACAGGGCTTTCGTATGGAGTTTATGCCTTCGACGATCAGGGACTGATAAAGGAAACCGACCTGCAAAATGTCGCTTTTGATTTTGGGTTTATTTTTGGAGCATTCAGCAAAAGCAAAAGCCTGTTGTAAGGATTACGATAAAAGAATGGTCAGGTTGGCGATATTACTCGCCTGGCAAAATCCATTCTAATTGTTTTTTTTCGGTTCCATAACTGCGAGGTTTTTTGCCGCTTCGGCATTCTGCGGGTTGACGGTTAGTACTTTTTGCCACAAATCCATTGCTTTTTTTAATTCGTTCATTTTGTAATACACCATACCGAGGTTGAATAAAGCCTTTTCAAAGTCCGGCTTTGCAGCCAGGGCAAGGGAATATTCTTTTTTTGCAGCAGGAAGGTTGTTTTGGTCCAGGTAAATATCAGCCAGGCTGCAATGCACATCGAACGAATTCGGATCGATCGCAAGGGCTTTTGCATATTCGGAAATAGCCGGGGCATAGGAGTGATTCTTGATGGAAATTAAGGCCAGGTTCGCATGCGCATTTATGAGCGCCTCGGCGTTTTCTTTTTCTGTATTGGTTATGCAGTTTTGAAGCAGCTTTTGACGTAGACCCGCTTTTTTACCTGTCGAAATGACTTTTTGATAATATACCAGCGCGCTGTCCATTTGCCCGAGGAAAGCGAATGTTGTTGCAAGATTGCAATAGGCCATCAGGAAACTGCTATCCAGCTTAATTGCTTCATGAAAATGAATCGCGGCTTCATCCGGTTTGTTTTGCATGGTGAGGATGGTTGCAAGGTTATAATGCGCTTGTGAATTTTTAGGATTAATCGAAAGTGCCTTGTTGTAAAGCGTCAGCACGCTGCTGCTTAAATCGAACGCCGTAATGTATTCTCGTGCGGCCCGCATATAGCTGACATCGCTTACGAATCGTTCCCGTATATATGAAATTGCGGTGTCTGCTGCATTGACGAATTCGGGAATGTTCGCAGCCCGATCTTTTGCGGTCATCCAGTCGAGCAGGACCGGCGGGGAGTCCATACCCTTTTCATCGATATGCGTCAAATAGAGTTGCGTATAGATGGAAAGCCCTTTCGAGGAAAAGACCATCCATTTTCCGTTCGGCGAAAAACTGTGCCAGGAATTCATCAGGCTGCGGTTGCATTTCATGAGCCGCGGCTCTCCGCCGCCGGCGGGCATGATAAAGAGCTTGCTGTCGGGCTGGAGCAGGCTGAAATTCGCTGATTTACAAAAAACAATCCACTTTCCGTCGGGAGAGATTCTGGGAAAATAATTGCTCATGCCGTTATTTGATGCGCCAGGAAGCAATGTCGCCGCTCCTCCTTTGGCATTGTTGAAGGGGACGCAGCAAATATCATAGCGGAAAGGCTTGCCGTTTTTCAAAAAATCCGCGCATTCCGCTGCCGTTAAAAGCACTTGATTGTTTTTGACGTCCAGATGAAAAGCCTTGCTCCGTATAAAATAAACGGTTTTACCATTCGGTGACCACACCGGGTTGCTTTGCACGAATTGGGGATCGTTTGCCCCTTGCAATTCCGTGAATTCCTTTTTTTGGGGCCGGTATAATGCCAAAATACCCTTGATCGGAAAGAAAAGCTGAGAAAAATCCAATTGCGGTTTTGCAACGAATACCGAATGGTCTTTCACGGTACTTATGACCCAATTCCCATCCGGGGATATTTGTGATAACAATCCGAAGGTTTTTTGCTTGTCCTGCTTTTTGAAATCGCTCCAGGTCATGATGGTGGAGCTATCGAGAGTCATGGATCTGCCCACGTGAACAATCGCATATGATCCCTTGTCGTTTGCATAATCGACATCCATTCCCATAACTTTGCCGTTCGCCGAAAACGAATGGCAGTTTCCGCAAACGGGAAGGTTTTGGAGTACTACGGGAGGAGGGATATTTTTTGAAATCGAACCGAATCGCCACCGGATTTTAGAAGGGTCTTTGACCGCTTCGTTGAACGGAAGGTTTACTTCCCGATAAAACAGGGGAGCGCCGACGCTGTCGGTCGATGTGCGGATCGATATTTTCCCCAATGAATATGAAGAAAAATTGCGTATGCCGATTATCGATATATTTGCATTTTGTTCATGGGAATGTTGTTTTATTTGTTGCCAAAGGGTTTCGGATGGAATCCAATGCGAACTATCGGAGAATACATTGACAGGAGAAAAACCGTCTTGGAAGGAAATGCTGATCAACCATTTTCTTATTCGTTTATTTCCTTCCTCCCAGCGAAATGAGGGCGCGCAAATCTCGGGAGGAAAAACCGTACTGTCGAATGGAAATAAAAGCGGAATTTTCTGCACGGAGTCATGCGCTTTGCTAGTTTGTACTATGTAATAATTTGGAGTGTTTACCAGTTTAATTATAAAAAAGCAACAAATAAAAACAAGAACAAAGAACCCTGCACTGGCAGTTTGCAACTTTATTTTCGACTTCATGCCCCCTCCTTGCCAAAATGTACATCACGGCACAACGGCTTGTGCAACCACTTTTCCGCGGAATGGTTCTAGGCGATAAAACAATATTAATGCGTATCTAAAGAGAGCGGATCTGCTTTTTCCGGAACAACAACCGTACCCAGATAGCGGTCGAGAGTGAGCAGAACAAACCGTAAATCTAAGTTTCTTCGGTCTAAAAACAGGACTTCGGATCCGATTCCTTCCGCAATCGCCTTTTTCTGCGGCATGGAATCAAGGAGAAAAACCTTTAGCGGAGACGGCTGTTTGTTTTGTTCTTTCTCATCGTCATAAAACATGATATCGAGGGGAAAACCTTTGTCTGGAATGAAAATAATTACCTTTGACTGCGTATACAGGTCCGGAGTGAATTGCGTGGTGATCTTTACGGTAAAGCCGCTATTGCGAAGCGCGGTGACAAGCGGGTGATAGGAAAATCTTTTATTGAATACGACGATAATATCTATTAATTCACCTTCCTCGCGTGTCTTTGTTATAAAAAAGTTTTTGGGCGAAATATTAAGATATTTACAGAGGGTATAAAGATCCCTGAAAATGGAACTGAAAAATATTTCCATCGGACCGCTTTGCAATCGGAGGTCCTTGAGCATTTCAAAAGGGATTTCTTCGAGAATTTCGTCGCAGGAATGTCCGATGTTCATGGCTTTGGCCAAAACGTCCGCCACATAAACGGATTCCTGGATGATGCGGTCCATGGGTGTAGGGCAGTCAAGGATGTGACCGGGTTTATGGTGGTTTAAAATCGCCAGGCATATTGAAGACGGAAAATTCCATTTTGTCGTGAGATAATGTCCCAGTTCCGAATGCGTGAAATTCATCAGCTTTGTTTCGATTTTGTAAAACGAGGTGACCGAATTGGTGGTTTCTTCCAATAATTTTGGAAAAAGCATTTCAAAATTATTATCAAGGGGAATTTTGCCTAAATCGTGGATAAGGCCCGAAATGAAGGCGAGTTCCGGTTTTACATGCCCCGAATCCTTGCAAAGTTTTTCCGCTATGAGAGCGACACCAAGGGAATGCAGCCAAAATTCGTCTCGTGAAAACCCATAATTTTTCCGGTGTTCCGGCGACATATCGATAAGTGCCAGGCAAGCCAATAAATTATTGGTTTCCCTGAAACCGAGCCGCACAACCGCTTCCTTGACTTCCGTTACTCTGCTTCCCCGTTTAGCATAATATACCGCATTGGCGACTTTTAGTATTGCCGTTGATGCCGCCAAATCGGTTTCAATGCATTTGGCGAGCTCATTGCAACAACTGGCATCAGAGCCGATTATATCGAGCGCTTTTATCACGGTAAAAGGAAATGCCCATTGTCTATGGATAACGCTTTCCACGGCACGAAGCTTTGCTTCAAGACCTACGGAATTGTCGAATAATTTAGGGGCGATGATTCTGTCTGCATTGGCAGTATCGATTTCAGCTGAACCCGTATAGGTGAGAGTTTGATTAGTGTTTACCAGAAGGGTTTCAACACGCTTGAGCAGGTCGGCAAAATTAAAGGGATATTCCAAGATATTGATAATATTGCTTGTTGATATCGGGTCGTCGGAAATTAATTCCTTTTTCAGATTTTCTATAAGATATTTGATTGTGCCGGGTATGACCACCAGTACCGGAATGCGTTTTGTCCGTAATGATTTTTGCAATCGGGCGACAAGCAAAACATCTTTAGTATTATTCGGTGTAATGTCGGCTATTATCAGGTCTGGCAGAAACTGGTTCGACTTAATCATTGCCAAATATGGGGTATTTGAATTAATAATTCGGTAATTGCATTGCATTAATGCTACATTTAATATGTCACCGATTCGTTCCCTGGTCGAGAAAAGCAGGATAACGGGTTTTGCCGAATCTTTTGATTCTGAGGAAGACGGATGTTTTTCCATGGTATTCTTTATAGTAGCATGTAAAAACAAGGACGTCAAGCTTTCTTGGGAAAACAAGTGCAGGATCTAAAACTGTTCGCGTTCCGATAACGCTTTTTTAGCATGACCGGGATAATGCCAATTATTTGTTGCTGCTGTGCCATATATTGTATCCCGGAATTATTTTAAATTTTGTTAAAGTTTGCTTTCGACATCTTTATGATTGGTACTACCATAAACAAAGGACATTCAACATGACGATTCGCAAACGTTCGGCGTTGCTGCTCTCTATTCTCTGTATTGCAGTGTCCAGTTTATACGCTCAAACGATTTCAGGGACCGTTATCGATGCGATATCAAAGTCTCCTGTTGTCAATGCGAAAATAACGGTACTCGAGAACAAAAAAGAATACAAAACCGATGCTACGGGGTCGTATAAAATAGATTCGCTCGAAAAAGGAGATTATTCCATTCGGTTTGAAGCAGAATCATATATTAAACAGACCAAATCCGTCAAAATGGTTGCGGCCCAAGGAAATGTCGGAACAACGTCAATAACGCTGAATGTCGTTCTTTTTTCGGTTTCCTCAGAAGCCGACCAGGCAAAAGGCTCGATGGAAATCAAGTATTACTTTCCCGGGCATAATGAAGTGTCAATTGATGTGTGTGACGCAAACGACAAGATCGTAAAAACCGTGTTCGACCGATCCCGCAACGGCGGCATGCGGACATTTTTATGGAATGGGGCGGACAATAAAGGCGTGCCGGTACCTGCGGGAAAATATACCTGCAAATTCAAATGCGGCAATTTGTATACCTCGCGCACCCTTGTTTGGAACGGCGAGCAAAAAAAGTAGAATAAATTAAGAATTACTAAAATCCGGTAGAGACTCTGTTACGTCTCTACCGCAGACCTTCTATGTTTATATTTCAAAACCCGAATTTCTCCGTAAGCCATTTTTGAGCATCAAGAGCCGCCATACAGCCGCTTGCTGCCGCTGTTATTGCTTGACGGTATCTGAAGTCCTGTACATCTCCCGCCGCAAAAACTCCTTCGACCGATGTCATGGTGCTGCCTTGTTGTTTAAAGAGGTACCCTGTTTCGGTCAATGTAAATTGATTACCAAGAAACGATGTGTTAGGCTGATGGCCGATTGCTTCAAAGGCGCCTGCAACCTCGAGCTGTGACACTTCGTTCGTAATTGTATCCCGTATTCTAAGGCCTCTCAACATGGAATCGCCCAGGAATTCCTCAACGGTCTTATTCCAAAGTATTTCAATTTTCTCATGCTGGCAGGCACGTTCCTGCATGATTTTACTGGCTCGCAAACTATCGCGCCTATGAATCAGGAATACCTTTGAGCCGAATTTGGTCAAGTGCAGAGCCTCTTCAACAGCTGTATCGCCTCCGCCTATGACTGCCAAGGGTTTATTTCTGAAAACAGGCAATGCTCCATCGCAAACGGCGCAAGCCGAAATTCCCCGATTAAAGAATTTCTTTTCGGATGCCAGATTCAACCTGCGGGCAGTTGCTCCGGTGGCAATTATTAACGAATGAGATTGATAGGTATCGCCGCCGGAACTGGTAATAGTGAATGGGTTCGATTTTACTTCAATGCTTTCAATGTCTTCGGTGATGATTTTTGTACCGAACCTGAGCGCTTGGGCGCGCATTTCAGCCATAAGTTTTTGCCCGCCAATGCCGTTTTGAAACCCGGGGAAATTTTCAATGATGGTAGTAATCATTAACTGTCCGCCGGGTATGCCGCCGGCTTGAAATCCTTCAAAAAGGAGCGGGGACAAATTTGCCCGGGCAGCATAGATTGCAGCTGTGAGTCCAGATGGGCCGGATCCAATTATAACGAGCTTTTCGGTCATGAAGCCTCCTGTGTGCAAAACTTGAATTTAAATATTTCTATCGATATAATTGTATTGGCAGATAAAAGCTTAGTTAAAAGTACAAAACTGCATTGAACCCGAGGAGTTGCTAAAATTTTACTGTGACGAAAATCACTGATTCTTTTATCGTTTTATGCTACAATTAAATCGATATCGCAAATTATTGGTTTATTCCTTTTTCCGGAGCGAGTAATGAAAATTAAACGCATCGCAAATAAAATAATCATTTGCCTAGGAATGCTATGCTGTTTTTTCGAGGCAACGCATGCTCAGACGGCTGCACCGTCGATGTATACGGTTTCGGGCACGGTTGTTGCCGATAGCGGCAGGGCTGCGACAAGCGTTCGAATCATGTTCATCGATTCGTCCAATTATTCCAGGGATGTTATCGCAACCGCGACCGGCGGGTTTTCAATTATGTTGCCTGTTGGGACGTATAAAATACGTATCGAAGCGGTAGGCTATCCGATACAATATTTCAACGGCTCGGTAAATTCGGATTTGCCAATATTCAGATTGAGCGTTCTTGCCGATAAAAGTCTTTCGATTACCCTGACAAAAACACCGCAAAAGGCATTTCCAAGCTATGGCACGGTGAGCGGAATTGTCCTGGATTCCGTCGGGAGACCGCTGGTGGGAGCTGCGGTGGAATTGTTTATGCTCAGCTATAACGACGTTTCCGCGGTATTACAAACAGATAATACCGGGTATTTTTCCGCCACAGTACCGGCGTTGACGCATAATATGTCGGTCGTGTGGGGTGGGTATCCCAAGCAATATTGGACTCCGGGCGGCACGTCGATAAGTGCGACGCCTAATACCGTTTTTCAGGTTTTACCAAACGATACCGTACGATTGACTATGAAATTAACGCAATATCCCGGCAACGGCACCCCTGTGTATCCGCCGGTTTACAATAACGGATACATTACGGGGAAGGTGCTTGTAAAAGCTTCCAACCTTCCTGCCACGGGAATGATTGTGTATGCGTTTCCACAAGACAGCTCCTTTTTGAAAACGACAATTTTTCCCGATCTGATGACCACTCCGTATTCCGATACGGTGCACGCCGACGGTTCTTATACGATAAAAAATCTATCGCTGGGTTCGTATTTGGTTTTTTGCCGCGGTGGCATTTACATGACACAATTTTTTCCTCAAACGGATAATTCCACAAATGCGGCTTTGATCCGCGTCGATTCTACCGGCAGAGTCGGCATTGATTTTTTTGTCAGACCTGCAGGGGCAATTGAAGGTCAGGTGAGTTCTGTACAAACAAATCTGAATTTGGATGGAATCATTGTGTATGCCAATCAGGTCGAAACAAATAAACAACTTTCCGCAACAACCTCTTTAGGCGGCAAATTTAAGATAACAGGATGCGCAACGGGTCGTTGGAGTCTTGCCGTGAATGGCGACCGGGGCTTTTTTATCGATTACACAAAAGGGACTCAGGATTATTATGTGACCGAAGGAATGACCGTAACGGGTGCAAATGTTCCGCTGTTACGCGGCGGATCTATTACAGGTCAAGTTATGGCGCCGCAAGACACGAATGCAACAAGCTCTTTCAACATTGCCTTGTTTCCCGATTCGGTACTGAGTGCAAGTAATCCGTATCCCTATGAAACCCAATCGGTATGGTGCTATCAAAAAAACGCTTCACAATTCACATCTTCCGTATGTCAACCAGGAACATACCGCTGTATCGCCGAACCCCAAATGCCGTACATTTCACGATATGGCTCTTGGGGACCGGTTCCCTGTTGGTCGTATTCGATGGGGGCCGTCGGTCCGATACAATCGATACGCCAGGTTGCACCCATAACGATAGTTGCAGGCGATACCGCGCAAAACGCCTCGTTTCTATTTACAAAAGGGTTTTCGTTTTTATCATGGTTTTCGGTAGAGGACAAATCCGTGACGCCGCCGACGTGGGCACATGTCGACGCGTGCATAAAAGACGGTTCGAGTTATATTCCGATTTCTCACGGTTACATAACAAGCGGCGACAGTATGTTCCAGCTTGCCGGACTTGTTGACGGACAGGATTACTTTCTGAGGGCGGATGCCGAAGGATATCCGACGCAATGGTGGGGAAGCGGCAATGTCATGAGCTCCGATCCTTCATCGCCGTATCATTTTTCAGTGTCCCAATTCACGATGCCGAAAATAAAAATGCTCCGGGTTCCCTCAGGTTTCAAGAGCAATTATATCCCATTATCGATTACGACTACGATGGATTCGCTTAAGAATCTCGTCGTTTCATGGAATGCCGACGTGTCGATGAAGGTCGATACGTTTTTCTTATATAGTAAAGACCGAAACGGCCTCGTTAAAATGGTGCTTTCGCTGCCTTTCGATCCGACGACGCAGAAATATTCGTGGAGGGAATTGCGGGATTTGTCTATAAACCAGTATTCATATATCGTTGTCGGAAAAGGCAAGACCTATACGATACGATCCTCGGTAGCGGGATACGATTTTTCAAGCTTTAACCAGCCTGCGCAAGATTCGCTGTATTTCAGCGTCTACGGTGATCACCACGGAATATCCATGAATTGGTCTGCCGGTAAATCTTATGTTGCAAGTGACAAGGATACTGTTTCCCTTTATAAGCTCGGCGATGCCGGAGTATGGGCGGTTCTTATGAAACAGCCGGCGTCTAACACTTGGATTTCCGATAATAAATGGGATAAGGTTAAAGATGCGGGTAAAACATTCTCGTATAAAATCGAGCTCGGGTCAAACGGAATTGCTAAAAAGGTTTCAGGGGTCCGTTCGTTTACTCTTGACAATACATTCGTGAGCTCGTTGTCGAATAGTTATTCGGTAGGACCCTCGGAAACGTATAAAAAAATCCAGGACGCGGTGAACGCAGCCAACGATTTCGACGATATCGAGATAATGCCCGGTACGTATTTCGAGAATATCGATTGCAAAGGCAAGGTGTTATCGTTTAACGGCCAGTGGAACAACGGCGTCGCACCGGTAATCGATGCGAACGGCGGTACCGCTTTTAAGGTTCCGTTTTGCGCAAAAGGAGGAATTAACGATAATGTTTCGATTTCGGGTTTAAAAATACAAAATGCGCTTGTCGGCGTTAATTCGTCGGCGACAATAAATCTGAATCAATGCCTTTTTGTAAATATCGTCAAGCAAATTTTAACCGCATCGATCGATACTGCGGCCATGATGACTGCGGCCCAAAAGGACCCTTTCAACGGCTATGACGTGCAATTGAATGCATGGCAATGCACATTCATAGGCTCAAAAGGCACTGTGGCTCTGGCGCATGTCGGCTCGCAGGGGAGCTATGAAAATCCCGCTGCCGGAGCGACACTAACCGGCTACGAACCGTATTTTCTGTCTCCCGCATCCTTGTTTTCGTCACATGTAAAATGCGATAATTCCATTATTGTCGATTTCGCGATGCCGCAAATTCCTCTTGATATTGGAGGAAAATATGGCGGTGGGTATTTTGGAAATTGCGATTTTTATAACGCCTCTATAATGGTCCCTTCGACCATGACCGCTCAAGTCGATTTTAACGGGCAGCAATATTCCCTGGACCCGATGTTTACAGATAATATTAATTATTTCCTCCCGGACAGTTCGGCCCTTCGGACAATTTCCGGAAACACGACGATCGGCTATGATCAGCGTCGATTGTACAATACGAATGGGAGCGGACAAAATACGATCAGACTTCCGGCAGTCCCGAATATTCATGTTACGGTTTCCCCGCCCCGTTCCGTTACATTGCGCTGGGACCGTTTGTCTGCCGATCAGCCCGTAAAGGACTATGTTGTTTTTAGAGTGCACGGATTCGACAGCTTGTTTTTTGTCAATAATCAACAGCAATGGGAACCGAAGGTTTCAAATGATTCCCTGTATACGATTTTGGATACTTTTGTCACGAAAGACAGCATATATACGGACACGACTCCGCTATTCGGGTTTCCGTACATTTATGTTGTTGCAGCCCGCTCGCAAGACAATGAGATCGGCGAAGTCAACATACCGTTTCCGCCGCCCTTGTCATCATATATAGTGCGGTTGCAGGCAACGCCGTCGGTGCAGGCTGTCCGTAAATCGATTCTTTCGTTTACCGCGGTTTCACTGGAATGGCCTCCGGTGCCGTCCGCAACGTATTCTGTTTACAAAATCGGATTGGATGCCGCAACGATAGGCACCGAGCCCGATTCTGCAAAAATCCGGCAAATTTTAAAGACCAAATCGTATGTGTCCTTGGATTCTATAGCCACCCGCGACACGGTTATGATAGACTCGAGCTTGCTCTTTAATAGACCGTATTGTTTTGTCGTGGTTGCCAAAACGCCTTCCGCTTCGCAGGTTTCCCTGGACCAGGTGCAATTGTCCTCATCGTTTGTCTGGATAAATAAGGAGACTTTTTCAGGCCAAAAATCCGTCCGGTTGACCGGAAAGACCTGGAACATGATTGGGCCTTGGGGCAGCGGCAGTCTCGATTTCTCGGCGGCAACGGATGTGGCCATTTATCATTGGGACGATGCCCGCCAAGCCGATAAATTGTATTCGCAATACGCTTCGGGTTTTGAAATGAAAACAGGAAAAGCCTACTGGTATCAAAACGACAGGGATACCGTCATTTCCGTGGACACCGCCATCGTTAATGCGTTGTCACCGCAAACCGCCCAATTTCTATCTTTGACAAAAGTCAATACCGGGTGGAATCAGGTCGCTTCATCGCTTCCGTATCCTGTTTCTCCTCCGTGGCTGCAATCGACAATAGCATATGAATGGAATCCGGATTCAAACCAATACGCCATGGCAACGATAATTAAACCCTGGAAAGGATATTGGATTTTTTCGGAAAAAGATACGTTGCTTCCGTTATGCGGTTTTCCGCAAAAAAACAGCCTTGCAAAAAAAATGATGAACAGCAAATGGGAACTGCGGGTATCCTTGGTCGGGAAAAAAAGCAACGATCCGGATAACTTTTGCGGACAGGTGGCCCCGACTTCGGCAAAATCTTCTGCCGTGGCAAACTTAAAGCCGCCGTATGCGTTCGACTATCCGCAACTTTTCTTTGTGGATAATCAGGAAAACGGTCAACAAATACGACTTTCGAAACAGTACAAATCGCCGGTATCGCAGTCCGACAAATGCGAATTCATGGTTGGCGTTTCCCCTTCGACGGAGCCGATGACTATAGCGTTTGATAATATTGCATCGGTACCAAAAAAATCATGCGTGTTCTTTATTCAAAACGGGACAATGTATAATCTCCGTTCGAATAATTCTATACCGGTAGCCGTCCATAAAGAAGCAGTTTTTGGATATATTGTCGTTACAAGCAATCCCAAAGATATAGCGTTGTATGAAGGAACGGTCGAATTGCGGAGGGCATACCCGAATCCTTTTACCCGAAGCGCCCATATCGAATTCACGGTTCCGTATGCATTTGCCGCCAACGGCGCAAAAATCGAAGGAGAAACAAGGAACATTAATCTTGATATTTATAATCTTACCGGCAAACGTATCGCAAGCGTTATTCACGGGCAATTGCCGGTGGGCTACTATAATCAGGCTTGGATGGGCATGAATGACGCAGGTAAGCCGGTATCCAACGGATATTATATTGTCCGCTTAAGCGGTCGGGATTTTCAGAAAACAACGCCGTTGTTTAAAGTCCGTTAATGGAATTAAAAAAAACTGTTAGGAAAAATGATCCAAACAGGAATTTTTATCGACTATATTAGAATATTGTATGCTGAAGTGCTATAACCCGTTGGTTTCGTTAAAAAAGGATGGAAATCATGAAACAAATTTCGTTGCCTCTTGTTTTTACATGCATTCTAGGTTTCATGTTCGGCGTGTACGCAGCGACCATTTTTTCCGATGATTTTTCCGATTCGACAAAATCAAAATTAAACTGGATTTCAACCAGCCCTGGTTTTTCAATCAATTACGCAAATGGCGCCGTTACCCTTAAAAACAACGATTCCGTATATACGGGTTTCCTCAATCATAATTTTTCAACAAAGCCGTCGAAGTTCACTCTTTCGGTAAAATTTACGATCAATTCAGCAGCCGTCAATGGTGCCGGGCTCATTTTTTGCCTGGACAATACGACCTCGCTCAAAGGGTATACTTTGCAAATTGGAAACGCCCAAAACCTGTACATTTATAAATATGGTACTGCAATAACGCCGATCGTTTCCAATAAAACAAGCTCGTATCTGACCGCCGTTACCAATACGATCACGGTAAGCAAAAGCTCCGATACGTTTAATATTTTTGTCAACGGCTATTTTGTTACCCGCTTTAACGATTCTCAATATGCAAACGGCGACTTCGGGGTCGTGGTGCCTCCCAAATCTACCATTCAAATCGATGATGTGGTCATGACCGATCAGTTTCAGCAAGGCGCCGTCGCTTCGAGTTTTGCGGATTCGTTTCTTGTGAGCGAGTTGATGGGGTGGAATATTGCAGCCATGGTCGGCAACGCGACCGTCGGCGCCGGAAAATGCGAATTGAACGATACGAGTTCCCTGTATTCCAGTCTTATATTTACAGACGGTAATTTTCAGAAAGCTTCCATTAAAGCGGCGGTAAAACAAATAAGCGGTTCGGGTATGTATGGCATTACCTGGGTTTCGGTGATAGTAGGCACAAACGGCGGGGTGACGTATAAGCCGTATGCGTTTGTCGTTGATTCGGCCAGACAATATTCGATTGTGTACCCCGATAGCCCGACGGTAACGACAATGCCGGCACAGTCATCCATTTATGGTGCTCTTGCCACCGACACCCTGGAAGTGTTGCAATATGCGACGCATTTCGTTTTTAAGGCAAACGGAACAATAATCAAGGACGACATTCCTGCAGCTTCCAATTATCGCATCGACGGCGCAGGATTATATGTCTCAACAAAAACCGCGGCATCGTATAGTTATTTTATCGTCGGCGGCGACAGTACCGGAGCAAAGCCGCCGATAACAAAAGTTAATTTGCCGCAATTGTCAATTCGCAAATCCGGATATCCGATTTTTTCGTCCCATAGCATTGTCTATGATATCTTAGGCAGAACAATCGGGGTATTCGATGAAAAAGGATTTCTAAAAGCACCTTTGACATACGGTCCTTATATTGTAATCAATAAAGATGGACAGGGGAAAATTCTCAGGGCAAGCCGGGTGTTTAAAAATGTGGAGTAACGGTTTGCTTTTCTGAGCCTCGGTTTCAAATAAACAAAAAGCCCAGTTGACAACAACCGGGCTTTTTTAATCTGAGAGCAATTTTTTTTGTTAGGTCTTGGACATTGCTTTAAGACATTTCATGCAAATCTTCATTTTCTTTGTTGCGCCGCTTGTTTTTGTCTTGATCGTCCGCAAATTTGGTAAGAATTTCCTCTTATTAACATTATGTGCGTGCGAAATTGTTGATCCGGACATCGGGTGCTTGCCGCACACCTCGCATGTTTTCGACATTTCATCCTCCTGATTAAATAGTAATCTTCTAATATAAATTATCTAGCTCATAGGTTTCAAGATATTTCGTGTTAAAAAAATGGATTAACACAAGCCTTCCTATCAAATTTCATTTTTGCGGACAAACCAAGCACGATTCAAAATATGTCTACCTAACGGGTGGATTCAATCAAAGCGACAACTTATCCCGCAGTGAACTGCGGGTTAGTATTTTAAATGGACAAATACTTTTATTGTAGGTACCAGGATTAACGGCATGATAGAATTTTTAAAACCCGGATATAATGCTGCATTGAATCCATTTGCAAAGCTTTGTATCAAGATTGGAATAACGCCGAATGCAATTACGATAATCGGCGTTGTATTGAGCTTTATTGCTGCCTATTGCATTGCGTTTGGTTCATGGGGCATTGCCGCGGTCGTTATCTCCATTGCAGCTTGTATGGACGGCCTTGATGGACTTGTAGCACGGCTATCGAATCAAAAAAGCCTTTTCGGTGCGGTATTTGATTCTACCTGCGACAGGATCACCGAATTTATCTGGTTCCTCGGTATAAGCATTTACTTTTTGCATGGTTCCTATTTTGTACACATTGGCGTAATTTCAGCTTTTTGTGCAATGGCATCATCGTTTATGGTAAGCTATATACGCGCGCGGTGCGAAGGTGAACGAATACAGTGCTCCCGTGGGATAATGCAAAGGCCGGAGCGCATTATTATCCTTGTTTTTTGCTTGCTCTGCGGTATGCGTGTCATGATCGGCGGCCTTGTCGTGATTACTGTCCTGGGAGTCGTCACTGTGTGTCAACGTTTAATCGTTGCAAAAAGCGCTTCTCCCCGTTAAAATTATCAGGAGAAATTGACCTATGTTTTTTTTGTCTATACGGTTCTGGAAGAATTTCCTGGCAAATCCCAAAGATTCGCTCGATAGCTTGAAGAATTCCCAAAGCAGGGTCATATATCCGCTGTTGAAATTTGTCACCTTTGTAAGGATTGTTTTTGCAGAATATTTTATGAACCATTGTATTACGCGGGCTTCGGCGGTTGCTTTTGCCCTCCTCTTAACCCTGATTCCGCTTTTAATATGCACCTCGTTTATGTTGACCAAGGTAATGGATGTGCGGTTGCCGATCATGGAAAAGGTCGTTGCTTTTTTTCTCCCGTTTGCGCCGCAGGCAATTCTGTCCAGTCTCAGCACTTTTCTTGCGAATGCACAGAAAATAAGGGGGCTTGGCATAGGGGCGCTCATTATCGTGACGCTCGGTCTCTTTGCAACGGTAGAGCAATCGCTTAATACGATTTGGAAAGTCATGCAGGCCCGATCGTTTTTCGTGCGGTTGCGCACCTTTACCATGGTAGTCGTGTATAGTCCGATTTTATTTTTTGCCTCGTTCCAGGTTCGAAGGAGCATGGCAATAGATATCAAACAATTTTACATTTATTCGCTCGACATGCTGTCGTTTGTATTGACTTCATTGGCATTTGTGGTTTTCATTTGGGTTGTACCCAATACAAAGGTCAAATTCAAATATGCGGCATTAGGCGGCTGTGTTTCGGGGATATTGTTCGAAATGGAGCGTCTTTGGTTTTCCGCCTATGTAAGTTATAATACGCAAACGCTGACCATTTACGGGGCTTTCGGCATTTTTGTTTTTTTTCTTGTATCTCTATTGCTTGCCGCCTGTTTTATCCTGTTTGGTGCGGAAGTAGCGTTCGTGGCTCAAAATTTTAAACCCTTGCTTCGTGCGAAAAGACGCTGGGATCGCCGAATCAGCGACTTCAAGACTTATATCAGCATGCGAGTCATGGTGGATATCATCAAGTCGTTTATGGCAAAAAAGCGTCCGCCCGCGCTTTCCTATTTTATGCGTCAATATGAAATGACCGATACCCAGGCACAAGGAATTCTTAATGCCCTTGTCAAGGCGGAATTCCTTCATGTTGTCGCCGATAACGGCAATGGGGAAGAAGGATATGTTCCCTCCCAGGATTTTGCAAATATCCGGATCAGGGAAATTTTCGATGTGATTGAAGACGAGAATCGGCGTATTGCTTCGACACCCGACGATTGTGCGAGAAAATGCATTGCCGCAATTATCGCCGGAATAAAGCATCGTCCCTCTGCGCCTACCGACAATTTGACCTTTGCCCAACTTATCCAGGACATCGATTCCGGTGAAATGCAGGCCAAGAAAATGGCACAGCTTGTTTCATGATTCCATCAGGTGTTGCAGGTGGCTTTTTTATATGCGGAAACGCTTTTAGAGAGCTTTGAAAGCATTGTCGAGGTATTGCCGGCGTTATCTTCGATGATCTTAACAAGAGCGCTTCCTACTATGGCGCCATGAGCTCCGGCCGTAACCATTTTTTTTACATGGACGGGTGTCGATATACCGAATCCCACGCATAAGGGTTTTTCCGTAATTTTAGAAAGTTTCGCCAACGTAGTATGTACCGATGTGCTCATGTCCGATTGCACTCCGGTAGTTCCAAGGCGGGACACGACATAGACAAATCCCGAAACGGTATCGCAAATGTATTTCATCCTGCTTTGCGGCGTCAGCTCGGAAACGATGTAAACCGATTGCAAATTATGCCGGGCCATTGCTTTTGCGAGTTCGCCGGACTCTTCAGGCGGCATGTCCGCGACAAGAAGGCTATCGATGCCCGCATCTTCGGAACGACTGCAAAATTCTTCAAACCCCATGTGGAAAGCCGAATTGGCATACATGAGAATGCCGATAGGGCACTGTGTATATTTCCGGATTTTTTTAAGTATGCTAAAAAAAGAATCGTAATTGAACCCGGCTTCGATGGAACGTATCGCGGCACGTTGATTAATAGGACCATCGGCAACGGGGTCGGAAAAAGGAAACCCAATTTCAAGGATGTCGGCGCCGCTGTCGACATAAGCCTTAAATATCGCTTCACTCGCTTTTGCCGAAGGATCTCCAGCAACGGCAAAGGGAATGAATGCGATTTCATTTTTCTTTTTTAATTCTTCGAATGTCCGTTCGTACCTGTTCATAGCCGATTAGCACCTGTATTTATGAATTATACGCTATATCTTTATTTTTAAAAAATCGGCGACGTGGAAAATATCTTTGTCGCCCCGGCCCGATAAATTGACAATCATGAGTTTGTTCTTCGGCATTGCCGGCGCGGTTTTTATCGCATATGCAAGGGCGTGCGACGATTCAAGTGCGGGAATAATGCCTTCGTATTCGCACATCATCCGAAATGCCGACATGGCTTCCTCATCGGTCGCATAGGTATAGTTCGCCCTGCCCGATTCATACAAATAAGAATGTTCGGGGCCGACGCCGCTGTAATCCAATCCTGCGGATATCGAATGAGTGGTTGCAATCTGGCCGTTATCATCCTGAAGCACGTAGGATAGGGAACCGTGTAAAATTCCTTTTTTCGCCTGTTTCGACGGGGACAAGCGGATGGCATGCAATTTTGTATCTATGCCGAGGCCGCCGGCTTCAACACCGATAAGTTTTACCTTTGTCTCATTTAAAAAAGCGGAGAAAATGCCCATTGAATTTGATCCGCCGCCGACACAGGCGACGATTGCATCGGGCAACCTGCCCTCTAAGGAGAGTATTTGTTTCCTTGTTTCTTTACCAATAATAGATTGAAAGTCCCGCACCATCGATGGAAACGGATGGGGGCCAAGGGTGGAACCGAATACATAATGGGTATGCGGGCAAGAAAGGGTCCAGTCGCGCATGGCTTCATTGACTGCGTCTTTCAAGGTCTTATTGCCGCTTTCGACGGGGATTACTTTTGTTCCAAGCAAATTCATGCGAAATACGTTCGGTCGTTGTCTTGCCATGTCGACGGTACCCATATAAATATCGCATGTTAGATCAAGAAGCGCTGCACAAGTAGCCGTAGCCACTCCATGTTGGCCCGCTCCGGTCTCGGCAATGACGCGTGTTTTCCCCATGTACTTTGCCAAAAGCGATTGTCCCAATGAATTGGTTATTTTGTGGGCGCCGGTATGGTTAAGGTCTTCACGCTTGATATAAATCTTGCAACCGCCGAGTTTTTGAGTCAGGCGTTTTGCAAAATACAACGCCGTCGGCCTGCCGCAATACGTGTGCAATAAATCGGAATATTGTCTTGTAAAGGATTTATCTTTTTTTGCAGTCGCATATGCTTTTTCAATTTCCGCAAGTGCGGGCATTAACGTTTCCGGGGCAAATTGACCGCCAAAGTTCCCAAAATACCCTTTAGTAAATTGCTTTTTTTTCATGATATTATTTTGAATAAACGGCCTATCCGTAAAAAACGGTTTCCTTCATCGGTCCGTCCGATGGACCATACGACACAGACTATTCTTCCGCCGACATACGTTGACGTTACAGGACCAAAAAACCGCGAGTCGTATCCTTTTTGCCAATCGTCGGCTAAAAGGAATATACATGATTGGGTAAAAGTGTAATTAAATTGGCGCACACCGTTTTGCATAAGCGAAAATGAAAGCTCGACATCTTTCCCCTGAAGCGATTGCCGAAGATAATCATGTGCTCTGTCCCAAAAGAACCAGTCGAATTCATGTTCCTTGGGTACCGAATCGATAGGACCTTTGTACAGGTAAAAATCGGTAAAAACAAAAGAGGGAGCGGTGTCTCCATTTATATAGAGCGACGGTTTTATATCAAAGGAAGCTTTGGGGTTTTCTTGACGGATTAGCGAAACGGTAAAGAAAAAATCCCTCAGGGACAACGAATCAAGGGCGATGCTTTCGCCTTTTTGCGGTAATACGTACAAACCCATGGAATCCCGGGGTGAATAATCCGGAGGCAGGCTTTCTTCGTTTTTCGGCAATGCCGAAAATTCCATGTCGGGCTTATTGATAATATGGAAATTTCCTCTGGAAACGAAAACGGAATCTCCGCTTTTTGCCGCTATACGCAAACAGGCTGCATACCGGAACAGTAACGGATCGTTCACGATCACCGGCGATTTCCTGAATTGCGGACAACACAGCGAAAGCGGCCATACATTTAATAGCCGCAGCACTATTGTCCTGTCGCCGTCGATAAGTTTGGGCGCCATTTGATCGGTTCGTATGAGCACCGAATCAAAAATAATAAATTTGACTGCCGCGGCGATTGCAATGACAATTGCGAGCCATCGAACTATACGATAGGTAACGAATCGGCCGTCTATCGGTGCGGTTACATTGGCATTGGGGTCTGTGGCCACAATTACTCCCGGGCCAGCACCGCAAGGAAGGCTTCCTGCGGTATTTCCACATTGCCAATTTGTTTCATGCGCTTTTTACCTTCCTTTTGCTTTTCCAACAGTTTCCGTTTTCTGGAAATATCACCGCCATAGCATTTCGACGTGACGTCTTTTCTGAAGGGTTTAACCGTGGTTCGCGCAATGATCCGTGAAGAAATAGCTGCCTGGATCGCCACCTCGTACATTTGCCGAGGGATCAGGTCCTTTAGTTTCGATGTTATCATCTGTCCATAGGAATGGGTCTTTTCCTTATGAATGATCGTGGAAAACGCATCGACTGGCGCTCCGTTGATAAGGATGTCGAGTTTGCAAAGATCGTCTTCCTTATAACAGTCGAATTCGTAATCCATGGACGCATACCCCTTCGAAATGCTCTTAAGCCTGTCGAAAAAGTCGATAATAATTTCCGACAACGGCAGTTGATAGTGCATGCACACACGCGTCGGTTCCATATATTCCATGACGCCCATAACGCCGCGTTTATCTTCGCACAATTTCATGATCGCACCGACAAATTCGGTCGGCGTGATTATTTGAACTTTGTCGATTGGCTCGGCAATGGAAAGTACATAATTGTCGGGCGGCAATTTCGCCGGGCTTTCGATGAAAAGTTCTTCGTTGTTTTTCGTGATGATACGGTATTTTACGTTGGGCACCGTCGTAATGATGTTGACGTTGAATTCTCTGAACAGACGTTCCTGCACCACTTCCATATGCAACAGCCCCAAAAAACCTGCTCTGAAACCAAAGCCCAATGCGGCGGAAGTTTCGGGTTCATAAGACAAAGAGGAGTCGTTGAGCTTGAGTTTTTCAAGAGACGACCTAAGATTTTCGTAGTCGTCTTTGTCAACGGGATAAATCCCGGAAAACACCATGGGCTTGACTTCTTTGTATCCCGCAACCGGCGTTTCGACACCGTTCAAACGGTTCGTTACCGTATCGCCGATTTTAATATCCGATACGGTCTTGACGTTTGCAATTAAATAGCCCACTTCGCCGGGAGTAAGCGTTTGAGCCGGGTGGCGGCCGAGCCTGAAAAAACCGATTTCCTGAACTTCATATTCGGTTGCGGTATTAAAGAATTTAACCGCATCCCGGACATTCATTTGTCCTTCGAATATCCGCACATAGGCGACTGCGCCGCGGAATGAATCGAATTTCGAATCAAATATCAAAGCTTTTAGCGGATTGGTTATTAAGCCTTTGGGAGGCGGTACGCATTCAACGACCCGTTCCAGAATCGGCGGTACGCCGATGCCGGTTTTCGCACTGCAACGAAGTATGCTTGTCGGGTCTACGCCGAGCAAATCTCCGATTTGCCGTGCCACTTCATCGGGATGTGCCGAAGGTAAATCCACTTTATTCATGACCGGGATAATCTCAAGATTATTGTCCAGAGCAAGATACACATTGGTGAGTGTTTGCGCTTCAATGCCCTGGCTGGCATCGACGACGAGAATTGCGCCTTCACATGCGGCAAGCGACCGTGAAACTTCATATGAAAAGTCAACATGGCCCGGCGTATCGATGAGGTTGAAACAATACTCTTTCCCGTCGGCCGCCTTATAGTTCATACGGACCGGATGCGACTTGATTGTTATGCCGCGCTCGCGTTCGAGATCCATATCATCAAGGATTTGGTCCTGCATTCTATCTTTTGCAACAGTACCTGTTATTTCCAAGAAACGATCGGCAAGAGTCGATTTGCCGTGGTCGATATGCGCGATGATGCAGAAATTCCGGATAAGATCAATGTTTTGCAAAGTTCGGTTCTCCGATAGGTGAAAATGGCCCAAAAGTCAAACGCATAAAATACACTATGCGCGTTTGGGTTTTGGCTTCGGTAATTCCAGTGCCGTAATTCGTATCAATTCACTGAGCCATTCTTTGTTTTCGATATTATCATCAATAAGAAAATAAAGTTTGGCTCCGGGGTAGGGCGGGGCCTCCGTGGGATTCCCGATATATTTCTTTCCCCGAGCCGTAGGCTTGATAAAAAGTTGATTGTCGCAAATGAGGCCGACAACCTTGCCGTCGCTATACAATGCGTATTCGCCGAACATTTTCCTATAGGAAATCCTTCCGGCATTTTCAATTTGCTCCACAACGAAGTCGACGAAATTCTTGTCGGAACCCATAATGTAGTGCACCTTTCCATGGAACGCTTTAAAATAAAAAAGCCCCTGATCAAATCAGAGGCTTTTTTTGCAAAAAAAAACGTACGTTATGGAATTACTTTATTGACCGGGTATTCGACGATACCGGTTGCCCCTGCGCGTTTGAGAAGGGGTATTATTCGTTTGATTTCCTCAACGCGAATAACGGTTTCCACCGCGCTCCATTTACCGTCCGACAATGTCGAAACCGTGGGATTATGCAGTGCGGGCAATACTTTGAGCACTCTTTCCAGATCGGCATCCTTGACATTGCATTTGAGGCCCGCATAACTTTCGGCATTGAGCGTTCCCTGTAAAAGGATCGTAATGTTTTCAAGCTTATGTTTTTTCTCTTCGTTTGCCCAGGCGCCTTTATTTGCAATAAGGATTGTCATGGTTTCCATGAGTACATCGATAACGCGGAGCCTGTTGGCTCGTAAAGACGACCCAGTTTCCGTAATGTCAACGATGGCATCGACGAGGCGCGGAGGCTTCACCTCGGTCGCACCCCATGAAAATTCCACATCGACGGGGATCTTTTTTTCTTTGAAAAAGCGCTTCGTCGTCGAAACCAATTCGGTCGCAATCCGTTTTCCTTTTAAATCCTGGGCTTTTTTAAACGGGGAGTCTTCGGAAACCGCCAACACCCATTTACAACGTTGCCGGGAAACTTTGCTGTATTCCAATTCGCAAACGCGGACGACTCTGGCATTGTTTTCGACAGTCCAATCGAGACCTGTTATGCCCGCATCCAGGATTCCCTGTTCTACGTACCGGGGAATTTCCTGGGGTCTCATGAGAATAAGGTCCAGCTCCGGGTCATCGGATGTCGGGAAATACGATCTATCATCGGCCCGGATGTGAATATCCGCCTTCTGGAACAGTTCGATTGTCGACTTCTGCAAGCTTCCTTTAGGCAGGCCGAGCGTAAGCTTCATTATAAAATCCTTACAAGTTTAAAACAGAAACAAAGTGGAGCGCCGCCGACAATTTCCGGCGGCGCTCCAAAACCACCCTCTTGCTTTTTTATTTTCCCAACGATTCTTTAAATGCCCGTGTCAAAGCCGGAAGCACTTCCATGACATCCCCTACGATGCCCAAATTGGCGATTTGGAAAATGTCGGCATTGGGGTCTTTATTGATTGCGATAATATAATCCGACGACTGCATGCCTGCCATATGCTGCACCGAACCGGAAATACCGCAGGCGACATACAATTTAGGACAAACGGTTTTCCCGGTTTGGCCCACCTGATGCGAATACGGAATCCATCCCGCGTCCACCGCAGCGCGGCTTGCGCCGACCGCAGCACCGAGCACTTCGGCGAGTTCCTTGACAAGAGCCATGTTTTCCGGTTTTCCCATCCCGCGTCCGCCGGACACGATGATGTCGGCTTCCGTGATGTTGACCGTCGATTCGACTTCCTTGACAATGTCGACAATCGTCGTGCGGATGTTGAGTGCTTCCGCATCGACGTTATGAACGATCACTTCACCGGTACGGTGATCGTCCCGGATTGCGGCTTTCATCACTTTGTGACGAACCGTTGCAATTTGCGGACGATGGTCCGGGCAAATGATGGTTGCCATAAGGTTTCCGCCGAAAGCGGGGCGCGTTCCCAACAGTAAATGTTTTTCGACGTCTATGTCAAGCTTTGTGCAATCTGCGGTCAGTCCGCCCCATACGCGGGCAGCGACCTTGGGAATAAACGATCTGCCGATGGCCGACGCGCCCGCGAGGACGATTGCCGGTTTTTCCGCATCAACGAATTCGGAAACGATTTGAGCGTAGCTGTCGTCCTGGAAATTCGCCAGTTTTTCACTATTGTAATACACGACGCGGTCGGCACCGAATTTGATGAGCTCATCCGCATTTTTCTGCATGTTATTGCCAAGCAGTACCGCGACCAACTTTTCTTTAAGCTGGTCTGCAAGTTTTCTGCCTTCTCCGAGCATTTCGTACGATACGCCGGCAACGACGCCTTCATGTTGTTCAATGAAGACGGCGACATTTTTATAGTCGGCAATATTTTTTGTTCCGCCCGAAGATTCCTTGGTGATCGTTATGGCCTGATATTTTTTGCAAGCTTCAACGCAGGATGCGCATAAATTGCATTTTTCAAGGTCTATAACGGCTTTCTTATCGACAATTTTAATCGCGTTGACGCCGCAAGCCCGTACACACAGGGAGCAGCCAATGCATTTTTCTAATTCAACATTTATACCCATCGGTCGTTTTCCTTTTATCGAATGACATTAAGGTCGAGAATTGTGGATTTAATTTTGCTGACAAGTTCCGGCACTTCGCCGCTTATTTTTTCGCCGCCGCCCTTACGTTCCGGAACGAAACTCCTGAAAACCTGAGTTGGGCTTCCTTTGTGACCGATTTTATCGGGATCGGCCTTGAGGGCTTCTGCAGTAAGCTTTGTAATGACTGCCTTTTTTGCGCGCATTTTTCCTTTTAATGATGCCATTCGCGGGACATTGATTTCCTTGACAACAGTGATAAGTCCCGGAAGCGGCATTGAAACAACCTCGTAACCGTTTTCCATCATTCGCTCAACGCGTATGGACGTTTCGGTTATTTCTTCCACTTTGCGAACCCACGCAACAAATGGAAGATCGAGCATTTCGGCAACGCCGGGACCAACCTGTGCCGTATCGCCGTCTATTGCTTGTTTTCCGCATATGATCAAATCAACGGGACCAAGGGATTGTATTCCGCGGGCAACGGTGTATGATGTCGCCCAGGTATCGGAACCCGCAAAAGCTCTGTCTGAAATTAGATAGGCCTCGTCTGCTCCAAGCGCAATAGCGCTTTTCAAAGCTTCTTCTGCCTGAGGCGGACCCATGGTGATGATTTTTACAACAGCGTTTCCAACGCGCTCTTTGATGCGCAACGCTTCTTCAATCGCATATTCGTCGAACGGATTAACGACTGCCTCGACACCGTCTCTGATGAGCGTGCCTGTTTCCGGGTTTATTTTTACTTGCGTTGTACCCGGAACCTGTTTGATGCACACGACAATATTCACAATAAAGGCTCCTTTTAGTAACTATATAGAAATTATACACTCGGTTAAACTTGGTAAACGAACACTTCTTCAACCATGCAAAGCATGGGGATGGAATAATAAAAGCAAACTTTTAATATACTTTCCGATAGCGGAATCTTGCAACCAGTGGCGGAAATTCAAATAAAAATCAGGATAAAAAATAAGGCCGTTCCTTCGCTTGCATTTTTTTTGCATCAGAGGGTTTTTTATGGTCATAACCAAGCAGATGAAACATTCCGTGAACAAACAAACGTTTGATTTCCGCCTCAAAGGATACGTGATATTCTTTTGCCTGGCTTCTGGCTCGTTCCAGTGAAATATAAATTTCTCCCAATAAATCCGGTTCGTCATAATTAAAGGACAAAACATCCGTTGCTTTGTCTTTATCACGAAATTGCCGGTTTAATTTTTTTATTGCCGCATCCGAACACATGATGACGTGTGTTTGCATTTTTGCGTCCACTTTTTCTGCAGAATAAATATCCAAAGCGGTTTTCCTGATAAGTGGTATAGGAACATCGATACTTTTAAACTCGTGATGAATGAAAAGTGTTTTTTTTCCAAAAACACTCATTTTAAAATTCTCTATCGTTTTCACGGTGCCTTCCCATTAATTCTATTCCGGTTTTGTTCGGGGTAAAAATCATTGACCTTTCTTTATTAATATAGTAAAATTTTTACAACCTAATTTGTCTTATATATAATAAGACAGCCCTTTACCGGAATATCGTTTTTTTGGCTTCAGGAGAACTCTATTATGAAAACTCTCAAGCACGATATCCTTTTGTCGTGTCTTCTGGTTTGTTTTTGCATAGGAATCGGAAACGCGGAGGAACGTGAAGCGTATATAAAAAGCATGATCGGAAGCGTTTCGGTTCGAAAAGGCCAGAGTCCTACATGGAAAGACGGACGTCCCAATATGGTTTTAAAAGAAAAGGACGCCATTAGGACCTTTGTTGAATCGCAAGCCGAGGTCATGACCAGCGAAGGATCGATATTAAAACTCGATGAAAATACCACCATGGAAATGTCGACGCTTAAGGATTTCGGCGGCGGAACGCAAGCGACCAAAGTAAAAATTCTCAACGGTTCGATATTGTCGAATGTGAAAAAACTGGTGAATACCGGATCGT
This sequence comes from Fibrobacteria bacterium, assembly GCA_037447435.1. Classification (GTDB taxonomy): domain Bacteria; phylum Fibrobacterota; class Chitinivibrionia; order Chitinivibrionales; family FEN-1185; genus FEN-1185. The sequence continues at coordinate 55,526 of JBBIGR010000003.1, forward strand.
CGTTCGAATTTGAGACGCCGACGGCAGTGGCATCGATACGCGGAACGACCCTGGGACTCGATGTGACCGGAGAAAAAACATTGGTAAAGGTTTATGAAGGGGAAGTCGTTGTGAAACCCAAGGGAGGCACAACGGCAACCAGCGTCAAGACGAACCAGATGATCACTATTGTAAAGGGTGAAAAAAACGCCAAACTTGAAACGATGACCGAAAAAGACAAGGGATCGGTGGTTGCGCCTGAAACGGGAAATGCGATAAAACAGGCTATTGACACGGCGGCAAAAAAGGATACGACAAAACAAATTCTTGCAGATACGAGTTCGAAGGCAAAGCCCCAAGCCGACTCATTGCGCAACGGCAAGGTCTCCGATACGACTAAATCCGGCGCGAAAATAGACTCGGCAGCGATAAAGGCAAAGGCCGCGCTTGATGCGACGGCAGGGACATTGCATCTGACCGTTGTCACCCCGGCGGATTACATGCATGTCAAACCGGGGACGCCTGTTTCCGTGACGGGAAAAACCGTCGGATCAAATGTCAAGGTTACCGTTGCCGGTCAAACGGCATCGATGCTTGCAAGCGGCGATTTTAAGGCAACGGTGAATGCGCCGCTTGCCCCGGGCGAATACGACATCCTTGTTGAAGCAAATTCCCCCTCACAATCGCAGAGCGTTACCCGCAAATACGTGGTAGATGCGCAAACTCAATTGTTTTTACAGGTTTCTTCACCGACCGACGGCCAAAAATTCGGGACGACATTCATCACGGTATCGGGAACCACAGCCGTGGGTGCCGACGTCACGGCTTCCGGCATTAAATGTCAAGTTAGCTCGAACGGGTCTTTTTCAGGGAAAGTCCCCATTCCGGATGAAGAAAACCAGGTTACCATTGAAATAGAAGCGACCCTCGGGAATCAATCTCAGACGATAGTCAGAAAAGTGGAATACCAATCCGATCTCTCTCTGGTAGTCACCAGCCCGGTGAACGGGCAAATCGTGACTACGTCGACAGTGCAGGTTACCGGACAGGTTTTACCGGCTTCCAATGAAACCGAATTAGCGGTAGAAGATGCCAAGATCGTGTTGGGCACCAACGGCAAATTCAATCAAATGATTACGATACCGCAAGATGAAGGACAAATTGTTTTGGAGTTTGAAGCCAAATACCAAAATATCGTTAAAAAGGAGACGCGGACGATTACGTATAAAAAACCAATTGACGATATAAAGCCGACCATAGCGCCGCTGAGTCTGCCTAATTATTCAAAGACCAAAATTATACCGTTTACCGTGCTCGATAGGACAACCGATGACGAAATAACATTTTACAGGCAAATAGACGGTTCACGGGAATCGGAAACCGGAAGGCCGAATTCGAGTTTCAATTTGACTTTGGAGGAAGGTGTCCACGATTATATCGTTTATGCGGAAGATTTGGCAAAAAACCGGTCGGTACAGGTGGGCGGGACGGTTGCCTATGTTGAACGTTCGTTTCAAATTCAGATGCGTAAACCTCTGGGAAGCGAGATAATCAGGCTGCCGCCGTCTACACCGCTCGGCAGCAGTTTTGCCCCGCAATATACGGTGAAATTTGCAATCCTGAACATACCCGATAACGACCGCAGGCTCGTTAAACAAGTAAGCGTAACGAACCTTGCAACCGGGCAGGTAGTGACACAGCACGACATTCTCGATTTGGAAATGGAATTCGATATCGATTTAAAGCGCGGGATCAACAGGCTCAGCGTTGATGTCAAAGATATTAACGATAGAATTTTTTCGGCTAAAGATCTAATCGTCGATGTGCGGTAAATGTGGACAAACAAAAATGATATTTCTGGCTCACCGGATGAGGAGAAACAAGACATGAAGAAATACGGGACCTTTTGTTTTTTATTCCTTTCGTTGCTGAATGCTTTTGCCCAGCAACCCGATACCCTTGCTGCAAAATCAAACCAAATCCTGCAGCAGCCGATTGTCGTTATAGGGAAAGATACCTCGTCCAAAGTGGCGATACCCGATACCGCAAAACTAATGATGCGTGATACGACAAAACCGCATGCAACGACAGCCGCGAATGCAACCGGGGTGCAAAATGGGAATACGTCGAAGATTGCCCGCGCGGTTGGAACGGTATCTCAAACCCAACCCGTCGAGTTTTCATTGGAGATCCCCGGAGGAGTATTATTCGGAAAGTTTGAAAAAGAAAGCGGCCCGTTTTTAATAAAGGGAAGCATTATAGTACCGGCAGGTCAGGTTTTGGAATTTGGACCGGGTTGCAAAGTATATGTCAGCGGCGATTATACCACCATCACCGTCTTTGGCCAAATTTTAGTAAAAGGCACTCGCGAAGAGCCGGTCATTTTCCAATCTGCAAAGCAACGTCCCAATCCGTGGGATTGGGATCGGATTTATATTCGCAGCCGGAACAGAAGCAGTTTTGAACATTGCATCATCCGGCATTCCAATTACGGCGTCATGGTCGAAAACGGGTCCGTCATGATGAACTATTGTCAATTGGACCACAATTCGCTTCATGCATTGGTCGTGCGGAATTCCGACGCACTTATCATGAACACCGCGTTTCAGGGGGGGCAGGTTGTATCCATACTCTGCGAGGCCGGCGGCGACGTTCAGGCGGACAGCCTCATGATAAACGGCAACATAACCGGGGTCGCGGTCGGGGACAAGGGATCTTTCCATTTGCGCGGCGGGGATATTTCAAATAACGCAACCGGTATCGTGGCAATGCAGGGTTCGTCGGTGTCCGTTGTCGCAGCGGATATTACAAAAAACCGCATCGGTCTGGTTTCCCAACAACCAGTTCCAAAAAAAATGTCCGAAATGAATTATGGAAACGGCTTGGATGTTAAAATCGCCGGCGGAGCGGAAATCGAGAAAATGTTAAAGCCGCCGGAGTCTGTGAAATCCGTTTCGTTGCCGAAAACATCATCCGCTATCCGCATAAAAGATGATTTCGCACCCGGCTTTTCCGCAATGCGCGCGCCGCGTGAAGCCACGACGAGTTTTATCGGCAACGTCACTACCGGATTGCAATATTTTTCCCCTAAATCGGGTATCGATACGTTGAAACAAAATCACTATCCGGGTGAAGACAATCCCGCGATCGGACGCGTTGATAATATACAACCCGAAATGCAGGTGTTTGCAAGCGGAAAAAAAGGGGACGCGGACATCAATTTGATGCTGGACGTATATGGGAACGATTGGGCCGGATTCCGGCGGAACAATACGAACCTTACCATGAATTACTCCGACCAGTCTTTCGTTATCGGAGATTTTTATGAAAATAATTCCGAGACCTCTATTTCCGGGCGTAAACTTACCGGGCTCAAATACGACGGAAATTTTTGGGAAATGGGGAGAGGAACAAAACGGGTATCGGTCAAAGCCGCCTTTGGGCAAAGCGAATTGCCGAAAAGAGTCGGAGAGCACGAGCTTGATATGTACAATAGCTATGTCGATTCCGGAATGTCGGTACGACAGCAAATGACGTATGAGGCCGCGCTCACCTTTAAACCGACTTTTTATTCCTCCATTTCCGCCCGGGGACTCATCGCCCGTGATCAGGCAAATAATACCTTTATTGGAAGCGAGGCGGTAGACGATCCGAAAGCGCCGAACCTGTTGCAAGCGCAAACGGGTTGCATCGACGGAAAAGTTGATTTCCTGAATGGAAAAATGTCAATCAATGCGGAACTTGATATGGGACGTGTCGACACCTTGGTCGATACGATGGCGGTATTTAGCGATAAAATTTCAAAAATAGCCTGGTATGATCCCCAAGTACCCGATGCCATTTCAAAAGTTTTTGGAGTCATGTCCACCGTTAAGAATTATGCGTTTACCCTGAGTTGCAACGGTATTTTCGACGGTTATAAACTCGCGCTTTCGGGTTCGCAAATAGCACCCTCGTACTTTGCCGCCGGAAACCCCTACCTTGAACTGGACCGTCGCGGCCTCACCTTTACCGGTGAAAAAGAATACTCCGAACAATTGGCCGCCTCAGTGGCTGCGGAGTTTCAACGGCGAACGATTTCGACCAATCCCGTAGATAATACGACATTGCGTTGCGCATCAAAATATGCATTTGGGAAAAACTTGCCGGAAGTTAACGGCGATTATATGTTTTATTACGAAACAAACCAGGAACGGCAAAGCGTATCACAGCAAATCCTGATCGATTCGACCTCCTCTTCGGTTCGCGATACTTCCTACGACAGCGTGTATCAGATACGGGATTATAAAAACCAAATCGGTTTGGAATTAAAACAGCAATTGGCAAACGATATGGATTATAGTTTAAAATATCAATTACTTCTTGAAACCGATAACACGAATTACATCAACGAGGCCGATAAAAATAAAAGAAGCGGCATTCAGCATCAGATTTCCGCACGATATGGTTTCAAGGTAGGTAAATCGGTCCGAAACCGCACGACCATTCGGTTTACCTCTAAGGATGAAGTGCAGGATTCCTTGAAAGGATTTGCATACAAAATAGGTGATGAACTAAAGTTGTCCCTTATCCCCCGGAAATTGACATGGAGTTTAAAAGGGGAGTACAGCAATAAATTGGATAAAAAAGTAGTGGCAACTTCCGATGCCTCCGGGAACACGGTCGTTGAACATCAATCCCTTAAAACCATTATGACCTCGTTTGAAACCGAGGTGAAATATTCATTAACATCGAAATGGTCTTTAACCGCACGCGGAAGATATGAAAACTCCCAGGATGATACGCCGGGATCGCGTGAGAATTACATTGCAAAGATATTCGGGTTTTATTGCACGTACCTCTTTTAGGTGCATGCAGAAAAAAGAAAAAAGCCTCGCGGCGGCCGAGACCGCGCGAGGCTTTTTGTTTCTTTATAGGGAAAAGCTTGTTTGCTTAATAGTCAATTACCTTCGTACATCCTTTTTACCTTTGTTTCCGTGAGAAGAACCGCATCATTGATTTTTCGTTCAATATTCAGCAACTGCACGCTGACCATAATAAGGAAAAAAATAAGGCATGCCGATAGACTGATCAAAACGAATAATAGCATAATGACTCCTTTATAACCCCGCCGAAGCGCTCATGCGCGGAAAACGCATATTGTTTTTTTTCATTTGTTCATACCCTACACGTGCAATCATGGCGGCATTGTCGGTGCACAGCGATGGCGGAGGAAACAGTGCTCTTTCGCCAAATCGATGCGTTATTGCCTTCCGAAGAGCACCATTGCAGGCAACCCCACCTGCGATACCGACTGTTTTTATTCCCGTGTCTTCACTGGCTATCATGAGGTTTTTTGCAAGCGAATCAATTATTGATTTTTGAAAAGCAAAACAGATTTTCGACCGGTTTTGGGCAACCCAGTCATTGCCCTTTTGAGCGCAAAAATATTTGACAGCCGTTTTAAGCCCCGAGAAGCTGAAATCCAATGATGGCGTGGACAGCTTGGCCATGGGAAAAACTATGTCCGAATCCGGGCATGCGGTCGCGGCTTCCTGTTCGATTGCCCGTCCGGCAGGATAGGAAAAACCGAGCATCTTTCCTATTTTGTCAAACGCTTCACCGGCGGCGTCGTCTACGGTTTGGCCGAGGCAAGTATATGCTCCGAAATCATCCACTTTATAGATGGCAGTATGGCCGCCGCTGACGACCAAGGCTAAAAAAGGATAAGGACATTGCGCCTGCCCGCAAAAGATCGAATAGATATGCCCTTCCAGGTGATTTACACCGGTAATAGGAATATTGGTTTGCGTATGAATTCCAAGACCGAAGCTGATACCGACCAAGAGTGCTCCGGCAAGTCCCGGGCTGTCGGTGACCGCTATGAGGTCGATATCTTTCATCGTAAGGTTGGTTTTTTGGAAAATTCGGTCGGCGAGGACGTCGATTTTCGCAATATGTGCCCGGGATGCAAGTTCAGGGACTACGCCGCCGTATGCCGAATGGATTTCCTGTGAAAAGACTTCGCTTGCCACAATAGATTCATTATCGAGTATTGCGACGGAGGTTTCGTCGCAGGAGGATTCTATGCCCAGTATTTTCATGTGAAATAATTATCCGGTTACAACAAATTGTGACAGTCCGGGTTTGTTTTTCAGCGCAGCGCTTAATTCAGCGTCACAATTGATAAACGACATTCTACCGCCGGATTGCAAAATAACATCCTTGAACTTTTCAAGATATTGAAGTTCTCTATCGTAAAGGAACATGACGTTCGCGAAATTTAAGGCAATATGGGGGGCGGCATTATTTTGCAGAATTTCGGCAAGGCGTTTCCACGCAGCAGAGAAATCCGTGTCCTTTTTTGCATTGGAATATAATGCAAGCTCAATGATATCCGCGCCTTTGGTCGTGTTCGAAGATTCATCGACTACATCCAAAACATCGCCTTGCTGGCTTTGATTATTAGAAGGTTGCGAAAAAATGTTCGGAGTCGCGCTTTCATGAGCGGGCTGATGCGACGATTGCACATCAAAATTTTCAAATCCGCCGCCGCGCACATTCCTGACAATTTCTATTTTTGGCGACTCATCGTGCGTATATTGAGCTTCAGACGGAATTGGCGATTCCGTAAATTCATTTTGTTTGGCTGCCGCAGCCTGACTTTGCCGTTCTTTTTTTAATGTTTCAAACTCGGAAGATTTCTTTTCAATTTCATCTTCAAGTTTTGTTATATGGGCAGAAAGGGAGGATAAATATGACCAATTGGAAATTCCAAGGAAAATTGTAATCAGCGCCAGTAGTCCGGCACCGCCGAGAAAAAGAAATTCCGTGCTCATAAGTCCTCCGCAATTAAAATAAATAGTAATATATAGGCATGCAATCAAAACACATAAAATTATTGGGCAAGGTTGTCTCAATAATGAAACATGTCGGGCAAAATTACACAATAAAGAAAAAATGTACTAATAAAAAAATCTCTAAGAAATAAAAAAAAATTGCGTTTTTCCTGTAATTTAACAATTTAAATCGCTTAACTAATATATTGGTATGAAGATCGCTATTATAATGAGACAATTATGAGTATCTCATTTAAAATATTGGTTATAGAAGATAATTTAGCGAACCAAGAAGCTCTTAAAAAGTCGCTATCCCGGTTAGGCTGTCAGGTCATTGCGGTAGATACCGCGGAAAAAGGTATAGATGAGGTTAAAAAAGTAAATTTTGATGCTATTTTTGCCTCTTTATGTGTTCGCGAAAAAGGAGCCCGCACAGTCGCTCGATTTGTAAAAACCCAGTCTTCTCGAACAAAGTTCTTTGTGGTTACAAGTTGGAAAGGTGATTTAGAACAGAATCTTCTTCACTTGGACGGCATTCACGATATTGTTCGAAAACCATTGATATTTACTGAAATAAGGGATAAATTGCTTGAGCATTTAGGTTAATTTTAGCTAAGAAAATAAACCCACAGGACTTTATTATGATATTTTCATGTATAGATTGTGGAACCGAATTAAAACCCAATGAATGGGAAATCGGCTTTTGTGCAGATTGCAATGCGAAAATGGAAAACGATATCAATATTTTAAGAGAAAGCGAAGACGACAGCTTTGCCTTTCTTACTCAAACAGCGTAATTTTCAATTAAAAAATTTGTTTTTTTCAGAAAATCTGTTATATTAAATAGTATGACGGTTTGCAGGGTATAAAAACCTGGGTAAAAATATGAAAAAAACGTTAATTTCGATATTATTAATTTCATCGTGCATTTTTACTGTTACTGCACAAACAACTACCACTGTGCAAAAGCAACCGCAAGGACAATCGATTCAGACAAATGATAAGAGTACTCTCAATAGGAAAACATCAACGGATGTTCCGCAAAAAGTAACAAATTGGTCAAAGATAAAAGATTTATTCAGATAATATCGCACTGAGTAAAAAATAAAAGAGGGAATTTCAACGGAAATTCCCTCTTTTATTTTAGCAGATTTGTTGGAAATAGGGAGTTACTATGGTTTCCACTCTACTTCAGTTTGTTCCTGTGTTAATTTGCGCGTTATTGATCCAATACTTATCGAAAACCCCATTTCCTGTAATGGTGCCCGCGAGTCGTTGAATTTTACTTTTGGTGATACAAATAATTCCAGTGAAATGTACATAAGGTTTTTAGATCCCATGGGTTGCGGCGGAAAGTAATCGATTGCAAGCCATCCGCGAACATTGTTGATATTTGAATATTTCCCCTCTGCTCCGTTGTACCCTTTGTTTTTTCCGAAAATCATATAGACGCTTGACCCGGCCGTAATATAACCGAAGTCGGAAACGTGGTATTGAAGGCCAAGACCGCCGTTAGCATCCAAACCGGAATACATGGCGCCGAGATCGTTTTTCGTGGAAAAATAAGTGCCTTGAAGAATGCCGACAAGTCCCAATGAATTGTTGAAATACATCGGTGTTCCAACGCTCAAATGCGCACCTCCGCTAAAGCCGTATCCGCTGTGATACAATCCGAAAGTGTCTTTTGCCGTTGTGTCTTTCGCAATGTCCATTTGCGTTGCCCCTGCGCTTATTCCTATGGTAACATGTTGAAACGGTGAATACGAAATGTTAGCCATAATCCTGTTTAAAATGCAAGGAACAGTATCGTTTGTTATCGAATAGCCGCCCGCATGGTACGATACCCCTGCGGCTATACGATCGGGAGGAATTATAACAGCCGGGTCGGCCAAATTGGAGGCAAAGCAAATACCATAAGCCATGATTGTAAAACAAAGAACTGCAATGTGATTAATAATCTTCATGTTTTAATTTTGATCCTATCTACACGTCTCCGTGAATATGTGGTGCCGTTTCCATAAAAGACACTAATTTGTCCCGCCACCCACAATAGGGAGAATTAATTGTGCCGGGCTCAAAGTTTTAACGCCTTGGCTTTCGGCCCAAATCATGATTTCCACTTTCCAGGCATCTGCTTGTCCATACATAACCAAATTTGCGGCCTTTCCGCCAACTGTTTGTACCGTTCTTGTAATTGATACCGTTGTTTGAGGATCGGCAACCCCGTTTTTAGGATCGGTATCGATATCATAGCCCATCCCATGATGAGCGGCCTTATAGGCATTAAGCTGGGCCGTATAAGCAGAATCCGTCATTGAAGATGCCCAACCGATAAGCGGTTCATACGTGTCGCGAACTCCATTACCGTTAAAATCGGCAAATATGGTATCTTGATGAAGAATATTGCCCAAAGAATCGACGATCGTATTTGCCACTTTCCATGGCTCGACTACATCACCCGGAAGATAATCCCTTTTCCCGTTTTTATTGATATCAAGATAAGGCGGGCCTGGGGTGAAAATACCGTCACCGTCTATATCTTCACCGCGCGACGCAACGCCGTCGCCATTTCGGTCCTCTCCCGGATCAAGCTGATAATTATCGTTGAGGTCCTCAAACGGAAGAATGGTATAGGTTGTATCGATTTTAACGGAATAGTTATTCGTTCCGGATACCGGAGTAAATGTCGCGACCGGTTGTTTCATCACCCAGCCTGAAACTTTGCAGGAGAAAGTCACTTCCGTGCCGTCGGCAACCGGATTTCCATTGACATCGGTTACAAGAGCTGCGCACGGCAAGCCGAACGTTCCGTCTTTAAAGTCTTTTCCTTCTACAATATTTTGCCGGATAGTAATGGCATGCGGAGGACCGGCGATCGTGAATTTCAACGTATCGGATTTGATTGAAGATAAATCGCCCGCAGTCACCCAAACTTGACGGAAGAGGCTGGGGATTTTCCCGGACACCAAATAGGTAATTGCAGATCCGTCTTCGGCCGTAATTGCCGTCGGAGGATCCAGATATTCGCCGCCGCCGGGACCGGAGGCCATATTGAATGAAATTCGCTCGTCTTTGACGCGGTTTCCAAGCGAGTCGTATGCGACCGCGGTTATTTGAGCCTTACTGCCGTTTGCGGCAATAACCTCCGGCGTGCCCGAGAGCACGATGCGCTTGATCTTTGTTGCTCTAAAGTACAAGTTAAACGAAGCAGACGTCATTTCGGAAGATGATTTTGCAAACGCGAAAATCGTGGCGGTATTTGCAAATGTCGGATTTTTCAGGTACAACGACAGCTTTCCGTTGTCTGCGGGGGATAAGGTCAATCGCCGGGTAAAAACGGTGTCGCGATTCAAACTGCCGAGCGTCACGCTGACGTCTACCGTGGCATTGCTTATGGGAGTGGTTTTGTCCCCTTGCTTATAATAAATGTAAATCAGTGTAGAGTCTTTGCCGTTTGCAATGCACAATTGGCCGGCGGCGGTATCTATGGACAAATAATTAGACGAATAAGAAATTCCGACCTTGGCCGTCGCTCCTGCGGCTTCCGCCCGAATCGTATCAACGCCGGTCCCTTTTCCAAAAACTTTGCATCGGGCCTGCCCGCTCGTATTGGTTGCGGAATCGAGGACCAGAATATGGGTACTGTCCTGTTGTTTTGAAAAATTGACCGGTTCACCGACAATCGGATTTTTAGATGCATCGGTTAACAGTATTGTCACTATGCTCGAATCCTTGCCGCTCGAATTGATACTGGGCGGATTTGACGCGGCGGAGATTGCTACACCGGTGAATTCGACGAGGATCGTGACGAACCTCGAGGGGTCTTTTGCCAACGTGGCTTTAACCGTTGCGATTGCATTGCGCCGATCGCTTGTCAAATATGCAATTGCACGGCCATTGTCGTCTGTTTTTGCAGTGCCCGTCACCATGCCGGCATCGGTCGTAAAGGTGATATCGTCGCCTATGATAGGGTTATTGTCTTCGTTTTTCACCTGTACCGTGATCGTTGCTTTACTGGTACCGTCCGCCTGGATAACCGTCGGGATCGAATTGATCGTGATTGTTCGTGTGGTGATTAATGTCAAAGATGTTGATGACGAAGCCATTTCCGAAGAAGAATTATAGGCGGTTACCTCGAGTGTCATGATGCATTCATACGGCAAGGCGGTAATGCCGATTGCACTTTTGCCTTGAGCGTCGGTTTTTGCAATGAGTAAATCCGAAGTATCTTTACCGGCAATAGTTTGGTACGTCCGTTTAACCTTTATATCCTTGCCGGACAATGGGTCGCCGCTGCCGTTTTTAAAAAGGACATGCAATGTCGTCGATTTCGAATCCCTGGCCTGCAGGATCTTATCGTCGAGCGATATGGACAATAGCAGGTCGGTAACGTTTATTTTCAGGCTTGCGGTCGCTCCGGCCGCATAGATGCGGACCGAATCGGTTCCGGTCTTCGTCCCTTTGATAATGCATTGCGCAATTCCTTCCGGTCCCGAAATGCTGTCTTTGGACACAATTGTCAGGTTCGAGGCGGCATCTTTTCCCAGCGTAAAGAAAATCGGCGCATAGGGAATCGGGTCGTTCGCCGCATTGACGCAAAGGGCATGCAGTACCGTTGTTGCGCCGGGTTTCAAATTTGTCGAGTCCGACGTGACAAGGATCGACGCACCCTTGAAAACGACCTTCGTTTGGGCGGTTTTTGACCGGTCCGATACTAAAAATACGGTTACAAATCCGGTGTCGTTGGCATTTGAACTTGTCAATGTTGCCCTGGCAACGCCCTGATTATCGGTCGCAACCTGCCCGAGCCCCGGACAGGTTGATTGCGTGCCGACGATAAGCCCCGCGCTCGTCATAAACTGAACGCATTGACCGACGACCGGGTTGTTGTTTTCATTTTTTAACACAACGGCAATGGAAGTCGTATCTTTTCCGTCGGCACGCAGAACGGCGCGATTCGGGGAAACGCTGAGAAGCTTTTGTATGAGGTCGGGCGTGTTGGTGATGTCGATGTGAAGCGTTTGAGACGTTGTCAAACACGTCAATGTAATATCCATCCGGCTCTTGACCGTATCGCTGATTTTAAGTACCGCATGGCCCTTGGCATCGGCAATCAGCGTGTCTGCCGAAAGCCATCCGCGGTTCGCCTTGCATGCGACTTTAGCACTTGCAAACGGTGTGGACAGCGAACTGTCTTGCATGACGGTTATTCCAATTGACAATGTATCGTCGATCCCGACGTAATTGCTGTCTTGTGCAACGACGAAATACGGCTTAATGGCGGTGCTTTGGCGATCGTTCCCGTTTTGGTCGTTGGGGCCGGTTGGTGCCAGCGTCCCATTGTCGTCTTTGATGGTGCAGAGTAAAAACATGCTCAAACCGCAAGCTGCGATCAAATTGGTAATATATTTTACAGATTTCACAAAGTCTCCTTCTAGGGAGATGAAAAGTATTTTTAAAAAGGCCCGATTTTTATCAAATGATTAAAAACACGATTTTAATGGAATTTTGCATTTAAATTATACGTATCTTACGTTGAAAAATTCAATTATTAAAATTCCTCTTTTAAGGAAAACGAATCCGCAAAATTATGGACCAATTACACACTCGCCTCATAACGGTTGTTTCGGTGGATAAAGGCTCGGCGGCCCAAAAATGCGGGCTTCGGTCCGGGGACAAAATAATATCTGTCAACGATTCGCCGGTTAAGGACGAATTCGATTTCCGCTTCCACGCGGCATGCGATACGGTCAGGATGGTCATTCTCCGGGAAAACATACCCCGAATGCTCTGCTTGGACCGTAGCGACAATACGCTGCTTGGCATTCATTTCGCGCAGCCGAAACTGAAAAAATGCGGAAATAAATGCATTTTCTGTTTTGTCGATCAAATGCCCAAGGGGCTTCGGAAAAGCCTGTACATCAAGGATGAGGATTTGGGATATTCATTTACTAATGGAAACTATGTGACGCTTTCGACCACTCCCAACGCCGAATTGTCGCGCCTTGCAAAGTTAGGGATGTCGCCGTTATTTATTTCGGTTCATGCGACAGATACCAAGCTGCGGCGGGCTTTATTATGCAATCCCAGGGCATACGATATAATGGAGCAATTGCGTTTCGGCGCAAAGGAAGGGCTTTCGTTCCATACGCAAATCGTGGTATGTCCCGGTTATAACGACGGAAGCGTCCTTGCACGGTCGATTCGGGATTTGTTATCGCTGAAACATGGGCTATTATCGATAGCGGTTGTGCCGGTTGGGCTTACCTCTCATAGGAAAATACCGTTAACACCGGTTAATAAGGATATTGCAAGTGCCGTCGTAGACCTTGTTTCTCCAATGAGCGATGCCGATACAAGTAAAAATGGAAACAGGAGGCTTTTTTGCGCCGATGAATTTTTTATAAAAGCCGAAATTCCTATACCGCAGAAAAGGTATTATGAAGAATATCCTCAAATAGAAAACGGCGTTGGCCTTGTTCGGCAGCTTTTAGACGAATGGACGAGAATTAAACGCGGTGTATTGCAAAAACAATTGGAATCGAAATCGAAACGAAAAAATGTACTTATCGTTACGTCCGAATCCGCGGCAGCATTCTTAAAACGCATTGTGACCGATTGCAATAATGTACGCAAAAACGATGCTGTCGGATTATGCGTGGTAAAAAACAACTTTTTCGGAGGCCATGTTTCCGTAGCGGGGCTGCTGACTGCTTCCGATATTTTTCATTCGGTAAAACAAGTTAAAACTAAATTCGAGCTGCTCATCGTGCCGCATATCATTTTTAATTATCAAGGTTTTACTCTCGATGGATATTCTCCCGGCAGAATGCAAAAAATGCTTGGCGTGAAGTTGACGGTCGCGGATTCACTCTCGACGATGGTATCAAACCTATGATACCGGTAAAAATAGGCGAGAAAGTTAGGCTGAACAGATTTTTAGCATCCTGCGGTCTGGGCACAAGGCGGGAATGTGAATCTTTGATTGCGGCAGGCGCTATTTCCGTTAATGGTGCCGTTGTCAAAGACCTTGGCAGAAAAATTGCAGCCGGTGAAGATACCGTGGAATACAAAGGGAAGCCCGTTTCTTCAAACGCAACTCATATTTACAGAGCTTATCATATTGCGGAAAGTGGTAATGCGGCAAATTTAAATGAAACCTTCAACGGCAAAACCTTACGGCCGCTCGACCGGCTTGACGAAAACGTCCGGGGCCTGCTTATTTTTACGACGGATTCCGATTTGATACACCGATGTACTTTTACCCGATATCCTTTAAAATCCGTTTACCGGCTTCGTACCGATACAATGCTTTCCAATGAGCATTTGCAAAACCTCATAAGCGGGGTAGAGTCCAAAGGTCAAGTTCTGCATGCCGTTGAAATTGAAAGACATAAAGAGCTTGATGGCGAATGTTTGATTGTAACCGTATATGAAAGAAAAACAAACCAAATTCAGCGGTTATTTGAATCTTTAGGATATGTTTGTACCTTTATTGAACGAATTCAATTCGGTCCGATCCGGCTTGATGGAATTCCTGAAAACTCCTATAGGACATTATCGAGCCTCGAAGTCGCTGCGCTTTCGTCTGCAGGATATTCCCGATAGAGTTTTTCAGGTTGACTTTACAATCTGCGCAACCATATAATGTAACAGCGGCATCCCGGCTGTGAATACTTCCGGCCGGCGGGGTTCCAGCGGAAACGCAGATATGATAAATAATTTCGATATTGCAACGGTGAATAAATTTCTCGCATCATATCCCGATGGCGTGGTGGTTTGCGATGACAAGGGTATTATTATTGCAATCAATCCGTTAGCTGCGTCCTTTTTTGCCCCTCTTTCAAAAAAAAACGGATCCGTCGGTTCACCGCTTCCCGTGCCGCTTAAAATAGGTGAAACTTTCGAAATCGTCATTGGTGAAACCACATTGGAAATCCGGGCCTCAAGCCTCATGGAATTTCCGCAAAAAATGATACTCGCAGCCGTGCGCGACATAACGGACCGTAAAAAGCGTGAAAATGCCATTTGCGCAAGTGAAGAACGGTACGCGCTTGCCGTTCAAGGATCCAATGACGGACTGTGGGACTGGGATCTTAAAAACAGCCGGGTGTTTTATTCCGAACGATGGAAATCGATATTAGGGTACGACCAATTTGAAATAGGGACAAGCCCCGAAGAGTGGTTCAGCCGTATCCACGCCGACGACTTAACAAACGTTAAATCTATTATATCCGCTCATATTGAAGGCGCTACGCCGACACTGGAATGCGAACACCGTGTCGCGCATAAAGACGGTTCTTTTCGATGGCTTTTGTGCCGGGGAATTGCGGTATTCGGCAAAGACGGAACCGTATGCCGCTTGACCGGGTCGCAAACCGATATCACCGAGAGAAAAGAAGCGGAGCAAAAACTTGCCGCAGCAATGAGCGATTTGAAGTTTGCACTTGCTTCGGAACAGGTGCTTCTTGACGAATTGGATAAAAAAAACAAAGAGCTTATCGAACTGTCCATAACCGACGGGCTTACGGGACTCTACAATCATCGGTTTATCCAGGAACGTTTTGAATTCGAATTCAAACGGGTAAAACGATACGGCGGCACGCTGTCGTGCATGATGATCGATATAGACCATTTCAAGAACCTTAACGATACCTATGGACATCAATGCGGCGATCATGTTTTAAGGGAAATTTCCGCATTGTTGCGTAAGCTGTCGCGCGAGGTCGATATATGCGGGAGATACGGCGGCGAAGAATTTCTTATATTAACAAATGTTAATATCGATTTTACCACGTTATTTGCAAATAAGCTTCATGCGGCAATCGAGCGTCATCCGTTTTCCTTTGAAGATAAAACGTTTCAGGTAACGGTGAGTATCGGCGTGGCCGATTTCAGACCGAGCATGAAAGACCGGCATGAGCTGATCGAACATGCGGATATGGCTTTGTATCAGGCCAAAGAAGACGGCAGAAATCTGATCAGGGTATGGAAAGAAAAAATGGGGGAAGACGAACAGACCGTCGATCACTACAGCGCTCAGGAATTAAAAAAGAAATTCGTGCTTCTTTCCGACCAAATGCGCGGGACCTACATGGAATACACCAACGCGTTGGTCAAAGCCGTGGATGCGAAAGATCCTTTTACAAAAGAGCATTCTCAGAATGTCTCGAACAGCGCCGTATCCATTGCGCGCGCAATGAAACTGCCCGATACCGACGTGGAAATTATCAAATACGCGGGTTTGCTGCATGATGTTGGAAAAATTGCCGTAAACCAGGACATACTCGTTAAAAAAGAACCCCTTACGAAAGAAGAATTCGAACACCTTAAAAAGCACTCGGTCATCGGCGTCAATATATTGAAGGATATTCGGTTCTTGGAAAAGGAAATCCCCTTGATTTTGCATCATCACGAACGGTGGGACGGCAAAGGATATCCGCACGGCCTTCGCGGCAGGGAAATACCGCTGGGTGCCCGCATAATAGCCGTTGCCGACGCTTTCGACGCGATGACCTCGGGGCGAGGGTACAAAGACAAAGTTCCCTTGGCAAGTGTGATTGCCGAATTACGGCGAGGAAGCGGGACGCAATTTGCGCCGGAGGTAGTCGATGTGTTTATTACGGTTCTGGAAAATATCCCGGACAACCATAAACCGTGAAAATTGATTTGATGTATAATGTGAGATAATGTATAATTATGAAAAGGTTCATCCCCGTACGGGGTCGGGACTGCTAAATGATAAAAGATCTCTCGCATGGCGTTAAGATACCGGAAGATTGTGGAGGAATAAATGAAAATACGTATTGAAGATATTGAAAATGTAACGGTCGTATTCATAGATGGTAATGTGTTGCAGGAAAATGTCCCGATCTTCAGGGTTAAACTTTTGGAACTTGTTGAGGAAGGCAAGGTCAATATCGTTCTGGATATGGTCGCATCCAATTATATCAGTTCGATGTGTCTGGCAACCATCGTCGATGTCAAGAAAAAAGTCAATGAACAGGGCGGCGACCTCAAATTAGCACGCGTCAATAAACTCGTGCGTAATCTGCTCGAAACAACGAGCCTCATCAAAAAAGTCGAAACCTATGAGGAAATCGATCAGGCGGTACAATCTTTTGCTCCCAAAAAATGAACCGAACGGTTATATTCATTTAGCAATAATTAGGTCTCTCGATTTATAATGCATTTTTCCCTCCGTATTAACCACGACGACGAATCGCTATAACCCAGTCCTGTAAGAAGTTCAGCCGGTTTACAGGTTTTTCGGGGCAACATTCCCAGTACTGCCGTAAACGACAGTTTACCGGACGAAGGTGCGAATTCTATGGAATGCACCAGGGTTCTGATTTCCTTTTGACTGGGTTGTTCATCTTTAATAACCGTGACAAAAACCTGCGTTTGCGATAAAAAAGTTTGTACCGCGGTAATGATGTTTTCCACCAATGATTCATCAGCCTCGCGTAATAAAGTAAATGCGTACTTTCCTGCCCAAATAGCTTCATTAAGCGACACATGTTTGACCGGAATGCTTTCGTAGGTTTTAATTCGCAAACCATGCGGTAAAAATGAATTGATCCGATCAATGTCGATGATCGTTTTCTGCGATACGGTCATATCGAACATTTCGCTCGCCCCCTCGCAGGGCAAAGAAAGCGGAGGGCCATACGAGACCATGGGGTGCGCATGAAAACCGGCCGTATAAGCCAATGGAATTTCCGCTGCGCAAAAGGCCCTGCTGAAAATATTTACCATGTCAAGATGTCCTAAAAATCTCATTGCCGATAATTTTTCGTAGGAAAAACGGAAAACAAATTTTTCCGGGGGTTTTATTGCAGCGGCCGTCTCTTTGTCGGGTGCAATAACCGTATCTTGAGATTTTGATTGCACCAGGGTACCTGTTTTTTCATCGCAAACCCCGCAATTTTCACATGCGTCATTTCTGCAGTCGACGGTCGGTTGCATTTGCAGGGCTTTTTCATATTCCTGCGATAAAAAATCGTCGGATAATTTATATGATATGCATCTGTACGGTAAGGGTTGGTCTTTTTCAATTGCATTGCAAAAGACCATCGGATCGATTGCGAATTTTTCGAACGTTGTTTGCCAACGTTGATATGAAAAATGTTCATCCCTGCCGTCGGATTGTGCGCCTTCCAGGAATGCGGTTTCAATGCAATTGCCGAGGCGCCGGTCTCCGCGCGCCATGACGGTTTCCAATTGAGCCATCATCGGATCACGGTACGACACTTTTACGTTTCGGTTCGGTTTTAAAGAGTTCTTGATAAGAAACGATTTTTGGCGTAATGATTCGACCGTATCCATGGCTTCCCTTGCAAAAGGCGTATGCGGTTTGGGAGAAAACGGTGAAATCGCAACGTTAATGGTTATCCGTCTGGAATGGTTCCATGCCCTTGAGGCAATATCGCGGACCATCGTGACGATCCCGTCTATGTCTTCGGGCCGTTCGGTAGGAAGTCCTATCATGAAATAGAGTTTTATCGTCTGCACTTTTCGTTTTATAAGGGAATCGACCATTTCAAAGATATTTTTGTCTGTAAACCCTTTGTTGATTACGTCGCGCAGCCGTTGCGTCCCGGCTTCCGGCGCAATGGTAAAAGATGAAAATGGGGCGACCGATTTTAATAAGTCGATGTCCGCATCGCATAACGCATCGATCCGGGTGGATGGAAGAGACACGTCTATGTGCCTGTCGCGGACAATAGCTCCCGTTTGGGACAGCAGATTTTTTAAATCTGAATAATCTGCCGTCGAAAGTGAAAGCAACCCGACATCCCGCCAGCCGGTATTGTCTATGCTTTCATTCAATTGGGAAATCAGATCTTGGGTTTTACGTTCGCGAATCGGCCTGTACGTCATCCCGGCGGCGCAAAAACGGCAACCGCGGGTACATCCGCGCATGACTTCTACGGCAAGGCGATGATGGACAACGTTGATAAGCGGTACGAGAGGACGCGCCGGGTAGTAATCGTTTTTTAATTCATCCACCTTTGCGGCAATGGTGATTCCCTCGGCCAGGGAAGGAACCATGAAAACGCCTTCTCGCTTTACCGGATGAAGGCTCGGGACATACACGCCGTTGATACGTGATAACGCTTTCAGCGTATCGGGGCGTGAAGCGGCTTCTTTTTTCAGCCGCGAAAGTTCCTTGCACAAGTTGTAAACGGTTTCTTCGCCGTCGCCTATGGCAAATGCATCGATGAAATCCGCAATAGGCTCGGGGTTGGTCATCGCGCATCCGCCCGCAATGATGAGCGGAAAACCCTGCCCCCGGTCTTTGGAGCGCAAGGGGATTTTGGCCAGGGTTAAAATAGAAAGCACATTTGTAAACTGCAGTTCATAGGTAATGGAAAAGCCGATCCAGTCCGCTTCTTTTATCGGCAGTTGGTATTCCAAGCAGAAAAGGGGAATGTCCCGTTTCCGCATTTGCGCCAAACCGTCCGGTTGCGGAAGATAACAACGGGAAAGCGCCCACGCCGGATGTGAATTGACTATATGATAGAGAATCTGTCCGCCGTAATGCGACATGCCGATTTCATAGGTTTCGGGAAAACAAAGCACGCCGTGAAGCTCTATCGCCGCCGGATCTTTTCGAATGATGTTAAGCTCATTGCCCAAATATTGCATCGGTTTTTGCACAAAAGGCAAAAAATCGGTTTGTATGACGGTAGACAGGCCTGATGAAGACATTTTATTTTGCCAGTACTGTTAAAAGGTAAAACGGAACACTCGTAGCATCCTTATTCAAAATACCGACGCGAGATGCCTCGATATAATAACAGCTGCAACGGAAAAGACGTAGGGTAAAATAGTTTTGCGCAGAGAATACCCAGGAAAATATCGGGATATAAAAATGTAATTATTTGCCCTTTTCAAGCCTTTGGGCCAAAAATGCGGGAAGATTGTTTTCCAGAATTTTCTTTTGGGTAATCGAATAATCGTACGGCACGCGAACAAGCGAAACCTCGGATTGGTCGGTATCCAAAACGGCATAGCATGATCGGGAGTCGAAATCCCGCGGTTGACCCACGCTCCCGACGTTGATGAGATAAAAGTTATTTTTGTCAAGCTTGATCGTGTGTTCGGAATGCAGGATTATTTTGTCTTCTTCCTGAATCATTATCGACGGCCAATGGGTATGGCCGATAAAATTGAGCCTGAACACGAGACTGTTGAACGCCTCAAAGACCGCATCTTCACTATCGGGAAAAACATATATCCAGTCTTTGGGATTGGACGGCGAAGAATGCGTATAAAAAATCCCGTCTTTCTCAATAGTTAATGGGAGGCCTGAAAGAAATTCCTTTGCTCGTTCCGATAGGTGACAACGGGTCCATTCCATCGCCGCGTATGCATAGTAAGTAAATGTTTGAATGTCGATTCTGTTGATGGCGGCATAGTCATGGTTTCCGGCAACGCAAAGCGCGACATTGTCCCGGACCAAATCGATACAACGTTCCGGGTCGGGGTAATAGCCGACAATGTCGCCAAGGCAGATAATCGTGTCTATCGATCTGCTTTGGATGTCTTTGAGAACCGCAATCAGAGCATCAACGTTTCCGTGTATATCGGAAATGATCGCATATTTCATGATAATTCAGTTTCTTGCATCAAGTTGTGAGAATTACATCTGACAAATATCCTAAATTATATTATTTTAATAAACTTGTTGCAACATAAATTTCCCGGTTTTTCTTTAACAAGGGAAACTCTTTTTGGACTTCACATTTTCGGTCTTCCCATCCGATGCGGCAAATAGGCTTTCGGCTTTCAAGCAAAAGGTTTGTCCCGCTTCGTCGGCGCTTATCCTCATGCATGATTATCCCGATCCCGATTGCATTGCTGCTGCCTATGGCGTTTCTCAACTTCTTGATTTCTGGGGTGTATCATCAACGGTGATTTCTTCCGGCGGATTTATCGGACGTGCGGAGAACCGTGCAATGATACGATTTTTAAATATCCACACGGTGCCCTTTGTTCTTTTGGAACTTAAAGATTTTGAAAAAATAATTTTGGTCGATTGTTTTCCCGGCAACAGCAATGTTTCGCTTTCTAAAGATCAAAAAATCGATGCCGTCCTCGATCATCATTTGGTCAACTGCGAAGATACCGCGCAGTTTTTTCATGACATTCGTAAAGAAATCGGCGCTACCTCGACAATCGTTACGGAATACCTTCTCAATGCACAATGCCCGATTTCTCCCAAGCTTGCAACCGCATTGTTCTACGGCATCAAAACCGATACCGGCGACATGGGACGGGAATCGTCGAGCGAAGATCTCGAATGTTATAAATTCCTTTTCGGACAAATGGATCATTCTCTTCTCGCACGAATAGAAAATCCCGACCGTGATGTTGCGTTTTTCCGTATTTTGCACCGTGCGGCTCAGTCCATGGTTGCGTTCGATTCGCTTGGCTATATTTCTTTAGGGCAAATCAGCTCGCCCGATTATGTCGCTGAAATGGTTGATCTGTTCCATAGTTTGGAAAAAATCGATATAACGATATGCTGCGGAATCTTTAAAAAGCATATATTTTTTTCCATTCGCGCAAAAAACCGGGATGAAGCCGGCGTCAATGCCGAAAAAATTGCCGTATCGCTTGGCGGCGGCGGCGGCGGACACGGCAAGGTCGGCGCAGGCCGAATTCCCTTTGAAAAACAAACCGAAAACGAAATAATTAGTAAATTTGAAACCGCGTTTAAAAAAGTTTTCAATATTACCGAAGTTGAAGGCGTACATATATTAGAGGAGAAGAAAAAGGTTGCGCCCGATTCTGTGTGAAACAAATTATTCTAAGGCTCATTTACAAGCAAAGGGACCAATATGTGGGAATATACCGATCAAGTAAGAGATCATTTTCTTAATCCGAGAAACGCCGGAGAAATAGAAAACCCCGATGGACTTGGTGAAATCGGGAACATTACCTGCGGCGATGCGCTTCGGTTGACGTTTAAACTCGATGAAAATAAAAGAATAGCGGACGCAAAGTTTAAAACCTTCGGTTGCGGCAGCGCAATCGCCTCCGCAAGCGCGTTGACAGAATTGATAAAGGGAAAAACGCTCGAGGAGGCATCCAAAGTCACCAACGACGATATCGCGGAATTTTTAGGAGGATTGCCTCGCGAAAAAATGCATTGCAGCGTCATGGGGCAGGAAGCATTGGAAGCGGCAATCGAATATTACAAATCCGGCGGAGAAAAGACGCTCCCTCCGGTAAAGGAAGGAACGATAATTTGCACCTGCTTCAACGTGACCGATAAGGAAATCGAGCGGGCAATTAAAGATCATAATCTCAAAACCCTCGAAGATGTTACCAATTATACGAAAGCGGGCGGCGGTTGCGGCGGCTGCCACGAACAAATCGTCGAGATACTCGCAAAAATCAATGGAACAGGGACCATGGCCGGTCCTAAACCTGCCCAAAGACTTACGACCTTGCAAAAAATCGATAGGATCCGCGACATTATCCAGTCCGATATACGTCCCATTTTGGCGCAAGACGGCGGCGATTGCGATTTGGTTGATGTCGACGGCAATGAAGTCTTTATCCGATTTAAAGGACATTGCAACGGCTGCGCTTTTTCCGGAAATACGCTTGTGTCGGTTGTTGAAAAAAAGCTTAAGGAAAAAGTCGCGGACAATTTGATCGTCAAATTGCAAGAATAGCTTCGTCACATCGAGCGTATAATGTCCCGGATGCACAAAGCGATTTGTTCGGCCGAATAATAGGGGGAAATTTTTCCCAGCGCAATAAGGTTCTGATATGTTAATTGCCCGCCGAACGTGATACGGGGGGCAATTTTTTTTCTCCGTAATACATTCGGAAACCCGCCTTTCGGCCAAACATCCATTGCGTCCTGTATGCGGATAGGAACAATCGTCGCATTGATTTCAAGCATAAGAAGCCCGATTCCCGCTTTGAATTTACGCAATTCACCGGTTACGGTGGACGTGGCTTCCGGAAATACGAGAAGATTATTGCCGTCTTTAAGCAACGAAATTGACAACCGTAAAATCGAGACGACGTCGGAACTGGTTTTTACGGGGATAATATTGTTCGAAAACAAACTTTTCTGCGACTGCGAAACAATTTCGTCGGTTCCTATTAAAAAAGTTTTATTCCGTATTGCCGGGGGCAGGGAATATAAAACCCAAAGTACATCCAATGGGCCTTGGCGATTTGCGCAAAAAACAAGCGGTTTATCGGCGGATAGCTCCCGATTTCCCGTTACCGACACATTCCAGAAAGCACTGCTTGCGGCATGCACCAATTGCGGAATCGCTTTGCCTATGACCGTTGCTTTTCTTGGCGGATAATGCGGTGCCGATCCGTTAAGTATTCTTTGCCTGATAGTTCCAAACGAATCGTTTTTATTGGTAGCCGACGGGGTAGCAAGCAATTCCATTACAATTAAATATGCGTCGCCGACCGTTGCGATCCGGCTTAACAAATCTTCCGGGACAACGATATGAAATTTTTTCTCAATGGCGCAAATGAGGTCCAATTGTTTTAGCGAATCCAATCCTAAATCGATTTCTAGCAAATAATGAGGCAAAATCTGCGCTTGAAGGCTTTTCTTTGAATGGGATGCAACCTCCGACGCAATAAAACGGTATTCGGCAGTACCCATGATCCCTTGATCTACCACGGAAACGGCATTCTTGTTTTTCGCCGCTTTTTCAATGTCTTCCTTGACGGAATAGTAAATTTCCCTCAATTCATGTTTTTTAAGTTTTTTTGTCGTTGTTTGAGGTAATTGGTCGTACACTACGGCGAAATCGGTGATTTTTTTATACGACGGCAAATCGCGGCCCAATCGTAAAATCTCGTTTCGAATAATTTCATGTGCTTCGGGAATGGAATAATTTTTCCGTATTTCCTGCGAGGGTACGATAAGTGCCGCGGCGATTTCCTTTTCATTCATTTTTGCGGAAAATACTCCGATTTCTTCAATCGATTCGGAAGCGGAATAAAACTCTTCCAATTCGTCGGGGTACACATTTTTACCGCTGTCAAGAACAATGAGGTCTTTTATCCTGCCAACTAAAAAAATGAATCCGTCTTTGTCGATTTTTCCCAAGTCCCCGGTATGGAACCATCCTTCCGTATCGAAAGTCTTTTGAGTCAATGCAGGATTATTAAAATAGCCGGGAAACACCGTTGCGCCGCGAAAACAAACTTCGCCGATCCCGTGAATGTCGGCATTTGCCAGCATAACTTCATTTTCCGCCAACGGGATTCCCACGCTGCCAAGCTTCGGCGTCCCAAGAGGGCATAATGTTATGGACCCAAACGTTTCGGAAAGTCCGTATCCTTCGACAATGTTAAATCCCATTCGCAAAAAGCCGTTGAAGTATTTCTTTTGTATCGCAGCGCCTCCGGAAATAATAATGTCGAGCTTCCCGCCGAAATTTTTATGAACGGCGCCGAATAGTTTTTTCCGAAATTTTTGCCCGAAAATAGGACCGGCAACTATGGAGATAAACGTGAGAAGCGCAAAAAGCGACCTGACAAGCGGGCCTTTTGCCTTGATATTCTGCTGGATGGAATTGTAAAACAATGACAGCATCTTAGGAACCGCCGGAAACATAGAAACATGTTTTTCACGCAAACCGTCTAAAATCAGCGACCCTTTTATGGACGGAATGAGTACAATGTCAAGGCCGCCTCCCAATGCGCCGCAAAGGCATGCGCATGCGCCGAATACATGGTGTAACGGCAAGACAGCCAACATCGTATCTCCTGCGCCGACCTTCATTCGGGGAATGGCAAACAATGAAATGGCGGTAAAATTCCTTTGGCACAACATAACGCCTTTTGCTTTACCCGTTGTACCCGAAGTGAAAATGACGACCGCGATTTTTTCGGGCGAACATTTCAAATCGAACGCATTGTCCCATTCATCGCCTGCTGCGCAAAATGAGGAAAATGTTTGCTTGGGACCTTCGTACGATTGGCTCAGTACTACGATGATGGTTTGAAAATTGAATTCACTGGAAAGCTCGGAAAATAACGTCACAAAAGGTTTTGAACAAAACACGATGCTTGGTTTTGTTTGAAAAACAATTTCGCGTATTTCGCGAGCGGGTAGATTGGGGTCGACAGGGACCGTAATGCCGCCGCTGATAAAACCGCTGTGCCAGGCTATTACCCATTCCGGCGTATTTTCACCGATGACAATGCATTTTCCCTCCGATTGCAGGCCCGTTTTTTTTATCGCACTGACGCATTTGTTAATATCTCTGTGGAAATCGGCATAGGTCCATGTCCGATATGCATTGTCCCTTTTTATATGCATACAGGGCCGGGCACTGTTTTGCGCTATCGATTGGGCCAATAGCTCATTATATACGTGGTTATTCATTGAGGAGAAAATTACTATATCCACGTCGAGGAATGGCTTCGATTTTTACAAGGAATGCGGCGATGGTTACAAGGTCGTCCTTCAAAGGATGGATTACAGTCTGGATAAAACAATTTTCCGTAAATCGTCTTTCGAAAGTATCGCCGGATTGTTTTTTAGTTCGGTTTTTTCAATGATCGTGTCGCAATCGGCGTCGCGAATACCGAATTGGGAAAGTTTCGGGATATTTAACGTGCTTGTCAACTTGTCAAGTGCATCGGCAAAATCCAAGCAGGCGCTTTCGACGGAATCCTTTTTAATACCGAACAGCATTTGCCCGGCATCGGCAAATTTCCTTAGTGAATTTTCCGCATTTCCCTGTTCCAAAAGCCTATCGATGGTCATCCGCATGCATGGCGCAAGCAGTGTCCCGCAGACGATGCCGTGCGGTATGTCGAACATTCCGCCTATCGATGAGGCGAACCCATGAACAACACAAAGCCCCGCATTGGCAAGCGTTATCCCCGATAACAGGGCCGCATACGAAACATTTGACTGCGCATGAATAGTGTTCTCTTTCGTGGATACGGTAATCAAATTATCCTTTAAGCGCGACAGTCCTTCAAGTGCCAGGCAATCGGTGACGGGAGTTGCTTTTGTCGAGATAAACGATTCCAATAATTGCGTGAGCGCATCCATACCGCATGCGCCCGCGACGTCGCTTGGGCACGACATTGCCAATAGGGGGTCGACAACCGCAATCGTGGGCATTAAATTGACATGGCGTAACGATTTTTTAAATCCGTTTATTCCGGTTTGTGAAAGGACCGCGTTGTATGTTGCCTCGGTACCGGTCCCCGCAGTTGTCGGGACGGCGATAAACGGAACCTTTGTGCCCGGATGCGAAACCGTTCCGATACCTTCTAAAAAGTCTTGGACCGTCCGGTCTAAAGGCAGCATCGCGGAAACGGCTTTCCCCGCATCTATCACGCTTCCGCCGCCGACCGCGCAAACGACTTCGATTCCATGTGATTTATATTCGGCCACTGCGGCATCCACCAGTTGCGGGGAAGGTTCGCAATGAACTTCATATTCGTAAATACGACAACCGGCGTCTGTGAAGCTGTTTAAAATATGAATTGATAAAGGGGACTGTAAAAAGCTTTTTTTTCCGTGTACCAGCAAAACAGTTCTGCCGTATTCCGCCGCAATTGTGCCGATGCGCAGCGATTTATTGGCGCCAAAGAAAATTCGGGACGGCTGGACCAGTTGGAAAGGAGTTATTTCCATTGGTTCTTTTCCATTGGCCGAATAACCTCATACGGAATTCCTTCCCTTGGTTTTTGCATCCATTCTTCGACGGTTTTTTTCCAAGTCCGATAATGGGCGGTATTTTTATGTTCGCGGGCAGCTTCATCATTTTCATATGCTTCATAGAGCATGAAACAGGACGGATCGTCGCTGTTTTGGAGAAAATCGAATCGCAAATTGCCTTTTTCTTTTACCGCTGCTTCGTGGTTTTTTATAGTTGCCTCGATGAAAGAGGCAATTGCATCCGGTTTGACTTGAATATGAACGGCCGTTACGAGCATGGTTATCTCCTTTGTTAATTAAAGGGATGAATAATCCGGGGCTCTTTCGTGTTAAAATAACCTTTGTGTACGGCATTCACAAACGGCCCGGGATTTTAAGTGAAAATTTATTTTATGGTACTAAGGCGTGCATGGGAGAGCTGTAGTTTATTATATTTAATTTAAGGGGTGAATTTCCAATCACGGCTTTCAATTAAATCAAAACAAGTTAATCGGTTAAAAATCTTAACATATATTTATATTACTTTTTACTGAACTTTATTATATTTCTAAACGACTATTAGCCCTAAATAGGTATTGTATTTGATTTTAATCGATAAAAATGGAAAAACTATTCCAATTTACTCACATTGCTTTTAAGCAGGAGGTTGGTTAACCTATGCGGAAAACTACTAAATACGGTTTAAACGCATTTGCCGGATCGATAATGGGGATTTTAATGCTCTGGGGCTTTGTTTCAGCTCAACAAAATTTCCCTGCCACGATTTGGAAACATGTAACATTTTACGATTTTCATTCCGATAAATCGAACCCCGAATTCGAACAACCCCACACCGGAGCCGTTCGACTCGGCATGGTCGCCGATACTCTCGATGCACAGAGAAAGCCGCAACTTGGACCTACGCCGTATAGAAATTACGGAATTTATAAGTGGTTTCGCCCTTGGGTAAAAGGTGATCCGGCAAATAATACAAATCCCAGTTACACGACATTGACGGCGCCGTCCGAGTATACCGCAACATTTCAATATAATGGAATGGTTACAACCCCCCTTAATGATACGCCGTTCATAAATGCCGTTGTCAAAGATTCATTATTATTCACCCATATCGGCAATGGTGTTTACCAGTATTCAAACCAGAACTTTTTTATGCTCGACGGAAGAGGTTTAGGAAACGACGGACTGGCCCATAATTTTTCATTTACCATGGAAATGCATGATACTTTTACGTATGTAAAAGGTTTAACATTTGCATTTGAGGGAGATGATGATGTTTGGGCATTTATTAATAATCATCTCGTTATGGATTTGGGCGGAATTCACCAGGCTGCAACCGGGCAATTTAGCATCGATGCGATAGCTCCCCAGTTAGGGCTCGTTGCAGGAAACAGATACCCTTTTGATTTGTTTTATGCTGAACGTCACTCGACCGCCTCAGACATTAAAATCACGACAAATTTGATCAATCCTCAAATTAAAAATCTGACATTAGTTGCCGTTCCTCCCAGAGACACTATTGCGGCCGGTGATTCGGTCGTATATTTCGGCAAAATTTATGATGATACCGGTACGGGCGGCGAACGAAAAGAATTTGAAGGTCAGATCTCTTGGAGTTTACAACCTGCAACATCGGCGACAATATTGAGTTCGCTCAAAATACCTCCGGGTACTACCACTAATTCCAATACTTTCTATGGAAGAACGGCCTACCAATCCTATATAATCACGGCCACATTCCCTAATCCTCAAGCACCGGGCAGTATTCTGACCGCTTCTTTGAAAGTGTATGTGAAGGCTGGAAAAGAATATAAAGCCTACATTGAACCGGATTCGAATATCAATACTAAAGACACAAGCGTAGCAAGTTTACAAAGGCTTAGAACTCCATTGGAGGTTGCAAGTGTCGTTATGACCGGCACGCAAAACCAAAAAGCTGTTTACGGCGTAGTCCGAGACACTTTTGGCAACTTTGTGAGAATGGCATCCAATGCGGTATGGAGCGAAGTCGGAAATGCGGGCATCGCAAGTGCGACAAATGGGAATCCTCCGTTTATCGGCCTTATCAACCGAACCACAAACGGTAACACCACGATTCGTTTGAACGTAAAAGATTTGGTTACTCAAAAAGACCTGTTGCCGGATGATGTGCCGGTTCAGATTTATGCCGGATATTTTACAAAACTTAAATTCGTTGATGCAACGACGGGACAAGACGTCACCTTTATCAGTATGGATACGGACCATGATAAATCCTTAATTCTTAAAGGTATTTTATCCACGGATGTTTCAGGGACCAATTGGGTGGATGCATCGGGAGCTTGGTCCATGACTCCGGTTATTCCTGCAGAAATTCCGGTGCCGACTTCGAGTGCCAATTCTTGGCAGTTTAAGCCGACCGCTCCGGGGCTTCAGCCTCCGGCCGTCAATATCCTTTCTGCAAAAACGGATTCTGCTTCCGTGAGCATCGATGTCAATATTTTCGTTGCTCCGCCAAGCAAGGCGACATTCACCGTGATTACTTCACCGGATTCAATCGTAGCCGGACAACCCTTCAAGGCAGTTGTTACCATTTCCAATAAAGACGGTCTTGTCCCCGGGACATATTGCTTTAAAGCAGATACGGGAGCCGTTTATCAGGACTCACTCGGAAAAGGTACGACAACTGTTGATCCGACAGTCGGTTCTAAAAATGGAACTACGGGCGTGATAAACGATGTTCCGAATGCAAATCAAAAAATCGATGAATGCTTTAAAAACGGCGTCGATACGGTGACTTTGACGTTGTATCGCGCACCGTATCCGTGCCCGGTTTGTTCGGATACAATGCATCGGCTAACGGTTATTTTAGACACGGTTCACGCCTTGACGGTTCCAATAAAACTTCTTCCCGGACCGCTTAACAGATTGCAATTGGAAAACGCACAGGGAGTGCATTTGATCGGACCGGATACCATTGCCTATCGTGCACCCGGGTTGACGATATATTCCGTCGGATATGATCTTTATGGAAATCGCATCGGAAGAGTGTCCTCCAACTGGGACACCACCGGAAATTTGCATGCGCCGAGCCAGACTAAAAATACTCCGCAGGTATTTATCGACGGTCAGAATGTCACGGTCGATGAAATAGGATTCTTAAGAGCAAGGGCTTTACGGAATGCGGCGATCAATGATTCGACCGGCGATAGTTTGAAACTGGTCATTGCGGGTCCCGGAACGGTTCTCCAGTCGGCAGTTACCCGTGATTACAACGGTAACGGCTATCTGGACGCTATAGAATTGACCTTTACTTTACCGGTAGACGGCATGGTCGGTCCCGGAGCAAATCCCGTATTTACCATTGTTGACACTATCGGAACGACCATTGTCCATTTTGTTGCCGACTCGGTAGTTCAGGTCGGAGCCGATAAAAAACATTTTACCGTATTTATGAAAGAGGATTCTGCCACGGTTAGGAATGCTCCGCAAACAGCCTGGACTCCTACCGTGTATATATCGGGGCTTGTTAACCCTGAATACGCAACATGTTTGGATGGGGCTGGTCCGGTCATTTGGAGTGTGACCAAAACCATCAATAGCGTTTCCGACCGGACAAAAGATGAAGTCCGTGTCGTATTTTCCGAAAAAATCAGCGGTGCAAACGCGAATGTTTTTTCCGCCGCAGGTACCAAGCCGGCACTGGTTTTGTATGTGTGGGGAATCGATACTACCGGGAAATTCGGCCTTCTGAATACGTTGGGGGACAATACGGTTTCCTCTAACGGTCACGATTCTATAATCATGAAAATCGATGCGTTTACCTACATCAATGATAGTACCTACAGTTTTAAAATGACCAACAATCTCGACTTGACACAGCATAATTATATGTCGATCGATAGCGCCACCAATAAAGTGTTCGACAAGTCGAATTTGTTGACAACCGGAGGAAATCCGCCGAACGGGCAAAACAGATTGACTCCTGTTGTGGTTAAAAACGGCGCACCGACGGAAATTATTGCAGTACCCAACCCTTCTGCTCCAATTTTTACACACGAAATGCCCGGTACATTCTCTGCTGTTAATAACTTGAAGGCCAGAAATTGGGTATCCAACGATGGAGCGGGAACGGTAGTTACCTTTATTATGTCGTGGCCAAAGAGTGCCGACGAATATATTGATTTGCAAGTCAAGGTATATGACGCAATCGGCAATGCCGTAAATGATGCCTATACGCGAATTACCTATGATGCAACAAAAACAAATTCTGTTGACAGCTACGACATTTACTGGAACGGTTCGAATGCAAAAGCAATGAAGGTGGCTCCCGGCATATATAGAATTGCGGTAACACTCTATTACAACAATGTTAAAACAGGAGTGTCGACCAAGACTAAACTTTGGGGAGTTGCCGGTATAGCATATTAATTATTTGTTCGCGTGACTTTAAAACCTCCTGGAAGAACATTGCTTTCAGGAGGTTTTTTTATTGATACGCCCGTAAAATCCGCGCAAAAACGGTCCGATTTTTGCAGTTGCTTTCGCTTATAGGATATAGTGCTTTTATCCTTTTAGTCTTGGAGCCTAAAATATTTAGCTGGCCTCCTGTAGGAAAGTGTTTCAAGGTGCGTTTGGTTTCTTCCGCTTTAAAAGGCTTTGTAACAAGAGTCAATTTCCTTGTAACAGCGATAAAAAAAACGCTTCAAAATACCAAAATTATGTAACAGAATCTCTTTTTTAGCTTCAGAAAGAAAATTTAATGTAACAGAATTCTTTTTATCTGTAACAATGTCACAATGATTTTATAAAACCTCTGTCAATTAATTTTTAAACTCGGTTACAAAGATTTTTGAATAAGTTACATATTTTTTATGCACCGTTTCACCTTTTTTTCAGATTGTTTCATAAAAATTCGTATGTGTCACATTACTTTTAAGCAATGTTAGCCGTCTTTTGCCGGCTGTTTGTTATTTTTCCAACTCGGTCATCTAAGTTTTATAGCCTGCCGGTTCCCTTCTTTCCCTTTTCGTTTCGCCATGATGGCATGTTAGCCGATTTTTCCATTTTCCGATCCGTCTCAATTGAATGGAAATGGCGTCTTTTAACCGCCCCACCAACCAGCAAGTATCTCGATATTAATGAGAACAATTTTCTTAATGCTTTGATGGAGTTATCCCATGACTAAAAGGATTACTTTTTCTGATGAGCATCTATCTTTTGACGATGTGAATGAACATCACGAGATAGTGTTGATCGTAATATTCCGCGCCGCGGATGTTTTCATGGATCAACGGCTTAGGAGATGAAGTCAAGGCGATATTAATATCCGGCAATGGTTGTTCATCGAGTTTTTTATCGAGTATTATTTTAATGGTCCTGTAGTTGACGGCGTTGTAACGGATTGCTCTTTGACACGCCCGTTCGATACGATTTTTTGGGAAGCGCGGCATATAGCTGCTTATTTAAATTGCTCCAAGTGAATGGACAAAGAACAAAACCGTTATTCATAATAATTCCTAGCCGTATTTACCTCTTGCATGACAAAAATTAATGGCAGAAGCACTATTGAGTTGCCAAATCCTATTGTAATGCCCTGATTTTAAATCGATTAAATAAATCTTTCATAATTATTGAACCTCCACAACCTAAATGGCGACAATAGCCATGGGATACTATCGGTTGTAGAAAATTGAAGATTTTGAAGAAAATAGGTCTTTAAAGTTTGGGTATTTTGTATTTTATTTTCATAGTGTAGACCTTTACAATATTATTTTTGTTTTTCTATTTTAATTAATAGTGCTGTAGTTTTACTCTGGCCGGAAGTTTTGAACCGCTGAAATTTTATTAAAAAATAGGGATTTGCGTTTAGTAATTATATGTAATATAAAATATCTACGTTTGTCGCGTAGATATGATAACCGTTACAACAATCCGGTTGCGGAGCAACGGATCAAAATATTTTTTGGTATTCAATTTGCTGAATTATTAGTATTTAACTTTGTAAATTAGTTGTCCGGCTAGGCCGGTTGGATTATACATCGAAAGGGACAATGATGAAAAAGATGTTTGCAGCAGGTTTGATTTTTGTGATGTTTGCAGCAATCGGTATCATGGCGCAGACTTATCCGGCAACGTTAAATGTACCTGTTACTTTTTTTGATTATCACTCAAATGGCAGTAATCCCGATTTCAACCCGGGGCATTCCGGTGATTGGTATATTTCCGGTAGACATTATAATATGTTGGCAGATACCCTTGATGCGAACGGATTGCCGACAATTGGAACCTCGGTCAATTTAAATTGGGGAATCAATAAATGGTTTCAATCCTGGACGCCGGGTGATTTTCGAAAACCGGTATATTATCGTCTTGCTGATGCGCCTAACCCGATCGGAGCATTAAAAAGTGTCACGGCAAATAGTGGGACTGACACGAATTACAAAAACATAACTATACAGGATAACCTGGTATTTACTTATGTTCCAAATTCTCCGGGGCTTTACACATTTAATGATGATGCATTCTTCAGATTAGACAATCGGGGGTTTGGAAATGAACCAACTTGGGTTTATAATTATGGAACCGGCTCAACCGCAGTAGTAAACGACCATAACTACTCCTTTGCCATGCATATGCATTGGCCATTTACATATACTCCCGGGCAGAAATTCAATTTCAAGGGCGACGATGATGTTTGGGTATTTCTAAATCACAAAATGGCATTGGACATTGGCGGAATTCATGAAGCCGTGTCGGATTCTTTCGTTCTTGATGATGCATTTGTAACTGCAAACGGTTTAAATATGGTTGCGGGCGGACAATACGATTTTGATATGTTCTATTGCGAACGTCAGTCAACGGCATCTCATATTCAAATTACTTCAAATATCGTTACCGCTAAACCCGATACCATAAAAATGACAGTCCATCCTGATACCAATGTTGTTCCTGCTGGAACCGTCATTAAATATATTGCGCATGTAGAAAAAACCGGCGGATTGTTTTGTGACCAATGCAGCAAAAATGTGAAATGGAATCTGTCTCCAAATACGACAAGAAGTTATTTGACGCCGGCAAGCCCCACGCGAGGAGATACCGGAACATTTTATGCGATTGATGCATACCAGAAATATATAATTACCGCGACTTATGATTCAATCATCCAGCAAACAGGTTATTATGATACCGTCCATATCAAATTCGTCGATACGGTTATGGTAGTTCCGGGCCCTGCCACCCATTTGAATATAGAACAGAACTCGGATAGCATGGTTAGTTTACGAAGTGATAACCGGCTTGGCGCTCTGACAATTTCAAACACGGTTCTAACTCAAAATGTTTACGGCATTCTTCGCGATGCATATGGCAACTGGGTCAGTCACGCAACAAATGATTCTTGGCTGAGCAGAGATACGACGGTGGTTACTGCAACTGCTACCGGGCAAACTCAACTCGGAGAGGGCCAAATCAAACGAATTTCTGCTGTTGATGCCAACACGGTTGTGCGTGCATCAAAAGGTGCTTTTTTCGATACCCTTCAGGTACATGTTTCGACAGTCACATACTCTCAAATACAGATTTATGTCCTTGATGGAGGAATTAAACCTATCGATTCCTTAGTAATGCGGTCCGACCAGGACTCGACCTTGTTTGCTCGAGGCTTACGGGCCGACGGAAGCGGAATTTGGGATCCATTATCCGTAACCTGGACGTATAGTTCCGGGTTAAAATTTGATAACAATCCCGGCCAAGGAAAGTCCTGGACTGTCAGTCCTATCGATACAACGGCACGGGGATACATTTACATTGCGGACACATCCAATAGTATTGTTCTTCGGGATTCTGTAAAAGTTCGATTCCTTCCGGGATTACCGAATACCGAGGTTTTATATCCATTAGCGGGAAAGCCGAATACGACCGTGCCGGCAAATCCGCCGTTCGCCGCAAATGCGTTTATAAATGTTGTTGCCGGAGATTCATTTCAAATAGTTGCAAAATTATTCGACAAAAACAACCTTTGGCTCAGTTCCTATGAACGTGCGGATGCCCCCATTACTTGGTCGATGCAAGAATTGACGGGTAATGCAAATACGGCGACATTGACTCCTGCAAACAATCTCGGCTATTTGACAAAGTTCGTGGGTACAAAGGCAGGAACCGTTGTAAAGGTTACCGCCTCGTACCAGGAGAACGGACTAACAGTCACTCCCCAAAGTTTGACTTTGGTAATTATTCCCGGGCCACCTACGCATTTGGTCGTTGAAAGTGATTCTATTAAATCCAGAAGCCCCAACGCAGACCAACCGCTGCAAACCGTTACTATCGGCGGGCGCGATACTCTGGCGACGGTATATGCCATCTTACGAGACAAATTCGGCAACTGGGTCGATTTTTCGAAGATAACAACATGGTCTTCCGCTGATGTGACTCAAGCAACGGTTTTATCCGGTAATGCTTCTGTTGGTCAAGGTCTTATATCGAGGGTGGCAAAATCCGGGCAAACTATAATTACCGCAAAGGATGTTTCCGGTTTTTCCGGAACGGTTACAGTTAATCTTAGCAGTATCACCTATGATTCACTTCGAATTGTTGTCGGGCCCAATAATGACCTTATAAGTTCTTTAAATATGCGGACCGATGTCGGCGATACGACGCTCAATGTGCAAGGAAAGCGATCCGATAATGGTCAATGGGAATTTGTCCCGGCCAATTGGGCGATAAATCCGGCTTTGCGTACGTCGACAGTACCTTCTCAAACTAGTTCCTGGAAATTTACTCCAATAGATACGGGGTCCGGAATAATTGTGGCAAGCAGACAGGGAACTTCCGGGATCATAGCGGATACGGTAAAAATCCATTTTATGCCTGGTCTTGCATATAGTCTTGCTTTATATCAAGCGCCCGGCACACCGGGCGGCGCGAATCAGGCTTTTCAGTCTCCGGGAACGGTATTAATTGATACTGCGGGAAAACCGTTGCCGATTTATGCAAAGGTCTTCGATAGAAACGGCATTTGGCTCGGGAGTTATGAGCGCGCCTCGGCTCCTATCGATTGGAACATCGTTGAAATTTCGGGCAATCCTCCTACAGGAACAATTAGCAGCGCAGTCGGGAATACGACGACATTGAATCCCGTTAGAGCATACAATACGGTTTACATAATAGCGCGACTCGATTCGACAGGATTGCCGACCACGGCACGCGATACAATACAGGTCAGAATTGTCGCCGGCGCGCCAAGCAAGCTGGTCATTGAAGCCGATCCGAACTGGCAAGTCAAGCCGAACACGGCGACGCCGGTTGACAGTGTGAAAATCGCAAATACGCAGCGCTGGGTCCCCGTTTATGCCTTGCTTCGCGATAAATTGGACAACTTTGTTCAATATTCGACAAATACGACATGGGGAAGCCTGAATGACGCCGGTGCTTTTGATACGTCGATAGTCAATGTTTCCAGCGGTACAAATACTATCGGTGAAGGGATTGTAAGGCGTATCGCATCGGAAGGCTCGCAGCGTATTTACGCAAAAAGCAACGACTATCCGGGACTGGGAGACACCGCGGTCGCCGTCGTATTGAAATATTACTATATACAACTCATGATTGTTGTTGGAAATTCGAATATCAGTATCGATAAGCTCTACATGACGACCAATGACGATACTACTCTTAAGGTTATAGGTTTGCGTTCGGATACCGCTGCTTGGGAACCGGTCAATGCAAAATGGGAAATATCGACCGGCATTTACGTGCCATCCAATGAAGCTCCTCCGGGAAGCGCAAATAAATGGTCGTTTTCGCCAAGTGCGCCGGGTACGGGCTGGATTAGGGTAACCCTTGGAAACGATGCTCAGACCCTGCCCGATACGGTACAGGCCGTATTTGCTGCAGGACCGCCAACCGGCGTAACTATCGATATTATTACACCGCCGGCTCAACGAATTGCCGGTGATACCATTGTTGCGGTGGTAAAAGTAACCAATAAAGACGGCCTTATTCCCGATACCTGCTATGCCACATCGTATCAAAACGCGCTTGGCGGTGGTGGCGGACGGCCGGACCCGGTTGTTATTGCAGACCAGGTTGAGAAAATGGGGCAGACCGCATCGGAATGCTTCAAAGGTGGTGTGGACACTGTAAAATTCGTTTTATATAAAGCACCCTACAATAAAGACAGCTTGGAAAAAATCACCGTCACACTCAATTCGCTGGTGGGCGTGACCGACCCATTTAATGTGTTGCCCGGCGATTTGAACAAAATTGTGATTGAGGATGCCGGCGGAAAGGCGCTTGACACCGTGAAACTCCAATATCCCAACGACAATAAATCCATGTACGCGGTGGGATACGATAAATACGGCAATAAAATCGGCAGAATAGGGACGTCGACATGGGACAAAGACGGTAACCTGCATCCGATTGACTTTGGAAATAATGTCGCAAGCATTTATTACAAATCCGGTGATGCAATAAAGAATGAAGCGGGAAACATCATTGTTTCGGCAACCAATGCGGCAGGGACAAAAGTCGCCGATAGCGTTTACGTTATAATATCAAAACCGATTTCCATTTCAACGAGTACCTGGGATGCCGATGGAAACGGCTATCTTGATAAAATAGAGCTGCATCTCGGCGATCTGGCGACCATTCCCGTCACCGGTTCCACCATTACATTTTCCGGAACCTACGATGATAAAGTTACGGGTAAAACGGTCCAGTATTCCAATCTGGTGGCCGATAGCATTGTTTCGAAAAACGGAACAACCACGGATTCGGTTTTCACCTTGTACCTAAAAGAACCGCTTGCGGGCACTCCGGCCTCTCAATATCCGCAAACCGGTTGGACGCCGACAATATCCATTGGCGGTTTACCGGGAGGCGTTTCGTTTACTTCCGTTGCCGCAGATAGCGCCGGTCCGGTCATTTGGAGTGTTACCAAAACCATCAACTCCACGACCGACCGTTCTAAAGACGTGATTACGGTAACATTGAGCGAGCCGATCAAAAACGGCAACCAGGATTTTAGTTTGTCTACGTTGCCGAAAAACGTGTTTTACGTTTGGACCACCGGCGGCGACACGTCGAGTGCTTCAAACTTTGTCAAGGTACAGAACCTTTTCGACAGCATTCTGACCTTTACTTCCATAGATCCGACAAAAACCGTGGTAACGTTCAACTCGGTTCCCGGTGTGGATTTTACATCCCGCGATTATTTGAGCCTGAATGATTCGGCAGCCGTGGTTTCCGACGGAAAATCGTCGGGAAACACTCCGGCGCCGAATAACCGCAAAGTTAAAATTATTGTCAACGGTTTGCCGATCGGCGAAATCCTTGTCGCTCCGAACCCGACCGGTCCGATATTTACACATGAAAGTCCCGGCGTATTCAATCTTGCGTATCAACCCAAGGCTCGGGAGTGGGTAAGAACGGACCATGCCGGAGCCCTGTTGACGTTTAAAATTGCGTTGAGTGTAGACCCGAAAACCGGGGAACCGGAAAAGATTACCGGGTATTTGAAAGTGTACGATATGATAGGCAATGTCGTTTTGTCTGCAAAAGGTAACAGCAACGGCATCATCCCTTCTACCTGGGGAAAAGACGCGAGTACCTATGATTTCGATATGTATTGGAACGGATCGAATGAAAAGAAAATGCCGGTCGCGCCGGGAATTTACAGGGTCATGTTGTTTTTGACATATCCTAATTCCTCGGTACCGAAGAAATATATAGCGACAGTCGGAATTTCCAAATAAAATTCCGGCGGGTATTTAAACGAAACGGCCGCATCCGTAAGGATGCGGCCGTTTCCATTTAAGGAGAGGGGCCGACTCGGACGAAATTACAAACTATTGATAAACGCCTGCGAATCCGCGCAAGTTTCCAATTCTATCCGCAAATCAAGAATATCATCTTTTGTAATATGCCGTTTCGCAGAATGTGCCGATGATTCAGAGACCAAACATTTTTGCACGGGTATTGCGCAATCGTCAAAAGGCTCCGGAGACGATATCGGTATTTTATTACTTTGTGCCTTGGTGATATTATGCAGTATTTTAAGCACCGTGGTGTCCTGGCGGCTTTTCCTTATTCGTTCAACTTGCTGGTCGCTCAGGACAAAACATTTTGTTTTATAATAAACCAAGGGCGTCATGCAATTTGGGCAATTTAAAATGACCATTGAGGCATTATTACTTAAAAAAACATCAAAAGTCTGTTTGCAATGCGGACATGGAATAGATATTGTTTTAACCATGATTTTTGCTATGTCCTTTTACCATGTTTGTTTGGGTAATTTTTGCGTATTTCCATTGTACCACATCGAAGGAAATAAGTCAAGAAAATGATACAAGAAGCATTTGATATGCCGCATTCCGTCGAAACGCTCAAAAAACAGGCTTTTCAATTGGTCTCCGTATGCAGGCGAGCAATTAAACGGGCAAAAAATAAAATTGAAAAACAAGAAGTAGAGCATGAGGAGGCAAAACAATTTCCTCGGTTTTCGCAACTTGCAGATTCCCTGATTGCCCATCCGGAACTATTTCATCGTGGACAATCGACAATTACCCTCGATAATATTCACACGCAAATGCCCGAAACGATAACGCTCGATCCAAGTCTCGGCGTTTTTGAAAATGCGCAGGAACTTTACAAAAAAGCCAGAAAAGGCAAACGAGGACTTGAAACAATAGAAGGAAACTTGCAGCAATCCCGAAACGACGTGGAATTGTATCAAAGCCTTATGGCAGACTTGGAAAAATTCATCGCCGCACCGTCCAATACGTTTTCAATAGAAGTTGCTGTTCCGGAATTCGATCGCATTGTTGAAAAAATGCAGGCGTGCGGAATGATTCCCCGTAAAGATCCCCAAAAAAAGAAAGAAGCCGAAGAGAAAGTTCCTTACCGTCATATCACCCTCGACGGGTACGATATTTACATCGGGAGAAACGACAGCCAAAACGACGAATTGTCTACGAGATTTTGCAAGCCTTGGGACATTTGGATGCATGTTGCAGGGCATGCCGGATCGCATGTCGTAATAAAACGGGATAAAAATGCCCAATGGCCATCCAAGGATGTTCTTTTGAAGGTGGCGGCTTTTGCCATATGGTTTTCGAAAGCCAAGCATACGTCTTATGCGGAAGTGCATGTGACCGAAGGACGATTTGTTCGTAAAAGGCGGCATGCTCCTGCAGGCGAAGTC
This sequence comes from Fibrobacteria bacterium, assembly GCA_037447435.1. Classification (GTDB taxonomy): domain Bacteria; phylum Fibrobacterota; class Chitinivibrionia; order Chitinivibrionales; family FEN-1185; genus FEN-1185. Next base: position 95,187 of record JBBIGR010000003.1, read on the forward strand.
ATTGCGGAACGTTGCAAAACTTTGCGGACAAGCCCTAAAAATCCGCAGGAATTCTTCGGCGAATCCTAAAACTAAACCCCGGAGCGTTTCCGGGGTTCTTAAAACATCCGTTTAACAACCCAGCGATGTAGCGGCTCCACTGGAGGCTTCCGGTTATTCCTTGACTTGAGATGATAGGAAAATCGCGGTTCCCATATGTTTAATTTGGTCTTGAAGCTCTTCAATATCGTCAATATGACGGTCTTCATCCTGGAGTATCGATTCAAGTATTTCGCGCGTGGCAAAATCGCCGACATCGCCGGCAATCTTAATGACGTCGTTATAAGCCTTGATCGCGGTTTCTTCGGCCGAATGGTCGTTTTCCAATTGTTTAGGCACTTCCGATCCTATATTTATTTTGCCGTAATTTGATACGATCGGCGTACCTTCAAGGAAAATTATTCTTGCGATAAGTTTTTCAGCGTGTTTCATTTCATCGATAGACCGCTTTCTAAAATGTCCGTGTAAACGGTCGTACCCCCAGTTCTCCGCAATTTCAGCATGAACCATGTATTGATTAATGGCCGTTAATTCGTCGGAAAGCAGTGAATTCAAAGATTCGATCAATTTAGCATTGCCCTTCATGTCTTCCTCCCAAAAATAAGGTTAATAATTATTTCCCTAAATTTTTGCAAAGAATATGCCAATAGCTATTGCATTAGAATTTAAGGTTAATTATCGGTTTTCTTAAAAATGAGAATATAAATTTCTCATTTTGGAAAAAATCCATCGTTTTATCGGGTTTAAAAAAATTGCAAGCTACAAACTGACAACTATTGATCTAATAATTTATAAGGCATGGAAATTGCGTTTTATTGCTAATTTTAAAATGGGGTAAATCTTTAATGGCTTTCCGAATTGAAAAAGACTCGATGGGTGAAATGTATGTTCCCGATGAATGTTATTGGGGAGCGCAAACCGAAAGGTCTATAAAATTTTTTAATATCGGCGACGAAACCATGCCTCATGAAATCATAGAGGCCTTCGGGGTTTTAAAAAAGGCATGTGCGATAGTCAATCAAGACCTCGGTTTGCTTTCGGAATTAAAAGCCGAAGCTATAATACGGGCTTGCGACGAAGTAATCGAAGGTAAGTTTTTGTCTCAATTTCCCCTGAGCGTATGGCAGACCGGCAGCGGAACGCAAACCAACATGAATGTGAACGAGGTTGTGGCGAACCGGGGAATCGAAATATTGGGTGGAGTCAAAGGGCGTAAATCGCCAATTCATCCCAATGACGATGTTAATTTATCGCAATCGTCAAATGATACGTTTCCTTCGGCCATGCATATTAGTGCGGTAAAATCGATAAGAGAAAAACTGGTCCCCGCCGTAATCGAGCTGCAATCGGCATTTGAAATGAAAAGCAGGGAATTTTCTTCTATTGTCAAAATAGGGCGAACCCATTTGATGGATGCGGTACCTTTAACGCTCGGGCAGGAGTTTTCCGGCTATGCAAAGCAACTGAAATACGGCATTGAAAGGATAGAGCAATGCCTTCCTCAGCTGTACCGTTTGGCGTTGGGCGGCACCGCGGTGGGAACAGGATTGAATTGTCCAAAAGATTTTCCCGATATGGTTTCTCATGTCATAGCAAATTTGACCGGATACCCGTTTGTTTCCGCAGAAAACAAATTCGAAGCTTTGGCAGCGCATGACTCTATCGTGCAAACAAGCGGTGCGCTAAAAACTCTTGCAGTTTCACTAATGAAAATAGCCAATGATGTCCGATGGTTGGCATCCGGACCGCGTTGCGGTATCGGAGAACTCATGCTGCCTCAAAATGAACCGGGAAGTTCGATCATGCCGGGCAAGGTAAACCCTACTCAAACCGAAGCGCTTACCATGATTGCCGTCCAGGTGATGGGCAATGATGCGACAATAGCTTTTGCCGGAGCTTCCGGCAATTTTGAACTCAATGTTTACAAGCCTGTTTTAATTTATAATTTGCTTCAGTCGATACGGCTTTTGTCGGACGGATGTAAAAGCTTCAATGAATTTTGCGTAAAAGGAATTCGCGCAAACGAAACAGTGATCGCGAACCATGTCTCGAATTCCCTCATGCTGGTGACCGCTTTGAATTCTCATATCGGCTACGATCGGGCGGCACTCATTGCCCGCAAAGCGTATGACGAGAATATCACGTTAAAGTCCGCCGCCGTTTCGCTTGGAATTTTGACGGAAAATGAATTTGATGAATTTGTCAACCCTAATCGAATGACCGGACATCCCTTTTAGCCCGAAAGGATATTTTTCATGAAGGATACAATTACCGAAAAGCTTTTACTTTCACATTTGGCAGAGGGAACGCTTCGGCCGGGAGAAGAAATCGGATTACGCATCGATCAGACCTTGACGCAGGATGCGACCGGGACGATGGCGTACCTTGAGTTCGAATCGATGGGTATTTCACGCGTCAATGTCGGTTGTGCGGTAAGCTATGTCGATCACAATATTATACAAACCGATTCCCGCAATGCGGACGATCACCGCTTTCTCCAATCCTGCGCTTCAAAATTCGGGGTCATTTACTCGGGTCCGGGAAACGGGGTTTCGCATCATGTTCATCGGCAACGCTTCGGAATTCCGGGACAAACCCTCTTGGGTTCCGATAGTCACACAACAACCGGGGGCTGTTTGGGGATGCTGGCAATCGGTGCCGGCGGCATCGAGGTTGCATTGGCAATGGCGGGCAAACCGTATCATATAATAACTCCGCTCGTTTGGGGAATTTACGTTGAGGGAACATTACAGCCGTATGTCTCCGGTAAAGACGTCATTCTTGAATTGTTACGCCGATACACCTGCAACGGCGGAACGGGAAAAGTGATAGAATTCTTCGGACCCGGCGTTGCAAATCTTGACATGAGCGCAAGAGCGACAATCGCAAACATGGCGGTCGATATGGGATGCACGGCCGGGGTTTTTCCTTCCGACCATATTACGAAAGAATATCTCGAACGCAATAACCGAGGGAACGACTGGAAAGAACTTTTGATTGGTCCTAAGCCGGAGTGGGATGAATTGACAAGAATGGATTTGGGTGCCGTTGAACCGTTGGTGGCGTGTCCATCCAACCCGGATAATGTAAAACGGGCCGCAGACCTCGGCACTGTCGATGTTCATCAGGTTCTTTTAGGCTCGTCTTGCAACGGCAGTTATCGAGATTTCATGATTGCATCCAAAATTGTTGCAGGCAAAACCAAACACCCGAACGTCGATTTCGAGATCAATACGGGAAGCCGACAAACATTGGTTAATGTAATGATGATGGGGGGGACTCGCGCGTTTATCGAAGCCGGAGCGCGCATCCATGAGCCGGGTTGTCTGGGCTGCATCGGAATGGGGCAGGCTCCTGCAACGGGGACCGTTTCCCTGAGAACGTTTCCCCGGAATTTTAAAGGGCGCAGCGGAACCAAGGATGATCAAGTGTATTTATGTTCGCCCGAAACCGCGGCAGTGTCGGCATTGACGGGAAAAATTACCGACCCTCGAACTTTGGGTAAGGAAACCTATCCTTCTATCGAAACGCCGAAAACCTATTTTTTCAAATCGGAATGGTTTATCGCGCCTGCCAAGGAAGGTGAAGAAGTAGAAATACTCCGCGGACCCAATATTAAACCGTTTCCGAGGTTTGCCAGAATGCCGGATTCCTTATCCGGAGAGGTATTGATAAAAGTTGGCGATAATATCAGTACCGACACGATAATGCCTGCCGGAAACAGGGTTCTGCCTTTACGGAGCAATATTCCGGCAATAAGCGAATTCGTATTTGAATCCGTCGATCCTGCATTTGCAAAGCGGGCACGTGAACATGCCGATGGTATTGTGATCGCAGGGAATAACTACGGACAAGGGTCTTCGCGCGAACATGCCGCACTTGCGCCGCGATATTTGGGAGTTATCGTAAAAATCGCCAAAAGTTTTGCCCGTATTCATAAGGCGAATCTTATCAATTTCGGTATTGTGCCGCTGGTCTTTAAAAATCCGGAGGATTACAATATTATCAATCAGGGAAACAAACTTGTTTTCAAAGATATTCGAAAATCAATTGAAAACGGTTCTACGGAAATCAAGGTTAGTGTCGACGGAAAGGATATCGTGACGATACTCGATATTTCTCAAAGGCAACGAACCGTGTTATTGTGCGGCGGCATTCTGAATGTGGATAATTAATTCAATGATCATAAGCAAAATATACGGACGATTTTAAGGGGAAGGCCAACAATTTGGACAATCTTGGGTATGTCGAAGACCTATTCTCTCAATGGCAAAAGGATCATGGAAGCGTCGGCAAAGAGTGGGATAATTTTTTTTCCGAAACGAAGCCGAATTCTTTGCCTCAAAAGGCCGTTGAACGGACCTCCGCATCCGCATTGGACGTTTTGCAGCCGTATCAACTCATAGAGCAAAGCCGGGTCGATCGGCTATTATGGGCCTATCGCGATGTCGGGTATTTATATTCGCAACTCAATCCGCTCGGCGATTTTTCTCCTGATCACAGCTATCTCCCGTACGAGGACCATGGGGATTACGAGCGCTTGACTCTTGATGAATTCGGCATTCCGCCCGAAGACCTGGATCTCGTATTCTTTGCCGGACGATCGATGCAACCGTCCACCGCACCGCTCCGAACGATAATCGAAGGCTTCCGGAAAACGTATTGTTCGTCAATAGGCGTCGAATTTCTTCATATTCAGAAAAAAAATATCCGGCGTTGGCTCATCGATGCCATGGAATCGACATACAATCATCCGGCCGTATCAATGTCGCAAAAGCAAACGATATTAAGGGATTTGATCCGGACTGAGGAACTTGAACACTTTCTGGATTCTTTCTTTTTAGGACAAAAGCGGTTCTCGCTCGAAGGGTCGGAATCGCTTATTCCGGCGCTTCATTTTTTAGTGGATTCGGCAGCCATGCAAGGAATCAAAGATATCGTCATCGGAACGACCCATCGGGGGCGATTGTCTATTCTGACGACGATACTTAACATGTCGGAAGAAGAACTCTTTTCACGTTTCGACGAAAACTATCATCTCGGCATGTACGGGGGATCGGGCGATGTAAAATATCATATCGGGTATAAAACCGTACATGTTAATAATGACGGCAGTTCGATAAATGTCACCTTGGCATCCAATCCAAGCCATCTTGAGTCGGTGGATCCGGTCATAGAGGGCCTGGCCAGAGCGATACAAGACAAGTCGCAGGATACGGATCGCAAACAAGTCGTCCCTGTCCTCATTCACGGTGACGCGGCAATTTGCGGACAGGGCGTTGTTGCGGAAACATTTAATTTATCGCGCTTGTCCGGTTATTCCACGGGCGGCACTATCCACATCGTCATCAATAATCAAATCGGATTTACCACGCCTTCACGGAGCGGTCGTTCGACTTTTTTTCCTACCGATGTCGCAAAAATGTTACCAATCCCCATTTTCCATGTCAATGGCGATAATCCGGAGTCGATTGTTTATATAATGGATCTGGCTCTTCGTTTCAGACAAGCTTTTGGTATGGATTGCGTTATCGATATTTTTTGCTACAGACGCCACGGGCACAACGAAGGCGACGAGCCGGCATTTACGCATCCCCGCATGTATCAACTGATCGGTCAACATGCGAGTATAGCGACATTGTACGGAGAAAATTGCGACCAGCAAGGGGTTTTGAGCAAGCAGGAACAGCAGCAATTGCGGCAAACGTATCACGATGAGCTTAAGACGTCTCTTGACAAGGCCCGCCAGGTGAATCATAGCGGCGACCTTTTATCTCAAAGTCGGGCGCCGGACACGGAAACGCAAAAAAAAACCGTTGTTTCGGTTTCCGAGGAAACGTTGAGGGCCATTGCAGCAGGCGTCACGACGGTTCCCGAAGGGTTTCATATTCATCCGAAGCTCCTTCAAATACTAAATAATAAGGTGAGGTTGCTTGGAGAGAAAAATCTGGTCGATTGGGCGCTGGCGGAATCTTTGGCAATCGGATCGTTGCTTTTAAATAATGTACCGGTGCGGATAAGCGGACAAGACAGCGAGCGCGGTACGTTTTCTCAACGGCATTTGACATGGTGGGACATCGAAAGTCCTTCTCCTCATCCATTTACGCCGCTTAATGCGCTTAAAAAAGGGCAAGCTGATTTGCGATTGTTCGATAGCCCCTTGTCCGAATTTTCAGTGCTCGGTTTTGAATACGGTTATTCCCTGGGCGATCCGGATACATTGACAATATGGGAAGCTCAATTCGGGGACTTTGCAAACGGAGCGCAGGTGATAATAGACAATTATCTCTGTTGTGCCGAGAGTAAATGGCAACAAAAGAGCGGCCTTGTTTTATTATTGCCGCATGCAAATGAAGGGCAAGGACCGGATCATTCGAGCGCCCATTTAGAACGTTTTTTGCAATTGTGCGCGCAGGATAATATTCAGGTTTGCAATGTTACAACCCCCGCGCAATATTTTCATTTATTGCGCCGTCAAGCAATGGCGGAGAATAAAAAGCCCCTTGTGTTAATGTCTCCCAAAAGTTTACTGAGGCATCCGTTGGTTGTTTCATATATATCGGACTTGGCAGCGGGCGTTTTCACACCCGTTTTGGACGATTCCTGGAAAACCGAATCGGCCTCACGAGTGCTATTATGTTCGGGAAAAGTGTATTACGATCTGAATGAACATAGGGAGAAAGCGGCAAAATCTAATGTGGCAATAATCAGGATAGAACAATTGTATCCGTTTCCATTTAAAGAAATTAAAGCCGTTTTAGGCCGATACGGTACAAAAAAAGAGGTTTTCTGGGTTCAGGAAGAACATAAAAACTACGGTGCATGGCATTATGTCAACGACCGGTTTTCCGAGGACTTTCCTGAGATAAAATTGCGGTATTGCGGCAGGCCCGAATCCGCAAGTGCGGCGAGCGGTAAGCTCAAGGTTCATCGTGAAGAACAAAAGGCATTAGTGGAAAATGCTTTTGCTTGAACCACAAAAGAAGCAAAGGTGTTTTGCGTATCCAGCATAAATAAATCCAATTTTGAGGAAATCAGAGGACGTATGAAAAAAAGTATTCTTGTACCCGAAATCGGCGAGGCGGTAAGTAAGGGAACTATTGTTGAATGGTTAAAGCAAAATGGAGACGCCATTATTCAGGGTGAACCGTTGTTCGAATTGGAAACCGATAAAGCTACGGTCATTGTGCCGGCACCCGAAAACGGGGAATTGGAAATACTGGTTTTAAAGGGCACCGAAGTGAATATCGGTCAGGCTGTCGCAAACGTCGATACCGCTATTATAAAGGCGGAGGAAAAATCCGTGCCGATTTCGGAAGCAGGCTCGGCAAAAACTTCAAAACCCATCGAGGATCCGGTTGTCCCTAAAACCGCACCCGTGATATCTAACGTCAATGCACCTTCCGAAGAGGCTTTGCAAACGCGGGTTCCCATGACGGCATTGCGCAAAAAGACTGCCGAACGGCTCATTCTCGCACGTAGCCGGGCGGTTCATGTCACGACGTATAATGAGATAGACATGAGCAAAGTTATTGCTATACGTTCGCATTATCAGGATTCATTTGAAAAGGAACACGGTATTAAAATCGGGTACATGTCTTTCTTTGTCAAGGCCTGCTGCAAGGCGCTTTCCATGCATAAGGAACTCAATGCGCAAATCGACAACGATGATATCGTTTATAATAATTATTATGACATCGGCGTCGCAATTTCATTGGATAGAGGTCTTGTCGTTCCGGTAATTCGCAAAGCGGATACTCTCACGTTCGCGGGAATCGAGTCTTCGATTGCCGAACTTGCGAAACGCGCAAGAAATAAGCTCCTAACGCCAAACGAATTGCAGGGAGGCACCTTTACAATTACTAACGGCGGCGTATTCGGATCGTTACTGTCGACACCAGTTCCCGCGTTTCCCCAGGTTGCGATCGTCGGTATGCATTCCATTAAGAAACGGGCCGTGGTTGTGGACGATCAAATCACGATAAGGCCGATGATGTATGTTGCGCTGACCTACGATCACCGGATCGTCGATGGCCGAGAGGCCATCGGTTTTTTAGTAAAAGTAAAGGAGTTTATTGAAGAGCCCGATACATTACTTCTCGAGATGTGAAAACCCAAAAAAAGGAGATGCTCCTATGTCGGAAACCGTGTATTCAAAAGGTTTGGAAGGCGTTATTGCCGGGGAATCGGCAATTTGTCAAATCGACGGGCAAAATGGAAAACTGTATTATCGCGGATATGAAATTAATGAGTTGGTGGCGAAATCAAATTACGAAGAGATCGTTTATTTGCTTTTGTTCGAAGATATGCCCACTGCTTCGGAGTTTGCGGAATTTACAAAAAACCTGAAGTCCGGAAGGCATATTGTACCGCCGATTCAGGAAATGATACGTAATTTCCCGCCCGCAGGAGATCCAATGGAGTTACTGCAATCGGTTATGTCGTATTTGAGCGGCTATGTTGCCCATAAGATTAAGCATTCGGCGACCTGTAATTGCAGGCAAACGCTTCATCAAATTGCGCAGCTTTCCACGGTTATTGCGACATATCAACGGTTTAAGGAAGGAAAGTCGTATGTTGCTCCGCGCGAAGATCTGTCGCACGGTGCCAATTTTCTGTATATGCTCCGCGGTGAGGAACCTCTGCCCTACGAGGCCGACATAATGGACAAATGTTTGATACTCCATGCGGAGCACGGTTTCAATGCATCGACCTTTACCGCACGGGTCGTTGCCTCAAGTCTTTCGACTTGCTATAGCAGCATTTCGGCCGCCATTGGCTCTCTTCGCGGTCCGTTGCACGGCGGAGCGAACCAGGAAGTGTTGGAAATGATCACGGATATCGGAAATGTTTACAATGTAGATACTTGGCTCGATAAAGCGCTTTTGGAAAAACGTAAAATTATGGGGATGGGCCATAGGGAATATAAAATCAAAGATCCCCGTTCGTATGTCATGGAAGGATTTTTACAACAATTATCCGAAAAAAAAGGTGATTCCCGGTACCTGTCGATTCTTACCAAACTGGAGAAAAGCTTCCGGTCCCGCATGGATGTAAAAGGTAAGCCGCTTTATCCGAATGTCGATTATTATTCCGGTGCCGTGTATTCCCTGCTCGGTATTCCCACGTATTTATTTTCGCCGATTTTTGCCATGTCCCGTTCGGCGGGATGGCTTTCTCATATTCTTGAGCAGCGTAAGGATAACCGGATTTTCCGGCCCGAATGTTTATATACCGGACCACAGCCGCGAGAATATGTGGCTATAAACGGAAGGTAATACTGTATGTCAAGCGAAACGCCTTCATTAGAAGACATCCGTGAACGAGCAAAAGTAAAGCTCAAGGGGATTTGCGGCGTATATAGGAATTGCGACGGCCAGGATGTGCGGTTGTGTCAAGGGCACGCATACGGTTCGCCAATCGGCATAGGCGGCATAGGAAGCGGTGCATCATTTGCCAACAACTTCAAGGCTCTTGAAAAAATCCGGTTGAAAACGAGCCTTATCGGCGGTGAGTTTCAAACCGATACCGAGTTTGATTTTTTCGGGAAAAAGTTAGCTATGCCCATTATGGCTGCAAGCGTGAGCGGCGTCAACAGTTTCGGCGGAGATGAGGTGATTTCCGAAGCGGAATTTTGCCGGTCGGTTGTTTGTGGAAGCAAGCAGGCCGACACGCTCGGATGGCGCGGCGATTCCTTTAATTATACTTTGGAAACTCCTTGGGGAATAAACGCCATAGCCGAAGCCGATGGGTGCGGCGTGCAAATTATTAAGCCGAGAGAGCAGTCGGTCATTTTGGAGTTTTTTAAAAAGGCCGAGTCGGCCAAATGCATTGCCGTCGGGGTGGATGTCGACGGATATGGATCGAACGCGATGGCGCGTCATAATCAGCCGGTATTCCGAAAATCCGTAAATGACCTTAAGGAATTAGTTGAGTCTACGTATTTACCGGTAATAATAAAAGGAATCATGACGGTTGAGGACGCGATTGCTGCCGCAAACGCAGGCGCTGCAGCAATCGTCGTTTCCAATCATGGCGGCAGGGTTCTTGACCACACGCCCGGTACGGCAGAAGTTCTTCCTGCCATTGTCAAGGCGGTTGGCCAAAAAACGATGGTGATTTCCGATGGCGGAATCCGGACCGGTTACGATGCGCTCAAAATGCTTGCTTTAGGCGCAAAAGCGGTTCTCGTTGGCCGGGACATTGTCCGCGCAGCGGTTGGCGCACAAACGGATGGTGTTTATGTACAAATGAAATACTTAGGGGACGATTTAAAAAGAGCGATGAAAATGACCGGATGCGCAACTCTTAAAAGCATCACTTCTTCGGTTATATATGCTGATGCTATATGATGTCTTGCAGCCAGGTTTTCCAAATGCCTGGTGAGGAATCAGGTATATCCACGGCATCAACCGCTCTTTTGTAATAATCGGCTGGCCCGACCCCGCCGATTATTGCGTATCCATAGCCCTTGGATTTCATGTCCTGAAGGCTTGCCATGAGCAAGGCCGTACCGACGCCTTTACGCCTGTACTTCCCGTCAACACCCGTCGGACCAAAATAGCCCAGCGCGGTAGCATCGTAGCAGGAAAACCCGATGCACGAGTTGCCCTTAATTGCAATAAAACAGGTTGCGGGTCTGTTACAAAGGGCGTTATCTGTTTCACTAGCCCATGCACGATTGAATTTTTCCTTTACCCACTGAATAATGAGGTTTTTTTCCGGGCCAATCGGCTTACGAACGGTGATACCCAGTTCTTTTAGCGGCTCGATGTAAGATTTGTCCTCGGAAATGTTGTATAACTTAACCAACATGTCGTGCACGATAAATATTCCCATCTAGTAATGCTTTAAGTATACATTTTGTTCGGGATGTAAAAAAATATTTACGTAAAGAAAATAAAGGGGGGCGACAAGACAATATTGTGCAATATGCCAATTTGCAAAATTAAGCTGATTTGCGCTAGCCAATGCTTTTTTTGCAATCGCCAATTTATTCGAAGGCTAAGGGCGGTATCAATCTAAAATTCCCTTACCGTGGTCGACGAAGCTCGGCAGCGGAAAATTTTTTTTTCAATAAAACCAAGATGTCCGCTTTGGAGCTGTGCCAAGTAATCGAAAAGAATTTTTGTCAATGGTGCTGTATTATGCTTGGCGAGTTCATTGTATAATTCAAAATTCCGAAGTTCTTTTTTATACGCAAAGGAATAGGTGTCTTCAACGGATGAAATCAGAGAATCGTCTACCGGGATTTCGTAATGCGGGTGTGAAATGATACTTCGTTTCTTAAAGTCTTTGAATATTCCGTTTCCGCCAATTCTGTAATAAAAATATAATTTTTCCGATTCCAATCGTTTCCTATCGGACAATTCGCATAAAAATGTGCGTCGTTCATCTTTTATTGGAATCGACGATACGATGCTTTCATACGATTCCGCATCCCTAAGGCTTCTCCGGAACGCAAAATACAGATTTCGACTCATTGCTTTTTCAAAAGGATCCGATGCCACATAGTAGCCGATTCTGTTTAACGGATTATATGAAAAAACGCTCGTATCATTATCGACGACAGGGTATTCCATACAACCTCCTTCGGAAAACCGTCCATTAATTTCGGTCAAATACTGATCCGAGTTTTCAGAACATCTTCCTCAATAGGAAAAACTACCGAGTTGTTAACGCTCCAGGACGTTCGTTGTATTCCCCTGTATTTTTGATAGCGCCTGCGAACTCTGCAATCGATCCTTGCTCTGTTTATTTGTTCTTTTAGGGAAAACGGCATGCTTCCGCAATAATTGACAAAGACCCTGGTTGTTGACGGACAAGATGAAGAAATAGCGCATTCATGGCATTGCATTTTTCCTTCACATACCATAGCAGCCTCCAATCCTTGTAATAATCGATGCTCTTGAGCGGCTAATTCCTTTATTGTTCCTTAAAGGACATATAGGACAATTTGGTTTCAATAAACACCTTTTTTATAAAAACAAAGCAAATTAGGTACCATATTTTAATAAATACTATCGATTTGATCACGCATCCCCAAAATCCCAGCGAGATCCCTTTGTTGTGATTACTCCTTGATGTTTTTGATCAAGGGCAAACCACTGCATTCTTGAGTTTGAAATTCAAATTTCCGCATTTCTAAGAAATGAATTCTTATAATTAGGATTTTATTTAAATAAGCATACTGTAGGAATTAAAATTCATTGAAATAGGGACATCTTTCCAGGCATGCGAATTGCATATACGACCCCCAGGGTTTCGATTTATAAAAGTATTATAGGTCAATTTTAGGAAGGGACTTCAATAGAAAAGGGAGAATAATCATGAAAGAAAAAAAAGACCTTATGCCAGAAATTGAAGAATGTGAAGCGGAAGATTGTTCATTTAACGCAAATGGAAACTGCCATGCGATCGCAATAAATGTAGGCGGGATTGGGGATGAATGCCCCAGCTGTGATACTTATATTAATGTGGTCGATAAAGGTGGAATCCAGAACGTTATTGCCGGAGTGGGTGCATGCAAAGTTCAGGATTGTACTCATAATAAAATGCTCGAATGCACAGCAAAATCGGTCAGCATTAAACTTCATGCTCAACACGCGGATTGTGCGACATATAAAAATTTATAAGTTCTTGAATGGGTATAATTTTAATAAGTCCCTTCCTTCTTAACTTATTTGATTATTAATTAAATGTATGCCGATTTACGGTACAATGTTTTTATTTCGGGGTACGAGGCGGATTTGATTCAAGGTCGCGTTAAGCTTTTTTTTAAAACTAGGGGTTCTATTTAATATATGTTCCATTGTGCGGATAAGCGAAGATGCCTGATCGTAACTAAGATCCTTACTAGACCAGATTGGAGTGCCTTCGAGGCTGGCATACGATTCGAGCAAAACCCTATAATCGCTATCGTCGAGTCGAAGTTCCGATTTTAGAGTATGGATTTTTTTAATTTGAGCAGGGGTAGCCACGACATTCACCCCATTTCCAGTTCTTAATTTCAGACAAAAAGCCCCGATATACCAGGGCTTCTTTTAAACTCATTTTAAGGACTACTGTTCTATACTTTCCAATTTAGCAATTAAGCAAAAATTTTTTTCTTTGCTGTTTGTTTCTTAGGCTTGTCCTGAGAGGATAGTTCTTTTTCCGCTTGAACCCAATCATTAAAATCCGACCCATGTTTTTTCCCTCTCTCCAAATAAATCTGATATGCTCGTTCGGCAATTTTGCTCTGATCAATCCCATTACTCATACAAACTCCTTTTCAAAAAATGAATATAATCCGACATAAATCCCAATTTTCGTGAATATTATTATTTAATAATATTAGCAAACCATGTGCCGGAGTTAAAAAAGTGGTGTTACAATGTGATCAATTAATATATCATCCCATTTAATTAAATTAATACTGCCTATAATGCCATTTAAAAAAATAGGGTTATATTTACCTGTATTCTGTATTAAAAATGGAAAAACAATCTGCCGACAAGCGCTAATGGCCAAAGGGATAAAAATGGGTAAAAAAGCAATTTTTGCTAAGGTCTTTTTTCTTTTCCTTATTATTGACGTAGGCTCTATTGACGCAAATGTCAGTATTGCTTCTCCATTTTCCGACCATATGGTGTTGCAAAGAGGGATGGCCGTTCCGGTATGGGGAACAGCGGCAAACGGTGAGCAGGTAACGGTGACGTTTAGAGGTCAAAGCAAAACATTTACGGCCGGCTCGGATGGGAAATGGATGGTTCGCCTTGATCCCTCCATTGAGGGGGGGCCGTATAACCTGATCGTGCAGGGTACAAATACCGTTTCAATCTCGGATATATTGGTAGGAGAGGTCTGGGTTGGCGGCGGGCAGTCGAATATGGAAGCTGTTTTAAGTTTCTTTGCCGGTGCAAACCTTGATACGGTCAAAACCGCCAATTATCCTAACCTGCGGCTCATGAGCTTTGCAAAAACGAAACAGTGGCAAGCCTGCACGCCGTCGGTGGCACTTAATTTTTCCGCAACGGGATTCTATTTCGGGCGCGATTTGAATAAGGCCCTTAATGTTCCTGTCGGCATCATTATAAATGCTATCGGCGGGACAGATCTTGAAAACTGGCTTGATCCGGCTTCGATAGCGGCCGATCCGCTGCTCACAAACGATACTTCGGCAGGCAATCTCTATCGGCAATGGGTTGTTCCACTTGCACCCTTTGCCATTCGAGGCGTTATCTGGTGTCAAGGTGAGAACAATGCGACATTTTCTTATGCTGCACATCCTACACACACGGCAACCTATTACGGTCCTCGGTTTAAATCGCTGATACCCGGGTGGCGCTCGATCTGGGGGCAAGGCGATTTTCCTTTTTATTTCGTACAACTTGCTAACGATTACGCCGTGCAAACCGCTCCGGGGGCAACAAGCGCTCTGGCGACAGTCCGCGAAGCTCAACGCCTCGGCCTTTCGGTGGTCAATACCGAGATGGCGGTGACAATTGATATAGGAGACGCTAACAATGTTCACTATGTAGACAAATGGGACCTCGGACAACGATTGACCCTTCCCGCATTGGCTCATCTGTACGGGCAAGGCAACCTTGTTTACTCCGGGCCGATGTATCAATCAATGGCAATAAAGGGATCCAACGCCAGTCTGGTTTTTCGTTTTGCCGCCGGCCTAACGGCAAAGGGCGGGCAGAAATTGTCGGGCTTTGAAATTGCCGGTTCAGACAACAAGTGGAGCTTTGCAAATGCGGTAATTCACGGCGATACGGTCGTGGTCAGCAATTCGGCGGTTCCAGCCCCGACACAGGTCCGATATGCATGGGCCGACAATCCAGTCTGTAATCTGGTAAACGGCGCCGGATTGCCGGCTTCTCCGTTTCAAACGACCGGAACTCAGCTGTCTGTATCAGTCGCATCCAACTCCACACAAGGTGCCAAGCATCCTCTTTCTCTTTCCGTGCCCGCAAACGGTCAAATATTCGATGCGCTGGGGCGTATCAACAAACAAGTAAAACCGAATCCGGGGAAAATCGTTTTTGGTACAAGGGCCGGAGCGGTACGAGGGGTTTACTGTAAATGATAATTAACTGAAAAGCCGATTCCGTTTTCATCGACATCGAAGCCGGTAACAATTAATTCTATATTTTTGATCTTATCTCCTACGCCCCTAAGAAATTCTTTGGGAACAATTACTATATGCGATGCTGTTGATTCCCGCATCGACGTTTGCAGATTGCGAAATTTGCTTTTCAACTCTGCAAGGTCTAATTTATTTATGATATAACTTATTGCGGTATTATATTCAGCATAAAAACGGAGCAAATTTAATGCAGAAAAAAGCACCTGTGTCCAAGAAAGCATATGACAATTACGAATTCATCCATGGCCATTCAGCACGTCACATCAGAGTGCTATCGGAATTTATCCAACCGGAAGAGATCTTTCGGAAAAACGACATTCACAACACAATCGTATTCTTCGGGTCGGCGCGCGCAATACCTAAAAAGCAAGCAAAACGCCACATCTTGAATCCTGGAGAAAAACGAGACAAGTACATTCTCACCAGTGAGGCGTATGAAGACTGCATAGAACTGGCGCGACGCATTACGGACTGGTCGAATAAAATCAGGAACCCAAAGGATCGTTTTTATCTATGTAGCGGCGGCGGCCCAGGCATTATGGAAGCGGCCAACAAAGGTGCGCACCTTGCCAAGGGCAAGTCAATCGGCCTCAATATCAGCTTACCATTCGAGCAGGAACCCAATCCTTACATCACGCCGGAATTGAATCTCGAATTCCATTATTTTTTCATCCGAAAATTCTGGTTTCTTTATTACGCCAAGGCTTTAGTAGCATTTCCGGGTGGATTCGGAACGTTTGATGAGGTCTTTGAAATTCTTACTTTGCTGCAAACCAAAAAGCTCAAGAAGCATATGCCTGTCGTACTTTATGGAAAATCTTTTTGGAATAGTATCTTTAATTTCGAGGCGCTTCTCGAATATGGCGTAATTGCAAAGGAAGACCTGGCATTATTCAAGATATTCGACGATGTTGATTCTGCCTACGATTATATCATTTCCGAGCTTAAGCAAATGCCACCCAACTCGCTTTATTCCTAACGGCAGCCCGAAGGTGTTATGGCCGAAAAGTCACAACAGTCAAGTAAATACGTAAACCGATCTTTATCTCTTTTCCACGGTAGAATCGCTGTTATATCCGAAGCCCATCTTATATTGGTTTTAATCCGGGTATGCGGTTGACGGGGTTTGGATTCATTTGACAAATCCGTGCCTGATGTCCAGCACATTTGAGACAAGAGCAAAGATCCACTCACGCTCAGCTTCTCTTTACATCTGTTTCGTGAGTGGATCCTAGTTACATGATTAGCGCGCCGCAATGCCTTGAGCAAAAATCGATAACCCTCCGGCAACTGCGCCTAACTTTGTCAAGTTGCCGTGATGTTCGATTTTGAACTCATCCACAGAGCCTGCCCTTGGATCCAACGCATAAAGAAACATTCCATCTCGTGTAATGGAAATGTCAAGAGGAGTGCTTCCCGTTCCGGCAACGGGATTAAGCAGAACAAGTTTCCCTTTTCTTATACCATATGTGGAAATGGAGCTGGTTCCGGGATTTGCAGTGAAAAATTCTCCGCTTTCACTCCCGGTTATCCAACAAGCCGCTTTTTGCCCGTTGGCTACCGATCCGCTTATCACTTCCAGCCCGTTATTGGCAATGATTTTGTAGAGCGAAACCGCATTCGTGGTTGCTTCCACGACCAACAAGTGGTCCCATTGATCAAAGAATAGTCCAAAAGGTGTGGCGCCATTGGATGTTGAAGTTACTGGATTAATACTCGGCAGACCAGTGTTCTCAACGGAGAATACTAGAATCTTACTGTCTGTTTTGTCCGTTACCACAAGCTTTCCCCCATCTGGAGAAAACCCTACCTGAGCAAACCCGCCGGATCCCAGGGATCGGGTGGAATAAGGCAAGACCGTCAACTTGCCGTTGCAGTCAATGTTGAATCCGGAAATATTTGGAGAGCCGACGGCATTGAGAACATAGACGAGATTTTGAAAAATGGTCACGCTTATGGGAAAGACGCCCCCCGAACCGACCTTGTCGGTCAGTTTCAGCCCATCATGTTTAACTCGGAAGACAGAGACATCATTGCTTCCTGCATTTACCGATAGGAGCCACCTATGGTTTTCGCTGAGCATAAGAGAACCCTGAGAGCCAAGCGGATCCAATGCAATTCCGGCCCCCATTCCACCGGTAGCAATTGAGCCGGCTTTATTAAGCATGCCTCCGTCATCCCGGTCAAAAATGACCACGGAATTTCCAGCAGCGGAATTAGTCGTCGCATACACCGCCCCAGCTTTTTCGTTGTCTTGCGGTTCTTCGGCAAAGATTTGTACCGACAAAATCATTAACGTTGCAATACTTAAAACTGCACCAAACATTTTCTTACTCATGGCGTTCTCCTTGTCAAAAAGGTTAAAACCAACTTGAAGCTTTATAACATGATCAGTAAACCATACCATACAGGATTTTGTCTCGTTCATTTCTTGCCATCAGTATCCCTCCTTTCATTACGCCAATTGCTTATACAGAACGATTGGAAAAGGTTACCGGATAGATTTCAACACCTTACTTCTTTTGCGGCTTTCAGTAAATCATCCGGGTTGACACGGATAGTTATGCCGGGAATGCAATAGACAAAATGAATGACTCCCCGGCATTTACAGATAGGACCAAGAACCTAACGAAGCTGGTTATGAATTTATTGGGCATTTGTCACCGTAGTATCTATGGACGGGTATCCACCATTGACGAATGCATGTTATGCGGAGTACCCATCTGGGACGTTACTCAATTCCTTAGATACCGTCAAGATTGCCGGTCTCACGACATCGCGTACTTACAAAAGAATTCTTCCACTTTCAGGAAGTTAGATAGTAAAAAAAAGCAAATTGTATGCCATGCCTTGGTTCTGCATTTTTTAGTTCAGGAAGCGTCTCTAGAGGAGATTTGTTGGGATTTTTAGCCAATTTTGGAATTCGGCCAGTGAGTTTTTTGTCGAAACTGAGAGCGCAGATCGACACGATAAAGGCAAGGGCTGCGGACTCAATACATCATGACCAAATGGATGACCAAAACAAAAAAGGCAAGTAAAGTTTTGCTTTACTTGCCTTGTAAGTGCCTGATTTATCAGGCTTTTATTGGTAGCGGGGTCAGGATTTGAACCTGAGACCTTTGGGTTATGAGCCCAACGAGCTACCGGACTGCTCCACCCCGCGATCATTCGAATTTTACTGGGTTAAATATAATACCGGTGAAATAGTATCGCAAGGAAAATTATCTTATTTTCAGGTTTTGTTTACATACCATAGTAATAACGGGGTGTAGATGGGTTTTGCGGAAAGCGCCGGATACGAGAAAAAAATCGAGACAATGAAAAGGATTTATATTAGTATTATTACTACGGCGTCACCAATTGAAATCTATAAAAAATTAAAGACTTTTCTAGGAGGTATTCATGCCAGTAGCTCCTGATTCGTACTTTACTAAAGAGCATATTCAAGCGCATAAATTCGATGCCCCAGTGTCGCTGGCGGAACAGGCCATCCATTGTCTGGAACTGGTGGCCGAACTTTCGTGGGCGTATTTTCCGTTTCAATTCAAGGGCGGCAATTCATTATTATTGATTTTACAAGACCCGAAACGGTTTTCGATCGACGTAGATATCGCGACCGACGAAAGTCCCGAAGAAATCGAGCGGGTTCTCGATAAAATCGTCTTGGAATGCGGCGTATTCGGCAAATGGACAAAACGGCAACACAAAACGAAACCTTTCATACCGTTGGCGAGTTACTATCTGTTTTACAAATCAAAGTTTACGGGTTCCGACGACGCTTTCATTATGCTCGATTGTCAGCTTACCAAAAGTCCGTACAAAACGCAAAACATTCCCATTGTTTGCGGTACCATCTATAAAACCATAGTCAAGACCGATGTCCCGACGCCGTCGAGCCTTATCGGAGACAAATTGCTTACCCTAGGGCCAACCACGCTCGGCATTCCGCTTGGTAAAGGTAAAGAGGCTCAACGCATCAAACATATTTTCGATATTGCCCGACTGTGCGAAACATTGCCATCGATATCCGATGTCAGGGAAAGTTTGACCGCGTGCATCATTCATGAAAACACCTTGCAGAAAAAAGAAATAGACGCTAAAGACATACTTGCGGATACATTACTCTTTTGTAAATCTGTCATAATGAATTCCGGAACAGCCTCTGCGGATAATGATCAAATGTCGGCGCTCAATGAAACAATCAAAGGGCTTCCGCAATTTGCCGATCATTTGTTTTCCAAGAATTATGTTTGGAGCGACTTGCAACGCGATATCGGCAGGGTAGGACTGTGCCTTACCGCGGCATGCAATATAACCGTATCCGACGGTACGTTTGTGAAAACGTATAAAGCGGGAAATGACGATCCGTTGAAATATTGGAACAGTACGGTCGCTTGGTTAAAGGCTGATCCCAATGAACACAAATGACAACGAAACCGTGAATGAGGCATCGTTCAAAGTACGGGAGAAAATCGGCGAGGCTCTTTTATCGTACGAAGATGTTGTTGTTTTGACATGTGCGGAAATCGCAAAAACGTTCAGCCGGGATGAGAAAGGATACGCATAAAATCGCCATGGATCAAGGTATTACATTGCAAATCCTCGTGATGTTGCCCAATAATCTTGGCGATGTGATCATGGCAACTCCGGTTATCGAGGGGGTGGCCAAAAAACATCCGGGTTCGGAAATTACTTATTTTTGCGAAAGCGGATTTGAGGCCGGTATGATGAATAATCCGTTTTGCAAAGAAATATACTCATTTCCCCGCAAATCCGTCCGTAATGCAATTCTGGAAAATTTTGCAAATGGAAAAAATATTTTCAAACGGGCTATTGCGGATATTTCCGCAAGACAATGGGATGTGATCATAAATTTGTCCCAACATCCTTATATGGCAATGGTGGCATCGTTGCTAAAAAGCAAATCCATTGTCGGACAGAAATTCCTTTTTGAGGGGAATTTGGGCGTTTTTGACGAATGGACCAGGTATTTGTTCGCTATTCCGTTTTCCCGGCATTGCAATAATCTGCATGCGGTCGATGTTTACAGGAGAATAGCGGGCGTTAAAACCCATCGCGGGGGATATTCCGTCGCTATTGCTAAATCGGAAAAGGATTGGGCGCGAAACATGTTTGATGAAATCGGTTTTGCTTCCCACGACAAAATTATGGTTTTTCAACCCGGAGCCGCATTTCCGTCGAAACGATGGCCGTATGAATATTTCGTTGCGCTTGGGACAATGCTTGCCCGAGACGATTGGAAAATTCTTGTTTGCGGTGCCGCAATCGAAATGGACATTGCAGAAAAAATATCCGCTCAAATCGGTTCCCGATCCTATTGCGTTGCGGGAAAAACAACGTTTCGCCAGTCTATGGCCTTGGCTTCGCTTTGCAACGGATGCGTGACGGGCGATACTGCGCAAATGCATGCATGTGCGGGAATGGATGTTCCCACGTACGCATTGTTTGGGCCCACAAACCCGGTGGAAACAGGGCCCTATGGAAACGGCAATTTTGTGTTTTCGGGACGATGCGGCTCAATGCCGTGTTTTAAAACCGAGTGCGGGTCAACGGAATGCATGAAATCCATATTGCCCGAAGACGTTTACGCATGTATAAAAGCCAACGCTTGTGCCTTGTCGTGTTCCTGTAATGTTTATAAGACCTCATTGTCTCCGAATGGCGATTACAGTTGCGTTCCTCAGAGAGCTTCGATGCACAGGTATTTCCATGAAGGCGCCGTATGCGTAATTAGAAATATTTTCGACGACCGATGGAATTGTGTGCCGGATTCCACGGACTTTGCCCACAATGTTGCAGAAATGGGAAAATGGCTCGAAATCGTGTCCGATATGTGCAATGCCCTTATAAAATTCGACAAAACGAAAGACCCGAAATTCGTCACCATGTTTGAAGTGATGAAAAACTCATTGGCCGGACTGACATCCGTAGGAGCGTTTTGTACCGCGGTCCTCAATCTTCGATTAAATAGCGTTCCAATGTTAACTCCGCTTGAAGCCGTACGCTTAAGTCTCGAAGAATGCTGGTCCATGCATAAACTCGTTGGCAAAGCCATAGTATAACAGATAATGAATAACCCTATTGCTTATCAATGTCCGTTATGCGGAGAAGCCAAGATTGCCATAGAAGGTCAAAGGTATGCACTCGCTTTGGAATTTGCAGAGTGCCCCTCATGCGGGCTCGTATTTATTCCGCAGCGGTTTCACCTTTCCCCAGCGGAAGAAATGAAGCGATATGCCCTGCACGAAAATACGGCCGACAATCCATCGTATATCGAATATCTCACGAACATCGCTGACGATGCACTACGCTTTAGCAATGGTGCTAAGTCAGCACTTGATTTTGGAAGCGGAGAAAACCAGGTGTTGACTGAAATACTTGCGGGTAAGGGTATCGCTTGCGAGGCTCATGACCCTGCGTATGGTTTTTCGGTAGCGCATGGGCAATTCGATATTGTTTTTGCCGTT
Source organism: Fibrobacteria bacterium (assembly GCA_037447435.1). GTDB lineage: Bacteria > Fibrobacterota > Chitinivibrionia > Chitinivibrionales > FEN-1185 > FEN-1185. Next base: position 116,850 of record JBBIGR010000003.1, read on the forward strand.
GAAGTCCTTGAACATTTCCGTAACCCTGCACAGGAAATCGCTCTGATTTCCCGTTTGGTAAAACCGTCCGGTACGGTATACGTCCGGACCAGGTTTTGCGATGGGATAACGGATTTCTCTTCCTGGTGGTATGCCAAGGATCGGACCCATATCCGTTTTTACGCGATAAAGACAATGCGCAGGATCGCGGCTATACTGGGCAAAAATCTGGTCTGGACAAACAATAAGGATGTCGCCGTTTTTACATGACCGATTTGCATCGCGCAATGTCTTCGAGGCTTAAGGTTCTAAATATCCCGTTGGGCTGACGGGAAAGATACATTTTGAAATCCGCGGCAGCATCTTCCGGTTTGCCAAGTTTCAGCAATGTTTCTCCGCGCTTAAAATACGAAACGTCGTAAAACTTGCTCCTTGGATACAAAGTAATGATTTTTGTAAACAAGTCGACCGCTTTTTTACTGTCGCCGAGGTCCTGTGCCGTTATGCAGGCAAGATTGTACAACGATTTGTCGATGTCCGGGTCCTTGGGGAAAAGTGCAATATGCTTCCGATATGTTTCGGCCGCGTTTTTGAACTTGTTATTGAAATATTGCACTTCGGCAAGCTTGCTGTAAGCGTTTTGTGCCCATAACGCATCAGGTTCCAGAATTAAAAATTCAACGAGTGCCATTTCCGCTCCTTCATAGTCGCCAAGGCAATTGGCGCGTATGTTGGAAAGTTCCCATAAAATTTGCGCTTTGCTTAGGGGTGAGTCTGTACTGGTAAGCCGGTTTTCGAGTTGCTCTTCGGCTTTGGCAAAGTCGCCGATTTTTTTATAGCATTCATTCACGCTTTGCATAATGCACATGCGAAGCCGAATGTCTATGATGCCGCTGTTGGAAAGCGAATCGAGTATGGAAAGAGCATGCTGGTATTCTCCAACGGAAATATTGACAAGCGCTTCGACATATTCGGGAATGAGTCTCAGCTCGTCCTCGCATTTTCGCGCTTTTAGAACAAGGTGCTTTACTGGATGTACCGGTTGCATTGCGGCATTTTGCGACAAGACCGCGTTCAATGAAATAAATCGATCGCCGGATACGACGAGCGGTTTTTCGAACGGAGCAAAACCGGGGTTGAAAATGACAACCGAGTATGTTCCGGGTTCTTTTTTAACGAAAAGCGGCGTGGTACCCACCATGGAGTTGTTTATCATGACTTTTGCACCCTGCGGTTCCGACGATATATCGACAACAGAGAATTGGCCCGTTGTTGCATTGGTGTCGTCGGTCAACATACTGATAACGGAAATATCTTTTAGAGGCATCGCATTTTCACTGATGTGTTGGATGGGTGTCGAACCGTTTTTGTCGACAAACTTTTTCTCACCTGTGGAAACCAGGAACGGTTCTGCTTTAAACCCGTTGGGCTGCATTGCGACTTTACCGTGAAAAACCGATAATACCGTATTGTCGGCCGCAGAGGCGTCGACACGAAAAACCGTACCGATGATATTTACAGTTGCGCATGTCGTGCGTATTTCGAATTTCTGCCGGGCGGAACGCTTTGTCACATTTGCCAAAATCGAACCGGTGACGAGATTGCACAATTGGCAAAGCGGGGTAGAGGAAGAAATAAAAAAACGGGAATTTTCGTAAATTTTAACGATGCTGCCTTTGTCGAGGCATAGAATAGCGCTGGAATTCCCTTGTGTCGCTATGACCGTTCCCGTTTTTGCGATTTTACCCGAATAGTTCGGTACTCGGGGAGATAGCGTGTCCCAATTTCCTTTGCCCGCCCATAAAACCGCGACCTTTCCTTGTACGCTTGCCAAAGATGCTATCGATTGGTTTGATTTTGAATTATTGTTTGCAAAAAAAATACCGAATCCGACCAAGGAAAGAACGAGCGCTGCCGCCAGGGAGCCCAGTAGAGCAAACCGCGGTTGAAATAAGGGGTTCTTGGTCAAAGAATGTTTCTTTGATTGCGCTTTTTCATTGTCGAGAGTCAAAAACAAATCGTTTTCCAACCGCTGCCAATCGTGTTCCTGTTTTGCCGGTGCGGAAATTGTGGAAAGCAATGCGCGCAATTTTTTGCATTGTGGAGAATTTTCTTGCTTTGTAAATAAATCCATGGACTATTGCTCCATATAATTTTTCAAATGTTTCTCCAAAATTTTCCTGCCGTGGAACAATCGCGACTTCACCGTACCAAGGGGAATATCGGCTATCGCGGCGATTTCTTCCAGGGATTTTCCATCCATTTCGTACATCACGACCATCATTCTTTTCTCGGCATCCAATTTTTCGAGCGCCAGGTAAATGGCCTTTGCCAACTCTTTTTTTTCAATCTGCGCGCTTGGATTGTTTGCATATACGTCCGCATGAATTTCGGTATGGTCGGTATCGAACACCAGCTGTATCTGACGTTTTCGGTATTTTTTCCGAAGTTGCGTTGTGCAGACTTTCACGCAAATTCTGTACACCCAGGTATCGAGAGACGCTTCTCCTTTGAAATTTTGCAAACTTTTAAATAGCTCAATAAACACTTGCTGAATAACATCATCGGTATCAAATTTAGGTCCTAGAGACTTATAAACAAGATTATGCACCTTATCTTTATAAAAATTAAAGAGTTGGCGCTGAGCCCGTCTATCGTTTTGTAAGCAAAGCGTAAGTAGGTCGCACATCGGATCAGGCATCGGGCCCTCGTTTATAGTCTTTATTCAATGATATAGTCGTTCACTGTGTTCACGGGTTCAATATTTATTTCATTAATTGCCGTATGGCTTCTGCAACGATTTGGATACCGGTTTCGATTTTTTCCTCAGGTGTATGGGAAAATGCAAGCCTGAAGCAATTGTTGCGAACGCCTTCAGGATCAAAGGCGTTGCCGATAACAAAAGCTGCGCCTTTTTTAATCGATGCGGCAAAAACATCCGAAGAGTCTATGTGCTGCGGCAAAGTAACCCAAATGAAAAATCCACCCCGCGGGTTTGTCCAGGTTACGGTATCCGGCATGTACTTGTCCAATGCGGAAATCATGATGCCCGCCCTGCGTTTATAGGTCGGGCGAAGCATGTGAAGGTATGGAGCAAGTTTTCCTTGACGGAGGTATTCGTCGGCAAGGACCTGATTGAATGTCGACGAGCAGGCATCCATGGACTGTTTCGCAAGTTCGCATTTTTCAATAATTTCGTTCGGTGCACAGAGCCAGCCGAGTCTCATGCCCGGCCCGAAAATTTTCGCGAATGTTCCTACATAGCAAATAGGGGCGTCGACGGAAGCCGTTGTTTTCAGCGGAACAACGAGATCTTTATCGGTATCGTCAAAGTATAACTCGCTATACGGATCATCTTCGATGAGGCAAACGTCGGGATGTTTTGCCATAAGTTCGAGCACCTGTTTTTTACGCTGCAGACTATACATGGTGCCTGCGGGATTCTGAAAAACAGGGTTTAAATACACCATTTTCGGTTTAAGGAATTTATCGGATAACGCTGTGTCAAGCGCCTCGATGTCGATGCCGTCGTTGTCAAGATTGATTCCTTTTAATATGGCGCCGTATGATTTGAACGCAGCAAGCGCTCCGATGAAACTGGGAAACTCGGTGATGACCCGGTCCTGAGGGTCAAGAAGCACTTTGGAAACAAGACTCAATGCCTGTTGGGCGCCGGTGGTGATGATTAAACCGTTGTGCTGCACCGGAATGCCGCGGGATGCCAGATAAGCCTTGAGCGACTCCAGAAGCGGCGGATATCCGGATGTCGGACCGTATTGGAAGGCGATTTGTTTTTTTGTCAATGACAACGAATTGTAAATATCGTCCGTTGCCTCTATGGGAAACAGCGAATTGTTCGGCATGCCCCCTGCAAAGGAAATGATGCTCGGGTCTGCGGCAAGCGCCATAAGACGACGGATTTCGGATGAACGCATGTTTTGTGCGCTTTGGGAGAATTGAATCATGATATATCACCCTTGTCGATTAATAATGTGAATAAGAAAATGTCTAATTGAAATCTCTGGTATGGGAGGAATATTTTTTTACCGCAAAGTCTGCGCACGACGGTCGATTGCCGGCTTCGATGACTATAGTGGTATTTACATTACCCCTTGGGAAAAAATCACCGACAAGCAAAAGCCATTTCGGTTTAATGAGCATATGTACGGTCGTAAAAAGATGCTCGGAGACGGTTTCGTGAAAAGTGCCGATCATCCGGAACGAATTAAGATATAATTTCCAGGATTTGAGTTCAATGCATTTGCTCGTTGGCAAGTAATAAAGGTCGATTGAGGCAAAATCCGGATAACCGGTTTTCGGGCAAACGCAGGTGAATTCGGGAAAAATGATTTTTACAACGCTGTTTTTACCCGTTTTTGCGGCAATTGGGTTGGGAAATGTTTCAATTGCGGGCAAATATTTCTTTTTTAATGCATCGGGAAGTAGGGTCATTTCGTTTTTGAACATAGAGTATTTTTAAACTCCGTCGAAGGTAAATAATAGGCCTATCACGTACGTAAATTACATTACTCCGGACTATGGAAACAAACGGCAATTCAATCAAAAGAACGGTTTTGGCAGTCGCATCTGTCGGTTCCTTCTTCGTACCGTTTATGGGGGCTTCTTCGACTGTCGCCCTCCCCGCAATAGCAAAGCAGTTTTCCGCAAGCGGGTTAATGCTGAGCTGGATTGCGACGGCGTTTATTTTGGCGTCTGCAATGTTTTTATTGCCGTTTTCAAGGGCCGCGGATATTTATGGCCGGAAAAAAGTTTTTTCTTGGGGACTGACTCTTTTTACAATAGCAACGGTTATTTGCGGTTTATCGATTTCAATTCAAATGTTGATCGCGGCACGGTTTCTGCAGGGTGTTTCGGCTGCCATGATTTTTGGTACCGGAATGTCCTTGGTAACATCGGTTTTTCCGCCCGGCGAACGCGGAAAAGCCCTTGGCATTGTTTCCGCCTCAGTATATACCGGGTTGTTTCTCGGTCCAAGTTTAGGCGGTTTTTTAACATCGACTCTGGGGTGGCAAAGCGTCTTTTTCCTTGCCGCAGCAATTTCCGCGATCCTTGTCGTATGCATCCGGTTTTTTCTCAAAGGCGAATGGACTCAGGGGAGCAAGGAAAAATTCGACGTCATCGGTTCCGTAATGTACAGTATCGCACTTGTTTGCCTCATGTATGGTTGCAGTGTTTTACCGAAATCTTTTGGATTTGTGGCAATAGTCGTCGGCGTTTTGGGTCTGACTTGTTTTTGGCTTTTTGAAACGATGATAGCTTTCCCGATTTTCAACACGCGTTTGTTTGCTCAAAACCGGGTCTTTGCATTTTCAAACATAACCTCGCTGTTCAACTACAGTGCGACATTTGCAGTGACCTTTCTGATTAGTTTGTATTTACAATATATCAAAGGATTCGGCCCTACGCACGCGGGCATGGTCCTTCTTGCTTCGCCGCTTGTGCAGGCATTGTTTTCTCCTTTTGCCGGAAAAATGTCGGACAAATTTGAGCCGCGCATCATAGCGTCCGGCGGTATGGCGTTTTGTTGCATCGGATTGATTACGCTTATATTTTTAACCCCGCAATCCTCGGTTGTTTCAACGGTGTTGCGTCTTCTGCTCATTGGGGCCGGATTTGCTTTTTTTGCATCGCCCAATACCAATGCCGCAATGAGCTCTGTTGATAAAAAGGATTACGGCGTTGCGTCGGGAACCGTGGGCACGATGAGGATTTTCGGGCAAATGGTTTCCATGGTCATTATTACGACCGTGCTTGCGCTGCATATCGGGACCGCAAAGATATTGCCGCAAAATTATCCGCAATTTCTTGCGAGCATGAAAATGGCTTTTGCGATTTTTGCAACATTATGTTTTATCGGAATTTTCACGTCCCTCGCGCGTGGCAGGACGTTACCAGTTGGAGGCAAGACGTTGGAAGTTGGAAGTTAAATATGTCGCGTATCTTAATTGCAATGAGCGGCGGAGTGGATTCATCGGTGGCGGCAGCCTTGCTTAAAGAGCAAGGGCACGATGTTTTGGGCGTTACCATGAAACTGTTGGACACAAAGCCGCAAGACGCCGCGTCATGCAAATCGTGCTGCGGTTACGACGCGAGCCGCGACGCCAAGCTTGTTGCGGATGAAATCGGCATTCCCCATTATACGGTGAATGCTGTTGACATTTTTAAAGAAACCGTCATCGATGATTTTATGTCCGAATATGCGTGCGGCAGGACGCCGAACCCGTGCGTCCGTTGCAATCAATTCGTCAAATTCGATTACCTGATGAAAAAGGCCGATGAGCTTGATTGTGAATTTTTGGCTACCGGCCATTATGCCATACGCGAAGGGCAGTGGCTTTACAGGGGAAAAGATCCTAAAAAAGATCAAGCCTATTTTTTATATGTTGTTTACGGGACCGCTTTTAACCGCGTATTGTTTCCCCTCGGTACGATGATTAAAGACGAAATACGCTCGATCGCTTCGAATTTGCACCTTATTACCGCACATAAACCCGAAAGTCAGGACATCTGTTTTGTTCCTGACGGCGATTATTCCGCATTGCTTTCTAAAGGAAAATCCGCGCCACCTGGCCCCATAATCGATACCGCGGGGAACGTGGTTGGACGGCATACCGGCATTCATTGCTATACCATAGGCCAACGAAAAGGCCTCGGTGCGTTCGGCACGCGAATGTTTGTCAAGGAAATCCGGGTGGATGAAAATGCTATTGTCGTCGGGACCGAAGAGGATTTGGCCACGAATTTCATTTCGGTTACCCGTATGGTCTGGGCGCCGCAGTATGAAATTCCTTTGCACAAACATCTTGAAGTGCAGGTACGCTATCGAAGCAGGCCGGTGAAGTGCAAAATCGTTCGTATCGATAAAACCAAAGCGGAAATCGAGTTTACGGAACCTGTGCGCGCCGTTGCTGCAGGTCAATCGGCTGTAATTTACGATGGCGAAATGGTGGTTGGTGGCGGGATCATCGAACGGGCCGGTAAAGAAGGCGAAAAGCCTTAGTAGGGCATTTGACCTTTTTGGGCTTCCGCAGCATCGAGTACGAATCCCAATTGTTCCTGCAAATCATTGATTTCGCGCTGCCAGAACGGTTCCGAGCCCCAGTCGGGAAAATTCCGTTTGAAAACGAAATCGTTTTGCTGTTTGCCGCACCATCCTAAAAAGTAAATCATTCTCATGGCACGCAGCGATTCTATGCAACGGATGCTTGATCTGTTAAATTCGCGGAACTGCTCGTATCCCTCGATGAACAAATCCATTTCCAAAAACGATTTGTTCGCCCGGTCGGGCAGCAATAGCCACACATCTTGTATGGGTGGTCCCATGGCCATGTCGTCGAAATCGATAAGCAACAGGCCTTCTTCCAGTCTGTCGAGGATATTTCCCCTATGACAATCGCCGTGAATACGGATGCATTCCAGGCCTTCGAAAAGCGAGGCGCTTGCGTCGATGAGCCTTTTTGCCATAGATGCAAACTGTTCGCTCATGCGCGGGGGAATGACCGATGAACAAAGATGGTCGACATCGTTTTGCGCGGATTGCCTGGGCCCTATAACGATACGGTGCTCGGCTTTCCGTTTTGCCCCGCATATATGCATTCGCGCAATGAGTGAACCGAGCCGAATCCAATCGTCGTCGGTGTTTATTTCGAGCTGCCGTCCCGCACGTTTGGGGAACAGGGAAAACAAAATGCCGTTGTGTTCGGCTAAGGTCGATTTATCGGGAAACAACAAAGGGGCGACCACGGGAAGCTCGGCTTCCTGACAATCGAGCACGAAACGATGTTCGTCTTCGATTGCCTGGCGCGTCCATCGTCCGGGTCGGTAAAATTTCGCAATGAGCTTTGTTCCGTCTTTTGCACGCAACTCATAGACACGGTTAATGTAGCTTGGAAGCGCAACGGTCAGACCGGTCAGTTTAATGTCTGCTGCCGATTCCACTGTGTTAAGTATTGCGTCGGGGGTCAGTTGTTCAAAAGACATAATAAGCCCTTGTTTGAAAACCCGGACAAAAAAAATGCTGGAACAGTATATCGTATCAAAGGGACGATACACTGTTCATAAAATCTAATCCGTTGCTTCCCCTTTCCGCTATCGCTTCGGGGGATAATTTTAGCTGAGATATTATCTACGCGTCTCGCGTAGATAATATCTATCACTAAATCAAGCGAAACGGGGCGTTCTGTAATACTGACGTTTGCGAAGGATTTGCGATCCCATTTTGACGACGACCGGTGCGGCTTCGACACGACCGGGTGTCGTAAAACCGGGGTATTGTTTCACTTCGAGGCGTTTCCCGATGAGACGTTCTATTTTGGTAACATAGCTTTGTTCGTCGCTCGACACAAAGGTGAGAGAAATGCCTTTCGCCTCTGCCCGGCCGGTACGCCCGATTCTATGGACGTAGTCTTCGGCAAACGCCGGCGTATCGTAATTGACAACGTGCGTTATTCCGTCCACGTCGATTCCGCGAGCCGCCAGATCGGTTGCCACAAGCACCTTGTACTGGCCCCTTTTGAAACCGTCAAGTGCATGCATACGCTGACTTTGGGAACGGTTCGAATGAATCGTTGTCGACGCATAGCCGTTGCTTTGGAGTTTCCGCGAGATTTTGTCTGCGCCGTGTTTAGTCCGCGAGAATACGAGCATCGGCCCTGTTTCTTCATTCGAGAGAACATGGAGAAGCAGGCTCAGCTTCGACGGCTGCGGCACACAATAAAAATGCTGCGTTACCGTTTGCGCGGGTGTACTGGTTGTTCCCACGGTCACCACGGACGGATTGTTCTGGATGGCGGCAACCAAAGAACGGATTTCATGCGACATGGTCGCGGAAAACAGCATTGTTTGCCGTTTCTTGGGCACACAGGCTATGATCGCACGAACCGCTTTGATGAACCCCATATCGTACATTCTGTCCGCTTCATCGAGCACCAACGTTTCGACGCACGACAAATTGACGCTGCGGCGTTCCAAATGGTCTAGCAGTCTCCCCGGGGTCGCTACAATGATGTCGACGCCGTTTTTAAGGCTCTTGAATTGCTTTTTAATATCGACGCCGCCGTAAATCGAAACCGCCCTGAATTGCGTGAATTTGCCGTACGTGCAAATTGCATCTTCGATTTGCTGCGCCAGTTCGCGCGTCGGGGTCAAAATAAGCACTCGGGGCGCCCGATGCGTTTGGACGGGCGACGACTCTAATTTGTTAAGTATCGGCAAAACGAATGCCGCTGTTTTGCCGGTGCCTGTCGGCGCACAACCGATGATGTCGTTACCCGAAAGTGCAAGCGGTATCGCTTTTTTCTGGATTTCGGTAGGTGAACTGTACCCTGATGCGGAAACGCCCTGCATGACTGAATCGGAAAGTCCGATTGTAGAAAAACTCATAACATTCCTTTGTGGGGAAATAGATGTGTGACTCGCGATGTACGGATAAAAACAAGCAGGGGTAAGACAAGAAAGGAGAAGTCTCGAATAAACCTATGCCGAAAATCATCTGACTGCGGGTCTGGTTGCCGCTTGCTTTTGGTTTAAAACAAAGCGGAGTCTGCTTTTTGCAGAAACCATAATATAATTCTTTTTATATATAAAAGTTTAAATAATAATAAAACTTGCGTGTTTCATTTCACACCCCCCTAATACCTTGCATTTACCCAACCTAATATCTATCTTAGTTGAGCGAGTGAGTTCGATGTAGCTTCCCGACTGCTTTGTATGCTCGCGTTCGTTTGATTCGCAGGCGAATACGGTTTAATCAAAGGGAGGTGCCGTATGACAACCGAAAATACTAATTCCGAAATAGCAAATAACATTCAAGATTCCATACGTACTATGCTGTTCGGATCGTTGCAGGAAGGCGTCGTTATATGCGATTCCAGTGCAAAAATTGCATATATCAACATGGCGGCGGAAGCCATACTCGAGCTTTATGGGGGCGCGGCAATCGGAAGAGACATAAGCCAGGTGTACGTTACGCTGTATGAGGCGGGGCGATCGCCGAGCGAAAACACTTGCAGGAAAGTCCTGGAAACTCGCCTGGCAAAACAAAATAAACGGTTGCTGATTTGTATCGGCCAAGGAGGAAAGGAGCATTTGGTTTTCGAAAGTGCGGCGCCGCTTTTCGACGATAAAAATAATTTTTCCGGCGTAATTCTTATAATACGCGATGTTTCGGACATTATAAACGAAGTTCGCGTCCCCCATAAGATGGAGTCTTTTAAAACTCTGGCAGGAGGAATGGCCAACGACTTCAATAACCTGTTAACGGTCATTACCAATTCGCTTTTCATGGCACGTTTGGACCTGGACAGCAAAAGTGAAAAATATCAGATTCTATTAAGTGCCGAAAAAGCGGCGGTTCAGGCGAATGCCCTGACAAATCAGTTGCTGTCCATAGCCGGCGGCGGCCGTCCGGTGATGACCGAAATCGATTTACGAAATGTAATATCCGAGGCAGCTGGGTTCATCATCACCGATAATGCCGTTGATTACGATATCACGTTCGACGACAATTTAGCATTGGTGCATGCCGATAGGGGAATGATAGATCAGGCAATCGGAAATGTGATCAAAAATGCAGTGCAGGCACTTCCCGACGGCGGAGAAATCAAAATGAATGTTGCCAATGTCAGTGTCGACTCCAGTATGCCGTTGCCACTTTCCGACGGAGAATATGTCAAGGTTTCAATATGGGATAACGGCAAAGGAATCCCAAGCGACCTGCGGGAACGAGTATTTGACCCGTTCTTTACGACCCGGTTGAACGGCCACGGCCTCGGATTATCGCTTGCGTATGCGGCAATACGACAACACGGCGGGCATATTACGGTAGATTCCGGCGAATCGGGCACCTCGGTATGTTTATATTTGCCAAGCATAAAAGCGCAATCCGCAAAACCGCAAAAAAGTCCGTTTAAAGGCAGAATCTTGTTTATGGACGATGAAGAAATGGTACGGAGAAGCGCGCAAAGGATTCTCGAATATCTCGGCTTTTACGTTGAGCTTGCGACAGACGGCGATCAGGCCCTGGAGTTGTACAAAAAATCAATAAGCGACAAGAAACCCTTCGATATCGTATTGCTGGATTTGATCGTTGATTTTGGGAGAGGCGGGAAGGAAATTGTAAACGACCTTCTTGCGTTGAATCCGAATGCCAACGTGATCATCTCCTCCGGATACGTCAGCGATCCGGTTGTTGTTGATTATACGGAATACGGCTTTAAAGGAGCTATCGGAAAGCCCTACAATATTTCCGAACTTAATGCGCTGCTTTCAAAATTCGTAGTGACCGAATAGGTCATTACGCGCCGCCGCAACATCCACCGCCCGCACCGCACGCTGTTGCGCCCGGGCATCCGCTGCCGGTATGGCAAGCAGGGTTGCTCGTTATTTTCCCCATGCCGATTCCGCCGACGCGCGACATGAGTTTCTGCGTGTCTGTCGATCGGCATTTTGGGCAAGGAAATGTGTCGTTTGTAACTTGATGAACGATTTCTTCAAAATTAGTTCCGCATTTTAAACATTCATATTCATAAATCGGCATTGTCGTCCCCTTTACGGGTTAATGGTTATTTAGCATCGAACATTTAAAAATACATCAATTCATTACGCTTGCCGGACGTACTTATTTTAAAGGGCTTGTTAATAGGCGAGAAAGTATTTTTTGTTCAGGTGACAAAGCCCTTATTTAAAAAGGAGATGCAATGTTAACCACATTTTTTACACAGATCGTGGATACTTTTATTGCGATGGCGCCATATTTGTTGATAGGACTGTTTTTCTCTGGTATTCTTCATGTTTTTATTAATAAAGATCTGATAATAAAGCATTTGGGCGGCAATACTGTTTCTTCCGTTATTAAAGCCGCTGTTTTCGGAATTCCGTTGCCGTTATGTTCTTGCGGAGTTTTACCCGTAGCCATGTCGCTTAGAAAACGAAACGCATCAAATGGCGCGACCGTATCATTTTTGATATCCACGCCGCAAACCGGGATAGACAGCATTGTGGCAACCTGGGGCTTACTCGGACCGGTTTTTGCCATCTTTCGTCCGATTGCGGCACTTGTCATGGGGATAACGGGCGGTTTGATCACCAATTTATTCTCTGTCAAGGCTCAAACGAACGATAAGGAAAAAAATAACCGCTTCGAATGCAGCGTATGCTATGAAGTCGAACCTCATTCCCATCCGTTTTTTGAAAAAATCGTGCGTGTGTTTACCTATGCGTACAGAGATTTCTTCGACGACATATCTGCACATTTGGCTTTGGGTGTCGTCATTTCCGGTGCGATTGGATTTTTGATCCCTCCGGATTTTTTCCAAAAATACGTAAACAACGAATTTGCCTCCATGCTTCTCATGGTACTTCTAGGTATCCCGATGTATACATGCGTAACCGCTTCGATTCCCGTTGCCGTTGCCTTGATGCTCAAAGGACTTTCTCCCGGTGCGGCGTTTGTGTTCCTTACCGTCGGACCTGCAACTAATTTCGCATTTATCACCGTTATTGCCCAGGTTATGGGAAAGAAAATTTTGACCGTGTATTTGGGTACCCTTGCCTTGTTATCTATTGCCGCAGGATATGCCTTGAATGCGATTTTTGCAATTACGGGAAAGCAATCCCTTACCTTACTGCTTACGCAGCATTTCTGCGGGCATACCGCGTTATGGGAAAACATCCTGTCGGGCGTATTTTTAATTGTCCTTATTCTTTCGTTTTACCGCCTCGTTCGGCCGTATGTTTTAAAGCTCATTGGCAAATCCGGGCCCGATACTCATAGAAAAGATTGCTGTTCGATTGAAATTGAAGGCATGACTTGCAATAATTGCGCAAGAACGGTCACCGAATCGCTAAAAAAAGTAGAGGGCGTTTCCGCCGTGGATGTTGATTTGGATAAAAAAAGTGCGCTCGTGCAGGGTTCAGCGGATTTTGTCGCCCTTAAAAAAGCCGTTGAAGCCGCAGGATTTTCTTTAAGGGAAAAAAAATAACTCGCATGGGACAAGTTTATTTTACAGGCTATTTACGCGAAAAGCGTAGACGATAGTACCAATTTAACGGATGTATAATTCATATAAAGGTTTCACAATGTCCGATAAAAAGCTTTTTCTCGTCGATGGCCATGCCATCGCGTATCGTGCGTATTTTGCATTCATTAAAAACCCGCTCACCAATGCCGCAGGCCAGCCAACCGGTGCGGTTTTCGGATTTGCCAACTATCTCCTTCGTTTGATTTCCGAATATCAATGCCCGTATATGGCGGTCGTTTTCGACAGCGAAGTTCCCACGTTTCGCCACGAAATGTACGCCGAATACAAGGCGAACAGGGAAGAAATGCCCGACGATTTGAAGTCGCAAATACCTCTCATCCATAAACTCGTCGATTTGTTGAATATCACCGCACTAAAGCAGGGCGGACTCGAAGCCGACGATATCATTGCGCATATGACAAGACGGGCGGTTCAAAACGGGTTCGAAGTCTTCATTGTAACGCGCGACAAAGACCTTATGCAATTGATCGATGATAAAAACGTCCGCATGCTTTCGTTCGAAAGCTCTGGAAGCATCGAAGTTTTCGGGCCCGAGCAGGTGAAAGAAAAAATGGGCGTCGGTCCGAACCAAATTAGAGACCTGTTGGCCTTAATGGGGGACTCTTCCGACAATATTCCCGGCGTACCCGGCGTTGGCCCCAAAACAGCACAGAAAATCCTTGAAAAAGCGGGTTCGATAGAGGCATTGCTCCAAAATCCGTCCATAGTCGAAAATCCGAAATTGCAGGCGAAAATCGAAGAAAACCGCGACGCTCTTATATTGTCCCGAAATCTTGCGACTCTTCATTTCGACGTCGAATACGAAGTTCCTTTCGAACACTGTTTGTTAAAGCCTGTCAAGAAAGCCGAATGCCTGGATTTTTTCAGGGAAATGGAATTCAATTCCCTTTTGAAAAACCCGATGTTTTCTTTGGAAAAAAGCCTGGATTTTTCCGTTTCGGTCCCTACGTCTATCATCGAGGTTGAGGCCTTTGCAAAGCGTATTGAAAATGCCGGGTTTGTTTCGATAGATACCGAAACAACCAGTCTTGTTTCTCACGGGGCAAAACTTGTCGGGATTGCTCTGTCCGTCGGCACGACAGACGCACTGTACATCCCTGTCGGCCATACCCATAATGGGGGGCAGGGAAATTTAAATATGGACCAGGTTCTGGAAACGTTACGGCCTGTTCTTGAAAGTAAAAGTATAAAAAAAATAGGGCAGAACCTCAAATACGATTTTCAGATTTTCAAAGGCCACGGAATTTACCTCGCGAATCTGCATTTCGATACCATGATCGCGGCGTATGTCATGGATCCCGGGAAACGCAATTTCAGTCTCGACGCCATGGCCGCGCAATGGCTCAATGCAACAACCACGCCCATCGAATCGCTTATCGGCAAAGGAAAAAGTCAGATCGGCTTCGATGAAGTGCCGATTACCATTGCGGCAAAGTATTCGGGAGAAGATGTGATTATCCCCTTATTGCTGCAGGACGTTTTTGTCCCGGTTTTAACCGAGCAGGCACAACTGAAATTGTTTCATGAAATCGAAATGCCGCTCGTTTCGGTGCTTGCAGAAATGGAATGGAAAGGCGTAGTCATCGATACCGCGCTTCTTTCGCAGTTATCCTCCCATTATACGGCAAAATTGGCGGAAATCTCAGCGGATTTGTTTGCTATGGCAGGGGGTGAATTCAACATCAATTCGCCAAAGCAGGTCAGCGAAATATTATTTACAAAACTTGGGCTTCCCAAATCAAAAAAAACCAAAACCGGCCTTTCCACCGATGTTGATGCGTTGGAAAAGCTGCAAGGTGCGCACCCGATCATAGGCAAATTGCTCGAGTATCGGGAGTCTCAGAAACTTCTTTCCACCTACATCGATGCGCTTGGCCCGCAAATATCGCCGGAAACATCCCGTCTGCATACGTCCTTCAACCAGACCGTTGCGGCAACCGGAAGGCTTTCCAGCAACGGCCCGAATTTGCAGAATATTCCCATCCGTACAGATGCGGGGAAAAAAATCAGAGAAGCCTTCGTCGCGCCGGCAGATCATCTGTTGATTTCTGCGGATTATTCGCAAATCGAGTTACGGATTTTGGCGCATGTATCCAAGGATCCGTTCTTGATGCAATCGTTTCACGACGACAAGGACATCCACACGCAAACAGCATCAGCGATGTACGGCGTTTTTCCCGAAATGGTGACGTCCCAAATGCGGCGCGCGGCAAAAACCATTAATTTCGGTCTCATGTACGGTATGGGTCCGATCAATTTATCGCGGCAGCTCGGTATTTCGTTCAAAGAGGCGCAGGAATTCATTGCCACATATTTCAGGCAATTCCCGACAATCAAGAAATACATGGTGTCGAGCGTCGAAACCGCACGGCAAAACGGATATTCCGAAACTTTGTTGGGACGCAGGAGACTGGTGCCGGAAATCGATTCAACGAACAGGCAGGTGAGGGAGGCTGCGGAACGCGTGGCGATCAATACGCCTATTCAGGGAACGGCTGCCGACATCATTAAAATCGCGATGGTCAATGTGGCTGCAAAAAAGTCGGAAATAGGTTTTGATTTTAGCATGCTTTTGCAGGTGCATGATGAATTGATTTTCGAGGTGCATCAGGAAAATGCGCAAACTCTTTTATCGTGGGTTACAAATATTATGAGCAGTGCGTATAAATTGGATGTCCCGTTGAAAGTTGATGCGAGCATAGGAAAGAACTGGAGCGAAGCGCATTGAAACCGTTGAGAAGTTGAGAAAAATTCTCAACGATTTCAATATATAGATTTACTTGCAGCACCTAAATCCCACATACGGGAATCCCTGGCCGGCATTCATCTCCAGTCTCGACGAACAGGTCGCTTTGTCGGGAGGTAATAGCCACGAGCCGCCGTAAGCATATGCCATGCCTTTCTTTTGCGGAGAAACCCATTCGGCGACGTTGCCGTTCATGTCCATGGCTCCCGATGCCGCAACGCAATCCTCGAACGAACCGCTTTGCGAAATATGATTCGGCGAATCGTTGGTGGCAAGTGAATTGCAAACCTGACCGGTATATTGCGAAGTGGCTGTCGGATATTGCTGTTTTTTCGTTCCGCTGCATGCGGTCTCCCATTCGTCTGCCGTACAAAGCCTTTTGTTTTCCTTTTTACATTGGGCCTCAGCCTCGGCATACGCGAGGTTTTGCACCGGCACCTGGCCTTTTGCATTCGGGAATTCATACTTGTCTATGCAGAACGGTCCTTCTTTGATGCCGATCATGCCTTGGGGGCAAATAACCACTTTGAGGGAATCGGTTGCGGTTGCGCCGGATTCTCCTGTGACCCGAAGAACCGGTTTCGCATAATCGACAAAGGTGTGCCGCACCGTGCCCGTCTTGTCGGATTTCCAATCGTATTTGCCGTCGCCGTCAAAATCCCATTCATAAAGAATAATCTTCCCGGCGGTCGTGACTCCTTTACCTGCCAATTCGACTTCCGAGCCTTTGTGCGATAAAAAGCTTTTCGGCGCAATCGCCTTGGGAGGCTGGGTGGGCGAAACGGTGAGAGCCACGGTGTCGAACCATTCTCTTTTGTCGGTAGTCGTGACTTTGATGACCGGATGTACGATACCCGCTTTGCTTATTGCAAATGACGCTTTTGCCGAGACCGGAGACGAAAAATCGTATTTGCCGTCGCCGTCGAAATCCCAGCTGATTTGTTCCACTTTTGTATGTCGGGCGGTTATTTCCGCGTCGAATTGAGTGGCAACCAGGGCCTGTGATTGTTTGGGTACCATTGGCTTAATTACCACGGCACGGGAAATTATAGTGATGGTTCTTGATAAAACTGCGGTATTGCCGTTGCGGGCGATTGCTTTACATGAGATTTTGTAAACCCCGTTTTTTTTAAATTCATATTGTTGCACCGGTTTGTCCTGTTTCAGCTCATACACGCCGTCACCGTTGAAGTCCCAATCGTATTCCGCAATTTCCGACGGCGGATACGATGTTTGGCATGATGCGGTGAATGGAATCTCGGCCAAGGCCGTGTCGGGTACTGCCAAAAGAATTACTTTGAATTCCGGTGTCATGGGAATTTCGGCAATTGCTTTGGATGTGAGTCCTGCTTCGTCTTTTATTTGCAAGGCGACTCTAAAAGGGCCTGCGCCGCTTAAGTGTTTTGTGGCGATTGTCGATGAAGTAAATCCGTTGTTTGCGGGGAAATCCCAGGTTCCATTGTTGTCAAGGTCCCATCGGCATGAAAACGATTTTTTGCCCAAAGTACTGACCGTGCTGTTATGGGCATCCAGCGTACAGAGCGAGCCGGCAATGGGCAGGGCGGGCCTAATTTCGATTGCGGCAGACGGCGGGACGCGCACCATAAGCTTTCCCTCCGCAATAGCGGTACGCCGGTCTTTTGCCTGGGCTTGGACAACCACCGTATATATTCCTTCATTGTCGAATTTGTGGCCCACGATTGCCTTTTTGTCAAACGAATTGTTGTTCGGATAATCCCAAACGCCGTCGCCTTCAAAATCAAAACGGAATTCGAGTTGCGAAGAGGTATCAAGCAGATCCCGGGATTTCGACGCGTCGAAAAATACGCTGTCGCCCGGCTGCGCAAATCCCGAAAACTCCAAAGCGACTTTTATTGACGCTGTGGTCGCTTGTTGTTGGACAGCCGGTTGCGCCACAGGAGTCTGTACGGCAACTTGCTCAGATACAATCGGTTTGCCGGATTTTGTCTCCCGGGAAGCGCGTTTATTACCAACTGGGGCCGATTTCACAAAAGCCGCATTGACGGAATCTGTCGGCAGCGGCGCTTTCACGGAATCGTTGACAGCCGGTATTGTCTGAGCCTGTTTTTCAACGGGAGCCGGTTTTTCAGCCGAAGGTGGAATATTTTGTTTTTGCTGGCAGGCAAAAATAAACAAGGCCAAAATTGACAATCTTGATGCGATTCGGCATATTCGTGAGTTTAACAACGTTACCTCCAAGGAATCCGTTATAAGGATATATACGAACATTATACCGATTCGAATCGAAAATAGTCAAGATGCGTTTGTGGAACATTACAGTGAACCCATCCGATACGGTTTATCGCTGGCATCAAATCAACCTGAATAACACGTCTATTGACTTCTGTTATTAATGGAGCTATTTTACTGACAATTTACAAAATGACTAATGACCAATCAAAGGACCGGGCAATAGTGTATACCCTGATTAAAAACAACATGTTAGCGTTCGTTTTTGTTGTCGGAATTCATTTTTTGTGTTTTGCTGCCTCGTCTCGGGAATCGATGGCCGTGTCGGATCTTTCTGCTCAAGGCGTCAGTCAATCCGATGCCTCGATCATATCCGACCGTCTGCGCAACGCGCTTTTTGTCAATGGTGTCTTCACGGTAGTAGAACGGTCGCAGATGGAGCAGATTCTCAAAGAACAAGGATTTCAACAGTCGGGTTGCACGTCCGATGCCTGCGCCGTTGAAGCCGGTCAATTGCTTGGTGTACAATATATAACGGTCGGTTCGGTCGGACTGATCGGAAAAACCTATACGCTCAATGTGCGGTTGATCGATGTGAGAACCGGCCGCATCATCCGTATTGCATCGGATGATTGCAAAGGCGAAATAGAAAATCTTCTCACGAAATCCGTCGCAAAAATCGCGGATCAGCTTTCCAAGGTTGTCCAGGAAACTGCTGCGCACGGGCAAGCCTCACTGTCAACGAACAATCCTGGTGAGGTTTCCACGCCACAGTCCCCATCTTCCTCGGCAAACAACGGTCAGGCACAAATCAATTCAGGTACGCAGTCCAATTCCGCCTTTGCTCATTCGGAAATGAAAAAGGTTCCCAAGAGCCGTATTGTCTTGAAAATCCTTTCCGGGTCGGCCGCGGTGTGCGCAGTTGGTGCAGGCCTTTATTTCAACAATGCGGTCGCGATGCAGGCATCCAAGAGCAACGATCTTCGAAGTCAATACATAACCGCAGGCGGCACCATGGATGATAACGCCTACCTGTCACAAGCGAAAACATACAGCGACAAGGCAAAAACATATTCCAATTACCGGGCGATTTCATACATAGCAGCGGGGCTTTGCGCGGCGGGGTTTACGCTGACGTTCATTTTCTGACAACAGGGTATCTTATCCAAGGACAACGAATGAAGCATTTTCTTATACTGGTTTCGATCGTAGCGCTTTTAATCACGATCGTAATGACTTGCACCAACCTTCCGGACGCATCCATGCTGACTCCCGTCAAATTCAAGCCGGCTGTTGTGACCAAGTTTGAGCAGGCAATCCGCATCACCGAAAGCAAGGATACTTCATTAATCGTATCGGTAAAGGGAAGTGGCCCGATGTCCTATGCATGGTATAGGAACCAGACCAGGATCGATACGACGGCTCGAGATACGTTAACCCTGAAAAACACGCAATTGACTCAGGCCGGAACATACACCGTCGTCGTAACGAACGATTGGGGTAAAGACTCGTGCAGCACGACTTTGTCGATCGACACCCTGTATTATTCGATTGCGGTCTCGTATGTAGGAAAAGGCTCTGTTTCACCGTTGGGAAACAACGGCATTGTCAAGGTTCGCCCTCTCGCCACGCCTGTTTTCTCGTACAAGGCGGATTCGGGTTGTTACGTCGACTCTGTTTTTGTCAATAAGGTACACCTTCCGTCATATGCGACATCCTCACTATACACCTTTAGTCCAATAAATACGGACGGAGCATTTCGCGTTGTTTTCAAAAACGTTACGTTCACCCTGGCAATAACGCCGCCGGTCAACGGAAAGATAATGCCCGATCCTTTACCGAAAACAGAATTTCTCTTTGGTGACACTATCACCCTTGCTGCCGTTGCAGATAAAGGATATTATTTCGGAGGATGGGGCGGGGACGCAAGCGGTACCGATGCGACGTTGCGGGTTGTCATGAACGCCAACAAAAAAATATCCGCGACGTTTGCCGATACGAGCAAATTTTCCCTCACCGTATCTTCTCCGAACGGAAGCGTAACCCTGAACCCGCCCAGCGGCGTCTATAGTCCGGGCACGCTGGTAAAACTTTCTGCTTCGCCGGCGTCCGGGTATATGTTTACTTCCTGGAGCGACAGCGCGAGCGGATCAAACGATACGGTTACCATAACCATGAATTCCAAGAAAATCGTCACAGCTAATTTTCAGCCAAAGGCCTACACGCTTTTCCTCTCTGCCGGGGCAGGCGGATCGGTGACTACGCCGTCGAGCGCCTGGGTCTATGCAAACGAAGGGGGCGCCACTCCTATTACCGCAACGCCTAATTTTGGCGCCGTATTTTGCGCTGGGACGTGGATAGCGGCACAGCCGTGATCGCAGTTCCGACAAATCAATCGACTACGGTAACCTTAGCCACGGGCAATGCAAAAATTCGTGCGCTTTTTGCACTCAAAGACTACACGTTGACGCTCCAAAAAACAAATACCGCCGATACAGTTTTTCCCTATCCAAGCGCTACGGTACAGCACGGCATTGCAACCTCGATACTTGTCAAGCCGGTGAGGGGTTCCCATTTTACAAATTGGACTACGGTCGTCGGGTTGGCCTCATTTGCAGACAGCGCACAGGCTTCGACGTCCGTAACCCTGACCAACGGTACGACAACCATCCGTGCGGTAACCGTCGCGGACGCCTATATGTTGACTATGAAAAAGGACAGCGGCTCGGTGACCGTTCTTCCTGCCGGCAAAACGACGTTTGCCTACGGCGATACTGCGTTGCTTATAGCTGCTCCTTCCATGGGTTATCGCTTTTCAGGATGGTCCGGCGACACACTGGTTTCGGATTCTCTTATGACATCGATAAAAATCACTTTTGTGAAAAACCTGTCGATAATCGCAAATTTCACGAAAAAAGGAAGTTATTCGCTCCTTGTCAGTGGCGTTGGCGGTCGTGTGACAAAAAGTCCGGACAGTTCCTCGTATTCGAACAACGACAGAGTTGCCCTGACCGCAATTCCCGACAGCGTTCATCAATTTGACCATTGGAGCGGGGATGCGAGCGGAACTGCGAATCCCTGTACCGTGACGGTGAGCGGCAACAAATCCGTGATTGCTATTTTTGCAGTCAGGAAATTTCTTTTGACAATGCAAAACGGCGGCCACGGATCAACGACGCCTGCGGCATCGGATTCCATCCTCGTCGGCACGCCACGGGCGATTTCCGATTCCGTTGCGGCAGGGTATCGGTTTGTCAAGTGGAGCGTTTCACCGGCCAATGCGGCGACGATCCAGAACGATACTTCCGCGACCGGTGCTGCGGTAACCCTCAATCTCGCCCGCGACGTCGCGGTTTTGGCCAGCTATAATCAGCTTTTTTCCGTAAGCTTCTATGGAAACGGCAACGACAGCGGGACTGTACCTGTCAACAACAAGAAGTACTTGACGGGTGACACGGTCGTTATTCCGGCGGCAGGGACTCTTAAAAAGGTCGGGTACAATTTTTCCGGATGGGATACGAGTGCAAGCGGAAGCGGCATTGTCGGGTCGCCGATTGTGGTTGGTTCTGCCGATGTGAAACTCTATGCAAAATGGATGGCTATATCCTATACGATCGCCTATAATCTTGATAACGGTACGAACGGAAGTTCTCCAGCAACGTCATATACCGTCGCTTCGCCTGCAATTAAGCTTCCGATTCCCGTAAAAACGGGATGTGTATTCGGAGGTTGGTTTACAAATTCAGGATTGACCGGAAATGCGGATTCATTGATTCCCGCCGGGTCAACGGGTAATAAAGAGTATTGGGTAAAGTGGTTGCCTATTTATACCGTCTCATTTGATGCGCAGGGTGCAACAAATCCGGCGGGGCTTCAAGTTGTTCCGCCGAAAAACACGCTCGATTCCCTCCCGACAACGCCGACAAAAACTGGGTATACCTTTGCAGGGTGGTACACGGCCGCAAACGGAGGTGGAACGGCATTTACCGCAACAACGGTAGTCACGACAAACCTGCTGGTGTATGCCAAATGGATCCCGCAAACGTTCACCGTCTCCTTTGACGGCCAAGGCGGATCAACACCGGCGAATATAGACGTTGTTAATCCCGCGACGACCGTCGGCTCTCTACCGGCAACGCCTTTACGGGCCGGGTATACTTTTGTCGGTTGGTTTACTGCGCCAAGCGGCGGCGGGACGGCGTTTACCGCGACCACGACCGTTACGGCGAGCCTGACGGTGTACGCGCAATGGAACGCCAATCCGGCAAGTGCGCCGGTAAATATCATCCCCTTGCCTAATACCTTGACAATAGGAACAGGTACGCTTGGATTTGCACCAACGGAAAAAGTCACGATCAGCTGTGATGTTGCGTCCGATTCCACGGTTCCATGGGTTGTTCAGCTTTTTAATCAGACAAATATTCCGACTTCTGTTGTGCGTTCGGGTACGGCAAAAATCGTGATAACGATGAACACCGCAGATCTTGGTACGCTTGGCAATGAAGGTTACAAATTGAGCATTACCGGAACACAGGTTATTATCACTGCCCCTACAACAACCGGTCAATTTTATGCGGTGCAAACCTTGCGCCAGCTTTTTCCCGCAGATATCGAACGTCTCGGGACAGTCATAAACGGCCCCTTTTACCTAAATCAATTGGAAATTACCGACAAGCCGCGTTTTGTTCATCGCGGTTGTTTGTTTGATCCAGTACGCCATTGGTGCGGCGGCAAAGACTCCCTGCTCATCCATATCGACCGCATGGCGCTTTACAAGCTCAACCGGCTTCATATTCTGCTCAGTGACGACCAGGGTTTTCGCATCGAAAGTCTTGTGTATCCCAATCTTAACACCGTTGGCTCAAATACACAGGTAGGCGGTGCTCATCCAACCGGGGGAACGAAGTGGTATTTTACACAGCAGGAAATGAAGGATATTGTTTCTTATGCAAAAAACCGAAAAATCGAAATCATTCCTGAAATCCAGTCGCCCGGCCATTGCACCGCAATGTGCGCATCATATCCAAATTTGGGAACGCCAAACGCCGCGGTCCAGACGGACCAAACAACAGGTAACAGCATCCTCAATTGTTCCGGAGCAAATGCGGCATATGTCAACACCTTCATGGGCAACCTCTGGCGAGAAATGTCCTCGATTTTCCCCTACAGCCAATACCATATTGGCGGGAGCGAAACATTCAATGCATCGGCTGCAGATTACAACGCTTTTATGTTGCGAATGCAGGATACGCTTCTTGCCATAGGAAAGCAGGCGATCGGATGGCAAGAGATCACCGCCGCGGGATTGCGAAGCGGAAATATATCGCAATCATGGTCAAAGTCGACAACCGGGACGATTTTTTCGCCTTGCGATAACATGTTTTTGGACAATGCAAACCAGACCGGCGATGTAAGTACAATGAACTGGTGCGTGAATCAATTGACACTTCAAAATGTTTATTCCTCTAATGTGTCAAACGCCTCAATCAAAGGAATTGAAGGAGTTCTATATACCGAGGAAGTTTCCTTGCCGCAATATTGGGACCGCCAGTTCTGGCCACGCCTGGCCGCGGTTGCCGAAGTCGGGTGGGCGCCGACCAATTCGAATTACGCAGGTTTTCAAACAAGAATCGGGTATTTTGGCGCCAGAATGTCGGCCATGGGTATTACGTATTACATTACCGGCGGAATAACCTGGAATACGGCTTCCCTGAATTCTTCAAAGAAAAATGTGTATTATAATTTCGTACCGGCATTGATTCCTGTAAATTGAAAACAAGTCTTGCGGATGAGAGGAATGGATAAAAAAAGAAAAGGCCTTAGCGGCCTTTTCTTATCGTCATTTTAAAAACCGTTACTTGAAAAATTCATCGTACAATGCAGCTACCGCTTTCTTTTCGTCCGAGGCGTCGATGCCGAATATCATGCTGATTTCCGAGCTGCCCTGATTGCACATCTTAATGTTGACATTTGCCTTAGACAACGCGGCTGCGGATTGCGAAAGCACTCCGATTTTATGCATGAGTCCTTCGCCGACAACCGCGACGAGGGCAATGCCGAATTCCACCTTAATGTCGTCGGGTTTCAAACTTTCTTCTATGGTACGAATGATGTTGTTAACGTCTTCGGGGCGTAACTGGTTTTGGTCGAGGATAATGGAAATATTGTCCACGCCCGACGGACAATGTTCATATGAAAAGTTAAGGTCTTCGAAAATCGACAATAACCGACGTCCGAACCCTTTTTCACGGTTCATGAGGAATTTTTGCAGGGTGAAGCTGCAATAACCGCCGCCAGAGGCAATGCCGGTGACATCGCGTTGGCTGGGCAACCGCTCGGAAACAATGAGCGTTCCCGTGTTGTCGAGATTGAAGGTATTGCGCAAACGGATTGGGATTTTCTTTCGCATCACCGGTCGTACCGCTTCTTCGTGCAAAACATTAAAACCGATATACGATAATTCGCGCATTTCCTTGTAAGTGAGAGCAGGGATGCGGACCGGCGCCTCGACCGTATTGGGATTGGCGCTAAAAATGCCGTCGACATCGGTAAAGTTTTCATATTCCACCGCATCAATAGCCTCGGCCAAAATGGATCCTGTAAGGTCGGAGCCGCCGCGGGAAAATGTCGCAGTGTCGCCGTCTTCGGTAATGCCGAAAAAACCCGGGAATACGACGATGTTTTCGGCGCAGATTTTTTTCAGAACCGCCAGGCGTAATTCAACTTCGTCAATTGGCTGGGCGTCACCGAAAACCGGTGTCACGATGAGCCCTGCTTCTTTGGGAGACACGTACGTAGCTTTCTTTCCAAGATGTTTGAGATATTCTGCAAACAAGCGTGCGTTGATGTCTTCGCCGGCGGCAACAACCAGGTCGCGAAACTTGCCGCTATGGTCTTTTGCAGACGAAAGCCGTTTGTCGAAATCTTCAAGTACCGGTTCGATAACTTCCTTTTTTACACCCAGGGGTTCGTAAATTTCCCTATACCGGTTTTTTACGATGGTCACTTCTTCGACATATGGTTCCCCCTTAAGGGCTTTTTGCGTTGCCTTAATCAGCATGTCGGTGACCTTGACCGTCACGCCTTTGGCTTTGCCCGGGGCAGACACAACCACCAATCGGCGATTGGCGTTCTTATCCAAAATGTGGGCGATTTGTTGTATCGTTTCCTTGGTGGCGACGGATGTCCCGCCAAATTTACATACAATAATGTCCATGAATCATTCTCCGCGTTATAATGGTGAAGCCTGAAACGAATTTTTCTTTCTGTACGAGCCAGGCGTATGCGAGGCATAATGTTTAAAAGCGCGCGTAAAGGAATTTGCATTCGGGTAACCGACGATTGTAGCAATATCGCAAATGGACTTTTGAGATTCTTCGAGCAGGTATTTTGCGTGGTCCATTCGAACATCGGTCAGATATTTGTACAGCGTTTTTCCCGTTTCTTTTGTAAAAATAATGTTCAGATAGTTAATGTCGACGCCGCATTCCTTAGAAAGCGCTTCCTGGTGATGGAACGAGGAATAATTCGTTTTCATGAAATTCTTGGCTTTTGCAACAAGACTTTTTTGCTTGTTTTTAGGAAATTGGCTTTCTTCGATGACCAAAATTCCTTTTTTAAACAATACGACAAGTATTTCAAGGATGCGGGAAATCGTTGCCAGGCCGAGCATTTCCTTATTGCCGCAAATAACCTGGATGCAATCGAAAATAAGATTTTCAAAATAGAGTTTTTCGTTTTCGGCCAAAACGATTTTTCCTTCGACTTCGGAATTCCAATAACATTTTGCCTGTTGAGAGGGGAGCAGAACGAAATCCATCATGAAGCATTCAAACGGTCCTCGTTGATGCATATACGTATGACGTTCGCCGTGATCCATGATACCCAGGTGACCCGGCCTCGAATTCCCAAATGTGCTTCGTGTGGCGTTTTGTATAATACCCATGCCGTCGACTTGATACCAAAGCCGATAGCTGTCTTGCTGAAATCGAAGCAGGGTTTCGTTGGTTCCCGTCGGCATATTCATATTGCGAAGGTAATCGATGGACTTGATAATGATTTTCATCTTAGGAAGTTCGATCACCGCACCATTGGGTACCCATGTAGCCAAATTAGCAAAAGTCTCAAACCCCTTTAAGCGAGGATGTTGGACTATGCTTGAAGCTGCAAATTGCGACAAAATTTCGTGACGAGTAGGAAACATAGCCCACAAAATACATGATACCCTGCAAACGGCAAATACTGGAATTTTCGAAATAGCTATTTTTTTGTTTTAGCAAAAAATGTGCAGGGCAAACGTCGGTGTTTCCTTGGCATTTTGGTTTGCTACCAAAGGATTTTTACCAATCCGAGAGTGAAGGCCGCGAGCAAAATCGCTCCGATAATCGCGGTTAAGCCAAGGCCTCTCTTTTGCTGCTTTGCCGATGAGGGGAACTCATTTCGAACGAGTTCATCGTAATCGATTTCATCACCGACATCTATGCCGTCAAGATATGTCCGGTCCGACCAGCCGCTTCGTTCATCCGCACCGCAATGAGGACAGGCCAATGCGCTGACAGAAACGAGGCCGTTGCAAACAGGGCAAATAAAGGTCTTGTTGGTTCTCATACTATTAAGGCTTTGTTTTCATCATTAAGATTTCGTCCACACCGGGTTTATAAAGGTCGGCGAGTTTCGATACTTCCACATACCCGTTATTACTATAAAATCGTTGTGCATCGGTATTAAAAGCCGAAACGGTACAAAAGACTCTTGATGCAATGAAAAAACCGTTTCGTTCAAAATGGCCGATAAGTTCTTTTCCTATATGAAGATTGCGATAGTTGGGTTTGACAGCTAAAAGCCTTAAATAGGAAAATCGGCAAAACATGCCTTTTGCAGTTGCCCAATAAAATCCCGCTACCACCTCATCGGGAACAATTGCGACGAAAACTTCATTGTTGTCTATACCCGACTTGATAAGGCGCAAAGTATAATCGCTATCGTTGAAATATTTTGTCTGAATTCCGGATTGCGATAAAGCCTCCGCGCATTCATCGAGCATTTTGAGGTTTGCTTGAACTATTTGTATCTGCATTTTATTCCCACAATGAGGACTGCATTAGATTATAATACGGTCGCTCGATTAAAAGGTTTTAAAGTATTTCCGGTAGATTAAATATGGCAAAATCCATGACTTTTTACAACAATCAAATAAAAAACAATTTATATCGAATATCTGTTTTTCCTTCAATTGTAACAAGGAGCGAGAGGAATTATTTTCCATACTGAGATATTTCATATAAGTATCGCGAAACGAGACGACAGCGAGCTTTCAAAAAGGGTATTAATGGACAACACACAAA
The DNA here is from genome assembly GCA_037447435.1 of Fibrobacteria bacterium. Lineage (GTDB taxonomy): Bacteria > Fibrobacterota > Chitinivibrionia > Chitinivibrionales > FEN-1185 > FEN-1185. The sequence continues at coordinate 144,191 of JBBIGR010000003.1, forward strand.
AGGTTTTATTCATCGAGCCGCCTCCGACATTGACCTGGTCTGTGGATTCACGGATTTCAAAAGCCGGCCGCCGGCATCCGTGTTTAAATGAAACCGGCGAACAGGTATACAGTTATCAAAATCTTTCCTGTGCTGCAATACTTCGCAACACGGGCTTTTCCGTCGAATATCTGCATTGTCCGACGGCGCGGCTCGACATGAGTATGACGAAGGCAGAAGTAGACAAAAGGAAACCGCTTGCCGTCGTCATTTTAGTGGAGCATATCAATGCGCCGGTTGCTTGGGAAGTGAGCCGTCATGCAAAAGACCGGGGCGCGCTGGTGATTTGGGTCGGGCCGTTTGTGACTGCCCTGCATGAAAATGAAATCAAACGCAATTGCGTTGATTATATCGTTCGCAAAGAATGGGACTACACGGTCGGAATGGTCATCGATGCGCATTCCCATCAAAAAGACATGGCCGCAGTATCGGGCGTTACCTGGAAAGATCGGGAGGGTATCGTTCACGTCAATCCCGACAGTACCGCCGTCATCGATGTGGAACAGTTGCCCGTTCCTGCTTATGATTTACTTGATTTAAGTAAGTTTTACGAAAGCGTTTTCGTCGCGTTCCCTGCGGCGACAATGATCACTTCCCGCGGCTGTCCGTTCCATTGCATTTTTTGTTCCTATCCGCAAACCATTTACGGCCATGCCTACAGGGCGATGTCGCCCAAACGGGTCGTAGACGAAATTGCGTATCTTGTACACGATCTCGGTGTCAAGGAAATCCGTATCGACGACGATACGTTCAACATCGACAAACAACGCGTTATCGATATATGTAAATTGCTGATAGAACGGAACATAAAGGTCATTTATTCGATACAAGCCAGGGCGCAGCTCATGACCGACGAAATGGCCTATTGGCTAAAAAAATCAGGCTGTCGCATGGTACTATACGGCGTAGAATCCGGCAACGACGAGGTCTTGAAGCACATGCGTAAAAACACCACCAAAGACGAAATACGGCGCGGCGTTGCCATTGCAAAAAAACACGGGCTTGACGTCCTTAATTGCATCATGCTCGGTTTTTTCTGGGATACAAAAGAAACGGTTGAAGAATCCTTAAAATTCGCTTTCGAACTCAATGCCGAATTTACCCAGGTTTCCGCACCCACTCCTTTGCCCGGTACGGATTATTACAAATTACTCAAGGAAAACAATTGCCTGCTGACCGAAGACTGGGACAAGCACGACAGCGTACACCATTCGGCGGTTGCATTGCCTAAAATGACAAATGAGGAAATCAACCAGTATCTATCGACATTCTACCGGAGATATTATCGCCGCCCCAAATATCTTTTGATGATGGTCATGAGGTCGTTTCGGTCGTGGGGAAATTTTACCCAGAGTCTTCGCAAATTTTCGGTGATATTCACAAAATAGAATTGTCGGGTTTGGGTAGAGTAGAGACGCACTATAGTGCGTCTCTACATATTTTATATCCCGGCGGTATATCCCATCCCGCATCGCAATTTCATTTTTCATCCCGGATTTTTATAAATCCCATTAATATCATCGCCGGAATTGTCGTGAAAAATCCGATCAAAAACAAATTCATGTACCCCATTTTTTCAACGATAATGCCGCCGAAGCCCCCGAAAACGGTAGAAAAAATTGACATGAACGCCGAGCCTATTGCATAGTGGCCGGCCTTGAATTCCTTTTTGCAGGTTTGCAAAATATAAACGATCAACGATGCATTTCCTAAACCTGCGGCAAGTTGTTCGTAACAATAAACACTGCCGATCGTAAGCAACCCTGATGTCGTGGTCGCGAGCGGCCTGTGCCAGGCAAGCCAGACATAGGCAAGGATATTGAGATTCATGGTCAAGGTGAGAGGCCAAATTGCCTTTTTTAGCCCTGTTTTCTTTATCCATAACCCGCCGATTGTGGTACCTGCAATCGAACCCAAAAGACCGACCAAACCGCTCAGCCATGCAAGTTGGATATTTGAAACAAGAAGGAATCGTTTCAAAAATGGGGTTCCCATTGAAAAAATCACTTCATCACCGATTTTGTAAAAAATTATAAATACCAGACTCAAAGCTATGCCGGGTTTTGCCTGACCAACTAAAACCGCCAACAAGCCGAATAAGCCGAACGCCAGTGCCTGTATCGGGTCATGCTTGACAAGCGTTACGGTTATAAACACGGCCAGTCCCCCCAAAAGTCCGCTGACAAGTGCGACACCCGATCGTTTTTGAGATATTTCCAAATATGAGGCAAAAGAGGTCATGAAATCGTTTATCACGGTCTTGACATCGGCGGAAACCTTTTTTGCGGTTTCGAATACAGGCAATGAAAAACAATGATACAAAGCGAATATTCCCATGGTGATTGACGCTGCGGCAAATCCATAGCCCCAGGCATTATACATGTTGAGTGCAGATGCTTTTTTCGCCATAGTCCCAACACTGAAAATGATCCCGAATTTCGCAACAACCAGGGCGAGTCGATAGGCAAATACCCGGTATCCCGTATATGCAGCCTGTTCCTTGGCTTCGGTGATGCCTTCCATATAATAGCCGTCAATGACAATGTCGTTTGTCGCAGACAAAAAGGCTAACGCAATAAAGAGGAAAACCAAAATCGAGGTGGAAACTGTGGGGTCGGCACTTTTACTTGCTGTAAAGCATAATACCGATACCCCGGCAGTCAATATCGTTATGATGATCTGGACCAAGGCCATCCAGCCCTTTTTACTTCCAAAAATATCGACCAGCGGTGCCCAGAGGAACTTGAGGTTCCAGGGAATGCCGAGAAAATTCAAATACCCTAGATATCGTTCCTTCATGCCGATGTCGGTAAAAAAAACGGATGACATCATTCTGACAATACCGAATGGAAACCCTTCGGCAAAGTATGTGGTAAAACACCAAAATGAGGGCTTTGAGAAAAGAGATTTTTTTTCGGGCATTGTCTAAAAATAACCATTACCCTTCGGCTGACAATACCATTTTTTTGTGGAATTATTATGTTTACTGGAAATGTCGTTATTTTTGCTAGTTTTATGCAATTTTCTAGCTAAGATGTGTTTACTGAAAATATGTAATTAAATTTGCGCATAAGCAAAATTTTGCTTATATTAGCTCGTAGACAAGTGCCCTGCAAAATCAGAAATTAGCAATAAACAGTCATTTCTATTATTTAAAATCACTTTTTTAAGGGGAAGTTTGATGCGAAAAAAGGCTTTTGTATGCGGTATTCGTCACTATCGGCGTATTGCCGTTGTTGTTTTTGGATTAGGTTTCATGGTTCAATCAACGGTGTGTGCGCAAGGTTTGGCAGCATGGGCAAACAATAAAAGAATTATCATGAATACGAGTTCTACAGGTGCGAATATTGCCGGTGATGTAAAGGGCTTTCCTGTGCCCGTTATTCTTACTTCTGCAAATTTCGATTTTTCCCAGGCAAAAACAAACGGGGAAGACATTCGTTTTACCGATGCGTCGGGAAATTCGCTTCCCTATCAAATTGAGTCATGGGACGCGGTGGGAAAAAAAGCGGCAATTTGGGTACGGTCCGACGTAAAGGCAAACGACAATACGCAATATCTCGTCATGTATTGGGGAAACGCGTCGGCGGCCGGTGAAAGCGACGGGAAAAAAGTGTTTACTTTGGAAGATGGTTGGGTAGGTGTGTGGCATATGAGCGAAGCCGGGAACATCGTTGCCGGCGGTTATAAAGACGCAACGCCGAACCAGGCGGATGCGACAGGGTTCAATTTCACCGCGACAAACACTGCCGACGGCAGAATCGGAAAATGCCCGGAATTCAAATATGCTAGCAAGCGGTATCTTACCGTAGACGCGCCCAAGAAGTCTTTGTTCGATTTGACAAGTAAGATGACTTTTTCCATCTGGGTAAAAGCGACAAGCTATCCCACAGAATACATTACTATGTTTGCAAAAGGCGACGATTCCTGGCGCGTTCAAATGTACGGTATCTATTCCTGGGGCGACAATAACAATAAGTACATAACGGAAATGTGCGTGGAAAACGGGGGCGGAGACGATTGCCTGGAACATCGCAAAGCAGGGGTGGAACTTAAACCGAACGAATGGAACTTACTCACCATTGTGCACGATAACCCGAAAGTCACATATTATGTCAATACCGTGGATACGACTGCGACGAAAAGCGGAACCTGGACGTCCAATCCGCAATGGCCTGTCGGAATTGGTTGCCAAACGCAAGGATCCCCGAATCGTTTTTACGACGGCTATTTGGACGAGGCGCGGGTTTTGAATGTTCCCAAAGACAAAAACTGGGTCAAATTAAATTACGAAAGCCAAAGGGAAGGCGGAAAGTTCCTTGAATTTGGCACAGCCACCGGTATCGGCGCCTTCGCTACACGGGGCGTGAGCCAGTTACGCGGCAAATTTAACTCTGTCAATCGATACGATGTTCGCGGATGCGTCATAAAAGGAATTACGCCTATGGGTGTCTATGTGGAGCGGCTCGTTGGTCCCTTAGGGCAAAGTATCACTCGAACCTGTACAAAAATTCCTTAGTGGTATAAACCAGCGCGACGAGGTAGGACCGTCCTTGTCAATAAAAAAGCCCGCAATTGCGGGCTTTTTTATCGGCTAACTTATTATGCACTAAATTACTTGGCAATGAAAATATCGGGCCAGCGGTCGTTTCCGGTGTGGAAGGTGAGACGGGTTGCTGTCTTCTGGTCTGTTCCTATTTTCCATAAGTAAATTTCGTAATCGACGATGTCGTGTTCGTGGCCGTATTGTGTCGCTCCCCAAACCATGTATTGGCCGTCCGGGCTGATTTGCGGGAAATATTCATGCGAGCGGCGGCCGGGAAGGTCCATGAAACGGAATTTCTTGTCGATGCCGAGCCCGCCGGGGACCGCGACCGGTTTGCCGTTTTCATCGATATCAAAGACAAGAACTTCGGTGCTGCCGTTGCCCTGGCCTTCATTCATACGGATGACACGTTTACCATTGGGAAACCAGGAAACTTCACAGCCGCCACCCAGAAAATACCCTTCGTTTTTGGCAAAGTTCCAGATAACCGTATTGCGGGAGGTGCCGCGCAAGGTCATTGCAAGGGACTTGCCGTCCGGCGACATTTCCGGTTGCTGGGCAAACGTGTTTTTCTTATACGCTTTTTCAGCATCAAAAATTTCTTTTTCTTCTTTTGTCGTTAAATTCTTTGTAAACACTTTCGATCCCCGGGCAAAAACGATTTCATTGCCCGACGGCCGCCAAGTGCCCCATACGGCATTTTCCGCAACTTTCGTTTCGCCGGTTCCGTCGATCTTGATCGTCCATATATCCCATTTCTCGAACATTTCAGCATCGTTTTCAGGGACAAAGCCCATTTTACTTCTTGTAAACAAAACGGTCTGGCCGTCCGGCGAAATACGAGGAAACCAATCAACGTTATTGGGGCTGACCGTAAGGGGTTTTTGGTCGGTACCATCGGCATTCATGATCCAAATATCGTGCTTTGTATTGGCGCGCGATGTCGACCATACGATTTTGCCTTTTATTGTTCCTTTTAACGCGTCCAGAGCCTTCTGTTCCGCTTTTTCCGGGGAGACCGCTGCGCCAAGAGGCGCTTCCTGGCCGAAGGCAATAAATGATAGAGAAACAAGAGCCGAGCAGGCGAGCATACCGAATCTTTTCAACATGGAAACCTCGCTTCTATTAAAACAAGTTTAAGATTAATAATTAAAGATTAAAAAGTAAAAATTAAAGATAATCTTGAATCTTTAATTTTGAATTCGTATTCACGAGTGAAATTTATTTCGTATCCAAAGGCTGCCATAATTGGCTGTAATTAAATAAATCGCGCGACACCATCATGTAAATGACCACCCGTTTTTTGTCCAAAGCGTTTTTACGTGCCCGATAAAATTTATCCCGCACCAAGGGGCCGCCGCCCCAGCTGGTAACGATATCAACGGGAATTTGTGTTTGCGCCGCAATATGCGCTCCAACGCCGGCAGCTTTACAATCCACTAATTCAAAGACGCCGGTAAAACTGTCGCCGATGAGCATAACGGGCGCATCGGGATTGCCGCCTTTAAAAGCCGCACCGTCGGGAGTGAATACCCGTTGCGCGGCAAGTTCCACGGCGTTAAAGGAGGTTTTGTCGGCTTCCGCAAGTTTGTCGACTATGTCGCCCTGGCGCAAAAACGTCGTGTCTTTGACCGTGTACTTGACTTTAGGCACTTCGGAATACCAGGAATACGTCTTGATCCTGTCCGACAATGCTTGAGCCGCGATTGCCAGACCTCTGGATGTCCAATGCGTGTCGTGTTTTTGATACAGGGCTTCCTTGCTTTTCTCGTCATCCTTTTTTGCGGCCAAAAATGCAGGTAACAAATCGACGACTTCAACGCCGGCTGCTTGAATGTCCTTCAGCATTTTCCGGGCATAGGGATGGATTAATTCGTAATTGTCTTTCGGTGCATTATTCAAAGGCAATTTGTCGTAATACACATCCGATTTATTGGGGATCGGGACAAATAAAAGGGATATGTTTTTGCTTTTAAGGATTTTGTTGAATTCGATGAGATGCGGTATCGGGTTTTTGTCCGGTGCCTGTAAAGACATGTCGCCGCTGTTCAGGTACGATGCTTCGCCCCTGAAAAACAGCCAATTATCCTTGCCTTTAAAACCCATTTGCGCCGCGGGTAATGCGTTTACATAAGAAAGAAGCGAAGCCCGGAACGGTTCGTCTTTTTTAGCCCAGGCCGGGTAATCGCCGTTGGTTTTAATTTCCATTTCGAAACGGGTATTGTTGTCCTTGAAATTTTTCGAGACCGCCGAGTCTAACACGTGGGGGACAGACCGGGCGGCAGGCGAAGTCGCTGCTTGCGCAACAGCGGGTTTTTCGGCTCCGAAATCGACGAGATACACGTTGAAAAGTTTTTTCCCGTACGGCGTACCGCGAATGACAACCAAAGGATTTGCAACGGTTTGGCCTTTGAGCTCCTTGACAATATCTTTTTCGGTTTCAGGAGTCGGCCACTTTGATTGCCCCGTCATGTCGACGACATCGGTATTAAGTTTTGGGTACCAGTACGAAGCAAGAACATTGGCCCAATCAACGACCTGGTCTTTTGTAAGTATTGTTTTGCAATAATCGTTTTGTATCCACAAAAGCGCCTTTGCCAGTACGGTTTTGTCAACAGACGCCAGGTTCAGTTTACCGTATACTTCTTTGAATCCGTCTTTGTCTTCGTCGCCAATGGTAGGGTCTAAAAATTTGACCCATGGTTTAAATTCCACTTTGACCCACAGCTCCGCCGATTCGCCGCTCCCATGAATATAAACGGCAGCGATTTCCTGATAGGGAATGAATATCGATTCATCGCCCCATTTATAACCGGCAATTTTAGCGACCACCTGCGCGATGGCATCGGATTTGGTTATTTCCCACAATTTGTTCGCAAGCGGGTCCCATGCCAAAGCATTTTGCTTTTCCGCATCGGTTAGAGGCGTTTGGGACAAAGTGGCGCATTGATTGATAAGAGCGCCGTTGAAGGTCATGTCGCCGATCCCCGGCTTTTTCGCCGGTTTTTTTGGCGATTGCGGCGCAGGGTCGAAGCGCACGGGATTTGCCGAATAGGCCGCATAATCGAGATTCGCTAGCGTCGGCACGGCAATGGACCGTATCATGACGCGCGACGTTACACGGTTATAATTTTTATTCACCTGTTCATAGGGTTTTGCGTTTACGAGCATTGCCGAACAAACAAGAAATGCAACAACAGCCTTTTTGTAATGTGACATTTTTATAGATCCTTTTTACGGAGAGACGCACGGCGGTGCGACTCTCATAAAATCGATTGTATTTTGCAAAGATACGAGACGCACCGCCGTGCGTCTCTCCGAGGAAATAATACCTGGGCGGTTTACTTTCCCGCTACCTGCAGCGGAACGTCTTTCCACCCTTCTTCGCCAAACCTGAAATCGCGTTCAACCACTTCCCATACCACCACTTTTTTGCCGTTTAGCAGCGATGCCTTTCGCGCGAGCGATTGGCGAACGAGCGTCGACGCGCCGCCGTCGTTGACAATAGAGGCAACCGGCTGCGAGAGTTCATAGGCGCAATGGGCTATCCATCCTGCGGAGCGAGGCTCGTCGGTCTGGTAAATGCGGGAGAAAGAGTCGCCCAAAATGAGAACCTGGGAATTCTTATAATCATCCTTGTAAAGGACCCGCGAGGTGGTGCCGGTGGCATCGTCTTTTGCAAGAGTGAATACCTGATAGCATTTTGTTTTTTCGGTGGGGAAGCTCATTCCCAAATCATGGATTTTAAGGGACGGCAGCGTTGTCATGACGCCGACGTCGCCATTACGTTCGATAACGACCGAATCCAATTCATACGGAGTCGTTCCCGGAGTATACCAGGGATATTTTTTAATGCGTTCCGCAATAACATGAGCCGCAAGCCTGGCACCGCGGGCGCGCCAATGCGTGTCTTTGGCAAGATACAGAGAATCGCCGGCAATCGCGTCGTTTTTGCGTTCCTGTGCAAATGCGGAAAACAAATCCACCGCTTCGACGCCGTTTTTGCCCAATTCCTGAATAATTTTCAGGGAATGGCTGAAAGTCCCTGATTTGTCGGGAGAGACTTTCGAATTAAGAATGTCGGGATAAATGCTGGCCTTGACAGGTATTATCATGACAAGGAGGTCTATGCCGCGCTGCTGCAGCTGGTCCTTGAATTTGACAATCGCTTTGATCGGATCGTCGGACAAGGGCTTGTCGTTCGGATCCACAATGATGGAACGTGGATCGCGTACCGAGGGGCGAACAAGGTAATCGACATCCGGTTTGTAAAAGAACCAGTTGTTGACGTCGCCGGGAACCGCTTTTTCTCCAAGGTCATCAAACAAAACAAAACGGGTATACAACATTGCCGGACGAATCGCCGTGGCGAATACCGACGTGTTTTCCATTTCCTTTTCATAGGGCCTCAGATACAAATCGTTCCAAAAAATGTGCGGAATGTTTTTTGTCGCAAGCAGAGGAACGCTGACGGTTGTTTTCTTGGGGTTTTGCGCGATAAGGTCCGCGATTTGTGCCTGGATTCCGTGAACCGAAACAGTAAGGGAATCCGCTGAGGCACCGTTTCTTAGCGCAGTCAAAACATCCGAAAATCCCTGGGAAAGACTGCCGAGCTTTGCAAAAAGTTCAGTCGTCGTATCTGCTTTGACATGGCGGTTGATGGTCGACGCGGATTTTTTAATATCCGAAACCAAAAACAGCGCGTCGTCGGCGATCTGTTCCGCAGTGCATGATTCCCATTTTTTGTCGGGCGCTACCGACCGGGACTTATTGATTTCTGCGAGTAGATTCTCGGATTGCTTTTGCGTTTTAACCAAAAGCCCGTTTATTGCGTTCGCCTTGGAAAAAGGCGTGACAATCGCATCGACAACCAGGTCGAGCGCTTGTACCTTGTGGTATTTGACATATTCGACGCACCCCTGGATGATCGGCACCGAATAAATCACTGCAAGGAAAAAAACGATAAAAACGATACTGTGTTTTCTATTCATTGTATTAGTCCTCTTTGAAACTTTTCATTATTTAAAATCAATAAAATCCTGTTTGTTATCTCTTATGCTATGCTCAGAACTGGAAATATAAAAAGGGATTGAACGTTTGAGTGAACATACCGCAAATTGCCAATAAAAACAGGACTGCGCAAACCGCCATTTTGGGTAAAGTCAGCTTTTTTACCCAATCATGGGCTTGTATCGGCTGTAATACGAGAATTGCGCACAATACCATTTCAAAGATATGCCGGGGAGTAAATATTTGACTGCTCAGAAGCGCGGCAGACGCCACGGGTTTGACAACTCCGACCATGGATCCCCAGTATGCAAGGCCTTGCTTAAGATCCGGAGCGCGGAATACCACCCAACCAAACAGCACGAGAATATTGGTGATGACGATTTGAAGCCACACGGGTAACCAGGCATAGACGGTCTTTTTTCCAATCAGGCGTTCAAAAACAAGAAACAGTCCCTGATACAATCCCCATACTACGAAAGTGTATTTTGCTCCATGCCACAAACCGCAGAGGAAAAAGGTAAGACAAAGGTTGAAATAGGTACGGCCGTTGCCTTTTCTGTTTCCTCCCAATGCTCCTATGTATAGATAATCCATGATGAATGCGGACAAGGTCATATGCCATCTCTTCCAGAACATCTGAATACTGGTAGAGAGGTACGGCGCGTTGAAGTTCTTCGGAAACTCGATGCCAAGCATTTTCGCGAGTCCAACCGCCATGTCCGAATAACCGCAGAAATCGAAATAAATCTGGAAATGATACGCAAGAATTCCCCACCATGAGTTTATCACGCCCGGATTATCCGCACCAAAAACCGCATCGGCAACAGCACCCGCAGAGTTGGCAAGAAGGATCTTTTTTGCAAATCCCAGCATGAAAATACCGAGTCCGGTTGTAAACTTTTCAACAGTATGGGTACGGACGGCAAGCTGTTCAGCTACCGTGCTGTAACGAATAATTGGGCCGGCAATAAGGTGCGGAAACAAACCGATAAAACAGGAAAATGTTGGAAAATTGCGTGCGGGTTGTGCATCGCCGCGATACAAATCGATGGTATAACTTAATGCGACGAACGTGTAAAACGAAATACCCGAAGGCAGCAGGATGTTCATCACGTGGAAGTAATTTGGTCCTAAACCTAAAAGCCCCATGATATGGTTGACGTTTTCCATTGTAAACATGTAGTACTTGAAAAACAAAAGCAGTCCCATATCGCCGATGATGGCGGTCATGAGCGCGGCCTTTCGCTTCCACTGATCCTGGTTCGGTTTTGTGATGATTTTTCCGCAGACATAATCCCAGGTGGTGGACGCAAACATGAGCACGACAAACCATGGAACGAGCCAGCCGTAGAATATGTAACTGGCAATGGTTATCCAGGTATTTTTGGGATAAAGCCCTTTCCACTGAAACGGCAAAAGGTAATAAATAGCAAAGAAAATCGGCAAAAAGTAGAATAAAAATATATGCGACGAGAAAACCATAATTAAATACTCCTCGGGTTGTGTCACCCCTACGCAGAAGGCCCCGATAAAATCGTGATCTTCTGGGTAGGGGATAAAGTCAAAGGCCTTCTGGAAAAATGCGTTCTAAAAATTACTGTGCAAGGTCGGTTCTTACCGCGAAATATTTATCGAGGTTAGAGTCCGTGTATTCATCCTCAACCGCGTCCTTCCAGACTTTATCTATAGGCTTGATCAATGTCAGTTTGTGTTTGGCGCCAACGTCGAATTTGTCCGCATTGCCTGCCACGCATTTTTTCATCGCGTCTTTGATTTGAGCCCGGGGAATAAGCGGATTATACTGGCCCACGAGAATGTCTTGTTCTTTATAGGTACCTTTGACGACGGTGAGTACGCGGTATTTCATGACGTACACATAATTGTACAGATCGTTCGGCGCGAATTTACCGGGAATTTCGGTAATGCGTGCGACCACAACAAGGGTATCGTTTGTTTTCGAAGTCGCCGTTGTTTCTTTTTTAGCAACGGGCGCAGCGGTTGCTTTGTCGGTTTTTACGGCCGGCTTTTTTGCGGCCGGAGAATCGGCCTGGGCAAAACATAATGAAACGAATGCTGCGCTGCAAAGCAGTCCTTTACATATGGTGGAAATGGGCTTCATGAAAACCTCCTAAAAAGGGATGATGGTTATTATAGAGATTAAGTTCTTGGAAAAACGTTTTTTAAAAAAAGCGAAACCTTTACCGGCGCATACCCCAAATCGTTTTGCGCCTCTGCCGGGTCCAGGTTCGCATCCTGGGTAATGCCGCAAATAGTTTGCCGTGACAATACCGGTTTTGACTGTGCAAACTTCAAGAAAAATGCGATAACAAAACACAACCATACGGGAATATGCGCTATTTTCTTCTTTGTAAGTCCCATACAATCCAGGCATAACCGCGAAAAATCCTTTATCGAGACCGCTTCGCCTCCGCTGAAATTGTAGGTTTTCCCTATGGTCGTCTCATTGGAATGCAACGCAATAAGTCCTTTTATGATATCGTCGACAAAAACCGGGCGTTTGAGCGCGTTGCCGTTGCCAATGAAAGGAACGATTGGGAATTTTTTAAGATAATCGAGGTACATGTCGAATTCCTGCCCGCCCTGTTTTCCGTACACCAGCGTCGGCCGTATTATGGTAAACCGCAATCCCGATTGTTTGACAATTGATTCTGCGGATCGTTTGGATAACGAATAAGGTGTCGGATTCGGATACACGACCGATGCGCTTGACACATATATAAAATGATCCACGGACGATCGTACCGCTTCCGCCACGATGTTTTTTGTACCCTGTACATTGATCGTATCGAATTTCGTTTTGTCCGGTGAAATGATGATTGCCGCAAGATGATACACGGTTGTAACGCCGTCGCAAAGTCCGGCGCAGTCCTTTTTGTTACTTATATCGCCGTAGCGGATATCGCTGCAGAATTCGCGTATCCGTTCAACGGCTTTATCATTGGGTATGCAAAGCACCCGAATCCGCTGGCCCCTCTGCGCAAAATGCCTCACCAGCACGCTTCCCATTGCTCCGCATCCGCCGGTGATCAATATCATAACGTTTTGTACTTTCCCATCGCAAATTTCCCCATTACCAGTAATACCCGTAAACCATAGGTCAAAGGGTTTAAATATGAAATTTCCCCCGCATAGCGAGTCGGTATCGGCATTTCACGGATATTTAAATTCCCGGTTTTGGCACAGGCTATGACTTCCAAATCAAAATCAAACGAAGAACTCAAGCGGTAAAATGGAATCGTGTTCAACGCATTTCTACCATAAAAAAGCATTCCGCTGTGGTAATCGGTCATTGATAAATCGAAAACCTTATTTTCAAAGAACGTCAGAATTCTGTTTGCAATATATTTGTATAACGGCATTCCTCCGGATAACGCGGTTCCCGAAGCGATCCGGGAACCCTGAAGGATGTCGATGGATTCTTTCGACATTTTATTGACGAATTCGACGATGCATTCTGGCGGATACTGGCCGTCGCTGTGAAGGCATACCGCAAAATCGCAATCGTCCTGCATGCAACGTACCAAACCTTCCCGTACCGTTTTTCCATACCCGCGGTTCCAACCAAAATGAATGCATCGAATCTTGTCATTAGCTTTTGCCAGAGCGTCGGCCGTTTCTTTTGTTGCGTCTTTAGAACCGTCGTCGATGATCCACACATGCTCGACGATATTCCATAGGTCGTCCGAAAATCTTGCCAAGAGGCCCGGAAGCGTTTGGGACGCATTATATGCCGGAATAAAAATTGAAATCCGGGAGTCAATCAGATGGCCTCCCGTTTTAAAATGAGACCGCCGTATTCCTTTATGTAAAAAGCCATGGTTGTTTTCAGAGCGTCCGCAAGCGGCGTTTCAGGATTCCAATTGAGCAAGGTCTTTGCCTTCGTGATGTCCGGAATGCGGCGATCGGAATCTTCGTATCCCGGTCCGTAAAAGTCCTGCCCTGTCACTTGCTCGATCAGCGAAGGGCCTCCCGCACAATCGGGGCGGAGTTCTCCGTATACACGGATCATGAGATGGGCGAGGTCTTTGATTGTAATTTCATTGTCCGGGTTGCCGATATTGAAAATGTGGCGGTTTGCAATGTGGGGATTCGAAAGTATGGCCATGAGGGCATCGATAGCGTCGTCTATATAGGTGAAGCAACGGTAGTTTTTCCCGCCATTGACAAGCTTGAGCGTTGTACCGTTAAGCAACGCATCCATAAAACAGGCCAAAACGCGAGGGACGCCGTCGCCGTCGATTCCGGGGATAAAATCCATTCTCGGACCGATGAAATTAAAAGGCCGGATTATTGAATAGGGCAGTCCGTGTTCGATGCCGTGCGCGTAAATTGCCCGTTCGAGCAATTGCTTTGCGCACGCATACGACCATCGTTGGGCATGGACGGGTCCCAATACAAGCGGCGTCGCATCTTCGATAAAAACATCGGTATTCGGATCAAACGGTTGCTGTGCGGCTGCCGAAACTGTTTTCCCGTACACTTCACAGGTGGAAAAATGGACCAGGTGTTTTTTAAGCTGTGAACATTTTTCAACAATCGAAAGAGGACGGACAAAATTGCTCTGTATCACTTCAAGCGGGATTGTGTTGTACAAAGACGGATTGCACAATGCCGCCAACGATACGACGATATCGCTTTTTTCAATGAAATCCGCGGTATCGCGACAAGAGTCGATATCGCCTTTTGAAAATAAAAATCGTGGATCGCTCAGGGGGGGTCTTATTTTAGACTCGTCCCGGTCTATTCCCAGGACGAGCCAATTTGTGGTCGATAGTATGCGCTCAACGAGATGCGAACCGATGAATCCGCCGCAGCCGAGAACGCAGATTTTGAGTTGTGACATACTCATGGTATGAAATTTGGTTCTGCTGTCCTTTTTATTGTACGCTGAAAGTGCTGGATTTGTCAGAAAGCTGTAAATTGACATAATCTGCAATTTTGATCATACATTGAGCGCTTGGAAAGGCAAATGGCGCACCGGTCCCGGTTTCAGAACCGATTTTCCAAGAATATGATGTCGTTGACACGTCGCTGATTGAACTCTTTAACATATCTCCGAACGTTTTCCCGCCATCCGTCGAAAGCAACAACCTAAGTGAAGATAATTTAGAAGGTGTATCTTTCCATGTGATGGTTACTGTCGAACCGTTGGTCAGTGTCTGCCCTGCAGTTGGCGATGTGATGACAAGATACTTAATTGAAAATAAAGCACTGACGCCGGCATCAAATGTGCCGCCATTATCTGCAACTTTTACCTGAAAACTATCGGTATAAGCAACGACGGGCACAACAACCTTTGCGGAATTGCTATTGACCGGTACGACAGTTGCAAATTGCTGCCAACCAGCCCCTAAATTAAAATTATAGGAAAGAGTGGGGGTGGCAACCGACTGAGTCCAGGAAACAACGAGCGTGTCACCCGCGCAAACCTTTTGCGCGGCAACGGGCGCGGTGATGGTAATCGCGGTTTTGGCTGCGGTCGGGCTTGAATCTCCGCAAGACAATCCAAGATACCCCAGTGCAAATAGCGCTGAAACGTTTGCGAATAATATCGATTTTCTCATTTTTTTTGATCCTTTCGTTGACATTAAAATAAAAATGTTTTTAATCCAATAAATACGGACCAGCGGTGGAATATGTCATTCCAATCGGGCCCTCGAGACCAATCCTGCATCGGCTTTATATCATAGGGATTTCCTGCCTGAGCATTTGTCGCAGAGGCTGTTTTCGCGTGGATAGGGAGATATGCTGCGATAAAAATCGGGAAATTGGATCGTGAGAATTCCAGACCATAGCACAATGTTGCATTCCAAACCTGATTATCGGGATCCGGCGCAGGATCATATGGCGTTCCGCTTTTAAGCGAAGGGATCCATGCGACTCCCATTGGAACGGAAAACATGACGCCGAAAGAATGAACAAAATCTTCCATTCCTTTATATCCGTAAAATGCAGAAGCCATCAGGCTCGGCGGCGTGTATCCGCCCAGATCATTTTCACCGTATGGCTTGAAATAATAATAAAACCTGTTTTTCTCCGCATCTGTCATGAGATCTTTTTGCTGTTGGGTAAAATTATAATATTGGTTTTGCCCGTTGAAATTGACGGCAAAAGAATACGAATACACTATGTCGAGAAGAACCATGCTTTTGTCCGCATCGATTGTCTTTCCTAAGTCAAGGCTTAAGTTGTAGAGCCCGGAACCGAGTTGCAAACTGGTCGGAAGGTATTTTTGGGCTTTATCGGATCCAAAGGTCGTCGTATATCCGCCTGTGGGAAGTGAAAGGGTGAAATTATAACTTAAATCACCCGACAAGCCGAATGTGCCCATATAATCGACGCGAAGGTCGCCGAATCCGTTATTGATTATTCCCGTTGTCGGCGCATCGACCGTCGATGTCTGCAAAGACCCGGTTTTTTCAGCAAAAGGAACAGTCAATGCCAGCGTCGTCGTATACGTCGGTTTGATGCTGAAACGCAATTCAAGGGCTTTGGAGTTCGATTGTTTCGTTGCCGTTGATGAATACATACCTTGAATGTCAAGAAGGCCGCCGCTGACTCCTCGACCGATCCATTTTGCCGTTGCACCGCCCGCTCCGCCGGATCCGCCCGCTCCGCAGCCGCCGACGCATGCCCACGGCGTCGTTTGTATTGCGACGCTTTTGGAGTGGTTGATGTGGGATAGTAGAAAAGCGGTCGCTATCGCAACGGAAACTCCTATAGTACCGTGCGACAATAAAGACTTTGCCCATATGTTTTTGGTGTTGATCTTCATTGCTATTTTCCTCCTATATAAACATACGGTTTTGAAGTGCTGTTGAATTGGAGCAGTGCGGGTTTGACATTAAGGAGTAATGTCTTTTGTGTGGAAATCGATACAAGGTAACAATCATACACAATAACATCGGTCGTCGTTGATTTTGTGGCCAACGCACAGAAAAAATTAGGCGAATTCGTCCATTTGGGACACTGCCATTCACCTGAGGAATAGCTCGGCAACATGGTTTCGAGGCTGAAAGAGTTAACGAGCGTATTAGTTGTGTCTGCAATAAAAACATACATGTGCTCGCCCGCGCCGTTTGCGATGGCGGTGGGCATATTCAGCATGTTTTGAGGACCGCCGATATTTAAAAACATCATCTGACCGATTTTGACGGAGTCGGGCGTCATCGATGGGTTACATGTTTGTAAACCCGTATTTATTGGGAAAAATTTTGAACTAGCGATATTATAGATATAGGCATTCGCGTAGCCGGTACAAACATATTTACCATCATACGACAATCCGCCGTAAAATGGAAAAGTGGCGATAGCCGTTTTTGTTCCGGACAATATTTGTCCCGCGGTTGAGTTGATTTGAACTTTATATGTATGCCGTGTCTTTAACGTGGTATTGTCCGCATCGAGCTTGTCAGTCGTATCGGAATAGGTAATGAAAACATTATTTAAATTGTCTTTGAAAAAATGCGGATCGCTCGCCGGATCGTCGATTAAATTGGGCTCTGCCGTCGTATCGAGTTTTTGACAATACGCGGCGGCATGTTTACTGTTTGATGGATCAATAAGGTAATAGGTAACAAGGTCCCCGTTTGGCGAAATAATCGGGCACCAGGCACCCCAGTCTTGCTTATCCGCGGGCCTTTTTAACAATTTTGGAGCAATTATCGAATCGGAAAAATTGACGAAATACAACACTTGCGTTCCGCCCGGAATTGTTTTTGTATAGGCCAATTTTACATTGCTGGTTCCAACAAATGAAGTGAGGCTGTCTTTTGACACGAACGCATTTGCCGGCGGCGGCGGAATGGGTGCAATAAATTGAGTCGGCTTATACGGCCAATCGCTGCAGGAACTGAGAATGTAGCCCGCAAATGCGCTCAATATAAGCGCTAAAGTAATTCGTTTAAACGAAATCATGATTCCCCTTTCTTTAGGAAGAAACATTATTAAAGCTTGTACATACATGTTGCAAAGTGCTGTACCCGTTTCATAATATCGCAATTAACTATGGAGAAACGGGGTAAAAATAATATGCATCTGAAAAAAACTTGTCTGTGGTGGCCCCAAAATCACAGACGCGCTTGAACAATCATTCTAAAATAATATGCTCCATATACTAGATCAATAAACAAAAAAAAACTTTAAAAGAATTCAATTAATTAAAAAAATGCTATAAATTTCAATAGATTAGAGATATGTATTACCCAAAAAATAATAAAAACAAAAAGTTTTCCCCCTAAAAAAAACGATTTTCGTCTCTTTGAGACTACATACCTATTTAATATAAAAAAGAAATAAGAATTAATGGTTTTTTTGCTGTTAGTGTCGTGTTAGGAAAATCCGTGCCGCCAATTTGCAAACATTTCAACCTGAAATAAGAAAAATTATTACTTTGGGCGCAAAGATTCGGTCCTTTTAAGAAAAAGGAAATGTTTGAAGCGTTTAATTTATGTTTCATATTTTCCTTTCTTTTCAAAATCTGTTTTGTGTAATAAAACAATTTTCAGGATTCGTTAATAATATAGCTAAATTTATGGGGAATGTTATTTATCAAATCATCTCATTTATGTACAAAAGACATAAATGGACGGTTGGTCGCATTCCATTGTTCTGCAAAAACGGGAAAAAAAATTGATTCGGGTTTATAACGATCGGTACCGAGGGGTTATGTTAAAAAAGGAATTCCATTCATTAAAGAATAAATAGAATTCCTTTATCGAGTTTTTATCAAATCAGTTCGAGCATATCCTTAACTGCTCTGTCCATGCCCACAAGTACGGCTCGAGAAATAAGGCTGTGGCCGATATTGAGTTCCTCCATTCCATCGATTTTTGCAACAGGGGTTACATTGGAATAATTAAGGCCATGCCCGGCATTTACATGTAACCCTAATTTGCAAGCGACAAGTGCGGCGTCTTTGAGGCGGGCAAGTTCGTCCATGCATGCCTGGCCTTTGGCATTCGCATAATATCCGGTGTGCAATTCGATATGGGTTGCGCCGATCCGTTTTGCGGCCTTGATTTGGTTAAGATCGGGATCAATAAATAGGCTTACAAGAATATTGTTGTTGCGAAATGAATCCATTGCGGAGGCAAAATCCCGTTCTTTTCCTGCAACCATAAGGCCGCCCTCGGTTGTCCGTTCCTCTCTGCGTTCCGGCACCAGAGTCACCATAAAGGGAAGGACGTCAACGGCGATTTTTATTATTTCCGGCGCAAGTGCCATTTCCATATTCAAACGGGTTGCCACAACTTGCTTAAGAAGATAAATGTCGCGGTCCTGCATATGCCGCCGGTCTTCCCGCAAATGTGCCGTGATGCCGTGAGCGCCGGCAAGTTCAGCCAAAGTAGCGCCAGCAATCGGGTCGGGTTCACGTCCGCCACGCGCCTGTCGGATTGTTGCTATATGATCTACATTTACACCGAGAGTAGTCATGGGAGTGCTCCTTTACTTAAGATTGTGAGATTCCGTTTGTTTGACTATTTCAGAAACAAATGCAAGCTTAATTCCATTTTGCTTGAACCATGGTTTGCACGAAACAAGGCCGTCTAAAAACGGCTTGCTTGCTGCGACAGCAACGATGCATGCACCGTTGGATTGTGCACTCACCCCGAGCCGTTTTAGCTCCGCGAGTATTTCCTGGCTGCTTTTTTTATCGATTCTGGCATTAACATGCGTATATGGACAAGCCAAAGATTGCGCCACAGTCGGTACAACTGAATTTTTTGTCGTACGGTTTTCCAAAAAATATCCGTGTTGTTTGGCAATATCGCCGATAACGATGTTCATTATCCGAGAATCTTCACAGGCGCGAGACCCCCAGATGTTGGTAAATCCGGTGAAATTCGGCGCCTCTTTCGTTGCATTGGCTATGAGTGAAAGAATGGCTTCTTTGGAATAGTGCACCATGATAGTAGTTTGCTCGAAAGCTGGAGGGATTTTTGTCATTGGTTCCAACGGAAGCCTTATAATAATTTCCTTTTGCTGTTGATCGGCCAACTGCGCTATGAGTGATGCTTTTTTCGAACCGGGCATTATTGCAGCCGTAATCGGATCGGAAAACGACAAAATGGAAACGGCAAGTTGATAAGAGGTGTCCTCGAGGTTTTCCACAACTATGGCCATTTTGGCGGTTCCGCTGAAAAAACGATCCGATCCAAGCATGGAAACCGTGACTAGGGGGCTGTTTTTTGCTTTTGAGGAAAGCGTTAACGATGCGGATTGTTTTTTTTCATCAATAATGCAATCGGAAATAACGTATGAAGTGCCTTTTGCCGCGAGGCCTAATTCATAAAGAATAGCCTCGAAGGGTTTTCCCCGCGGAACTGCAGCCTGAAGCTCGATGATGTTTTTATCTCTCACAATCCGTGATTTGACGTCGGTGCTTTTGCATTCCAATTCCGCAAGCTTTTTATACAAGGCTTTTTCAATGGGAAGCTTTTTGTCGCCGGAAGTATTTTTAGATGTGCTTTGCATATCCTGTGTTTGTTGTTGATGAAAAAAAAATGCCGCAATCGAGGGAAAAGAATTGCCATGGGTCCGTATCGCAATACCGAGGAATACCAGTAGGATAATGGCAATTGCCAATACGACGATAATAAGTATTGGGCGTTTTGAAGAAGGCGATGCTTTTGTTGCGATGATTGACTCCTAATCCCATGCTTCCCGCTTCGGGGACATTGTCGCAAGGGGTAAGTTTATTTTATAGATTATCCACGCAAAAATCGTCGATAATTCAGATATTGGTACTAAACATAATGCGTTATCGGCCAAACTGACCGATACTATAAAATACATTTTTTATTCGTACGCCTAAGCTCAAAATCTTTTCTGAAATTATTACCAAAGGGCGACCTGTGAAACCGATAAAAGTTCCCGTATTACTTGGTCCGACCGCTTCGGGCAAAACCGGTTGTGCGATCCATTGCTGTCAAAAACTGGGGCTGGAAATCATTTCTTGCGATTCCCGGCAAATTTATCGATTTATGGACATCGGTACTGCAAAGCCTTCTTTGGAAATGCAAAAACAGGCAAAGCATTGGTTGATCGATATCGCCGATCCGCCGGAAACGTATTCGGCATTCCGTTTTTCCCGGGATGCGAGTAGTATAATTCGTCAACGTGCTCTCCAAGGCGCAGGCACCATGCTCTGCGGAGGAACCGGGTTGTATTTTCAGGCGCTTCAAAACGGATTGGGACCGGAAATTTCTCAAAACCCATTGATCAGGGAAAAATATGTCCGAATGGCTCACGAGTTGGGTAACAATGCGGTTTTCGAAAAACTTCTCCGTGTTGATCCGGTGACCGCAGCCTCAAGTCATCCGGCAAATCTCGTGCGCAATATCCGCGCCCTCGAGGTTTTTGAAACGAGCGGCATTGCGTTGTCCATATTAAAAAAGGAATCGGTTCCATCTTCGGATTTCGAATTTCTTGTTTGCATATTATCGGTCGAAAGGGAAACGCTTTACGGACGCATCAATCAACGGGTCGATGCGATGGTTCGCCAAGGATTATGGGACGAATTTCGCGGGTTGATTGACAGAGGGTACACAATAGAAACGCCCGGCATGCGATGCGTCGGATATCGGGAATTGTTTGATGTTAAGGACCAATTCGTTTCGTTTACCCAAGCTATCGATGCGGTCAAGCAACACACCCGGCATTATGCAAAACGGCAAATGACTTGGTTTCGTCATCAGGTGAAGGGAATTGTTTTCGATGCGCTTATGCCCGATGCTTTTTCACGGGTCTGCAGGGAAATGTCCGAATTCTTGTCCGGGTAAATTTAAGTTCGGAAATTTGTTGTGGCGCGTTTTAAAATACTGTTGTATAATTTCATCAGAAACAGCTATCTTGACGGAAGGAGTTATTTTTTCATGAATATCGATGACACGCAAGGACCGGGAAACGGACCGGGGAACAGAAAAATGGGACAGCCGAAATACCCTGAAAAAATGGCCAATTATAGCCCGAGTATGAGTTACAATTACGGCCATCAATCTTCCGGCGGGTACGGGCCGATGCAGCAAAATCCGCGTCGCCGGACCGATCGATTTAAACGGGAATCATTAAACCTAAATGATAAAGTCGTAAAGCAAAACGACATCATTATCAGATTGCTTAAAGAAATTCGTGACAGATTGCCGCCGCCGCCAACCACGCAATCCGAAACAGCAGTTCCCGATGCTTCTGTTGAGGCCGATGCCGCGGCTCCGATTCAGGAAGAAGAGCAATAGAAAAATTATCTGCGCAGGTTGCGTCGCTGTAATAACGGCTGAAATTTTCTATAAAAAGTTGGCAAGTTCATTCCCGCCTTTGCCGATATATATATGGATGTGATGAATTTTGTATCCTTATCTTTATCAAGGAGTTTTCCATGGATGGAGTTTCCGGGGCTTCCAATGGCGTTGCCGAAATCAATCAAATCATGCAAATGATGACTACCGAAACTATGGCTATGGCAAAGAAAATGGTGCGGGCCGATGTGGAAATGGCGGTAAAAGGAAGCGAAGCGGGAAAAGGAAATGCAGTTGATGTTGCGGCTTAATTTATTTACACAGGTTTTATGATTCAAACAAAACGCTCGATTCGATTTTTAACATGCCTGTTTGGGACCATTATATTGGTTTTTGCCGTCGTTACGGCGGAAGCCAAAACGAGATGGAGCGCTTTGCATTTTGTTCCGGATGCGGATTTTTTATCGGGTGGCCAATTCGTCATCGATGCCGAAGGCTATTATTTCAGCGATACCGCTGCACAGGCAAAAATCAATCCGGTAGCTCTTGTCAATATGGGTATTATGGAATGGGTTAATTTGGAGGCCGGATATGCCGGCGGCCCGACTCTTGGATTTAAGGCGCGAATTCTTGGCGAAAGCGGTCCGTTCATGCCCTCGCTGGCCCTCGGAGTGCATAACATTTTATCCAACAGGGAGGCAGGCCTTTTTTCGGCAACCGATACGCTGACAAATGAAGTGTACCTTGCTCTTGCTAAGAGCATAGATCCTCTCAAAATGCGAATCCATTTAGGTGTTCAAACCATTCCAATGTCCAAAAAAGACCAGATAAATCCGTTTTTCGCCATAGAACAGTTTTTCGGAAATGGTTTATATGCTTCATTCGAAATGTTCAGACGGCAAGGTGAATTTCAACCGTCGGTTTTCGTGACCTGGAGACTTTTCAAAAAGCGGCTGGAAGTATCCGGGGGAGCAGTCAGCATCAACCAATTGTTTTTTGATAAAAACAACCAGTTTAAAGTCGCTTTAGGTGATTCCGCAAAGCCCGGGTTTGTTAAACCCGGAATTTGGGTCGGTTTGCGTTACTTGGGCGAATTCGGGTCAGGGAAAGGCGATGTGTTCGGAACATTGGAAGAAAGAGTATCTTATCAGGGGGAAACGATAAAGAAATTGTCCATGCAAATGGACAGTCTGAGAATGTCGCTTTCCGATACAAAACGAAAAGTGATCGACGTCAACGCATCATTGGCGAGAATGTCCGATAGCATGGGTACCGATAAATCAAGAATGAAACCATTGCTTTTAGATAAGATAAACGCCATAAAGACGTTATATGCGGAAGAGCCGTTCGACCCCGAACGCGTACGCCGCTCAATCAACGAGATCGTAAATTTGCATGAAAATGCGTTGCCCGGGTTGCGCGAAATCCTTTTGGACAAGGCCCTTGATAAACGGACCAGAACGCTGACGGTTTCTCTCCTCGGGGCAATCGGTAATTCGGGGGCGTCCGACATTTTGCTTGATGTGTTGTCTCAAACCCAGGATCCGGATATTAAAATCGAGATTTGCATTGCGCTGGGGAAAATTAAAGAAACCCGGGCGCAATATGTTCTTGAACAATTGGCCAATGATCCCGTTGATGCCGTGGCCTTTGCAGCGCAAGAAGTGTTGTTGAAATTATCAAAAGATACTGGCATGAAGCTTTCAAAAGGCCTCAAACTCCGTAGTGTCGTCATTTCGGATCAGCCAACTGTTATGCCTGATTCGAAAATAAAAACAAAGCAAACCACTGACACCCTTAAATCTTCTATCGCGAAACAGAAGATGGCCGCACCCGAAAAAACAGAGCAAACGGTAAAGGATCAGAGCGTAAATAAACCTTCTCGCGATTCCGTAAAGGCGCCAATCAAAGGAAATAAAATTGCCAAGCCGGATCAACCCATCAAGGATGACTCTGCAACGGTAAAGCCCAAAGGTTCCGATACCGCAAGTGGTGCATCGGAAAATGCAACCGGCGACGTTTGGAGTGTCGATCAAAAATCCGATTCGGCTAAAATTCAACCGATCAAGGATGGCGTAAAAACAGAAGCAAAGGTTGATTCCGGGAAAGTCGCTAAATTGGATTCCGTACTGACCATTTCAAAAGATAAAAAGCAGGACAAAAAAGGGAATGAAAAAAATAATGGTAAGAAATCGGCCAAGGTTCCCAAGGAAAAACAACCCGATGACACATCAGACAATAAAAACTGGTAAATGCAGCGCCATATATTTTTATTGAATGCTTTATAAATTTTTCATCCATTCCTTTTTATCTCTTTGCATGCCGCTTTCGATATTTGCCGAACCTGCTTGCACTCTGCCGATTTCCGCGACTTTTTCCGAAGATATGATCACGATAGTTTGGCCGGATGTGAAAAACGCGGCATATTACAATATCTATGCAAATTGGGGAAACGGTGTTAAAAAAGTCAATTTTAGCCCTGTTCGAACGAGAAACCGATTTACTTTTATTTGGGCGGAAAACCAAGGAAAAAAGGAACGCGTTGTAAAAGGAAACCGAGTATCGATGTATATCAGGCCTGTTTTCGCTCAGCCGAAAAAACACGATACGTTATATACGGAAGGCATAAAAAGTTGCACGATTTCAAATGACTATTTTACCGGATTTTCGCTGGTCCTTGATTCATTGAATTGTTCGAGGATTTTGGTTACAAAACAGTTCGGGCACGAGATTTTGCCAAATGCGGTACAAACCTCTCGGGATGTTTTTTTGGCCCATTACGGCAATTACGCAAAGGCTATTTACTCAATATACAAGGCAAATATTGATCCGCATGATGAAGGAGCCTGCGTACCTTTCTCAACGTTGGTTTCCAAGTATTTCTCGCATAACGGGATTGCATGTTATCGTGCACAGGGGACATTCATGTCCATGTTTCACAGTTTTAATATCGTTGTTGTAGACAGCGTAGAGTATATCCTCGACTTTACAGCAGATCAATTCGTTCCGCAGAGCGCTCCCGTATTTATTCCTCGCGATAAGTGTTTTGCCGATTCGTGCGGAATTCCCACCAGCGCTCCTCAGGGAAATTTCAGTCCTATGTATCGCATCGAAACAATTTTTTCAAGCGACCAGGTCGCTTTTTCCGATACGCCGAAGGCACGGCAATACCAAAGTTTTTTGGATAGTCTTATTGGTAAATAACCACGGCGGGGGAAGCGCATGGTTATCGTTTGGAAAAATACCGATTGAACGGTTCCGAAAAATCACTCGTACTTAATAATTGAGTTTAATTTTTCTGTGGCCGTTTCCACGACTTGCGATACCGCCGTTCCCAATAATGACTTTACAAATTGCTGATCGGCGAGGCTGAAGGATAACTTCGAAATGCGCTGCCAGGAATTTTCCTTGGAATTTGCGCCGCGTTTTTCGGCGACATACTCATTTTCAAACACGACCTTTTTTTCCGGGACATTGATTATTTGAATTGATATTCGGACTGTTGCTATGTAGTACTCGCGATATTCGTCGGCCGTTGCCGCAATTTCCGCATGCTGCACAATATCGAAATCCTTGATTTCACCGGATACGACATAGCGGGCCATTTTCCGTTGTCCAAGAGTTAAAGGGTCTTTGTCGAGGGAATCATAGATTTCTGCTGCTATGTGGCCGTGCTGCAGCTGGTCGGAAAATATTTTTGCAAACCCCGGCGAGATTTTCCAGGCGCCTGTGTATTTTGACGTGTTTTCAAAAGGAATTATAAGGATTTTGTCTTTGCAATCGCTCGACATTATTTCCCTGTCGCGATGTCCCTTTACAAGTTGCGCGGCCATTTCCCGCTCCATGACATAGACCGGAACCCAGGATTTCAAACTGTCGATTTCCCGATCGAGCAGAGCTTTGGGGCCTATTGGATCTTGCGTTATGGGAACAACGGATTGGAAGCTCGCACTAACGAAAATCGATGAGTTTTTTAGGATATTGCGCACCTGCACCGTGCCGTTGATGACTCTGACGGTACTTGCTTTTGACGCGGTGTCGACTTCTACGGAAAACGAAGTGCCTCGTAACGAAACAACCGAGGTCGGTGTATAAATTTTCGTGTCGTATTGTTTAATAAGACTTTTAGGTAATATTTCCTTTATGACGAAAAAAACCGCACCGTACATGACCGTGATATGCCGAGAAATGACGTTCGACGCATCGTTTTCGTAAAAAGCAAGAAGCACTTGAGAGTTTTGCTGCATATACGACGCGCTTTGGTCGGGCCAACCGAGCTGAACATATGATTTATCGAGTACCCGGATGACGTCATTGTTAAAAAGTTTGTCCCCTTTAAAGGTCTTTTGCCAGGTTTGGGTTCCGCTCCGCTGTACTTGAGCATTGCCGACAAGGGAATCGACGGTCGCATAGGTGTTTTTGCTCGCTGCGCCGGCCGAAACGACGAATAACAAGAATAACGCGGCTGTCATTTGCAATGCTTTCATAGGCTGCCTTTCAACGGTAAAAAAATAGATACCCTTGATTATACCATTTCCGAATCATTTTATTCAAGTCGTACGCTGTTGATTTTCCTTGAAATGAAGTGGTTTTTCAATGATTTTTAAATGATCCAATATTCAAAAGGAGCGATTCATGAAGCATACTTTACGCAGTGCGACAACGACAATAGGGCGAAAAATGGCAGGCGCGCGAAGTCTCTGGCGTGCAAACGGCATGAAGGAAGAACAAATCGGAAAACCGATTATTGCAATAGTCAATTCGTTTACGCAGTTTGTGCCGGGCCATGTCCATTTGCACGGGATCGGGCAACATTTGAAAAAAATCATCGAATCGCACGGATGTTTTGCAGCAGAATTCAATACCATCGCCATTGACGACGGTATCGCAATGGGGCATAACGGTATGTTGTATTCATTGCCCTCGCGAGAACTTATTGCCGACAGTGTCGAGTACATGATGAACGCTCACATGGCCGATGCCATGATTTGCATTTCCAATTGCGATAAGATTACCCCGGGAATGCTTATTGCAAGTATGCGGTTGAATGTTCCTACTGTTTTTGTTTCAGGCGGCCCCATGGAGGCCGGCGTTATCGGAAACAAAAAATTGGACCTTATCGATGCCATGGTTAAGGCGGCAGACGAATCGGTTTCCGATGAAGAAGTTGCGGCGATTGAATGTGCCGCGTGCCCGTCTTGCGGATCCTGTTCAGGCCTTTTTACGGCAAATTCCATGAATTGCCTGAATGAAGCTCTTGGATTGGCTTTGCCGGGAAACGGTACCATTGTGGCTACGCATAAAAACAGGATGCGATTGTTTGAAACCGCCGCAAAAACCATTGTCGACATCACCAATGCCTATTATACGAAAGGCGATGAATCCGTTTTGCCAAAGTCAATCGCGACGCGTCAGGCGTTTCTCAATTCCATGAGTCTCGATATCGCAATGGGCGGCAGCACGAACACCATTCTGCATTTGTTGGCAATCGCTCATGAAGCCGGTGTCGCATTCACCATGAAGGATATTAACGAATTGTCACGAAAGATTCCCGTGCTTTCAAAAGTCGCACCAAGCTCGTCGTATCACATCGAAGACGTCAACCGCGCAGGCGGAATCATGGGCATACTTGGCGAACTCGACCGTGCCGGACTTCTTGATACAACGGTTAATCGCATCGATGCGAAAAGCCTGAAAGAAGTTTTGAAGCAAAACGACATCATGACGAAAACAGTATCCAAGACCGCTGTTGAAAATTATAAAAGCGCACCAACCGCGAAAAAAGGCAGGAATCTTGTTTTGGCAAGCCAGAATGCCGCATATAAGGAATTGGATAAAGACAGGGCAAAGGGCTGTATCCGCAGTGTCAAGACGCCGTACAACAAAGATGGCGGCTTGGCGGTACTATTTGGAAATATTGCCAAAAACGGCTGCGTTGTTAAGACCGCAGGGGTCGACGAATCTATTTTCAAATTCAGCGGCCCGGCAAAGGTATTCCATTCGCAGGAAGCCTCCTGCGAGGGGATATTGGGCGGAAAAATCAAAGCGGGAGACGTTGTGGTGATTATATACGAAGGCCCCAAAGGCGGCCCGGGTATGCAGGAGATGTTATACCCGACCTCTTATATAAAATCTATGCATCTGGGTGCGCAATGCGCGCTCATTACCGACGGTCGTTTTTCTGGCGGAACTTCTGGTTTGTCCATCGGCCACGTTTCACCCGAAGCTGCCGCAGGCGGGGATATCGGATTGATTAAAAACGGGGATATCATCGAAATCGACATTCCCCAGCGGACGATAAATGTCAAGATTTCAAAGCAAGAGCTTGCCGCGCGTAGGGCTGCGGAGTTGAAGAAAGGTGCAAAGGCCTTTAAGCCGGTTCGGAAACGGATCATTTCCGATGCATTGAAAGCCTATGCGCTTATGGCAGCCTCTGCAGACAAAGGAGCCGTGAGAATAGTACCTGAAAAATTTTGAAAACTTGCAGGATGCTTCGTGATAAAGTTTACGTAGGCGGATTGTCCGCGTACTATCAGATGAATAAATCCATTGATGTCATTTAATGTCAATGGATTTATTCAATGCAGAATACCTTCAAAATAGAGAAAAAGAGTTGGTCATGAAACCTTCAGCTAAAGCATATTTTGACGACTGCATACTATCGTTTCCCGTGCTTTTGGATTGCAAAAGCGACATTGAAAAAGCGTTCGACATACTGGTTTCATGCTATCGGGCCGACGGTAAGGTGTTGACATGTGGTAACGGCGGCAGTGCTGCGGATGCAGATCATATTGTCGGTGAACTCATGAATAAATTCGCGTTAAAGCGGCCGCTTCGCGAGCAGGATAAACGGGCTGTGTCGTCGAGTGGCGTTTCTTTGGAAGAAAAAGAATTCCTATATTCGCATTTACAACGTCAATTGCCTGCAATTTCACTTTCCGCCCATTCCCCGCTGGTTACCGCAATAGCAAACGACGAAGACGCTTTGATGATTTTCGGACAGCAGGTCTTTGGGTACGGCAGACCCGGCGATGTTCTTATGGCATTGTCAACCTCTGGAAATTCGAAAAACGTCATTATAGCCTTGCACATTGCAAAGATTTTCGGTCTCCGGACGATTTGTCTTACGGGAAAAGATGGCGGAGCAATGAAATCCCTTAGCAGCGATGTTTGTATTTGTGTGCCCGAAACAATTACTTATAAAATTCAACAGTTGCATCAGCCGGTTTACCATTGCCTTTGCGCAATGGTCGAAACCGAATTGTTTTCATCGTAATGAAATTACCAATTAGGAAAATATTTCTCCTAAATTTATGCCTCCAGTTTTTTTCCTTCAATTTTGGCAAACACCGGTAACACAATATAATTGCTGTAATTTCGTGAAATCCCTTCAAAAATTGCTGCAATTTCGCCTGTTTTGCAAAGGCGTACGGTCTTTTGTAAAGTAAAAAGCCTGCTTGTCGATATTTTTTTATTCGCTGCTTGTGATAAATCTACTCCTGGTTTTAACAATCCCTTGCATCATTGTTTTCAATCTATTACGCTCCATTTTGCAATTGAAATGGAATAGAATTCAATAAAATTTTCAAAATATGTATTGCAAAAGAATACGAAAAAAAAATTAAAACAATAAAAAAACCGTAAAAAACAAAAAAAACACTTAAATTTAGTATTGTTAAAGCCTAATGTATTATAAAATTAAGAATACGCTTTAATAAAGGGGGTAGAGATGAACAAGACAATTCAGGCAAATAACCCATCTTAGTAAGAATCTAAAATCTGAAGCCGTTTAATCTTTTTTTTGTGAAATTATGGAGGCTCAAATGAAAAAAATATTGAATCGTGTAATGGTTTTTTTAGGACTCGTAGCCTGCACTGCAAGCTGGGCGCAGATCGGACAAATCACGAATCCTGGCCGTGTTGTTGATGCGCAGGGCCAGCCCTTGAAAAATGCGATGATAACCTATACGGATCCGGCTAAACGGCTTAACTACGATTTTTCTGATGCGAGCGGAAATTTTGGACCGGCAAAAATTTCCTCTGCGGTTTCGTCCAAGGCAGTTTCCAGCACGGTGCCCAGCCTTTTAACCGATGTTTCTACCGTTGGATCAAAGGTGCATTTTTTTCTCGGTTCATCACAAAAGGTGAGTATCGAAATATCCAATATGACAGGAAGGCGTATTGCCACTGTTTTTGACAAAAATCTTGAAAGAGGTTCTTATACTATTGATTTAAACGGTGCGATGCGCTCTAAAATTGCAAATAATGTTTATTTTGTAAAAATAAAAGCCAATAATGAAAGTGCGATTAGAAAATTAGTTGCTGTAGGTAATGCTGTTTCAGGTTTTGCCGGATCCTCGCCCGATGCAATCAATCCTGTTTTTTCTGCGGTTGCCAAGAAAATGGCCGGTTCCGAGCTTCGAATCGGAAAAACAGGGTATAAGCCCGTATTGATTACGCCGGCTTCGGCCACCGAAGATGTTAAAACGATCACCTTGGTTAAAATCAATATTGAATCGCGTGTCGATTCGGTCATGTCGAAAATGTCGCTTGACGATAAAATCATGTTGATGACTGAAGATAATCCGGACGCAGGTAATCCTTATAAATCCGGAACCGGAATATGGAATGCCGGAGCTGCTCCCGGTGCGAACGATTTTAATTCTTGGAATAATAATCGTATGTCGCAAGGCCTTAAAATTCCGGGGTTGTCCGGATACGATTGTGTCCACGGATATATCGGCGGCGGATCAACAGAAGGAACGATGTTTCCTCATAATCAGGCAATGGGGTGTATACAAGACACCACCCTTATTCAAATGGCCGGACGTGTAACAGCAATCGAGAGCGCAAGCAGGGGAGTGTATTGGGCGTTTGCGCCTTGTGTTGCTGTGTGCAGGGATGAGCATTGGGGGCGAATTTACGAAGGCCCCGGCGAAACTCCGGAAATCTGTGCAAAAGTAGGCCGCAACCTAATTCTTGGAATGCAAGGTCGAGATCTTTCTCTTAATACTTCTATTTGCGCAACTGCAAAGCATTTTGCCGGTGATGGCGGTACGCAAGGCGGCACAAATGCCGGCAATACGGTTGGGCCGGATGCGGTCCTGCGTGCGATTCATCTTCCGCCGTATGTCGCTGCTATCGAAGCGGAAGTAGCTTGCGTTATGCCTTCCTTTTCAAACTGGAATGGCGTCGGCAGTCATGCCAATAAGCCGCTTCTTACCGATTGGTTGAAAACGCAGCAAGGATTCGACGGCTTTGTTGTCGGCGACTGGGCTGCCCACACTTTCCAGGGCGGATCCGACAGGCAGTCATGTGTCAATGCGACGATAAGTGCGGGGTTAGACAATCCTATGTCGCCTGGAATTGCCGATCAAACCAAGGGTGATATTAAAAACGGCAATGCGAGCGGCGCGATTTCTACAGACCGGATCAACGATGCTTGTCGGAGAATACTTCGGGTATTGTTCAGAAAAGGGTTATTCGAAAATTATAACGCCGTAGCTGGGTACAGCGGTTATTTCCATGGTGCGGAACATAAGGATGTTGCCCGTAAATGCGTTGCCGCCTCCATGGTTGTGTTGAAAAACGAGAATAATACTCTGCCGCTGAAAAAGACGCAAAAAATTGCG
Source organism: Fibrobacteria bacterium (assembly GCA_037447435.1). Taxonomy (GTDB): domain Bacteria; phylum Fibrobacterota; class Chitinivibrionia; order Chitinivibrionales; family FEN-1185; genus FEN-1185. The sequence goes on from JBBIGR010000003.1 coordinate 175,675, forward strand.
GTCATCGGCGCGTGGGGAAATGATGTCGGTTTGCAATGCGGCGGATGGACTCTTGGCTGGCAAGGTGCGGCAGCAGCCCAACGTCCCGCAGGTACCACGCTTTTTATGTCGTTGCAGCAACAAGGAAGCGGCAATTCGGTTAGTTTTTCAGCGGACGGAAGCAATATACCCGGTGATGCGGCCGTTGTAGTGGTTTGCGTAGGAATAGACCCTGCTGCCGAATATACAAAGACAAATGATCAGGTACAATTAAATGCTTCGAACAATGGAAAAATCAATGACCTCATGAATAAGGCAAAAGCATCGAATAAGCCGATTGTACTGGTACTCTATACCGATGGCCCTGCCGTTGTTACCCAGGCCATCAGCGATTCCAAGGCTGTGGTCTGTGCGTGGCTCGGAAGTCCTGAAGGTGCGGGTTTCGGCGATATTCTTTACGGTGATGTCCATCCGACCGGAAAGCTTAACCATACCTGGCCTGCAACCGTGTCGCAGATTCCGATCAATGACGGAAATATGGGTGATGCGGTAGGTTCGGGAGGCGCACCATTGTTTCCTCTTGGGCATGGCTTGACATATTAGTATATAAGATTTAATTAAAAAATAATCAATTTACAAAAAAGGGAGGGTGACGTGAAACGAGTAATGACGATCCTGTGTGCGGCAAGCGTGTCGTACGGTGCTATGGTCCTCGATGATTTTCAAGGAAGCCTTGGTAATACTCCGCCGCAAACCAATTTAGGTGCTGCAATCGGAATTCAAAACGGCAATTTGGCAGCCGGAAAAGGCGTTTGGACTGCAGATCATGATAATCAGGGTTCCTTTATTCGCGATGCGTCCGGGAGCGATATAAATCCAGCAAACAATTTTATTACCAAAACAGACGGTCTTCATGCAAAATTTTCGCTTCACGCTGTTTTTACCGATACGGTTACCGATCCTGCAAACCCGGCAAAAGTATACGGCTGGTGCTCTTTCGGAGCGACTTTTTCTGGTTCCGGAGCCACTGCCCCGTATTATGATCTTACAAAAATGACTGGCGTTTTAATTAAGGCCAAGGGAACCGGTGCCGTGCATGTCAGTTTTAACACAAAAGAGAATGCGACGTGGGCTTGGGGCGATTTCGGTTCGACGATATTGCTGGACCCGACAACGATGACCGATTTTTTGATCAGTGCCAGCGATCTCATGCCGTCGCTTTATTCCGATGGCGCTACTAAAGGGAAAAGCTGGGCAACAGACGGTGCTCCAAAAGTCAACAGGATCGTGTTCGGCCTCGCAAATGCCGGAGATACGGCTGAAATAACAATAAAAGAAATTGTTTTACTTGGAGTGAATCCGGCGGATTTCGGTATAACCTCTTATACCGGGCCTACCTATGAAGAGGTGACCGCCATTTCTTCTCCCAAAGCAAACTATGCGGGAGTAATGAATTCGCTGTCATGTCCTGCGATATTCCGGCCAAACAGCTCGTTTTCAGTATCGACTTTATCACGTTCTTCTTTGAGTATTTATGACTTGTCTGGGACACGAATAGCGGTTTTAAATGGAAACATTGGAACGAAAAATATTTATTGGAACGGTGCCGATGCTTCCGGAGCTTTAGTTGCAAACGGGACATATTTGGTAGAAGCACGAATGGACGGTGTCACGGTTTCACGGAGATTCCAATTTGTAAGGTGATGAGGACCATGGTACTTTAACGTAATCCGGTAGGTATGACTAATGCGGAAGCCTTCTTGCCCCCCAAACAGGATTCCGCGAAATACCTGCCGGATTTTTACAATTTGAAAAATAAAAAAAGGAGCCTTCATGCGATTTGATCGCTTAGCCGGGAAATTTTCAATTGCAGTAATTCTGTTGTTTGTATCTTCTTTTGTTTATGGAAACACTTCTCCCGTCGGGTCGCCGGCGGAAGTAAACGGTGTTCTGCACGTTCATGGAACAAATTTATGCAATCAGTATGGGATGCCCATTCAGTTGCGTGGCGTGAGTACTCATGGCTTGCAATGGTTTCCAACTTGTTATACGAACGGTAAAAGCATCAACGCGCTTGCTCAGAGCTGGCACGGCGACGTATTACGCGCGGTTATGTATATCGAGGAACAGGGATATCTGACTAATCCCGCTTCTTTCAGAAAGATGATCGATAATATCGTTGATACCTGCAAAGCTGCCGGCATCTATTGCATTATCGACTGGCATGTGCATTGGCCTGGAAACCCGATGGCCGATATAGATTCTGCGGTTTCTTTTTGGACGTATATGTCAAACAAACATAAAGCGGATCCGGTTCTGTACGAAATTTGCAATGAGCCTTCGAATGCCGACGCCAACGGGAATGCCGGAACCTATACGAATTGGTCCACGATTAAAACCTATGCGGATTCAATTATTCATGTAATCAGACGAAACGATACGAATACCGTCGTTTTGGTAGGTACTCCTTCCTGGTCTACGCTTGGTTTGTCCACAAATTCGAATGGAAGCGATATGCACGATATCGAAAACAATAAATTGATCGATAAGAATGCGATGTACGTATTCCATTTTTATGCGAATCACCATTATTTTTCCGATAGCATCAACGCTGTTGCAAGTAGGCTCCCTCTGTTTTGCACCGAATGGGCTGCATCAAGCTATACGACCGATAGCCAAAACGATAGTGCTGCGGCGCAGGTTTGGATTAATATTATGGCAAAGCATAAGATAGGTTGGTGTTATTTCGATTTTTCGGATGGAGCCAATGACATAATGTCTATGTTCAAATCGGGAACCTGTCCTTCAGGCTCTTATGCTGTTGATGGCGGAAATCTTACTTCTACTGGAAAACTGGTGAATTATTGGATGAATAATCCGCCGGACTCCTTTCCCGTGCCGGTGACCCAGTGCCTTGCGCGCAATGATAAGAATAATTCAAACGTGGCTCTTTCGATGAAAGGGAAAGAAATTTCATTGGTTTATGCAAATCCTTCGCGTGCTTTTGGTACAATTTCATTATATTCGGCATTAGGCGTCAAGGTTTTTGAATCCAGAGCCATACTAGGTGCAGGAATGCATACGGTTAAAATCAATGCCCGATCCTTAAGGTCCGGCGTTTATGTTCTCCGATTGGTTATCGGAGAAACAGCCGTTACAAGGAATTTTGTTCTTCCTTGAAACCGGCTTGCAAAAATATCGGGAAAATTTGACGGCATATACTGGTAATATGCAGCGATACTTGTAAAATGATAACTGCGGATAGATTAAGCGGGAAGTAATTTTAACAGCATCACTGCTTTCATAAGGACTATACTATGCCATACATTTTTAACTACACGGATTACCGGAAATACCTTGAAGATTTTTTTGAAGAACAAAAGAAAAAGCTTCCGGTATTTTCACACCGGTATTTAGCGCAAAAACTCGGATTGTCGACGCCGAATTACGTTCTCCTGGTTATGCAGGGTAAACGTAAGCTAAGCAAAAATGTATGTATAAAATTATCGCAAGTATTTAAAATGAGCGACGAGGAGTCGCGCTATTTTGAAACGCTTGTCGATTTTATGCACGCGCAAAATCACGAAGCGAAAAACCGGTATTTCAATACTCTTATCCTTATCCGTCGAAAATTAACAGTCTCGAAAATTGATGAATGGCAGTATGAATATTATAGTAAATGGTATAATCTCGTTGTCCGTGAACTTGTTGTTCGTGAAGATTATTCCGGCGACGTTAAAGCCCTTGCAAAGCGATTATCGCCTCCAATTACGGAGGCCGATGCACGTAAATCGATTGAGTTGCTTTTAAAGTTACAGCTTATTAAGCAAGTAGATGGAAAATTCGTACAATCCGACCCGGTCATTAGCACAGGCAATGTAGTCGATTCGTTGGCAGTGGCGAATTTCCATCGGATAATGGCCCACATGGCTGCTGAATCGTTTGATCGCCACAAAAGAAATGAACGAAGTATTTCGTCCTGTACGGTCAGCTTGACAGAAGAAGATTTTCAACAGTTACGAAGAGAAATTGTCGAATTACGAAAAAAATCGCTCGCATTAGCCGAAGAACACGCGGCGATTCGCGGTAAACGAGTGTATCAATTCAATTTCCAGCTGTTTCCTCTGTCCGAACCAGACGAAGCAGGACCAGATCTGCCCCAGGAAAAGGATGCGCCTCCGGTATTTGTAAATAGGAGAGACAATAATGAAATTGAATCAAATTAAATATTCGATTCTTATCGGCCTTGCATTTTTGCTTTCGTTAACGGCCAAATGTACCACGACGAGTCCTCTTGCCGGAGGTACCGAAAACGGTGAAGCAAAAATCGCAGGAGTTATTTACAATATGGACGAAACAACCCCGGCGAGCGGGGCCGTCGTCACGCTGCTTCCTGCCGACCAAAAGCCGCTTGACAGCACTCAGGTCGTGTTCGTCGATACTGCCGACAAACAAGGCAATTTCCTTTTTGCAATTCCCGGGAAAATTTACAACGGCATTGCTTTTAATTGTTTTGCGAAATTGCAAGGAAAGGTTTCGTTTAGGAACTCGATTGTCGCGCGGACCGATAGCACCGTTATTGTTCCGACAGTGTCGTTATTAAATCCGGGATCGATTTCGGGGAAAATACAATTGATGGGTACGGACGATGCTCGTCGTATTCGTATTTCTGTTATCGGTAGTCAAATAGCAGTTTCATGCTCCGATTCAATGGGGACTTTCAGACTCGATTCTCTTGCGCAAGGAACTTATGCGGTTAATATCTCGGACACGCTGAACGGTTATGTGCCCTACGACACCATCATAGCAGTTTCCGCAGGTATTGTTACCGTTATTTCCCAATCGATCATATTGACGCCGGTTACATTCTTGCTCGACAATTTTGATGATGGTGACGGGTTTTCTCTGGCTAACTCCGTTTTGACCAATAGTGCGTGGTACGCCTGGAACGATTCGATTAACGGCGGAAAGTCAACCGTAACTCCCGCCTCGGTTATAAGCAATTTTGCAACGTGCATTACCGATGTGGGTGCGTATAGAGGAAAAAGCGTTCATTGTACTTTTGTTCTTGATAAAGTGTATCCGACACCCAGCGAAGGATTTACTTGTGTCTTGGCCCCTCAAAACGGGTATGTGGATTTTACTCAGCTTAAAAGTGTGTCGTTTTATATTCAAGGGAAAGATTCTGTCAGAGTAAGCTTTACGTCAAAGAAAGTTTCGGATTTCCCCGCGGGCCGTAACTGGGGCCAACTCGGTGCGGTCGTTGCTTGTCCCCCGACGTGGCAAAAAGTGACTGTGCCGGTATCGTTATTGAAGCCGCAACCCTATTCTGTGCAAGACTCATTGCATATGACGTGGAATATGGTGCGGGACTCCGTGGACAGGTTAGTTTTTGGAACAGAAGGAGCACGAGGCGATACGGTTGATGTGTGGCTCGACAATATCACTTTTGAGGGAATGCCTGCCTCGAGTTTCAAGTAAGGGAATTTTATTTCCGGCAAAGCATTCTGTTGCTTTGCCGGAAAATTTTACTTAGGGTGATATAGGCTTTAAAAATTCTTCATGTCCTTGAATTTACGCACGCCTGGTCTTGTGAAAAATAATAATCCAGCCAAAATGCTGTTCTCTAATCTCTCTGCGCAGGTCGCAAACGTATTGTATTCTAATGGAACACGGAATAATAGTTAGACCTATGATTTTAAAAGAAAAATAGATAAATATTGTTATATTGCATATAAGCATAATGAAAAAAAACTGTTTGAAATAGAATACGTTTCGCAGTTTGCATTCTTTTGCTTAGACTCAGACTCACAATTTTATTACCCGAAAATTTACGGAGTATTTTCTAAATAGTAAACCCTATTTAAGGGGTTAAAACAGGAAAAAAAATATGAGCTATGTTACGAATAGCCGTGCATGCTTGTTGCTTATTGCTTTTTGCGCATTAGCAAGTTCCCTCTTCGCTCAAACGCTTGTTTCCAGAAATACAGCTTGGAACGATTCTGTAAGAGTGATTGTTATCTGGAACAGCGGAACAGGCGGCGGACCTCCGGATATGCCGACAGGATGGAACCCGGCAGTCGGTGAAATCGGAAACGACACTAAAAACTTTGTCCAGAAAAGTTTAAAATTATTAAATCAAAATAATATTAAATATTATACCGGCTCAGATGCAACCTGGAATTCGATCAATTCATTTGATGATCTTAAAAACGCAGCTTTTGGCGGGAAATTGCCGCATGTTATCGTGTATGTCAATGCCGGATGGACTTGGGATCAGGTGGCAGGTACCAAATCGCATGATCCTTATGCAGTTATTAAACAGGCTACCGATGCCGGAGTCGGTATTGTTGCAGTTGGTGATGATGCGGCATATGACGCAATACAGATCCCATCATTCCCGCTGACCGGACCAACCGGTTCCGGAGCTCCTATTCAGTATCAATGGCCTATGAACGGGGCCAATAGTGGAAAATTATGGATAGCTTTAGACAAGCAAGAAGACTTTAATTTGCCCGACGGCGGGCTTCTTTTCGGAACCGCTCCAGACACAATGTGGTTTAAGGATTGGCAAGTAGGCGGTCGCGGTCAATCGGATGCCGATGCCTGGTCTGTAAATCCCGCTCAGCTCGATAATTATTCTTTTGTTGGATTTCAACAAATGGATGAAAACGGAGGCGTTTACGGCTCGCTGACCGATACAATCAATAAACCCCAAATATTGTTCAATGCATTGGCAGCTTTACAGGCCGGCAATCACCGCATCGTTATGATTGATTATCAACCGCAATATCTTGCCGATACAATCATGTCGGAGCAGGTGGTATATAACTCCGTATTCTGGGCTTCCAAGGCCCACGAAGTTCTCAAAATCCCGATGCCTATAGCAAATCCGGCGTCCGGAGCACTTCAGATCGGAAGCAGGATATCGCTTCATGTGGCTCTGGCAAATACGAGCCTTTACAAAATATATTATTCGATAAACGGTACCGCCCCTGTAATTTATACCGATTCGATACATGTCACAAATGGTCAACCTATAAACCTTAAGGCATTCGCGATATCCACGAATCCGCAAAATTGGCTGAACAGCGATACGCTCATCACGAGTTATACGGTTACCGTTCCCAAGATTCCAACACCAACCGTAAATCCGGCATCAGGAGTGGTGCCTTTGGGAAGTTCAATAACCATAAAAGACTCCCTCGCCAACACTGGTCTTTACACAATATACTATTCTGTAAACGGTGCAATGCCGGTCAAGGGCGAGTCCGTTCCTGTCAATAGTGCTCAGCCGTTTACTCTGAAGGCCTTTGCCGTTTCCGCAAATCCGCAAACATTGTTGAACAGCGATACCGTAACAGCAAGTTACACGGTAAGCCTGATAAGCATTTCTGCGATTCCCGGTGACGGTACGAAATTCGGACCGGATACAAGCGTTACATTGATAGCCAGCGCTGCCGATGCGAAAATTTACTATACCCTGGACGGTTCAGTCCCCGACAGTACCAAATCACCCTATACCGGCCCGATACTAATCAATAAATCGTGTACGATAAAGGCCATCGCATACAAAGCCGCGATGTTGCCGGCCACCGGTTCATGGAGCTATATCCAACGCGTACCAATCAGTAATCTACTCAACGACCAAACTTTTTTCATTAAGGAAAAGTCGCCGGCCGGCGCTGCGGTCGGTACCGTCGTATTGCAAGTGCCGGATTCAATCCATGTCGCTTTTACTCAGATAACGTCAGTTCCGGAGTTTACTTTTGATCCTGCTACCAGGAAAATAACGGTTACATCTGGCGCAGTGCTTAATTACGATACGAAAAGCTCGTATTTTTTTAAGCTCGCTTCTTATGCGACAAATGCCTATTCCCTGATAGACACGGCGACGGTCACCATACGGCTTTTGGCCGATTCTCTTATTCCTGCCACTGCGACGCTCCTTGACACGAATCATAACGGTCATCTTGATGAAATAGACATCAAATGGACCGATACGTCGGCTATGAAATCCGTGCTGCCTGCGGTTGGCGATTTAGTTCAGGCGTTGAGTCTGATTACCTTGGACAAACAAAATGATGTGCTTCATGCCATTGCGCTGTTGCCCGATTTTTCAAATAAGACCATCCGCATTATTCTCCAGGAAAACACCCAATTTTGGGAAACCGGATGGGATTCTGCAAAGGTAAATCTGAGTACCGTATCGGTAAGCGTCAAAGGCGGCTATTTTCAATTGAATGGAATAATAGACGGTGCATTGCCTATTATTACCGGCGCATGCTACTTACCGGGAGAAAAGGCGGATACTCTTGACGTATCGTTCAGCGAGCCCCCGGACGCCGCAACTGCTGCAGCGTATTTGCAGAATATAAAAATCGGTTCCAAAAGCGGAGAAAAGTCGCTGGCCGTTTTGGGCGCGGCACAATCCAGAATACTAAAAAGTCAAATCCTGTATGTTGCTCCAGCCGGTGCAATATCGCCGTATGATAACAGCGCGTATCTATCATTCGCAAACGGTCCGCCCAGTCCTGCGGTCGTCATCGATTATTGCCATCCGCTTCCGCTTATCGTTACGTCAAAAGCCGGACCAAATCCGTTTGATCCGAATACCGCAGTGCCTCCGGGACGTCATGATGGGGATCCCCTTCACGGGATACGGATAGAAATTCTATTAAACAGCTCGAATACATCTTCGGTAGGCGGAGACAACCGTCCCGCAACATGCAGCATATTCGATGCGGTCGGCAATGTTGTCATGAACGAAGTCGGTTTGAAACCAGATCCTCTTTCGGTGCGGAAGAAATATCTCATTTGGGACGGAAAGAACAAAAACGGAATGATCGTTGCGGGCGGTACGTATTTGGCACGCGTAACCACCGAGGATAAAAAAACCGGAAGTAAAGTAGTCAAACAGATATTACTCGGCGTAAAAACGGTAAAATAATATTAAGGATTTCATAATGATAAAGCTGAAACAAATCGTCGGTTTTGCGGTTTTTATCATCCTCGCAACAGGGGAACTATCGCCTGTTCGCGCCGACGGGTTGCAGGGTGAATTTTTAAGCACCCAATACTGGCGAGACCTTTTGTCTCGCTATTCGCCGCTCACCAACCCGGCATTTTTGACAGAAGAAAACTACGTTACCATACGAGGCGCCGAAGCGTTGGTTATGCAAACCTTTAATCTGACCGAAGTCGGGGTTACGGTGCCGGTGGGTTTATATGAATCCTGGGGATTATCGTATTTCGGCCAGGGTGTGGGGCAAATCCAATCCGCGATTAACGACGTTGCCGGCGACAGCATAAAAGAACTCGGCCAAACGCTTTCCGATGCAAAGCATTATTTCATGCTCTCATATGCCAATAACCTTTGGGGAGGTCTTAGCTTGGGAGCAAATGCGACATTTTCGTATGAAACTAATTTTTCGGATCCGGTCATGAGCTCGGCAATTGATATCGGTCTTTCATACCGTTTGGTAAGGGACCCGGTATTCGGCGAGCATTTGCTCGGTCTTTCGATGCAAAACATCCTTTCCCCGTTTGATTTCGGCAAACTCAGCTATTCCAATAATGTAAAGCTTGCGTGGCTCGGGTATTATTTCGACAGACAACTCGAAAGCGGATTCGAAATCGATTCAAAGAATATTTACAACTCCCTATTCAGGGACAAAGACCCGACGCATATGGAATTCACCTATGCCGCTCGTCTTGGCGCCTGGGTTTTGCGGTTTCTGAATATTTATGCGCAAATCGGCTCAAATTATTTCGGCTTTGCCGGTGGCGTCAATGTTCCGCAGTTCAATGATGGAAGAGACATGTCGTTTTTGTATCAATACATCAATAGGACCGATGCGACCGCCGACGCGATTCATTCAGTGTATATGCGCATACAATTCGGCCCGCATAGGGAAGAGGTGTATGCGAAGCAAATGGCCCATTTTGTCGATGTCGGGCCGAATGATCTTTACATCAAAGCATGCAAGCTGTACTATGCGGGAAACTTTTGGGATGCGTTTTTTACGTTCGGCCAAATCGCGGTTCAATACCCGAGCTTTTTTAAAAACGATCAGGTCGCCTATTATAAAGCATCGTGTTTGGAAAATCTTGATATGCGAAATGAAGCCGAACTAAGTTACAAGAAAACGGAACAGGATTTCCCCAAAAGCATTGTTGTGCCGCATGTGGATTTGGGCCTCATGCGCATTGCGTACCGTAACGACGACTATCAGTCGGTGTATGATAAATTCCAGTCTCTGAACAGTTCGGAAATTCCCGATTCGCTTAAGTATCACGCTTATTATTTGATGGGCGAATCATATTTCAAAAAAAAGAATTACACGCAGGCCAGCAAGCTTTTATCTCTCATACCGGAAACGCATGAGCAATACGTTTTTGCGCAACATTCCAAAGCAATTATCCATATCCTATCGTCGGAAACCGACAGCGCTATTGCGACTCTGGGCAATTGCGTCCAGGCAATTGCGTTGACAGATGCTCAAAAGGAAATCGTCAACAGGTCCTACGTAATATTAGGGTATCTTTTTTACGGACAGAACGAAATGTCGAAGGCGGTGTCCTCGTTACGCGCCGTGCAAAAAAACAGCTATTATTATGAAGACGCTTTATTGGGCCTTTGCTGGTCGGCCTTGCGCGCCCGTCAATGGAACGACTGTATAACAAACGGGCAGGAACTTCAAAAGATCAGCAACAAGCTTCCCGTAAAATGCGATGCCTCACTTATTGAGGGATACGGTAATCTAATGCTTAAAAATTATAAACAGGCAACGAGCATATTGTCGGCAGCTTCGGAAAAAGCCAAGGCATTAAAATCGCCGCCGGCCGATTCCATGGATGCGAAGCGCAAAGCATACAAGAATAATCGAAACGATTACAACGGATTGGCAATTTCGGTGGAAAAAATCGCCCAGGAATTGCAATCGTTATCCGTCATTAAACGAATCGATAGTTTGCATGCGCAGCAGGAATCGAAGAAAAAGTCCATAGACGGTTTCCTTTCATTTCAAAATGAATTCGGCCGCCAGGCTTTCTTTGCCAGAAACAGCGATGTTATTAAAAACGACATCGATTACACGCTTGCCATTTCGCAAAAAACATCCAGGGAATCTCCGAGTGCCGAAGTGCAGAAACAGGCTGAAAGCAAGCAAAAGGAAATCGATGAAAAAATTAACAAATTAAAAAAGGATTTGGGAAAGCTGAATAACGCACCGGACTCAAACACTGTTGCGCCAAAATGAAATTAATGTAATGACCTAACCGTAATAACGACGGTATAAAGAAATAGTTACAGTTCCGAAATAATGGTATAATTCTACTATAAGAAGTAAATTTTATGAAGGTGGTCCCTATGAAAAAGAGTGTGTTTTTTGTCAATTTAATCGCTTTAATTGTTGCTTTTGTTCAACCGTGTAATGCAATTACTCCCTGGCTCCATGTGGAAGGCAATCAATTGAAAGATTCAGCAGGAAATCAGGTTGTTCTTCACGGTGTTTCGTTTAGGGAAATTTCCTGGGGTGGCCTCAATGTAAATTCGCTATTGGATAAGATCACCAATGCAAATGATAAAGCCTCCCATTCGCCCGGTTGGTATACGCGATTGGTGCGAATGCCGATTGACCCTGGGACGAGCGATTGGAACCAATACAATCAGAATGTAATAAAACCTGCAGTCGATTATGCAACGCAAAAAGGCCTGTATGTGATTCTTGATCTTCATTATGTCGATGAAACGACCAATAACGTAAACAATACCAATAACTGCTGGCGCACGCTCGCCCCATTTTATAAAAATTATCCCAATGTCATATTTGAGCCGTATAACGAACCGATAAATTTACATGGAGATCAATCTTGGACACTTTTCAAACCCATCATGCAGGCGTGGGTAGACACTATCCGTAGATATGCGCCCAGGAATATTATTTTTGCCGGTAGTCCGCAATGGGATCAAATTATGGGTGATGCGGACACCGATTCCCTTACAGGCGGGAATATCGTTTACGTGATCCATATGTATGCAAGACAGTGGGCTGTTCAGTCGATTCGCGATCAAGTTTTGAAATGTGTGGCCGCCCATCCTATGGTCTGTACGGAATGGGGGTATCAAACAGGTTGGGATGCTGCCAATGAACCGAATGAATCCACGTCCGGATATGGAAGGCCGCTTTTAACGTGGTTTGATTCGCTTAAGATAAGCTGGACCGCTTGGTGTGCCGACAATACATGGTATCCGATAATGTTCGACGGCGGTTGGAACTTGCTTGTTGATGATAATACTCAAATGGGCGGATTTGTCAAGGATTGGTTATATACCTATCGGGATAGTCTGCAACCGTCGAATACACCGCCACCGGTCAATGTTGTTTCCGGGATTAAACAGGAGCATTCAAGTGCGGTTATGGTCCTTAATGAACATGAGGGGGTTCTCAACATTATTATGCCAACGGGCAATCGTTACCGTGCCCGAATCATCGGATTAAACGGCAAAATAGTTGCGCAGCGCATTTCCGAGGGCGGCACCGTGACGATAAATACGGCTAAATTGCTCAGTGGCTGCTACGTTGTTTCTGTAAAATCAAATGATTTATCGGAAGAGGAACACCGTATCTGGATAAAGTAGAGAAGACCTGCTGCGAAAAAAAGTTGGCATATCATAACATTTCGATACGATGATTTGCCTCTGATAATACAGAGGCAAATCATAAAAACATATTTATTTTTTACGCTCTGCCCAGGCTTCGATGGTCGCGCGTGCCAATGTATGCGTAAACAGGTTAAACCCAAGAATTGCCGGTGTGGCATTTTTTGCAAGAGCCAGCGTCGCAACATCGACGGCATGTACGGTAATAAAATAATGATGTTTGCCATGTCCGATCGGGGGAGCTGCTCCGGCGAATTGGGCCAATCCCGCATCATTGGGCAATTGAATGGCGTCTTTGGGGAGTAGCGCGGAATTTGCCACGCCTGCTCCTGAAGGTATACTTGTTACTGTTGCCGGAATATCAAGAACCGCCCAATGCCAGAATCCGCTCATTGTGGGTGCATCGGGATCGTAAACCGTGATTGCAAAACTTTTCGTTTCTTTGGGAAATCCGCTCCAGGACAATTGCGGTGAAACATCTTGTCCGCCTGCACCAAAAATTCCGCTCATTTGCGCAATGGAAAAAGGCTGACCCTCTTTTACGTCGGTACTTGTAACGGTGAAAGACTTCGCCTTTGGTAAATGATCGAAAGGGGTCGCCTCCTTTGGTGCCGAAATGGCAAGGTGAGCCAAGAATCCGATGGTCATGAAGCTTGTACAAACCTTCATCCTCAGTCTCCTTTGTTAAATTTAATGAAAAAAGGTGCGCTTCCTAAAAAGAAAACGCGCCTTTTATATTTAAAAACTATCGTGAACGTTTTATGTTATGCAAACGGCTTTGCCATACGTTACTTTGCTATCAGTTCTTTACCCGACGAAACCAAACTCGCTGAGTTTCTTGAAACGAGAATGCCGAATGATTGGCGGCCGGCCGATTTTGCGATTGCCCCATTGATTCTGTAGAACTTTGTCGCGCCATCGCTCGTTTTATCGGATTGCAAACGAGTAGCCGATGTCGGTTCATTTGAAAATTTAACTGAAGTTGCGGCTTGCCGGGAATAGATATTTGCCACTGAGAATGCTCCGCCTGAACCGTATGCAGCCGAATTTAGGTCTTTTTTACCGATTTCTCCGGCAAGGTATCCGCCGACAAAAGGCGTTGTCGCCCCAAGCATAGTTATAAAAGCGCTCATTTCACCCGTAAGTCCGCTTAACTTTTCATAACGTCCTTCACAGTCGAAGATCAGCGACAGTGTCGGTTTTTTTGAATTATCGTTTGCATTGTTCAAGGCGTTTTGCGCGGCAACCGGTAGGTCGGTCCAAGTACCGTCGAATCCGAACCTGCAGTCGAATGCACCGTATAAAAGAATTCCTAAAACAGAAGTATTGTTATTCAAAGTATTATTGGAAAACGACGCTCCCGTGCTGCCGCCGACTACCCATGCATTGCTTCCCATTACGGAGAGAACACCATTGGTAAGGCCGGTGTCTTTAGGATTGTCGCAACGGCCCGCTAATATGATCAATTTACTGTCATTGGTATTGGTCGAAACTGCCGATAAATCATTTGCAATTTGTGCACCAATCGGCCGATAACTCAATGCATCGTCGGGATTGCTCAGCGTTTTTACGGAATGTGCCGCATTAATTTGTCCTCCAAAAGCAATTACCACGGCTTCCTTATCTCTGCCGTAGGTGTTGAAAACATGGTTCATCGGAAATCCGTAAATTTTAGCAGAGGAAAATTTAGCCGTAAGCTCCGAGAACGCGGACTCGTCACCGCTCTTTACCCATGCAAGAATTACTTTCACGGATGTTGTCCCGATGGTCTTTTGGGCCGAATCTGCAGCCTCGCGCATGGCCGCAGCTTTATCGGCGTTGAGCGATTGCCCCATGCCCACGATCACCGCATCAGCCGCATCTGCATTCTGCGTCAATGCGCAGAGTGCCGAAAATACGAGCAACGCCGTGCACCCGATTGTTAAAAATGTTTTTCTGGTTTTTCGTTTCATTATTCCTCCCAATTTGAAAAAATGCCATTTTATAATTGTCATTATTGTCAATATCATTGTTGTACTATATATACTCCGAGTAAAACGTTCTTTGGCGTCGATGATTGAACGCTGTTTTTTCGAAGACTTCGACCGCGGATGTCATACAGCCCGGTTGCTTTCTCGATTTGCGCATTATGATCCGTCGATAAGATAATCCTGTTTTTGACAGAGCCCGTCGACTGCCGTATTTGCGAAAGAGCATTGGGCTGTAGGGTTTTTGTCGGCGGCGGGGCGATCCAGCCGTTCTGGCTACCCAATAACCAGTTTCGGCAGAAAAGCATGCATTTTGTCGCATGATACGTGGCACACCATTCAAACCCTTTCAAATCACCTGCAGCATCGGGATTATCATACCATCCGCCGTTTTGCGGATCAAAATAATGTGCCTTGATAAAATCCCAATGTTTCTTACAGTCTTGCAGGTACGAATCTCCTGCATTAAAAAGAGTGCCCATACAACAGTAGGAGGCAAGCAATTCCGCATCCCACCACCATTGGATACCAAAATGCTGTCCCGGTGTGCTCTGTGTACGGGCATAAGCGTGTACTTTTTTCAAATTGTCAATTACCGACTGCGGCGGTGTGACTCCGATGGCTTGATAGTAGAAATAAATCAAATAAACATCTTCGGCGCAAAGTCCGGAGGTGCATCCGCTGCCGTTTGTCATTTCCCGGTTATTGCTCAGACAGATTGAGCCGTCGTTTCGTATCCATTTGGAACTCACGAACAGGTCCGACATGTCTTGGATACGTTTTTTAAGAAGAGATTTTTGTGCAGAATCCGCGGGATTGTCGGGCCACGCGATATAAAGCCAGGCCATTCCTTCGAGCCAATGATGGCCTATGTCCTGGTTTTTGTCGCCCGCTCCGGAACCAAAATACCAGCCGTACTGGCCGTCGTAGTTGCGATTGTCAATGAATTTGAAGGTTGTTTTGGCAATATACAGGGCCATGGTGTCTTTTGTGGCCATATAATAAGCCGATAAACCCGAAAGTGCAAAACCATTGGAATAAACGGCTTTGTCGCCGTTTTCAAAGGCGCCGCCGTTACCGGTTGCAATACCGCTGCCGCCGTTCGATTTGTCCCACATCTTATCTCTGATGTAAATATATGCGGCATCGGCCGACTGTTTGAATCCTGCATATTCCGGATGCAGAATCATTGCCATTGAGGTAGACCATAAATGGCGGGATTGCATATCAAGGTTATAGCTGTCTCCGCCGGCCTGATTAAATTGTCGGTCATAGAATATGCGTATACCGCCGTTAGGGTCAATGACCTTTGGATAAATGCATTTGAGATAATGATTGAACATCATTGTGTCGATATCCGTGGCTAACGCAATCCTGTCGAAGGATTGGCTGAATGTCGAACTGTGAAAGATGATGAAAGATGCCACAAGGAGCTTGCTTACACGCTTAACCATTTGTATTCTCCGAATTGAAAATGCGACTAATAGTGTTTGGTGGCGCTCACTATTTTGTCAAGGTGAATTGAAAATTTTTTTTTTTAAAACCGAATCTTGTTTATCTCTCTGAAAACATAAACAAAAGAATTTGTTTTCGCCGACTATTCAACGTTTTATTCGAAAAATACGTATTCTTATGGAATACGTAAAAACCAATGAATAATCTTAAAAACGCAATAAACAAACAAGTTTTGTTATATTACAATATTATAAAAATTCGATCTATGTGTTTAACGGAATACATATCGTTTTGTTAAAATGCCTACGTTTTTTAACTTACCAAAATGTTTGGTTTCGCCCTTTCAGCAGCTCGACTGAGCGTATTTTATGGGAAAGTGATCAGACATATTCGGGCTTTCGTGTCAGATGCATTCGGGGTTAGGAAAACGGATGAAGCATGATTAAAAGGATTTAAGGATTACCCCGAATTTTCAAGGCGCCGTGATTTCAAAAATCAAGTTAATCATGCAAATCAAGTAAATCATAGTTCAGACAATGTTCTCATCATTCAAATAGGAGTTTCTATGAAAAAGGTTCTTTTATTCGTTGTTGCGCTTGCAACAATAAGTTCTGCTGCCGATTCCTTATATACGGGAGTGGCATCTTACATGAATTCGGGTTGGGGCAAGGCTTATGTTCTATCGAATGGTCTGTGTTCGCTTGCGGTAATACCCGGTATTGGTGCGAGAATAGCCAGATACGGCCTTGGTATGCAGAATTTTATTTCAATTGATCCAAGCATTAATAAGTCCGATCCGAATTGGTTTGGTGGCGCGGGTTTCATGGCCTGGCCGGCTCCGCAGGATACTTTTGGATGGGAGCCGACACCACTAGTAAGTAGCGGCACATATACCCCAACAGTTTTAATCAACACACCCGATTCGGTAGTGCTTTCTTTGGATAGCAAACCGGAAATAACAGCCAATAAGAATGCCGATAAAGCAAAAGACCTTATGATGCGTAAAATTTATACATTTTACAAAGGCTCAAGCAGAGTAAGAGTTGACATACGACTTATCAACAAAGGTACGCAAACTAAAACCGGTGTTAGCATCCGCGAAGTTTGTCCCGTTCTTGCCCAACATAATAACGGCGCAGATTATTCAAATTTCCGAGCATATTTTCCCAAAGGGACTTCTTCGCAAGACCAGGCGCTTGGTGGATATTGGAATACAATGGGCACTGCAGATCCGAGTCAATTCACATTAGATAATTCAGCCGGTGTAATTGACTTGAAATATGCCAACGGTGGCCAAGGCGCACGCATAGCTGCACACCCTAAAAGTCAATGGCTTGCATATCAGGACTCTTCAGAAGGATTTACTTTTATCCAAAAAGGTGTTTATGATTCAACACATAGCTATATTGAATATGGTGGAGCAGTGATAATTATGTATTTAAGCTCCTGGATCGAAACCGAGTTATGTTCCTATGGCAAGGACATTGCCCCTAACGATTCCATCCAGATAATCTCGAACTGGTATGCAACGAAACTTGCAGGCCGCGTGCGCAGCGTCAACAATGCGGGCGCGATTCACGACTCACTCGCTGTTAGCGTGTCATCGGGCAATTTGAAAGGCACTTACGGCGTTTATTACAAGGGGACGGTCAAGGTCTGTTTCAATGGACAAGCTGCGCCCGCGGATTCGATTGCGGTAACGCCGCTGTCTACCTTCGCCCTCGACAAAACCGTCACAATCCCTGCCTCCGCCGGCGCGGTTTCTTTACTGCTTTATAACTCGGACGGCGTATTCGTCGACACGCTCGATGCAAAAAACTTCAGGACCGTAGGAACCATGTATCGCGAAGCAACGCAAGCGCCGAAAAACTTTTCCATAATTGTAAAAAACCACAAGATAACGGTGGCGGTTCCGGAAAACGCCAATGCAAAAGTTTTGCTCACGTCGTTGTCGGGAAAGACCGTATTCGTTTCAGGTTTAACATCCTATAATTCCAATCCGATCGATGTGTCCGGACTTGTTCCGGGAAGTTATCTGGTGACTGTGGAAACTGCGCATCAGCGATATACTCGCATGGTCCCGCTCTTTACGCGATAGAAATTTGAAAGCGTGAAAAGCCAGGGCGAACCCCTGGCTTATTTTAACCCGGAAATTGCTTAGTACCTATGCCTGAATTATACGCTCGGTAAACCTCGGTACCATGTCTACGCATTTTGCGTGGATAAATATATAATGCAAACGTATCCCATGCGGAGCATGGGGTTAGGGGGTTGCTATTGCAGATTGGCGATTTTGTAAACAGCGCTGCTGCCGATAGCAGTTTCCATCCTCACAAACAACATGCCGGTCGATGTCGTACAGGCGCTCCGTGCAAAGGTTGCGGTGTAATTACCCTTTTCGCGGGACCCGTTGAAAACCTCGGCGACTTTTTTTCCTTGGCCGTCGTAAATTGACAGCTTGATGGTCGTGGCAGAGGGAATTGCATAATTTATCGTCATTGAATTGCCATGCATGACCGCCGTCAGATTCATCGCACTTTTGGATTCAACATTTATAGGTTGATGTGTTGCTGACGCAGTCGCGAGATTGGGCATATTGCCGGTCAATAGCAGCATGTAAAGGAGCTGCAATGATTTGTGGAAATAGCCGTCCACACCGGTAAAACTTTTCAAAGCCGAGTAGGCTGAATCGCACCATGCCTGATGGCAGGCATCGACCATACCGGCACAGGCAAATGCACCGACAAACGTCGCACAAAACCAATTGCTTCTGTGGCTGCCGTCAAGATGATAGCCGTCCACGATTTTTTTCGCGTCTCCATTGGTCTCGCCGCTGATCCATGTCGCCATTTTACCCGCAATGTCCTTTGCTGCGGAATCGCCGTTCCAGACATAGTTCCAGGCTATCCGCCACGGTGTGCGGACCGCATCGTAATAAAAATCACCCTGGGCATCGCCGCCTTCGCCGCACCAGTCGGGGACCAGTCCCGTATTGGTATTGCGGCATGCTTTTATCAGTGAGAATGAGTTGTTGATCACTGTTGCCCAGTCGTTATTGTCAACATCTTTGAACAATTTTAGTGCCGCAATGCTGAAATAGGAAGGGTTTTTCCGACCGTCCCACGCATCACCGGGCTTGAGATATTTGTTGCCGTTGACTTCCGATGACCAGATTCTTCCAACGAGGGTTTTCCCATCGGTTAAATAGCTCGCATTTCCCCATTGCCGGTAGGCCATAAGCAGCGCAACACCGACATCGACCTCCGCATCGGTAGCGGCATTCGATGCGGCAACCCCGTTGAACCCGTTGATCTTCCAATTCATTAGCTGGCTGCCGTCGTACCAGTGCTTGTAATAATTCCAAAGCTTGTCGAATTTAGGTTGAGTATTATTTTGCGCGTTATCCATGTAAACCATAGCAAGCATGCCGTATCCAATTCCTTCGCTGACGGTTTGACTCGGATCGTCCCATTTGATTCGAGCCAGATCTCCTTGTTCTTCGTAGTAGTTCTGCATAAACACGTTGAACACTTGTTGTACATCGTCACTGTTTGTGCCGGCGGGTTTAATTCCATACGGATATGATGCATTTTGCGGAAAAGGAAATTGTGCACCGGCGAATACCGACAATGCTGCAAAGACCACAGCGATAAATGCAAAAATTTGTTTGTTCATAGTAAAAGCGTCCTTAAAGTTGGTTAATCGATTAAATCCAGTAACTACTTTCTACAATGTACAGACGATTATACGTTCATTGAGCAGCTTCATTTAAACCTAATCAGTAATATATGGATTATATCTGGTTTTGCTGAATGTTTATTCCTTTTCCGTATTCGAATAGAATACGATTATTGGCAAAAAATGGCCAAAAAAGTTAAAATTAACAGATTTTAGGCAAATTAATTTAAAAAATTGTTAAATTTAAAAGAATACATCATACAATCATTAATGGTTAGCTATATATGCGATGTTTAATCGCATAATCATATTCTTTACTTTTATCGCTAAAGGAATATCATGAATTGTAAAGTAATTGCGCGTGCTCTTGGGCTATACGTGTTTGCGTTCATCGGGTTTGTTGTTGCAGATACCGTGACGGTCGATTGGACTATGGATAAAAAAGCCATCGATCCTTTATCATTCGGCATGGATGCGCCCTTTGCAGTTACCGAATATCAATCCGAAAATGCGGACTATGTCAATGCCATGCGATATATGACCGGCACCTCAAAGGGCAATTCCGCATTATTGCGATTGCATCAGTGGGGGATGCTGAGCTCGTGGACGTCGAACGGATGGTGGGACGCGGGTAAGGTGATGAGGACGGTACGCTCGCTTAAATCAAACGGCTTTACCATTAATATTAATATACCCGACGGGCCGGGCGGCGGATTCAGCACTATCGACACGAATAGAATCGGCCAATTCTGTAGCGATTTGGTCAAAATTGTCAATGTCGACAACAAAATGAAAGTCAAATACTGGGAAGTGCCGAACGAAAGAGACACGAACGCTTTTGTTGGAATGCTGAGTGCGGTGCCCCTTGCCGACTTGGTTAAAAGATGCCGCGCAGCCATGAAAAAGGTCGATTCGACAATCCTGGTTGGCGGTCCGGCATTCGGGGATGCACCCAATCTCGATTTAATCCTCAAATTCGTGCGGGCCGTTGTTCCGGACATCGATTTCATTTCCTTTCATGCATACTCGGTCGGCGGGGCACAGAATGCGTCGGATTCCGCAATCTATAACGGGACGCAGACCAAAATTGCTCATATAGTCAAGACGCTCAGAGATACGCTTTCCGTTCTGAGTCCGAACAAATATATTCCGATCCACTGCAATGAATACAGCTTCACCTGGGACTGGAATTATATCGACTCGCGGGTACACACGAACAAAATGGCGGTCTTTGTCGCTCTTGTCATGATTGAAATGGTCAGAAACGGAGGCGATATAACGAACATCTGGAACGAAAAAGAAGCGGCTTTCGGTATGATGAGTTCCGCAAACGTACCATACCTACCGGGCCATCTGTTCCATCTTATGAACACGTATTTCATGGGAGAAATGGTGGCAACCACCGAAACCGACCGATCTTGCGTCGTCGCCTTTGCTTCACGCGATTCCGCCACCTATTCGCTGGCATTGATTAATCGGAGCCAAAACAGGCAAGACGTAACGCTCGGTTTGAAGGGATTGCCTGCCAGCCTGAGCATGAAGCGGTATGAAATCTGGACGGCAATAGATTCCTCAAAGACAATTACCATAGCGGATTTAAGCAAAGGAATCAGCTTGCCCGATAATTCAGTGACCATTCTGACCGCTAAAGGCGCTCCGTTATCTGTCAATAGCCGACACCGGACTAGCAGTGGAATCGCTATGAAAAGCGGACCGATTCGGGTATCCGTGTATACGGTGTCGGGGCGATTGATAGGATCCTTTTTTACTACCGAGCGCGAAAGGGCTGCAGCACGTTTTTCGGAAACGATACGGTCCGGTTTGGCCAAGGTCATCGATTCGGGAGTTTATGTAATATCAATCAAGGACGGTTCGCTTGCGCATGTGCAAAGGCGCTCATTGGAATTTTAAAAGACGCGGGATGTAAACCTTTCCGGCTGCATCGGGATACTGCGGATAACTGTGTTTCGTTAGAATACGTTGATTGATAAATTATGAATTGATAATTTCAAAAAGACGGTGGATAATAAAGTTAATGATTCCCCGGTTCAATGAAAGAGTGCGCGGTAAAGGTTAGGGATACAATCAATTGACCGGTAGCCATTTAATCATTTGAGGTATTATGGAACAATTAGCGTCCGCTGTTTCGATGGTTTGGATATTTGCGCATCTTGCAATTGCCGCTACCCAAATTGGCGCGATTACCTCCGCGCCCGTCGTATCGGGTAACACGGTGCTTTTCAAGTGTGCTAATGCTCAGGTTCAGGTTAAATTCTGCGGTCAGGATATTGTCAAAGTTTGGTGTGACGAGGATTCGGTATTTAAAAGAACCGATCCGGGATGGTTTTCTACCAAATCATTCGCCGTCGAGACTGAAGATTTGGGTGGTCCGAGTATCGTAACCGTTGCCAATAAAGGATCATACTACGAAATTATAACGGACAATCTTTTATTACGCGTTCAAGCCAATCCCTTCGGTATTTCTTTTTATGATAAGGCCGGAGTCTTGCTCAGCAGCGATTATGCCTCGTCGACAACCATCAAGTGCCGCTGGATCGATAAAGGAATCATGTTCCTTGCGGATGACGGTACCAAAGTGACTTACGGCACGGATTCGACCGGCGATGCCGCCCAATGGATATTTTCCTATCGAAACGACAGTTGTACGATTATGAACAAAGCGACCGGGCATTATATGAACATAGAGAACGGGCGCGATTACGTCGAATGTTCCGCTATGCAAACCATGGCGCCGAGCGCATGGTGGGTTCGCGAAAATGCAGATCCATATTGTCGGATACGAAATACGACAACACCCAACAAATATATACAAACGGAGAATACAAAAGGCTATGCCCAATGCGATACCGTTCAGACTACTTGGTATAGCGCACAATGGTCCATTTCCGGGGCCGACGGATTTTCTTGGGATAAATCCACGGGCGAAAAAAGTTGTAGGAAGCAAATGCAGAATGGTGAGAACTTTTTCGGTTTGGGCCAAAGCCGGAAGGGATTCAATAAAACCGGTATCTCCATTATCAATTGGAACCGCGATTTGCTCGGAACAGGGCAGCCGTGGGATTTAGGGGTTGATACTGCCGGCAATTATTATACGTCGCAACCGTTTGTCATCAGCACTAAAGGATACGGACTTTTTTTTGACAACACCTCCCGGACAAAATTCGACTTGGGCAAGGATAACCCCGGATCCTGGTATTTTGGTACACTCAGCCCAGCGGCAGCCGGCCAGATGATTTATTATTTCATTTTCGGACCCGACATGAAAAAAGTGGTCACCCGCTTCACCGACCTTACGGGCAAGACTTTTTTCCCGCCGCGCTGGGCACTTGGACATATGCAAAGTCATTGGGGGTATAAACAATCGGACATAGAAAGTATTTCATCGACATACCGCCAAAAAAACATTCCGTGCGATGCAATGATTGCGGACATCGATTGGTATGCCTGTCAATGCGCCCCGGTCGGGTGGAATGGTTCCAATTTTGCAAACGGTCCCGGACTGATCGCAAATCTTCACAACAACGGGTTCAAATTCCTTCGTATCGACGATCCCAACGTTTCCGACAATCAGGGTGCCTGCACTCAAGCGTTTTCTATCGGTAACTCGAATAATTATTTTGTCCGGAATGCGCAGAACCAACCGAGCAAGGTAATTTGGCCTTGGGGCGGCTCGTCGGGGCTCGTTGATTTTTTCAATACCGATGCTTCGCATTGGTGGAGTTCGCTTCAACAGCCCCGAATGGCCGAGGGACTTGACGGAATGTGGTGCGATATGAATGAACCGGCCCTCAGCAATACCGACATGCAGTTCTATTCTTCGTCAAACACTTCTCTCGGAGGACTTGCCGAGCTCCATAACGTCTACGGCCTCGCTCATGTAAGGAGTAATTTCAACGGCATGCGTGCCTATTTCGATTCCACGTCGAGAAATCATAACCGTACTTTTATACTTTGTCGGTCGGGTTACAGCGGTCAGCAAAAATATTCGCTGAACTGGTCGGGCGATATATCCCGCAATTGGGACTGGCTTGCTTCACAGGTGTATCAAGGAATGAGCGAAGGATTATGCGGGTATGCGCTGTGGGCGCACGATGTGGGCGGGTTTACCGGGGCAATCGCCACCGAGGAACTCGAAGCGCGCTGGTTCGAATTCGGCGCATTGTCTCCGGTTTCAAGGATTCATTATTCCAATGGTGATCACGCGCAGGAACCATGGCAATACGGGTCCTCGGCCGAAGCCATCGCCCGAAAATATATACAGATGCGCTATCGTCTCAAACCCTATTTGTATACCGAGCTTGCCCAGAGCATTGTGTTTAAAACAGGACTTCCGCTTATGCGTCCGCTCGTGCTCGAGTATCCGACCGATACGAAAACGTATGATTTGAATGATGAATATCTGATTGGTTCATCCATGCTTATCGCGCCGGTAGTTACCGGCGGAGCCACAACCCGGTCGGTTTACTTGCCGGCAGGAATATGGATCGATTATTGGGACGGAACCACGCAAACAGGGCCGACTACCATTGCGTCATATTCCGCGCCGCTCGACAAAGTGCCGATATTCATTAAGGCCGGAACGATTCTCCCGCAATATCCGCTTATGAATTTCGATGGGGAAAAACCGGCCGACACTCTTACGCTGGACGTGTTTCCCAACCAATCGACCTCGTATTCTCTATACGAAGACGACGGGGTCACTACTGCTTATCAACAGGGCAATTATTCGACAACCGACATAAGCAGCATCGGCAATGCCGATGGGGGAGGTGTGCAAATAAACGTGGCTGCAGCCAAAGGAACATTTTCCGGAAAGCTTTCAACGCGCGCGTATAATTTTGTTGTCCACTATTCAAAAAAACCCGATAGCGTTTGCATAAATCAAAAGCCATTGTCCTTGGTTTCCGATACGGTTGCTTTGGCCAATATAACCGCAGGGTGGTGTTATGTTGCAGGAGACCGGAAAGGGACAGTACGCATTAAAACCGCTAAAATCCAGGCTGCCGAAGCCTTTGTCGTGACGCTCGACCGTGCAATAACGGGAACTATTCTTACTTCGCAGAACATGAAAGCATTTTCCAGTGTCGGTATAGCATATGTTAATAAGCAAATCATCGCGACGTTCGGTACGACGTTTTCCGGGTCAATTTCCGTTGCCGTGTACGGCATAAACGGCAAATGCATTTCACGCGGTCGGAAAACAATCAAAACCGGTTCGCGCATCGTTGTATGGAACGGTGAAAACTCTTGGGGAAAAGCCGTTGCCCGAGGGCAATACCTTGTCGAATTAACATATGGTAATGCCCGGCTGTTGAAAAAATGCATAATAAATTGAAACCATTGTCCTTTTCTTCAAACGATTGCCGCCTGTTGCAGCCGGTAGCTACATTGTAACTATTCTATTCGGCAATGGTGAAAAATCCGACAGTATATGTCGGGTAGAAAATTACTGGTCGCTTTCGCAATGTTTTCGGTCGTTTTAACAATACCTAAACCAGCCGTTTTTCCTTATCCTTATACATATCTTTCCAAAAATGGATTTTTGGGGTACAATACAAGTGACAATGAAAATACCGTTTTCAAAAACTTTGCATCTCGTTAGAAATGCTTTTTAACGTATGCGTTTTAATGGAGTGACTATGGACACCGTATATTGCAGAAAATTCTTCAATCATATCACCTTCATCGGAATTTTTCTTGCAAGCGTTACTGCGTATCCGACCACTCCGAGTGCTGCGATAATCACCGGCAGAATAACGGATTCGCTGCACAATCCGTTGAGCGGGACAATCGTTCGTCTGGCGAATGCCAATTTGGTCGATACGACAAAGCTCGATGGCACTTTTTCATTTAATTTGCAAGTCGGAAACCGGGTAACTTCCGTTTCCGCTTCGCAGGCGGCATTTAGTTCTATAGGAGACAAAGTCCGAATCGAGAGCAATATCGGCCAGACCATGCAGTTTCGAATGTACGATTATGCCGGACGTTTGTGTTCGGCTATTGCTGCACGGAAATTGGCAAGAGGAACAAATGTTATACGATTTGATAAAACGGAATTGCCGGCGACCGAAGGTTCCTATATCATGTCCGCAATGGCGCCGGAATTCTATGCACAGTGGAAAATCATGATTGTTTCGGGGAAGATGCAAACATCGGTTCTTTCGCAAAGGCGGACCGCGCAACTTGCGAAATCCGGTTCCATCGCGGATTCTCTTGTAATTTCGAAACCTGGTTATCAAAACGCAATTCATGAACTTGCGAGCGTTGCCGGGCAGGATTTGGGAGACATAATACTTTCTCCATTCATCATTGCGATTATGAGCTTTAATATTCGAGGGCCGTATGATACCGGAACGAATGCCTGGGCCAATCGCCGCGATAAAGTAATTACGGTTATAAATACCTATCACCCCGATGTGATAGGGTTCCAGGAACTGGTACCTGAATACATGGCCGACATTGTAACCGGTTGCCCGCATTATGCCTTTTACGGAATAGGTCGCGAATCGACCGGACTGGGTGAATCGAGTCGTATCCTATACCGGTCAGATATCTGGCGAATCGACAGCAGTAATGCGGGAACGTTCTGGTACAGTCCGACGCCCAACATTCCCGGGTCTATGGGATGGGGAGAAACCTATCCTCGCATCTGCACGCATGCACGCCTTGTCAACAAACAGACCGGCGTCAGTTTTTATCATTTTAACAGCCATTGGGCATATGAATCGCAGAAGGCGCAGGACAGTACCTCGAAAATGTTGATCGACAGTATGGCCCATCGCCGGTTTACGGATGTTCCTGCAGTTGTAACGGGAGATTTTAATGCGACGGATGCGAACAGTGCCGTTGTGTATTTGAAACAGAACACCATACTTCCGCTGTCAGATACCTATCGACTGCTCTATCCGAATGCCCCAAACAGCGGGACATTTCATAACTGGACCGGAACTCAAACTGGTGATAAAATCGATTATATTCTTGTGCCGCAAAACACGTTTACCGACCTTGCGGCCGAGATTATTCACTATCAAGTAAATAATTTGTATCCGTCGGACCATTTTCCCATTTATGCTGAAATCAGATTTACCAAAAATCCCGGATATTGATTGTTTTCCGCGCTTTTATAATTTCCTCAGATCGTCGACCGGGTTTCCCGTGCCGGTTCCGCCGTATTCGCAATTAAGGATAATGATGGGATAACGTCGCATGGTAGAATTTATTAATTTACCGATGCGACAGCTGCCGCAGGTTTGCCAGTTCATTGGCCCATGGAATCGAATTGGCGGCGCCTTTTCGCATCACGCAAACCGACGCCGCTCTATTTGCCCACTCAAGCGACTGATACAACGGCATTCCCCGTTGTTGTCCCGCAAGGAAATAGCCGATGAACGTATCTCCCGCACCGGTGGTATCGACAACATCGACAGGGCATGCCGAAATTGAATGCGTGCATCCGTTCGTATTGTATAGGAGTCCGCGAGCGCCCAATGTCAGAACAACCTGAGCATTCGGATATATCTCACGCATGGCGGCGATGATTTCTTGCGGGCTTTTCTTTGATGTCAAATTTTCCCCTTCCACTTCGTTTAATATGAATATCGATACCTTTTCAAGAGGGTATCCCGGAATTTCCTGATCCATCGGGGCGGGATTGAAACAAATTGTCAAGCCCTTTTCATACGATGAATCGATTATATGGGGAATATTGTTTATTTCGTTTTGTATAAGCACGAGATCCCCGGCTATGGCATTCTCCAAGGCATCATCGATTTCGGCATTGGTTATAAGCCTGTTTGTTCCGCCAAAACAAACGATGGAATTCTGGCCGTTTTTATCAACCTGCACAATTGCATGGCCGGTCAAATCTTCCGAAACCGCAAGTTGGGTGATATCGACGCCGTCATTTTTCAATATTTTGGAAATCCATTCGCCGTCTCGTCCTATTTTTCCGATATGCGTAACTGCTCCGCCGGCTCTTGCGATTGCAATCGATTGGTTCGCGCCTTTTCCTCCAGGATATACCGCGAAATCGGCACAGGCAACGGTCTCTCCTTCATTTGCAATATGATCGGCCGTGTAGACATAATCGATATTCACCGATCCGAAATTGAATATTCGCATTAAAAATTCCTATTCGTTAATAAATCATTTCTTTTTCAACCATCGATCCAACCGATTACTGCGCGTTCCCATTCTTCCACGGCGCAACTGATCGAACAGCACTGCGGCAATAATGACCGAACCGATGACGATTTGCTGGACATATGAGGGTACGTTCGTCAGGGTGAGCCCGTTCTGCAGAACACCCATGATAAGAGCGCCGATAAGGGTGCCGAAGACGGTACCGACGCCGCCCGACAGACTGGTCCCGCCGATGATGGCCGCCGCAATCGCGTTCAATTCGTATCCGTAACCGGCAATCGGTTGTGCAGCGTCAAGTCTTCCGACGAGAATGCACGCGCCAAGCGCACAGGTCAATCCCGAAATCGCGTATGCCGCTATTTCCATACATGCGACGTTGATGCCCGAAAGGCTTACTGCTTCGCGGTTTCCGCCGATCGCATAGACGTATCTTCCGAACCGTGTTTGAGAAAGGACAAACGCGGCTATAACCACAACAATACCGGCAATGATGGCCGGGACCGGAATTGGTCCTATATGGCCGGTCCCAAGAAAAGTAAAAGCAGCGGGGAATTGATGAATTGTTTGGCCGCCGGTGACCATAAGCGCGCATCCGCGCGCCACGCTCATCATGCCGAGCGTGGTTATAAAGGCCGGGACCTTGCATTTGGCAATAAGAAAGCCGTTGATAAGGCCGCAGAACATGCCGACGCATAGCGCGACAAGCAAGGAAAGGGGAATTCCTATTCCGCTATGCAGGCATGAGCCGAGCACCACGGCAGTAAGCGCTACTACCGAACCCACCGACAGGTCGATTCCGGCGGTAAGAATGACAAACGTCATTCCGACCGCAACAATGGTGTTGATTGACACCTGCAATAAC